>NZ_LBJP01000083.1:0-179125 GCF_028128715.1 Bradyrhizobium sp. CCBAU 51745 | reverse complement strand
GCCGTCGCGCCGACGCCCCCCGCAGCCGCGCCCGCGCGCGATCTCAATTCGCCGCTCGGCGTCTGGCTCACGGAGGAGAAGGAAGGCAAGGTCCGCATCGAACAGTGCGGCAATAATCTGTGCGGCTATTCGGTCGACAGCAAGTCGAACCAGAATGGCGAGCAGGTTTTGATCAACATGAAGCCCGGCAAGGACCAGAAATGGTCAGGCCGCATCCTCGATCCCAACAGCGGCTCGACCTACGATTCGACCATCACGTTGCGGGGCACGGACCGCCTGCGCGTGCAAGGCTGCGCCTTTGGCGGCATGTTCTGCGGCGGCCAGACCTGGACGCGCGTGAACTAGATCGCGTTCGACAATTTCGAGAAAGACTGGGGGTCCGTGATCCGGGTCCCCTTTGCTTTGCGACGGTGCCCGTGATGTGCGTCAGCTCACAGAGGATCTGGCGCGCGTGACAGTCCTCACATCGCGGATTCCGCGGCGGTGACACGATCCCAGCATAGTCAACCAAAGGGGCGTGTCATGAACGGATTTCGCAAGGGTCTCTTCGCCATCATTATCGCGATCGCATTGCCCATCGCGCAGGCGGATGCTGCGGGCTCAACCTTCGACGGGACATGGAATGTCCGCATCTCGTCGTCCAGTGAAACCTGCGGCAATGGCGCGACGGTCGCGATCGGCATCAACAACGGCCAGATCGCCTCGAGCAGCGCGGCAGTGACGGCGTCAGGCCGCGTCGCCGATGCCGGCAGCATCAACGTCACCTTGAGCACCGGCGTCAAGCACGCCGTCGGCTCCGGCCGGCTCAGCGGTACCTCCGGCTCCGGCACATGGCGTGGCGCCATGTGCTCGGGCACGTGGACCGCAGAGCGGATGTAAGCGGCGCGCTCTAGCCCAGCGGCGCGCCGTATTCGGCGTCCGTCACCGGCTCGAGCCAGGTCGAATAGACGCCGTCGAGGGCTTCCTGCATGGCGATATGGCACATGCTGTTGCCTGGCGAGCCGCCGTGCCAGTGCACTTCTCCCGGCGGGATCCAGACGGTGTCGCCGGGACGGATCTCCTTGACCGGGCCGCCCTTGGTCTGGACGCGGCCGACGCCCGAAATCACATAGAGCGTTTGGCCGAGCGGATGATGGTGCCAGTTGGTGCGGGCGCCGGGCTCGAACGAGACGCGCGAGACATTCAGCCGCGCCGGCGCAGGCGCCATGTTGATGGGGTCCTGCAGCACGGTGCCGGTGAAGTGTTCCTTGGGCGCGCGGCGGGTCGGCCGCGCACCTGCGAGCGTGATGTCCATGGGGTCCTCGTTTCCTGTTACTTCTTGCTGGCGGCGTAGCGCGCCTTGGTCTCGGCGTTCATGGGATAGAGGCCCGGCAGCACCGCGCCGTTATTCACCTCGTTGACGATCCAGGCTTCCATCCGCTCCTGCTCGACGCCCTCGGCGAGAACGTGCTCGAGCATCGCCGCCGGAATCAGCACACAGCCGTCCTGATCGGCGACGACGATGTCGTTCGGGAATACGGCGACGCCGCCGCAGCCGATCGGCTCGCCCCAGCCGACAAAGGTGAGGCCTGCCACGGACGGCGGCGCGGCATAGCCGTCGCACCACACCGGCAGATTGGTACCGAGCACGCCCTCGACGTCACGCACGACGCCGTCGGTGACGAGCGCGGTGACGCCGCGCTTGACCATGCGGGCACAGAGGATGTCGCCGAAGATGCCGGCATCCGTGATGCCCATGGCATCGACCACGGCGATGCAGCCCTCGGGCATCGCCTCGATCGCGGTGCGGGTCGAGATCGGCGACGACCAGGATTCCGGCGTCGCCAGATCCTCGCGCGCCGGCACGAAGCGCAGCGTGAAGGCGGGTCCCACCAGGCGCGGCAGGCCCGGGCGCAGTGGACGCGCGCCGCGCATCCACACATTGCGCAGGCCCTTCTTCAGCAGGACCGTGGTGATGGTGGCGGTGGTGATGCCGGCGAGGGTCTTGCGGGCTTCGGGGGACAGCGACATGGACGAGAACGAGCTCCAAGGTGCAGGAAAGAACGCGCGCATCTTGCGAGCCGGGGGCTTCCCGTCAAGGGCCAAAGCCCTGACAAGAATGCGGCCCAGCCGGGCTGGTTATGCGACACGATAACAACGCCTTATCGCCGCACCCGGCATTAATTTATTGGACTTGCGGGCGCATTTACGCGAAGCAGGGTTGAGGCGGAGCTCAAGGTCGAGCCCGCGCATTTTCTCAAGGCCCGAATTCGACCGCTCATGGCCGCGACGCTTCCACCGCCCCGCCTTCTGCCCAGTGGCGACAGCGCCGTCACGGTCGAGTTCAGCCGCACCATCGACGACGCCGCCAATGAGCGCGTGCTCGCGCTCGACAAGGCGCTCGCAGCTCACCCCATCGAGGGCATCTCCGAGACGATCCCGACCTATCGCTCGCTGCTTGTGCATTACGACCCCGGCAAGATCGGCTTTGACGCGCTCGGCGGAAAGCTGCTTGCGATCGCCAGCCGACCGCTGCCGCCGACCACCAAGGCGCGGCGCTGGCGCATTCCCGTCGCCTATGGCGGCGAGCACGGCATCGATCTCGAGGATGTCGCAAAGGCACTGAACACCACGCCCGACGACATCGTCGCCCGCCACGCCGGCGGCGATTATCGCGTCGCCATGATCGGTTTCACGCCGGGCTGGTCCTATCTCAGCGGCCTCGACAAATCGCTGCATATGTCGCGGCGAGAGAGCCCGCGGCTGTTCACGCCGGCCGGCACGATCTCGATCGGCGGCATTCAAGCGGGCATCCAGTGCCTGGCCGCGCCGAGCGGCTGGCATCTGCTCGGCCGCACGCCGGTCAGGACCTATCAGCTCCACCGCAATCCGACCTTCCTCACCGAGCCCGGCGATCGCGTGACGTTTTTTGCGATCGACCACAAGACGTTCGAGGAGCTGGACCGCGCCGCGGAAGCCGGCGAGATCATCGCCGAGCGGGTCGACGCATGAGCCGGCTCATCGTCGCCAGCATCGGTCCCGCAAGCTCCGTCCAGGACGGCGGCCGCTTCGGCGCGCAGCGCTATGGCCTCACCGTCAGCGGCGCGATGGACCGGCTGGCGCTGGCCGCGGCGAATACGCTCGTCGGCAACGCGCCGTTCGCAGCCGCCGTCGAGATCGGACCGTTCGGCGCCACCTTCACGGCCCGTGACGGCGCGGTGCGCATCGCCATGTCAGGCGCACCGCGCAATGCCGACATCGCCGGCAAACCGGTGGCGATGGATACGTCCGTCACACTGAGGGACGGCGAGACGTTGACGCTGGGCTTTGCCCGCGGCGGCGCGTTCACCTATCTCGCGATCGAAGGCGCCATCAAAGGCGAAGAGGTGTTCGGCAGCCTCGCGGTCAACGCCCGCGCCGGGCTCGGCAGCCCCTACCCGCGGCCGCTGCAGGCCGGTGACGAATTCACTGTCGATGCCGCGAGCGGCGCGCCGGAGCTGCGGATCGAATTGCCGAAGCCGGTGAGCGGCCCGATCCGCGTCGTGCTGGGACCGCAGGACGACGAGTTCGACGATGCCAACAAGGCGCTGTTCCTGGAGAGCGAGTGGAAGATCTCGGCGACCTCGGACCGCATGGGCTATCGGCTCGAGGGCCCCGCCATAAAACATCTGCATGGCCATAACATCGTCTCGGACGGCACCGTCAACGGCAGCATCCAGGTGCCCGGCAACGGCGCGCCGATCGCGCTGATGATGGACCGCGGCACCTCAGGCGGCTATCCCAAGATCGCGACCGTGATCACGGCCGATGTCGGCCGCCTCGCGCAGACCTCGGCGGGCACGGCGTTCCGCTTCAAGGCGGTCAGCATGGCCGAGGCGCAGGACGAGGCGCGCAAGTTTCAGCAGCTGATCCGCACCCTGCCCGATCGCCTGCGCTCGTCCGACACCGTCGAGCTCAACATCGAAGCACTCAGCGATGCCAATGTCGCGGGCTATGCGGTGAGTGCCATGGATGCCGGGACCTGGCAGGTCGTGGCGGAGCCGTAAGAGACTACAAGACCAAAGGCGGAGAGCAACCATGAAGACGATCGATCTCAATTGCGACCTCGGCGAAGGTTTTGGCGCGTGGGAGATGGGCAACGACGCCGCCATGATCGAGCTCGCAAGCTCGGTCAATGTCGCCTGCGGCTTTCATGCCGGCGACCCCGACATCATGCGGCGGACAGTGGAGCTGGCGAAGGCGCGCGGCGTCTCGGTCGGCGCGCATCCTGGCTATCGCGACCTGCACGGCTTCGGCCGGCATCCGATCGCGGGCCTCAAGGCCTCCGAGATCGAGAACCTCGTCGCCTACCAGATCGGTGCGCTGCAAGCGATCGCGACCGCGGCCGGCCACAAGGTCACGCATGTTAAGGCGCATGGCGCGCTCTCCAATGTCGCCTGTGAGGACGACATGACGGCGAAAGCGATCGCCGCCGGCATCAAGGCGGTCGATCCCAGCCTGATCTTCGTCGTGCTCGCCAATTCGAAACTGGTGAAGGCCGGCGAAGCGGCCAACCTGCCGATGGTGCACGAGGTGTTTGCCGACCGTGCCTATGAGGACGACGGCAACCTCGTCTCGCGCAAGAAGCCCGGCGCGGTGCTGCACGATGCGAAAGCGATCGCGGAGCGCGTGGTCCGCATGGTGCAGGACGGCGCGGTGGTGTCGGTGACAGGCAAGGTCATCAAGATGCGCACCGACACGGTGTGCATCCACGGCGATACGCACGGCGCGGTCGAGATCGCGCGGACGCTGCGCCAGGCCTTGAAGGATGCGGGGATCGAGGTCGCGCCGTTCAAGCGGGCCTAGCGTTAGTGCCGTAGGGTGGGCGAAGCGCAGCGTGCCCACCACATCGAGATGGTGGGCACGGCGCGAAGCGCGCCTTTGCCCACCCTACGAGAGCTGTGAAGAATCGTTAGAACGGGTGCGCCGAGAGAGTGCCGAAGAGAAGCACTGCGATGAGCGCCCACGCGCCGAAGATGCCGATGTGCCGCGCGCTCGCCTTTGTCCTGCGCGAGACCGATCGCGCATAGAGATGAAGCCTGGCTTCCGCCGACAATTCCCGGATGGTCGATTTCCAGCGCACCATCCCGCCAGTATGAGCGATTCACCACGACGGCTGTAAGACGGTCGTGCAAATAGCGATAGAAGTGTTTCTTCAGCTCGCTTTGCAGGCGAAAATTCTCGGAACCCGCGGGTTCCAGGAATCCTATTCGTTAAAGTCCGAGCCAAATGGAACCGGTTCCGGTGCCACCCAGATCAAACCCTCGAAAACAACCCCATGCACAGTAGAACGCCGCCGCCGGATCGATTGCGCGGCGGCGGCGATTCACGCTGGTCTTGTCGCGCCTTAGTACACGTCAGCCTGGAAACGGCCCTTCTTCTTGAGATCGGCGACAAAGCTGACGGCCTCATCGGTCGAGCGCGCACCGAACTGGGCGACGATGTCGACCAGCGCGCGCTCGACATCCTTGGCCATGCGCTTGGCATCGCCGCAGATGTAGAGATGCGCGCCCTCGGCGAGCCACGTCCACAGCTCGCGGCCGACCTCGCGCATGCGGTCCTGCACGTAAAACTTCTTCTCGCCGTCGCGCGACCAGGCCAGCGACAGGCGCGTCAGCAGACCGGAGGTCTTCATCGCGTTGAGCTCGTCCTGATAGAAGAAATCGCAATCGCTGCGCTGATGGCCGAAGAACAGCCAGTTCCTGCCCGGGGCGCCGGTCGCCTTGCGGTCGAGCAGGAAGGCGCGGAACGGCGCAATGCCGGTGCCGGGACCGATCATGATGATCGGCGTCTTCGGGTCCTGCGGCAGGCCGAAGCCGTGGGCCTTCTGAACATAGACCTTGAGCTTCTCGCCCTCGGCGATGCGCTCGCCGAGGAAGGTCGAGGCGACGCCGAGGCGTTTGCGCTTGCCGATGACGTAGCGAACGGAATCGACCGTCAGCGACAGTTTTCCGGGCGTCGCATTGTGCGAGGACGAGATCGAATAGAGCCGCGGCTGCAGCGGCTCCAGCGCTTCGACAAATGCTTCCGGATGCGGCCGCGTGCCGGAGAACTTCTGGAGCGCCGCCATCACGTCGAGCGTGGCGGCATCGCCATCGGGATCCTCGCCCTGCGCCAGCGCCCTTGCCTTCTCGCGCTGCGCCCCGCCGGTGATGAAGGAGATCAGCTCGAACAGCGTGTCGGGCGCCGGCGACAGCGAGACGTCATCAATCAATGCTTCACGCAACGTCTTGCCGTTGACTTTGGTGGTGTGCGATGCGCCGAGCAGCGCGATGACCTGGTCGACAAGGCCGACATCGTTGCGCGGGAAGACCCCAAAGCTGTCGCCGACCACGTAGTCGAGCTTGCTCTCGGCGAGATCGAACTCGACGTGGTAGGTCTCCTTCTCCGACTTGCCCTTGTTGAGCAGGCTGCGCGACAGGAAGGTCGCGGTCACCGGATTGTCGCGTGAGCGGCCAGGCTCGGCGATGGTCACGGTCACGGCCGGCGCGGCCGCGTCCGGTTTGCCGGCGGCCGCCTTGTCAGCCACCTTGGCCGCCGGCGCCTTGTCCAGCTCCTCGTAGAGCGATTTCAGCATCCGCGCGGTTTCCTTGCCGCCGGGGACGCAGAGATTGAGCCGCGCTTCGCTGCGGCTCGCAATCGCCTCCGAATAATCGTGGCAATTGTAGCCACACTGGCCGCAATCCTGCTGCGCCATCGCCGCCATCATCTTGCGGCGGACGGGGCGCCCGTCCGCAAGCTTCATGCGATCGGCGATCGGCATGGTCTGGTCATGCCAGGGCGCTTCGCCATCGTCGCCATCGCCACTTGGCATGACAGCGGCGCCCTGCTCGGCCGACAGCGGCGTCGCCACATCGGGCGATAGCAGGCCGGCAAAGAAGCCGTTCAGCCAGGAACGCTGCGCGTCGGAGAACGGCGCGCTGGCGGGAATGATATCGAGCTTCGGCGGGGGCGTGATCTGGTTCATGCGGACACCTGTGCATCGGCAAGCTTGCGCAGCGTTTCGCCGTCATGGCGGCGCGCAAAGGACAGGAAGGTTTCGTCGGGCGACGAACGGTGAGCGAGATAGGCCTTGAGCAGCGCCTCGACCGTCTTCGGCGCATCCTCGGCCTTGAGGTCGTGGTAGACCTCCTGCCCGACGTCAGCGTCGGGGCCGAACCCGCCGCCGGTGAAGAGGTGATAGCCCTCGACCGTATCCTCTTCGCCAACAGGCACGCGTGCGCCGATCAGCCCGATGTCGCTGATGTAGTGCTGCGCGCAGGAATGGTGGCAGCCGGTGACGTGGATGTTGACAGGCTTGTCCATGGCGACACGCGGCTCGCACCAGTCGCCGATCTCGGCCGCATTGCGCTTGGTGTTCGAAGCGGCAAAGCGGCAGCCCGCATTGCCGGTGCAGGCGACCAGTCCGGCGCGGATATGGGAGGCCTCGACCGCGAGCCCGATGTCCTTGATCGCGGCAACCGCAAGCGCGACGTTCTCGTCACGCACGCCTGATATCAGCAGGTTCTGCCAGACCGTCAGCCGAATCTCGCCATCGCCGAGGTCGCGCGCGACCCTGGCGAGGCCCCGCATCTGCTCGCAGCTCATCTTGCCGAGAGTGAGCGACACGCCGATCCAGTTCAGGCCGTCCTGCTTCTGCTTGTGCACGCCGATATGGGCCATGCGGTCCGCCGCGGGCCGCGCGGCAAACGCTTCTTCCGGCACCCGCGTGAACGGGGTCTTCAGCCGCTCCTCGACGAGCTTGAGGAAGCCGTCATGGCCCATCGCGTCGAGCACGTATTTCAGCCGCGCCTTGTTGCGGTTGGTGCGATCGCCATGCTCGATGAAGACGCGCACGATGGCATCCGCAACTGATGTCGCCTGCTCGGGCTTGACGATGATGCCGGAGTATTTTGCAAAATCCTTGTGGCCGGTGATGCCGCCGAGTCCGAGGCGGAACCAGACCCCGGGCTCGACGCCGAACCCGTCCTTCACCTCATAGGCCGTGAAGGCGATGTCGTTGGTCTCCTCCAGCACCGCGATCCTGCCGGCACCATCGAAGGCGACGTTGAACTTGCGCGGCAGGCCGTAGAGCGAGCGGTCGTTGAGGATGTGGTAGTGCCATTCGCGCGCGAAGGGGCGCGTGTCGATCAGCTCCTGCGGATCGATGCCGGCGGTCGGCGTGCCCGTGACGTTGCGGATGTTGTCGGCGCCGGAGCCGCGCGAGCACAGGCCGAGATCCTGGATGCCCTCGATCAGCCTCGTCGCGTTCTTCGGCGGCAGCTCGCGAAGCTGGAGGTTGGCGCGGGTGGTGACGTGGCTGAAGGGCCCACACAGGTCCTCGGCGAGATCGGCAAGACCCGTGAGCTGCCAGTGCTTCATGATGCCGTTCGGGATGCGCAGGCGACACATGTAGGAGTCCTGCGTCGGCGCGACGTAGAAGATGCCGTAATAGCGCCAGCGGAAATTGTCCGCCGGGCTCGGCGGCGCGTTGTCGAGCGCCTGCTGGCGCAGCCGCGGATAGGCATCGAAGGGATGTTCGTCGCGCTTGAACTTCTCCTGGTCGGCGAGCTTCTTGCCTGCGGCGATGACCTTGTCCTGCGCCTTGATATGCGCGGCATCAGGACCAACAGGCTCGGCATTCGCCTTGCCAGCGCCCCCCAAACCACGACCAACCTTGCTGATCTGGAGACCGGTCGTGAAACCTTCGAGATAGCGTTTCTGCTCGTCGGTAAAGTCGACTGCGAGCGTTTCGATTTTCATGGTCGGTAACGAAGCTCCTGCGGCCACCAGCGGCGGCATCGACGGAATTGGGAATGACCCGCGAGGAACTCAGCTGGCTCGAAGCCTGCTTCGCTACTCCGCGGTCCAATCAGCTTCGTTGCTGTGGGACTTGGCTCAGCAGGCGTCTGCGACAAGCTGGCCGCACTGCATCATACAAGTTGCGTGCCAGCCGCCTTGAAATGGAAAGATACGCGATTTCAATAAGTTATTGAACGGCTCGGGAACTTCCGCGGGACCGCCCTTCACGAAATTCGAGCAGCCGGCTTAAAATTTAGCCGACGCTCCCGAGCGCCTTAAAAGCGTGCAGAGCCCGAATCAGGCCTTCCAGCGGCCAACCTCGAAGGCTTCGAGGTGCCCTCTGATGTTCTCGGGGTCGAAGGCCGGGCCGACAAACGCGCCGAACGGCGCGGGCGCTTCGGTGGGCTGCTGATGGCCAAGGGCGGCGTCGTAGAGTTCGGGCCTGAACACGGCCATGGCGGTCTTGACGCCGTCAGCCGTCAGCGCCGTCTGTCCCCAGCGCACCATCTGCGCGTAGAGCCAGGCGGCCTGGACCGGGTCCGGCCGCCCTGCCCCTTCACGTCCGACCAGGAGATAACGGTCGCTCTCGCGCATGGTGCCATCCGGCGAGATCTTCAGTCGCCCATCGAGTGTGCGCTGGATGACTTCGGCATCGACGCCGATCCGCTCCGGCTGCGCCAGGATACGCGCGGCCTCGGTCCGGTTGTCCGGATGCTCGATGAACTCGGCCGCCTTCACCGCCGCCCGCACCAGCGCTGCAACCACATCCGGATTCTTGTCCGCCCAGTTTTGACGCACGGCTAAAACCTTCTCTGCCGCGCGCGCAAGAAAGTCGGAGACAAAATGCAGGATGTGGCCGATGCCGAGATCGACGGCGACGGAGTTCCAGGGCGCCCCGACGCAGAAGGCATCGACATGGCCGCTCTTGAGGCTGTCGACCATGAAAGGCGGCGGCAGCACGACCAGGCGGACGTCCTCGTCGGGATCGACGCCGGCCGCCGCCATCCAGAACCGCAGCTGGTAATTGTGGGTCGAGAACGGAAAGGTCATGCCGAATGTCAATGGTTCGGCGCCAGCCTTGCGCCGCTTTGCGACCACCTTCGCGAGCGCCTTTGCTGTCGCCATCGGATCGAAGCGATCGCCGTCGATCTCTTCCATCAGCGCGGCGTGCAGCGCCGGCGACACCGTGATCGCATTGCCATTGATGCCGAGATTGAACGGCGCCGCGATCGGCACCTTGACGTGACCAAGCCCGAGCGAGGACGCGATCGCGACCGGCGCGAGCAGATGCGCGGCATCGAACAGGCCGATATTGAGCTTGTCGCGGACGTTCGACCACGACACCTCGCGCACCAGCTCGACCTCCAGCCCTTCAGCCGCGGCAAATCCCTTGTCGACGGCGACGATCAGCGCGGCGGCATCGACCAGCGGGATGAACCCGATGCGGAGGGGGACGGTCATTTCAGCATCTCCGACGCGGTGATGATCGACTGCGCGATTTCGCCGATTTTCTTCTTCTCGCGCATGGCAGTGGAGCGCAGCAGCACATAGGCCTCGTCCTCGGTGAGGCCCTTGACCTTCATCAGGATGCCCTTGGCCTTCTCGATGACCTTGCGGTCCTCGAGCTGCGACTTGGTCCGCTCCAGCTCCTCCTGGAGTTTTGCGAAGGCGTTGAAGCGGGACACGCAGAGGTCCAGGATCGGCTTGATCCGCTCCTTCTTCAGCCCGTCGACGATATAGGCGGATACCCCCGCCTCGACGGACGCCTGGATCGAGGCGGAGTCGCTCTGGTCGACGAACATGGCGATCGGCCGCTTCACGGCACGGCTGACCTGGAACATCGCCTCCAGCACGTCGCGGCTGGGGTTTTCCAGATCGATCACGATGATATCGGGGTCCACCGCATAAATACGGGCGAGCAGGCTCTGCATCTCGCGGATATGGACCACTTGCGTGAATCCGGCCTCCCGCAAGCCCTCCTCGAGGATCGCGGCCCTGACAGGGCTTTCGTCGACGATCACGATCTTGGGCGACTGTTCGGCGCTCATGGCTCACTCACGGCAGGCGATTCATCCATAGCATGCCGGAGCGCCATGCAAAGGGTTGTAATTATGAGCAATTGGGACTAGCTCAGGCCTGTCAATCAGGCAGATTTAGATATGGATCAGACGGCTGCGCCCAAGGTCAGCTTCGTGTCACTCGGATGTCCCAAGGCATTGGTGGATTCCGAGCGCATCATCACGCGCCTGCGCGCCGAGGGCTACGAACTCGCCCGCAAGCATGACGGGGCCGATATCGTCATCGTCAACACCTGCGGCTTCCTCGACAGCGCCAAGCAGGAATCGCTCTCGGCGATCGGCGAGGCCATGGCCGAGAACGGCAAGGTCATCGTCACGGGCTGCATGGGTGCGGAACCGGAAGCGATCGAACAGGCCTATCCCGGCGTGCTCTCGATCACGGGTCCGCAGCAATATGAGAGCGTGCTCGATGCCGTGCACCGCGCGCTGCCGCCGGCGCACAATCCGCATCTCGATTTGGTGCCGCCGCAGGGCATCAAGCTGACGCCGCGCCACTACGCTTACTTGAAGATCTCCGAGGGCTGCAACAACCGCTGCACCTTCTGCATCATCCCGAAGCTGCGCGGCGACCTGGTCTCGCGTCCGGCCAATGACGTGCTGCGCGAGGCCGAGCGCCTCGTCGGCGCCGGCGTCAAGGAGCTGCTGGTGATCTCGCAGGACACCTCGGCCTATGGCGTCGATCTCAAATATGCCGAGAGCCCGTGGAAGGAGCGCCAGGTCCGCGCCAAGTTCCTCGATCTCGCGCGCGAGCTCGGCGAGTTAGGTGCCTGGGTCCGGCTGCAATATGTCTACCCCTACCCGCATGTCGACGAGGTCATCGCGCTGATGAACGAGGGCAAGGTGCTGCCCTATCTCGACATCCCGTTCCAGCATGCGAGCCCCGAAGTGCTGAAGGCGATGAAGCGCCCGGCCGCGCAGGACAAGACCCTGGCGCGCATCAAGCGCTGGCGCGAGGAATGTCCTGATCTCGCTCTGCGCTCGACCTTCATCGTCGGCTTCCCCGGCGAGACCGATGCCGACTTCGCCTACCTGCTCGACTGGCTCGATGAAGCCGAGATCGACCGGCTCGGCTGCTTCAAATACGAGCCGGTCGCGGGCGCGACCTCGAACGCGATCGCCAATCCCGTGCCCGAAGAGATCAAGCAGGAGCGCTACAACGCGCTGATGGCGCGGCAGCAGAAGATCTCCGCGCGACGCCTCAAGCGCAAGGTCGGCACGCGCCAGCAGATCATCATCGACGAGGTTGGGCCGACGGTCGCGAAAGGCCGCTCCAAGGCGGATGCGCCGGAGATCGACGGCGCGGTGTATCTGTCAAGCCGCCGCCCCTTGCGCGTCGGCGAGATCGTCACCGCGAAGATCGAACGCGCGGACGCGTACGATCTGCACGGCAGCGTCGCGGGGTTCTGAGGTCCTCAGCCCGTCTCAGCCCGGCTGACGGGCGAGCGCCGTCAGGCTTTGTCAGCCAACGCGGTCAGCTCTGCGCCGGTGATCCGGAAAACCAGTTTCGCCGGTAGGGCCTGGCCGCCGAGCATCTCGTAGAAGTGCTGAAGCCTCAGATCGTCTGCATCGACCGTCCAATCGATGCGGCCATGCCCGTCCTGCCGTGCGATGACGGCCAGGCGTGACATCAGCTTTTTGCCCAGGCCGCTTCCGCGCCAGGCGCCGCGAACATAGAGTTCCTTCAAAAAGAAGCCCGAGGTCAGACCGGGCCCAGGATAAATGGCGCTGAAGCAGGCAAAGCCGGCGAGTTTGCCGTGCTCATAGGCCAGCAGGATACGTGATCCCGCAGGCGTTGAGTTCAACCCCGCGATGATCGCATCGCGCGGCGGACAAGGGACGCGATAGTACGCCTGCATTTCAATCAACGCGTCGGCCATCGCCTCGAAATCGGCGCTTTCAATCTCTCGCAGTGTGGTCACAGCTTACGGCTCATTCGCGCGTCGATGCTCGTGGCCAGCCAACGCTTCAGCCGCCACAGCGCGGAAGTTTGACATAGACGGCCCTGGTCAGGAAGAGACCAACCATCTTCAGCTCAACAAGGGGGATCGAAGACGAATACGACCGGCACGGCAATCCAGAGTCCCTCCGTGGAGACAGCCTGGATTGCTTCGCTGCGCTCGCAATGACGATGTGGAGGCAGTCAGGCTTCCACCAGCCATTTCGGCACCCAGCGCTCCGGCCGCGGGGCGCGGGCGAGATCGGCCTTGGCTTCGGACAGCAGCGCGGGCTCGCCGGCGATGACCGGGCGCAAATCGTATTCGAAATTCGGCATGACGCGACCGTCGGCATAGAGGCCGAATTTCATCGCGTACCACAGGCCGAGCTCGGGCTGGGCGCGGCGCATTTCCTCGCGCAGATCGCGTAGCAGGGATTCGATCGAGGCGGCTTCCTCGAAGGGCTGCGGGCCGCGCGATAGCACGCGGGCCTCGTATTGCTGACCAACGATCGCGACCTCGAAATGGGTCTTGTCCCAGGCATTCCTGCCCTTGGGCAGATGCGCGGCGAGGCGCCAGCCGAGCTCGGCCATCATCTGGTGATTGGCCCAATATTCCTCGCGGTCCCGGCTCCACTTCTCGACGAAACCGCGGAAGTCGGGCAGCTCCCCGTCCTCGCAAGCAACAGGTTCGCCGGCCGGGCGCCGGGCTAGCCATTGCGCAAGCTCAACCGTCTGCGGCTCGACCTCGTCATGCGGCCGCAAATCGTGCCAGGCCTTGTCGAATTGCTGCGACGTCAGCTTCGCAAGCAAGGCGTCGAGCGACGGCGCCAGCAGCTCATAATCGCCCTCCGAGCCCAGCCCCACCATCGGGGGATCATCACGGTCGAGGCCAGCGCCATACCAGCCGCCGACGGCTGAGCCGTCAGGCAGGCGCATGAACAGCGCGAAGCGATCGCGCAAAGGACTGCCATCGAAGATCGGGGCCTGATCGGAGAACTGGCCTTGCAGGGAGAAGCAGCCGACGCTGCCCCAGGGGCGACCGTTCAGCCAGCCGGCAAAATCCAGCAGCAGGGGCGGCGCCTCGATGCCCGGCGGGAACGCGCCGCGAATGCTGTCGAGGTCGATCGGGTAAGGCGTGTCGGACAAGGCTGAAAACTATCTTGGTGGTCCCGTCCCCTCTTGGTCTGCCCCGGCCCAAGTCCGGTTCGAACCAATTCGTATCCCGAGATCACAAACGCGCTAGAGGCTCATAGGTTTCTGCGCAGCAATCAGATGACATGCAATCACAAGATCGATATCCGGCCAGCGTTGTGCGCACTGGCAACCGCCTTGACCTTGCTCGCGTTTCCGGCCGCCGCGCAATCCCCATCGGCCGCGCAGGCGCGGCAATGGTGCTTCGGTTCCAAGGAGGTCAATGACCAGCAGCGGCTGGCCGGTTGCTCGGCCGTGCTGCAGGCCAATCCGTCGAATCAACGCGCGCTCGCCAACCGTGGCGAGATCTATCGGCGCAAGGGCGAGACCGAGCGCGCGCTGGCCGATCTCAACCGCGCGGTCGATCTCGACGAGACCGATGCCATCGCGTGGTTCAATCGCGGCATCGTCCATGACGATCTCGGCGACCGCGACCACGCGATCATGGACTACACCCGCGCCATCCGCCTCGTTCCCGATGACGCCTGGTACTACAACAACCGCGGCAATTCCTACATCGGCAAAGGCGACTACGAGCATGCGCTCGCCGACTACAACAAGGCGATCAAGCTCGATCCGAAATTCGCACTCGCCTTCTACAACCGGGGCAGCGCCTATCGCGAACATGGCGAGGCCGATCGCGCGCTGGCCGATCTCGACATCTCGATCAAGCTCGATCCGGCCTATGGCCCGGCCTATGGCAACCGTGCGCGCATCTTTCGCGATCGCGGCGATCGCGATCGTGCGCTCGCGGATTTCGCCAAGTCGATCGAGCTCAAGCCGGACAACGACCGCGATTTCTATGCGCGCGCGAACATGTATTTCGACGCGCATGATTATGCGCTGGCGCTCGCGGATTACGATCGCGCGCTCAAGGCCAATGCAAGCTATTCCGGCGTGTTCAATTCGCGCTGCATGACGCGCGCGATCCTTGGCCGTCTCCAGGAGGCGCTGGCCGATTGCGAGCAGTCGCTGCGGATGGCCCCGAACGACCCTGATACGCTGGACAGCCGCGCCCTCACCTATCTCAAGCTCGGCAATCTCGACGCGGCGATTGCCGACTACGACGCCGCGCTGCGCGCAAAGCCGAAGCTCGACTCATCGCTGTACGGACGCGGGCTTGCGAAGCGAAAGCAGGGCGACACCGCAGGCGCCGAACGCGACATCGCGGCGGCGAAGGCGATCAACGCCGGGATCGCCGAGGTATTTTCGCATTACGGTGTCGATTAGCCCTCACTGCCGTCTTCGCGTGCGAATGTGACACTATAGTGCATTCACGCAGAGGTCACGGACTCGTCCTAATCCTCGCGCGCTTTCAACGCGAGCGAGGATTTTGATGAGCCGCCTCCCGGACATGCTGCGCACGCAGCGCTTCGACGATTACCGCTTCTACCACCAGAGCACCGTCAATCAGACGCTGCACCTGTTCAGCGCGATCATCTTCCTGGCTTGCTATGCGCTGCTGTTCAGGGATCCCGCGCTCGCCGGTTTGGTCGGCTGGCTCGCGATGCTGACGCGGCAGACCGGGCATTTCTTCTTCGAGCCGAACGGCTATGACGCGGTCAACGACGTCAGCAATGAATACAAGGAGGCGGTGAAGGTCGGCTACAACCAGACCCGCAAGATCATCCTCTTGCTGGTCTGGGGCAGCGCGCCGATTGCGCTGTATGCGTATCCGAGGCTGTTCGGCCTGTTTGCTGCACCGGTCGATCGCCTCGACTTCATGCGCCATGTCGGCGTGCTCTGGCTCGCGATCGGCGTCAGTGGCGCCCTGGCGCGCATGCTGCAGCTGTTCGTAGCACGCGGCGTCGCGACGGGACTGGTGTGGGGCTTCAAGGTGCTGACCGATCCCTTCCACAACATCGCGCTGTACTGGAATTCGCCGCTCAAGCTGATGCGCGGCGAGCTGATCGACAGCGCGATTGCCGATGCGAACTGGGGCGACGAGGCACCCGAGGAAGCCGCGCATCCGACCTGAGCGATACATGGCAGCCAAAACGACCGGCTTGACAGACCTGTCCTTCGGCTGTACGGACGCGCCTCATGATCAACTCTCGGACCCACCGCCGCGCAGCTTTCCGTCGTCGCTCCAGCGACGATGATGGGTTGCGCCATGTCCGACGACGCCGCTGAACCAGCAATTCAGCTTCAGTTTTCGAGAAGGCCGCACCCGCAAAGTGCGGCCTTCTTGCTTTTTGCGTCCCGTTTTCAACCCGCTTCCAGAGGAGCTCGACATGACCACCGCCACCCATCCGTATGACGCGCTGATGGACATCACTGCACGGCCCAAGGCCGTGTTTGTTCGCGGCGCCGGCTCATACCTCTGGGACGACAGCCGCAAGCGCTATCTCGACTTCGTGCAGGGCTGGGCCGTCAACTGCCTCGGCCATTCCCCGCCGGCGGTTGCGGATGCGCTCGCCTCGCAGGCCAAGCGGCTGCTGACGCCGAGCCCAGCCTTCTACAACGAGCCGAGCCTCAAACTGGCGCAGGCGCTGGTCGAGACCAGCGCGTTCGACCAGGTGTTCTTTGCCAATTCCGGCGCCGAGGCCAATGAGGGCGCGATCAAGCTCGCGCGCAAATATGGCAGCCTCTACAAAGGCGGCGCGTTCGAGATCATCAGCTTCGAAGGCGGCTTCCACGGCCGCACGCTGGCGACGATGTCGGCTTCCGGCAAGAAGGCGTTCGAGCCGCTGTTCGAGCCGAAAGTATCAGGCTTCAAGAAGGCGAAGCTGAACGATATCGCCTCGGTCGAGACGCTGATCAACGACAACACCGTGGCCGTGATGCTGGAGCCGATCCAGGGCGAGTCAGGCGTGTGGCCGGCGACCGATCAGTTCCTGCGGGAGCTGCGCACGCTGACAGAGGCGCACGGCGTGCTGCTCATTCTTGACGAGATCCAGACCGGCATGGGCCGGACCGGAAAGCTCTTCCATTACGAGCACACGGGCATCGCGCCTGACATCATGACGCTCGGCAAGGGCATCGGCGGCGGGGTGCCGCTCGCGGCGCTGCTTGCGACCGAACGCGCCTCCTGCTTCGAGCACGGCGACCAGGGCGGCACCTTCAACGGCAATCCGGTGATGTGCGCGGCCGGGCTCGCGGTGCTGGAACAGGTCAGCAAGCCGGCGTTCCTGAAACAGGTGACCGAGGCCGGGCTGCTGCTCGAAAGCGAGCTGCAAAAAGTATCAGCGCGGCACGGCCTCGGCGGCGTGCGCGGCCGCGGCCTGTTGCTCGCGCTCGACCTCAAGCTGCCGATCGCACCCGGCATCGTTGCGCAGGCGTTCGAGGCCGGCGTGCTGCTCAACGCACCGCAGCTCGACACGTTGCGCTTCATGCCGGCGCTGAACGTCACGAAGGCTGAGATCGCCGAGATGATCGGTTGTCTCGACGAGATCCTGACCAAGGCCGGCGCGGCGAGAAGGGTTGCGTGAGACGGATCGTCATTCCGGGGCGGTCCGCAGGACCGAACCCGGAATCTCGAGGTTCCGGGTTCGATGCTTCGCATCGCCCCGGAACGACGAGCTTACGGCTTCAGGATCGACGCGCCCGTCGTCTTGCGGCTTTCCAGATCGATATGCGCCTTCGCCGCGTCCTTCAGCGCATAGGCGTGGTTGATCGGCACGTGCAGCTTGCCGTTGATGACGGCGGAGAACAGCGTATCGGCGCCTTCCAGCAGCTCCTTGCGCGTGCCGATATAGTCGTTGAGCTTCGGCCGGGTCGCAAACAGCGAGCCGTGATTGTTCAGCTCGGCGATCGAGAACGGCGGCACCGGGCCCGAGGCGTTGCCGAACGAGACGAACATGCCGCGCGGCTTCAGGCACGACAACGAGCCCGGGAAGGTCGATTTGCCGACGCCGTCATAGACGACGTCGCAGCCCTCGTTGCGGCTGATCTGCTTGACGCGCGCGACGAAGTCCTCCTCGTTGTAGAGGACGACGTGATCGCAGCCATTGGCCTCCGCGAGCTCGGCCTTTTCGCGCGAGCCGACCGTGCCGATGACATGCGCGCCGAGCGCCCTCGCCCATTGGCAGGCCAAGAGGCCGATGCCGCCGGCAGCGGCATGGATCAGCACGCGATGATGCGGCTCGACCTTGAAGGTCTTGTGCAGCAGATACCAGACGGTCAGGCCCTTCAGCATCAGCACGGCGCCCTGCTCGTGGGTGATGTGATCGGGCAGCTTGACCAGCCTCTCCCAGGGGATGTTGCGCTCGCTCGTGTATGCGCCGAGATTGTGGTAGTAGGCGACGCGATCGCCTGGATGAAAATTGGTCACGCCCGGCCCGACGGCGACGACCTCGCCCGAGGCCTCGTTGCCCGCGATGAAGGGCAGTGCCGGCGCCTTGTAGAGGCCGGTGCGATAGTAGACGTCGATGAAGTTCAGGCCGACCGCGTGCTGGCGGATGCGCACCTCGCCGGGTCCGGGCGCCGGCAGCTCGACGCTCTCATAGACCAGCGCTTCGGGGCCTCCGACCTTGTGCACACGGACCGCTTTGGTCATCACCTGACCTCCTCTTCGCATCAGCCAGCGAAAGACATCACGCCCGCCTTGTCAACTCGCCCCAGAGTGGAACGGTTACGGCTTGCCGGCCTTCCTGCGGTTGCGCTTGGCCAGCACGTTGAAGAATTCCACCGCCGCCGAGAACGCAATTGCGAAATAGATGTAGCCGCGCGGAATGTGGAATTTGAATCCGTCCGCAACCAGGGCGACGCCGATCAGCACCAGAAATGCCAGGGCAAGCATCTTGGTGGTCGGATGTTCGGCGACGAATCGCGCCACGGGTCCTGAGGAAATGTACATGATCAGGCAGGCGATCACGACGGCCGCAATCATGATCTCGAGGTCCTGGGCCATGCCGATCGCGGTGATGATCGAGTCAAGCGAGAAAACGATGTCGATGATGACGATCTGGACGATTACCCAGAAGAAAGCGCTGCCAGCGGACTTGCCCTCGCCCTCCTCCTCGTCGGCGTCGACTTCAGCATGGATCTCGTGCGTCGCCTTCGCGATCAGGAACAGGCCGCCGCCGATCAGGATGAGGTCGCGCCAGGAGAAGTCGTAGCCTTGAAGCGAGAACACCGGCGCGGTCAGGCCGATCAGCCAGACCAGCACGCTGAGCAGGATGATGCGGAAGACCAGCGCCAGCGCCAGCCCGATCTGGCGGGCGCGACGGGCCTGCGGTTCGGGGATGCGCGAGACGATCACCGACAGGAAGATGACGTTGTCGATGCCGAGCACGATCTCGAGCGAGGTCAGGGTGAGCAGCGCTGCCCAGGCCTCGGGGCTGGTTAACAGATGCATCATCCGAACGATCTCACAAGGCGGATCAAGGCGTCGCTGAATGCGATCCAGAACGCGATCGCGCAGAGCGCCACCGTCACGCCGGTGCCGACACGGAAATCCATCTCCAGCACGTAGAAGGCGAGCACGCCCCACAGCACGATCAGCGACATCGTCAGCCAGCGCAGTCGCACGACGCGAACCGGATGCAGCACATGGAACGGCACGAAGGTCAGCACCACCAGCGCCGCGACCAGGAGCGTCGACGACAGCGGCGGCCAGTGCAGCAGGAACAAATAGAACGCCGCTGCATTCCACAGCGCCGGAAAGCCGCGGAAATGATTGTCGTCCGCCTTCATGCGCAGATCGGCGAAATACAGCGCGCTGGTGACGATGATGGCGATCCCGAGCAAGGGCGCCGCAACCGGCAGCAGCATGCCGCTCGCAACGATCGCATAGGCCGGCACAAAGACATAGGTGACGAAATCGACCACGAGGTCGAGCACGTCGCCGGACCAGTTCGGCTGCACGGTCTTGACGTCGAGCAGGCGCGCGATCGGCCCGTCGATGGCGTCGATGATCAGGGCAACGCCAAGCCAACCGAACATCGCGGCCCAATGCTCGCGCACGGCCTCGAGCATCGCGAGCAACGCGATCGCCGCGCCGAAGGCCGTGAAGATGTGCACCGAAAACGCCGCGGCACGGACCACCGGCGTCGGCTTCAGCGAATCCTCTTGGCTGTCCATCTGGGTTTCCATGACTTCTGCTACCAGAACGGGACCGGTTTGCACATCCGCCAGCGCGGCATTGCGCCGCGCAACCAGTCATAAAACGCAGCAAAATAGGTGGGCTTGAATTTGCCGCAGGGCGTGTCAAATGTCGTTCCATGACAGACGCATCGACACTTTTTGACGCAAGCGTCATCGGCGGTGGGCCGGCCGGCCTTGCCGCGGCAATTGCGCTCGCGCAGCAAGGAGCGCGCACCGCGCTAGTCGCCCGGCGCCTGCCCTATGCCGACAACAGGACCACCGCGCTGCTCGGTGCCTCCGTCGATCTGCTGGAGAGCCTCGACGTCTGGTCCCGCTGTAGTGACAAGGCCGCGGCGCTCGAGGTCATGCGCCTCGTCGACGACACTGGCCGCCTGTTCCGCGCGCCGGAGGTCCGGTTCTCCTGTCACGAGATCGGGCTCGACGCCTTCGGCTACAACATCGACAACCGCTCACTGATGCTGGCGCTCGAAGCGCGTGCGGCGGAGTTGCCCAATCTCACCCGTTTCGACGACGAGGCCGAGAGCGTCGTCATCGAAGCCGACGACGTCGCGATCCGCACGGCTGGCGGACAGTTTCTAGGCGCCCGGCTCGTGGTCGGCGCCGACGGCCGGCATTCGCTGTGCCGGGAGGCCGCCGGCATTGCGATGACGCGGCGCGAACTCACGCAAACCGCCCTGACCTTCAACGTCGGTCATGTCAGGCCGCACCGCAACGTGTCGACCGAGTTCCACACACCGCACGGCCCCTGCGTGTTCGTGCCCCTGCCCGGCAACCGCTCCAGCGTGGTCTGGGTCTCCGTCCCCGCCGAGGCCGAGCGGCTTCGCGCCCTCAGCGACGATGGTCTCTCCGCCGCGATCGAGAAGCAGTCGCATTCCATCCTCGGCCGCATGACGGTCGAGCCGGGCCGCAATCTGTTTCCACTGGCGATCGAGCGGCCGCAATCCTTCGCCCGCGACCGCATCGCGCTGGTCGGCGAAGCCGCCCATGTGGTTCCTCCGATCGGCGCCCAGGGCCTCAATCTCGGCCTGCGCGATGCGGCCGACATCGCCAGGCTCGCCGGCGAGGCCATCGCATCAGGACAGGACCCGGGCTCGAATGAGGTGCTCAGGCGTTACGACCGGGCGCGGCGGCCTGACATTCTGAGCCGGACCTTTGCGATCGACATCGCCAATCGCTCGCTGCTCAACGACTTCCTGCCGCTCCAGCCCGTCCGCGCCGTCGGCATGCATTTGCTGGGTGCCATCGGGCCGCTCCGCCGGTTCGCCATGCGCGAAGGGCTGACGCCGACGTGGCGCAAATGATTTGGCGGCGATAGCTGACTACGGAAACACCAGCCGTCCCGTCTGCAGCAGCCACATCACGCTGGTCAGCGTGACGACCGACGCGAACGTGCCGAGCAGCACGGCGACGGAGGCGGATTCGATCCAGGCATCGTTTTGCCGGGCGATCACGAACACATTCAGCGCCGGCGGCAGCGAGGCCATCAGGACGGCGGTGGCGGCCCAGGGCTGCGCGAACGGGCCGAACGCCAGCATCAGGCCGAACGCGGCGAGCGGATGGATCAGGAGCTTGACCGCGATCACACCCGGCACCTCCCAGGGCACGCGATCGAACGGCCGGAGCGCTACCGTCACGCCGAGCACGAACAGCGCGGTCGGCGCAGCCGCGTTCTGAAGGAAGGTAATGGTGCGGTCGAGCGCGACCGGCAGCTCGATATGCAACGCGGCGACGGCGGCGCCAAAACACGCCGACATGATCAGCGGGTTGAGCACGATCTGTTTCAGCACCACGCCGAAGGCGTGGATGATCGAGGGATGGTCGCGATCTGACAGCTCGATCAGAAGCGGCACGATCGTGAACAGGAAGATGCTGTCGCAGCAGAAGATCAGCGCGGTCGGCGCCGCCGCCTTTGACCCGAGCACGGCGAGCGCAAGCCCGGGCCCCATATAGCCGATATTGCCGTAACCGCCGGAGAGGCCGGCGAGCGTCGCCTCACGCAACGTCAGCTTCCCGAGCACCTTGCCGACCACCAGCGCGATGGTGAACGCCGCCACCGTCGACATCGTGGTCGCCACCAAGAACGGAGGGTTGTTCAACTCCGAGAACGGGGTCTTCGACATGATCGCAAACAGCAGCGCGGGCAATGAGACGTAGAGCAGGAAGAAGTTCATCCATGCGAGCCCCGATTCCGGCAGCGACTTGACCTTACCGCAGGCGAAACCAACGAAGATCAAGCCGAAATAAGGTAGCGCCAGATTGAGGATATCGGCCATTGATAAAGTGTTTTCTGAAGGCTTGGGGGCTATCCGCCCCTTAACGGTAGGTTAATTCCAGCTTTAGGCCACTAGCATCGGCCACAATCCTGGTCTATCGACGGAGGATGATTAAAGCGCGGACAGCCAAATTCCAGATCGGACAGGTCGTGCGCCACCGGATCTTCTCGTTCCGGGGGGTGATCTTCGACATCGATCCGGAATTCAACAACACCCAGGAGTGGTGGCTGTCGATCCCCGAAGAGGTTCGGCCCCACAAGGATCAGCCGTTCTACCATCTGCTCGCGGAGAACGCGGAGTCCGAATACGTGGCTTATGTCTCCGAGCAGAACCTCCTGCCCGACGACTCCGGCGAGCCGATCCGGCATTCCCAGGTGGCCGAGATCTTCATCAAGAACAAGGATGGCGGTTACCGCCCGCGCAATCCTTCGCTGAACTGAAGCGCAAGAGAGTCGTGTGATCGCGCCTCGGGTCCACCTCTCCCCGCTGGGGAGAGGTGGACCGAGCCCTCCAACCAACGATGGCGCGTGGTCGACTAACAGCGGCCAGCAAAAAAGGCGCCCGATCGGGCGCCTTTTTCATGTCCGGGATCTGAGCCCGACTACTTCTGAGCGGCCGGAGCTGCGCCGGGTGCGCCCCCCTGCTGCTCGAGCTTCTTGCGCTGCTCTTCGGCCTTCTTCTGAAGCTCTTCCTGCAGCTTCTTCTGGGTTTCCTCGAACACCTTCGGATCGGTCGGCGGACCGTCATAGGCCTTCTGGAATTCACCGGTGAGCGGCAGCGGCAGGGTCAGCGGCGCGCCGTTGGCGTTGATCGCCTGCACCACGAGGTTCTGGCCCTTCTTCAGGTTGGCAATCAGGTCGGGCGTTGCCTCGTAGTCCGACATACAGCCGTTCTGGAAGCAGATCACATACCCCCTGCAGCGGCGGGTTGTTGTCGACGATGATGCGGGTGCCGTGCACGAGCTGCATGCCGAGCGGCAGCGTCACGCGCAGGATCTTCTTCGGCTCGCCTTCCGGCTCGATGATCACAGCAGCGATGACCGGCTGGCCTGATTCGATGCGACCGTCCTTGCCGGTGAAGCAGACCTGCTTGGCGTTGGCATCCTGGCCCTTGAGACAGAACTTGGTCCAGGGCGCGTAGATCAGCTGGATCTGCTGATCGGCGGGCTGGCCACCCTGCGCTGCCGGGGCGCCCTGCTGGGCCGGAGCCTGCTGGGCCTGGGGAGCCGGCGCGGGCGCCGGGGCTGGAGCAGCCTTGGGGGCAGCCTTCGGAGCGGCTTTCGGGGCAGCCTTGGGCGCGCCCGGGGCCGGTGCGGGGGTCTGGGCTTCGGCGGCAAACGGGATGGCCAATGCCGTCGCCGTCAACAGAGCGAGAACTCGCCCGCGCGGCCGGACGGACGCGGCCAAATAACGGAAATTCATTGCAGAAAACCCTTTCTGAACGGGAAGTGCCCGAACCGCTCCGAAGCACCGAACCAAGCCGCCTTGGGCGCGGCTCTCTCCCCGTCAATTGAGGCGGATAAGTGACGGGTTCGGCGCTCTTGCGCGATTGCGTGCCTTCTTAACGTGGTCGACGGAAAGATCAATGCCGACAAGCGTCTTTGGCCACATCCGACTGGGCGCCCAGTGAAATCCCTGTGATAGGATTCGCCCACACCACCCCTCGAATCAACGTGTCCGAATGTTCATGTTCCAGCGCCTGCTCGAGGGGCCCGGTCTCCGTCTTTGCAGCCTCGCCGTGATCCTCAGCGTCGGGCTGATTGCAAGCGCTGGGCACGCCGAGGAGGCGTACGCGATCGCCATGCACGGCAAGCCAGCGCTGCCGGCTGATTTCACCCACATGCCCTACGCCAATCCTGACGCCCCCAAGGGCGGCCGGCTGACCTGGGGCATTCTCGGCACGTTCGACAGTCTCAATCCGTTCATCGTGAAGGGATTGGCGGTGCAGCCGATCCGCGCCTACGTGGTCGAAAGCCTGCTGGCCCGCGGCCAGGACGAGCCGTTCACGCTCTACGGCCTGCTCGCCAAATCCGTCGAGACCGATGACGAGCGGAGCTACGTCACATTCCACATCGATCCCCGTGCCCGCTTCTCCGACGGCAAGCCGGTCACCGCCGTGGACGTGCTGTTCTCCTGGCAGCTGCTGCGCGACCACGGCCGTCCCAACCTCCGGCAGTACTATTCCAAGGTCGCCAAGGCGGAGGCGCCCGATCCCCTCACCGTCCGCTTCGATCTCACCGGGGCCAACGACCGCGAGATACCGCTGATCCTCGGGCTGATGCCAATCCTGCCGAAGCACGCAGTCGACGTCGCGACCTTCGAGGAGACGACGCTGTCAGGGCCGATCGCCTCCGGCCCCTACCGCGTCACGGCGGTGAAACCCGGCGCCAGCGTGACCCTCACACGCAATCCCGATTATTGGGGCCGCGATCTCCCTGTTAATCGCGGGCTGTTCAATTTCGACGAGATCCGGCTCGACTATTATCGCGAGGCCAACGGCCAGTTCGAAGCCTTCAAGCGCGGCCTCTATGATTTCCGCGTCGAGAACGAACCGTTGCGCTGGCACGACGGCTATGATTTTCCCGCTGCCAAAAGCGGCGAGGTGATCCGCGATACCTTCAAGCCGGGCGTACCGCAGCCCTCCGAATTCCTGGTGTTCAACACGCGGCGCCCTGTCTTCGCCGACATCCGTGTGCGCCAGGCGCTGACGCTGTTGTTCGATTTCGAGCTGGTCAACCGCAACTATTTCTTCTCGCTCTATTCGCGCGTCGCCGGCTATTTTGCCGGCTCCGAGCTCTCGGCCTATGCGCGGCCCGCGGATGCGCGCGAGCGCGCCCTGCTGAAGCCCTTCGCCGCGCAGATCCCCCAAGACATCATGGATGGCAGCTATCGTCTGCCCGTCACCGACGGCTCGGGCCGCGACCGCACGACGCTGCGTGCGGCGCTGAAGCTGCTGTCGGACGCCGGCTACGATCTCGATGGCACCGTGCTCCGCGACCGCCAGACAAAAGCGCACTTCACCTTCGAGATGCTGGTGACGACCCGCGACCAGGAGCGCATCGCGCTCGCGTTCCAGCGCGACCTCAAGCGTGCCGGCATCGATGTGAGCGTCCGCGCGGTCGATCCGGTGCAATTCGATCAGCGCCGGTTGTCCTACGAGTTCGACATGATCCAGAACCGCTGGGACCAGTCGCTGTCGCCCGGCAACGAGCAGTATTTCTATTGGGGCAGCGCCGCCGCCGACAATCCGGGGACCCGCAACTACATGGGCGCGAGGGATCCCGCGGTCGATGCCATGATCAAGGCCCTGCTGGAGGCCCGTGATCATACGGATTTCGTCGATGCGGTGCGGGCGCTCGACCGCGCCTTGATGGCCGGCTTCTACACAATCCCCCTGTTTAACGTATCCGAGCAATGGATCGCGCGCTGGAATCGGATAGAACGGCCACAAGCCACCGCGCTCTCAGGCTATTTGCCGGAGACCTGGTGGTCCAAGGGTGAGCCTCAAGCCAGTCCAGCGAAGTGACGCCGTGAACCAGCCAGCCGTATCACCGACGCTCGACACGCTGTTCCAGCGGACGCTGATACGGCAGCCGCACGCGCCCGCGTTGCTCGACCCCCTCAACAAGTCCCGCATCACCGGCCACCAGCCGCGGCGGATGACCTACGCCGAGGCCGACACCGCCATCGAGGCACTGTCGGCGCATTTCGTCGAATCGGGCCTGCCGGCCAATTCGGTGATCGCGATCCAGTTGCCCTCGACCGTCGAGTTCGTGCTGACGGTGCTCGCCGCCCATCGCGCCGGCCTGGTCGTGGCCGTGCTGCCATTGCTGTGGCGACAGGCGGAACTGGCGGCCGCGCTCAACCGCACGGCGGCGCGCGCCATCGTCACCATGAGCAAGGTCGACAGCGTCAGCTATGCCGACCTCGCGATGCACGCAGCCGCCGAGGCGTTCTCGATTCGCCACGTGTACGGCTTCGGCACTGATTTGCCCGAAGGCATGGCCTCGCTCGACGAGGTGCTGGCGCGGCCGCCCGGCACCACCCGCGCCGTGATCCAGGACGGCCGCAAGGCGGCAATGATCTCCTTCGATGTCACGGCGGAAGGCTTCCGCCCGGTGCCGCGGCCACATTTCAGCCTGATCGCGGGCGGGCTCGCGATGTCGCTGGAGGCCGACATCAAGCAGGGCGCGACCGTGATGTCGGCATTTATGCCGATGTCGTTCGCGGGTCTCGCCTCCTCGCTCGCGGTGTGGCTGCTGTGCGGCGGCACGCTGGCGCTGCACCATCCGTTCGAGAGCGAGGTGCTGGAGCAGCAGGTCAACGAGCACGCCTGCGACGTGCTGATTGCGCCGGCCCAACTCGCCCTGCGCCTCGGCGATTCCGGTCTGGCGGCGCGGATGCCGACCTTGCGCAACGTCATCGGTCTCTGGCGCGCGCCGGAGCAGGTGGCGGCGAGCGAGGCCTGGATCGCGCCGCATGCGCCGCTCACGGATGTCTATCTGTTCGGCGAGGCAGGGCTGTTCGGCGCCAGGCGCGGCGAGGATGGCGTGCCCGTCGCGGTGATGCCCGGCCCGCACGGCGCGCCGCGCGAACAGTCCGGCTCCTCGATCGCGGGCGAGATCCTGCTGACGCCGAAGGGCACGCTCGGCCTGCGCGGCCCGATGGTGCCGATCGCGGCCTATGCGCCGCCGCAGCCGGTCGGCGAGACGCTGACGGCGCAGCCGCCTCGCGACTATGTCGATACCGGCTACGCCGCCCGGATCGACCGCGCCAGCGCTGCGATCTGCATCACGGCGCCGCCATCGGGCATCATGGCGGTCGGCGGCTATCGCTTCCTGTCCAACGACCTGCAGGAATGGGCGCGACGGCTCGGCCAGGGCGCGCTGCTGACGGCCCTGCCCGACCGGCTCTCGGGTCACCGGCTGGCGGGCCGGGCCCAGGACAATGCAAGGGCCCGGGAGGCGCTCAGCGAACTCGGGCTTAACCCTCTGATGGTTGAGGCTTTTCGCGACCGCTCCGGCCCGGTTTGAGAGCAGTTTTGCCGGGAACATTGACGCCGCATTAAGGCGGCCGGACTAGATTGCGCAGCATCGATTGCGTGATCAGAGTTTCCTGATGTCCCAGGCGGGCCCGATCCTCTTTGTGTCCAATTCCGAGCGCCCGGCCTTCATTGCGGCGCTGGACGAGGCGCGTCTGTTTCCTGTTGTCGACAGCGATTGGGCGAGCGCGTCGCGCGCCGTCGAGGAGGTGCAGCCGGCCGCGGTCCTTGCGGCGATGTCCGGCGGACACGAGCCGTACATGCCCCTGCTCGCGAAGAAAATCGCCGATCAGCCGCTCTATCTGCCGCTGGTCGCGCTGGATGCGCCAGGCGCGCTGCCCCACAATGCGCTGCCTTTCGCCACACGCGGCAATGCCGCCGAGCGCCTGATCGCCCGCCTGCGCGCCGCGATCCGCGTCCGCACGCTGCATGCCACCGTGCTGCGCCGCCTGCCGGAAGTGAGGGTTACGATGCCGGAGGCCGATCCGGTGCGCGATGCCATCGTGCTCTTGATCGGTCGCGGCGCCGCCTACCCCGCGCTATCGGTTGCGCTCGGCGAACGCACCGGGGTCGTCGGCGCGCTCTCGATCGAGGCTGCCGCCAAGCATCTCAATACGCGTGAGATCGACGGTGTGGTTCTGTCCGACGGTTTCACCCCCCGCGTCACCGACGCCTTTCTCACGGTGCTCGCGGAGGATACGCGTTTCCGCAACCTGCCGGTTGTCGTCACCGCGCACCAGCTCACGCAGAGCTACGACCTGCCCAATCTCGAGCTGATCCCGGGCGAGCCCGCCAAGATCGCCGCCAACGCGTTGCCCCTCATCCGCCAGCACGCCATGGCGGCGCAACTGAGCCGCACGCTGCGCTCGATCGATGCCGGCGGCTGGCTCGATCCGCGCAGCGGCCTGTTGACGGTAGAAGCCTTCGCGCGCGATTTCGCCAAGGCGGTGGAGCAGACGCTCGCCCGCGGCGGCGGCCTGTCGGTCGCGCGCTTCGCCTTCGATCCCGGCAATCCGCGCGCGCAGCTCGATGCTGCGCGGATCCTCAGCCGGCTGATGCGGCAGATGGACTTTGGCACGGCGCAGAAGGACGGCTCTGTCATCGTGGTGTTCGCCGAGACCGACTTCCGCACGGCGCACATGATCGCCCGCCGACTGTCGGCGGTGATGAAGCACACGTCGAACGGCAAGCACGAGATGCGCAGCGATCCCGTGGTATCGGTGGATTCGCTGTCGCCGTCGGATACGGCAAGGTCGCTGCTGGCACGGCTGTCGGCGGACGCGTCGCGGGCAGCGTCGTAGTTTTTGCCGCACCTGATTTTACGGATCACCCATTCATAGGACCTTGGGCTGCCCATGAGATCCCACAGAATCTGAAAATCAACCCCATGCAAAGTACCGTCAATGGCTAGAGGTGAGATGCTGCGGATTTTGCGAAATGTATTTGACCCGTCGGGCAAAGCAGCAGTATAGTGGCATCATCGAAACAGGTCAGTCGGCCCGCGCGGAGAAATCCGCTGCGGGCTTTTTCATTTTAGTGAGATCCGTCCGCACGACCCACGAGATTCGATCATGCGAGCGCGCCCGCCAATCTTTGCGGCGCCCACGGCTAACGGGAGAATGCCAATTCTTGCAGCGCCGACAAATCAGGGCGTGCTCTCGGCAGCTCCGGCCAATCGCCCTCTCCTCGTACCCCGAGGCGAGAAAGCTCCGGATCGTCCCGACCCGAATATTCGTGTTCTCCGTAGGATTGTCCCGGATTGAGATAGTCCATCAGATGCTGGGCACCCGCAACGACATCAGCGCTGTCACCAAAGCGCTGATGTCATGAACCGATTGACAATGTTCCCTATATGTTCCAAACGCGTTTGGAACAACCTTTGGGTGAAAAACGCATGACAGTTAGATGCGCCTCAATGTCTTGGCCTGCGGCGCAATCTGTAAAATTCGCAACGGCATTCATGGCTGGGGCTCTGCTCATGGCGTCTGCCGCCTGCGCCAAGGATTACAGGGTGGACTACGGCATTGAAACGTCGACCGACAGCGATGCAGGTTCGACGGTCTGCCCCTATGGGGTTTGCCGCGTGAAGGTCGACAAGCTGAACCTGACGATCATCATTTTCCTGTCTCGCGATGACCTTGGCCATGCACGCATTCAAATCGAGGGCAAGCCCGGCTGCTGCTTCTTCGAACTCGGCGCGCGATCACAGGGGATCGCGCCCAGCAACCCGCCACCGAAGCTTCGCTTCTTTACCGGCGCGGCGGCGCGAGGGCTCTTGTATTTCCAGAATGAACCGGCTGGAAACCTTTACCTGGGATTTCACCTCGATTGATCGTCTCAGCAGGGGTTCGGACGTCGTCCCGTGGGAACCCAGGCGGAGATTCTTACGCCGCCTTTTGCGCGAACTGCGCGTCTCCCAATTCTGGAGGAACACCACCTCCAAAAGAAATATCCGCCCGCTAAACGCGCCCCCTGGACTTAGCGTTGGTCACCAAAGCGGGAGCGGGCGCGGCCAGGAAAATCCCGACGGAGTCATGCAGCAGTTCGTAGGCGCGGTCGACAATGTCGTCGAGCGAGATCGTCTTGGCGAACATGCGCTGCGCTTCTGCGAGCAACTGCTCGCGCGTCGGCATGCTGGACAGGCGCAGATCGGCCTGGTGCTGCAACTGACTGAGCGTGTCCCGAACCGACAATTCGGTCTCTTGGATCGACGTTCTGATCGCATGCGCGATGTGCTCGGGATTGAAGCGGGCTGCGAGCTGTTCGGCCGCCTGCTTGATTACCCGTGCCCCCAACCGATGCTCATTGCGCAGCACCTGCTTGGGCGGCATCTTCATGTCCCTGATAATGCCGAGCCAGGACAACGTCACCAGCACATAATAGGTGAGGTCGATCTCATACCAGTGGAAACCCTGCCGCGCGCTGGCCTGATAGGCGTGATGGTTGTTGTGCCATCCCTCGCCCATCGTCAGCAAAGCAAGCAGCCAGTTGTTGCGGGAGTCATCGCCGGTCACGTAACGCTTGCGCCCGTGAACATGCGCGAGCGAGTTGATGCAGAATGTGGCGTGATAGAGCAGCACCGTGCTCCAGAGGAATCCGACGACGAGCCCCGACCATCCGGCAACAAGGAAGCACAACACGGCGAGCACGACGGGAGGCAACAGCTCCAGCCGGTGCAACCACATCAGCTCGGGATACGAGGCCAGATCTGCGACCTTCACCAGGTCAGTCGCATCATGCTGCCGGTAAAAGATCCAGCCGACATGGCTGAACACAAACCCCTTGTGCCGGGGTGAATGTACATCCTGCACTGTGTCCGAATGCAGATGATGATGGCGGTGCTTGGCGGCCCACCAAAGCACGCTCTTCTGGGCGCTGCTCTGGGCAAGGAAGGCCAGGATGAACTGGAACACCCGGCTCGTTGTGTAGGATCGATGCGAGAAGTACCGGTGATATCCGCCGGTGATCCCGAACATGCGCAACCCGTACAACGTGGCGCACATCGCAACCGCCTGCCACGTGATGCCCGACCAGATCGCAGCAACGCATCCCGCGTGAATCAAGACGAACGGCAGCACCTGCGGATACATGATATCGTCGTGGCCGTGCTCTGTTTCATGCTCTGATTCCCGGCCCGACCCGGTATTGATAGACACGCGCGCGACCTCGACTGTTTCGACGTGCGGGCCAACCCGCAAACCGGTGTAAAAAAACCGCGGCCGGTAAACCAGTCGCGGATCGACGGATACGGTACGCAGGACTCAGTTAGCGAATTCGGAATCTGGCGGCTGCTTCGTCATTCCGCAAGTGGCCCTATGTCACTGTTTTCAGGCTTGGCGCGGCGCAGCCTGTATCCTGGTGCGCCGCCTCCGCAATACTACGGACGCTACGCCGCCTTCTTGCTCGTCGCGAGCTGCGCCAATTGCCGCATGATTTCCGTCGTGCCGGCAAGCCGCTCTTCCGGTGTCTCCCAATCCTGCAGGAACACCACCTTCATGTCGGGCCGTACCTTGGCGGCCTGGCCGTGGCTCTTGATGAACGACACCAGGCGATCGGGATAGGCGAAGGAATTGTCGCGGAAGGTGATGACGGCGCCCTTCGGGCCAGCATCGATCTTCTCGACATTGGCGTTTCGGCAGAACGCCTTGATCGCGGCAACCTTGAAGAGATAGCGCACCTCGTCCGGCAGCACGCCGAAACGATCGCGCATTTCGGCGCCAAAATTCTCGATCTCCTCCTCGCTGTCGAGATCGGCGAGGCGCCGATAGAGCGACAGCCGCACCGAGAGATCGCCGACATAGTCCTCCGGAATGAGCACGGGCATGCCGATGGTGATGGTCGGCGACCACCGGTCGGCGGCGGGCTCGGACACGCCGGCCTTGAGGTTGACGATCGCCTCCTCCAGCATCGACTGGTAAAGCTCGAAGCCGACCTCCTTGATGTGGCCGGACTGCTCCTCGCCGAGCAAATTGCCGGCGCCGCGGATATCAAGGTCGTGCGAAGCGAGCTGGAAGCCGGCGCCCAATGTCTCCAGCGACTGCAGCACGGTGAGGCGGCGCTCGGCCTGCGCGGTGATCTTCTGCTGCGACGGCAGCGTGAACAGCGCATAGGCCCGCAGCTTGGAGCGGCCGACGCGGCCGCGCAGCTGGTAGAGCTGGGCAAGGCCGAACATGTCGGCGCGATGCACGATCAGCGTGTTGGCGTTGGGAATGTCGAGGCCGGATTCGACGATCGTGGTCGACAGCAGGATGTCGAACTTGCCATCGTAGAACGCGGTCATGATGTCCTCGATCACGGCGGGCGGCATCTGGCCGTGCGCGACCGCGACCTTCATCTCCGGCACGTTCTTGTCGAGGAAGTCCTTGACCTCGGCGAGATCGTCGATGCGCGGCACGACGTAGAACGCCTGGCCGCCGCGATAACGCTCGCGCAGCAGCGCCTCGCGGATCATCAATGGATCGTGCGGAGCAACGAAGGTACGCACCGCAAGGCGATCGACCGGCGGCGAAGCGATGATCGAGAGCTCGCGCACGCCGGTGAGCGCCAGCTGCAGCGTGCGCGGAATCGGGGTTGCCGACAGCGTCAGCACGTGCACCTCGGAACGCAGCGCCTTCAGCCGCTCCTTGTGGGTGACGCCGAAATGCTGCTCCTCGTCGACGATGACGAGGCCGAGGTCGCGGAACTTGATCGCCTTGCCGAGCAGCGCATGGGTGCCGACGACGATGTCGACGGAGCCGTCTGCAATGCCCTTCTTGACCTGGTTCAGCTCCTTGGCCGGGATCAGGCGCGAGGCCTGCGCCACGTTCACCGGAAAGCCCTTGAAGCGCTCGGTGAAGGTCTTGGCGTGCTGGCGCGCCAACAGCGTGGTCGGCACCACGACCGCGACCTGCTTGCCCTCGAGTGCGACGGCGAACGCCGCGCGCAAAGCAACCTCGGTCTTGCCGAAGCCGACGTCGCCGCAGATCAACCGGTCCATCGGACGGCCGAGCTCGAGATCCTTGAGGGTGGATTCGATAGCGCCAAGCTGGTCCTCGGTCTCGTCATAGGGGAAGCGCGCGCAGAACTCGTCATAGAGGCCCTGCTGCACCGGCAGCTTCGGCGCCTCGTGCAGATGGCGCGCGGCTGCGATCTTGATCAGCTCGCCCGCGATCTCGCGGATGCGGTTCTTGAGCTTCGCCTTGCGGGTCTGCCAGCCGGAACCACCGAGGCGGTCGAGCTCGACATCGGTCTGGTCGGAGCCGTAGCGTGACAAGAGCTCGATGTTCTCGACCGGCAAGAACAGCTTTGTCTCGGCGGCATAATGCAGCTCGAGACAATCATGCGGCGCGCCGGCGACATCCAGCGTCTGCAAGCCGATGAAGCGGCCAATGCCGTGGTCGACGTGGACGACGATGTCGCCGGCGGTGAGGCTCGTGACTTCCGAGATGAAATTGTCGAGCTTGCGGCTGGCCTTGCGCGGCCGCACCAGGCGGTCGCCCAGAATGTCCTGCTCGCTGATGACGGCGATCTCGTCTGTCTCGAAGCCGCTCTCGAGGCCAAGCACGGCGAGCATGGTCTCGTTGCGCGGCGTCGCCTGCACCGTGCGCCAGGAATTGACGCTGGTGGTGTGGGTCAGCTTGTGGTCGCGCAGCATCGAGGTCATGCGGTCGCGCGAGCCTTCGCTCCACAGCGCGATCACGACCTTCTTGCGCTGGGCCTGCAAGGCCATCACATGCGCGACGACGGACTCGAAAACGTTGACCTTGGAGTCGTTACGTTCAGGCGCAAAATCGCGGCCCTTGCGCGCGCCGGCATCCACGACGCTGGTGCCGTCGGCCGGCACCGAGAATGCGGTCAGCCGGATCAGCGGGATATCGCGTTCGCGCTTGCCCCATTCCTCCTCGGTCAGATAGAGCCTATCAGGCGGCAGCGGCTTGTAGATGGCGCCCCCGCCCGGATGCTCCATCGCATCGCGGCGCGCCTCGTAATAGTCCTGGATCTGCTTGAAGCGCTCGCGGACGGCGTCCTCGGCCTGCGGCTCGATCGCGACGGCGGCACCTTGCAGATAGTCGAACAGCGTATCCATCCGGTCCTGGAACAGCGGCAGCCAGTGCTCCATGCCGGGATGGCGGCGGCCTTCGCTGACCGCTTCATACAGCGCATCATCGCGCTCGGGCGCGCCGAATTCGGCGACATAGCCCATGCGGAAGCGGCGGATCGTGTCGGTGACGAGCTGGAATTCCGAGATCGGCACCAGATCGAGCGAACGCATGTCGAGCAGCGTGCGCTGCGTCTCGGCGTCGAACGAACGGATCGATTCCAGGCTGTCGCCGAAGAAGTCGAAGCGAACAGGCTGCTCGAGACCGGCCGGAAACAGATCGAGGATGCCGCCGCGCACGGCATATTCGCCGGGCTCGCGCACGGTGGACGACCTGACGTAGCCATTGTGCTCGAGCCAGGCGACGATGGTGTCCATCGGCACGACGTTGCCAGGCGCAACCGACAGCGCCTGCGCCGCAACCAGCTCGCGCGCGGGCACGCGCTGCACGACGGCGTTCACCGTTGTCAGCACGATCAGCGGCTTGTCGCTGCCGGTGAGCGCGGCGAGCCGGGCCAGCGTGGTCAGGCGCTGCGCCAGAATGCCGCCGTGCGGCGAGACGCGGTCATAGGGCTGGCAGTCCCAGGCCGGAAAGGTCAGCACCGGCAGGTCGGGCGCGAAGAATTGCAGCGCGCGTTCGAGCTGCTGCATCCGCCCGCCGTCGCGGCAGACCACCGCGAGGCTGACAGCCGGCTGCTTCGGCCGTGCCGCGATCGCGCGCGCCAGATCGGAGACGATAAGGCCTTCGGCCCCCTCGGCGACGTTGGCAAGCGTCAGCGCGCGGCCGGGCGTAAGCAGCTCGGCCGGTGATTTCATTCCTTGCTTCATAAATTGCCGTCCGCGATCGGATAGGCCTTGATGCGGGCGAACAGCGCGCCGGTGACATCTTCTGGCAGCAGCTTGTCACCGGTGATGGCGGCATAGAGATCGGGATCGTTGACCTCGAGCAGGGTCTCGAGCTCGGTCAGCTCCTCGTCCGTGAGGTTGCCGATCTCGGCATCCGCGAAGCGGCCGAGGATCAGGTCCATCTCGCGCGTGCCGCGGTGCCAGCAGCGGAACAGAAGCCGCTTGCGGCGATCGTCCAGCCCGTCGCTCGATCGTGTCGTTCCCGTCATGTCTCAAATCCAGTCAAACGCCGAAAGCCCGGACGTGCCGGGCCGGGGTGATATAGCCATTGGAACTGGCTGTGTCAGCCCTTTGTTATTGCAATTGTTTGGAGACCGTCATTGCCGGGCTTGACCCGGCAATCCATCGTCATTGAAAGATGGATGCGCGGGTCAAGCCCGCGCATGACGAATGTTGCGAGAATGCGCCCCAGCCTGCTCAATCCGCTGTTTGCTCCCGTGACCAGCCTGCCCGGCGTCGGTCCGAAGCAGGACAAGCTGCTGCAATATCTGCTCAGCCGGAGCGAGACGCCGCGGCTGGTCGACCTGCTCCTGCATCTGCCGAGCCAGGTCATCGACCGCCGGGCGCGGCCGAAGATCCGCGACGCCAGCGTTGGAACCATGGTGACGCTGGAGGTCACCGTCGAGCGCCACCGCCCGCCTCCGCCGCGCAATGCGCGCGCGCCGTATCTCGTCTACGCCAGCGACGATACCGGCGACGTCGTGCTGACGTTCTTCCGTGCCAAGCCCGGCTATGTCGAAAAGCTGCTGCCCGTGGGCGAAAAGCGCTACGTCTCCGGCACGCTGCAGATGTATGACGGCATCCCGCAGATCGTCCATCCCGACCGCGTGCTGGACGAGGAAGCGATCGCAAAACTCTCCGGGATCGATCCCGTCTATCCGCTCACCGAGGGTCTCGCGCTCGGCTCGCTCCGCCGCGCCATTGCGCAGGCCTTGCAGAAGCTTCCGGCCTTGCCGGAATGGATCAGCCCGGATGTGCTGCGCCGCTGCAATTTCCCGCCTGTGACCGAAGCGCTCCATCGCGTGCACCAACCGGTCGAGTTGACGGACATCCTGCCCGATCAGCGCTTCTGGTCGCGCCTGGCCTTCGACGAGTTGCTGGCCGGCCAGCTCGCGCTCGCTCTGATCCGTGCGCAGTTGCGGCGGCCTGCCGGCGTGCGCAACGCCGGCGATGGGCATCTGCGCAACAAGATCATCGACGCCCTGCCCTACGCGTTGACACCTTCCCAGCGCAATGCCGCCGCGGCCATCGCCGACGACCTGAAGCAGCCCGTGCGCATGCTGCGTCTGCTCCAGGGCGACGTCGGCTCGGGCAAGACGGTGGTGGCGCTGCTGGCCGCCGCGGCCGTTGCCGAGGTCGGCAAGCAGGCCGCGTTGATGGCCCCGACGGAAATTCTCGCGCGCCAGCACATCAAGACCATTGCACCGCTGGCCGAGCGCGCCGGCATGCGGGTGGCGATCCTCACCGGCCGCGAAAAAGGCAAGGAGCGGCGCGAGATCATCACCCAGCTCGCCGAGGGCGAGATTGATCTGCTCGTCGGCACCCATGCGCTGATCCAAGACGACGTCGTCTTCCATGGTCTGGCCCTCGCCATCGTCGACGAGCAGCACCGCTTTGGCGTCCGCGAGCGGTTGGCGCTGACGTCAAAGGGCGAAGCCGTCGACGTTCTCGTGCTGAGCGCAACGCCGATCCCGCGCACGCTGGTCCTCACCTATTTCGGCGACATGGACATCAGCGAGCTCCGCGAAAAACCCGCCGGCCGCCAGCCGATCGACACCCGCGCGGTCGCCATGAGCCGGCTCGGTGAGGTCATGGATGGCGTCGGCCGCGCGCTCGACTCCGGTAAGCTGGTCTACTGGATCTGCCCGCTCGTCGAGGAATCCGAGGCAGAGGGCACCGAGCATCTCACCAACGCAACGAAACGTTTCGACAGCCTGCAAAAGCGTTTCGGCGATCGTGTCGGTCTGGTTCATGGCCAGATGAAAGGCACCGAGAAGGATCGTGTCATGGGCCAGTTCGCAGCCCACGAGATCGGCCTTCTGGTCGCGACCACCGTCGAGGTTGGAGTCGACGTGCCGGCCGCCACCATCATGGTGATCGAGAATGCCGAGCGCTTTGGCCTCGCCCAGCTGCACCAGCTGCGCGGCCGCATCGGCCGCGGCTCGGAGGCCTCGACCTGCATTTTGCTTTACAGCGAGCCGCTCGGCGAAATGTCGAAGGCGCGGCTGAAAGTGATCCGTGAGACCACCGACGGCTTTCGCATCGCCGAGGAGGACCTGAAACTCCGCGGCGAAGGCGACGTGCTGGGCGTCCGCCAGAGCGGCCTGCCCGGCTACCGCATCGCGCGCTCGGAGGTGCACGGCCAGCTCATCACGCAGGCGAGAGACGAGGCGCTGCGCATCATGAAGGACGATCCGAAACTGAAGGGCGAGCGCGGCGAAGCGCTGCGCTGCCTGCTGTATCTCTACGAGCGGGACGAGGCGATCCCGCTGATCGGGGCGGGTTAGCTCGCCGCTCGCCGCCGCCCGACTTCATAGGCCGCCACATGCGCTCGCGCCAGATCCAGCAGCGGCGTGTCGACATTCAGCTTGCGGGCCCGGTTGGCCATATCACCCAGGATATGCTCGGACTCGGTAATCGAGCCGCGCTCGATGTCGCGCAGCATCGAAGCCTTGAGCGGCGAGTCCAGGGTCGTGAACAGTTTTCGGTCAAACTCGATGAACGGGGCGCGCGGCTCGAAACCCGAGGCGGTCGCAACAGTGCAGCATTCCGCGAACAGGCGGAAGATCGATTGCTCGCCGTTCGGCACAGCCAGGATGTCGCCGATGCTGGCGCGCATCAGGCAGGTAATGCCGGCGAGCGTCGAGAGCTGGACGAACTTCTCCCACATGTCCTGCATGATCGCTTCGCTGGCGCGCACGTCGATCCCAGGGACCTGGAACAGCTTCTCCAGGGCAAGCGTGCGCTCACTCAGCGAACCCTCGGTTTCCCCGAAGACGATGGTCTGATTGGCCATGAACTGAACGACACGGCCATCCACATCGAGCCCGGCGCTGACATTGGCGAGCCCACCGAGAACGGGCTCAGCACCGAACCGCGCCGTCAGGGCGTCGATGTGTTTCAGCCCGTTCAGGATCGGCAGTATCATCGTGCTCGGGCCAACGGCCGGGGCAAACTGGCTCATGGCGTCGTCGAGCGAATAGGCCTTCACGCCGAGGAGCACGACGTCGAAGGGCTCGCTGAGCTCGTTCGCCATCAGGATCTTCGGCTGCACGGCAAAGTCGCCGTGCGGGCTTTTGATCCGCAATCCATCCCGCCGCAATTGCTCGGCGCGCCCGGCCCGCACCAGAAAGGTCACGTCGGCGCCCGCTCGGACCAGGCAAGCTCCGTAATAGCCGCCGAGCGCTCCTGCGCCGATCACCAGCACTCTCATCTGAACTCCTGTGCCATGTTCCCGGCAGGCCAAAGCTTTGGCCGCCGAACAAGTGAAGATCAGGCCTTCTTTGCAGCACCGGTCGCGAACGCCTTCAGGAGCGACGCATCGACTGCCTCGCCTTTGGCATCGGCGGCCAGATGCTCGAACCATCTGGCAAAGCCTTCGTAGATCTGGCTCGCCGGATGATCGGGCCCGAGGAAGCCCGATATCTCTTGCATCTCCGCGACCCAGCGATAGGCCTTCGGGATCATGTCGGGCAGCGCGACCTCGAGCCGGGCCAGGATCGCGGGCTGGCTGAGCGCGAGCTCGTCGTGCAGTGCATCGGCGGCCCCCGCCTTGGTCGCCGCGATCACCATGGCCGAGCCGATGCCGGCGAGGCCCTTGACGATGCCAGCATAGGACATTTTTAGCGCAGAGGCAGCACCCACCGGACCTTCGACGATGCGGATGTCGAGCCCGAAATCCTTGAGCACGGCGAGATCCCTGGCGTGCTCGCCGGACATGTAGAAGGCGGGGCTCTTGCCGCCCGGCTGCGGCGGGAAGCCGATGATGCCGCCATCGACGAAGGGCGCCTGCGCCGAGCCGATGATCTCCTCGATCCGCTTCACCGTGTCGACATTGACGGCGTTGCAGTCGACCACGACCGGCTTCTTGTCGCGCTTCACAATCAATGCGGCCAGCCGCTCCGCCAGCCTCTCCGCCTCGCCCGGCGGCACGATCGAGAGAATGATATCGGCATCCGCGATCGCATCGTCCTCGGCGCCGATCATGCCGGCATCCGCCGCGCGCTTCAGCGTCGCCTCGCTGCGTCCCTTCAAAGACGTCAGCACGCGCGCGCCGTTCTCGCTCAGGCGACGGGCCACCGCGCTGCCCATGGCCCCGGGCGCGAGGATCGCAATGGTCGTTGGCATCGGGGGCACTCCAGTTCGACGTCCGAGCGCTGCGCTCGGTCCGACCGGAACAATAGCAGAGGACGCGAACGCCAGCGTGACCGCAGGCCATCCCGCCGGGGAATAGCCCTACTCCGCCTTCGCAGGCTCAGGCTGGAGCGTGGAGGCATTGGCAATGCGCGCGGCATTGGCCATGCCCGCGAGCGCGGCGGCCTTCTTCGGGTCGGGTGCCGAGCCGGGCTGCACCACGCCGGCGGACATGATCAGCGTTGCGGCATCCTCGGCGGTGAGGTCGACCTCGATGATCTTGCTCTTGGGCACGTAGAAGAAGAATCCGGTGGTCGGGTTCGGCGAGCACGGCAGAAACACCGAGACATGTTCGTCCTGCCCTGGCAGGCTGCGCGAGATCTCTTCGTTCGGCGATTGCGAGATCAGCACGATCGACCACATGCCGGGCGAAGGAAACTCGACCAGGCCCACTTTGCGGAAGCTCGAACCCTTGCCCGAGAACAGCGTCTCGAACACCTGCTTCAGGCCGCGATAGATGGCGCGCACGGCCGGGATCCGGCCGAGGAAAGTCTCGCCGACATCGACCAGCGTGCGGCCGATCAGGTTCGCCGCGAGGAAGCCGACCAGCGTCAGCGTGAAGAATGCGACAATCAGTCCCCAGCCGGGAACGCCGTAAGGAAGATAGGTTTCCGGCCGGTAGGCCTGCGGCACGAAGGGTCGCACCACGCCGTCGACCCAGGTGACGAACCACCAGACCAGATACAGCGTGATTGCAATCGGACCGGTGACGATCAGCCCGGTCAGGAAATAATTGCGAAAACGGCCCATCAGGCCGGTATGCGGTTCCGGGATGGGATCAAGTGGCGCAGGCGCGTCGTCGCGGGGGGTCATTCGGGTTCCAGGTCGGTCGCTTCGTCCAAGCTAGGGGCTTCTAGCAGGTTTTGGAAGAGTGCGACGTGATCCCTTCTGCCTATTCCACGGTCACCGATTTCGCGAGGTTGCGCGGCTGATCGACGTCGGTGCCCATCACCACAGCCGTATGATAGGCCAGCAGCTGGACCGGAACGGCGTAGACCATCGGAGTGAAGGCCGCGGCCATGTCGGGCAAGACGATGGTGACGAGCGAATTCACCGTCGCTTCCGCCGCACCCTTGGCGTCCGTCATCAGGATGATGTTGCCGCCGCGGGCGGCGACCTCCTGCATGTTGGAGACGGTCTTCTCGAACACGCGATCGTAGGGCGCGATGACGACAACAGGCATGGTCTCGTCGATCAGCGCGATCGGGCCGTGCTTGAGCTCTCCGGCGGCATAGCCCTCGGCGTGGATGTAGGAGATTTCCTTCAGTTTCAGCGCGCCTTCGAGCGCCAGCGGGAAGCTGGTGCCCCGACCGAGATAGAGCACGTCCCGGGATTTTGCGATCCGGTGCGCGAGCTTCTCGATCTGAACCTCATTGGTGAGCGCATCCGACATCAGACGCGGGATCTCGACGAGGCCGTGAACGAGCCTGGTTTCGTCCTCATCGGACAATACGCCGCGCGCTTTGCCCGCGGCAATGGCGAGGTTTGCCAGCACCATGAGCTGGCAGGTGAAGGCCTTGGTCGAGGCGACGCCGATCTCGGGGCCGGCCAGCGTCTGCAGCACGGTCTCGCTCTCGCGCGCGATGGTCGAGGTCGGCACGTTGACGATGCCGATGGTGTGCGCGCCCTCCGCCTTGGCGTAGCGCAGCGCCGCCAACGTGTCGGCGGTCTCGCCGGATTGCGAGATGAAGATCGCTAGATCGCCCTTCCGCAGCGGCGCTTCGCGGTAGCGGAACTCGGAGGCGACATCGACCTCGACCGGCAGGCGCGCAAAGCGCTCGAACCAGTATTTGGCGACGATGCCGGCATAGCTCGCGGTGCCGCAGGCCGTGATGTTGATGCGCTGGATATCCTTGAAGTCGAACGGCAGCTTGACCGGCAGCGAGACGCGCTCGGTCGCCATGTCGACATAGCGCGCCAGCGTGTGGCCGACCACTTCCGGCTGCTCGTGGATCTCCTTCGCCATGAAATGGCGGTAGTTGGCCTTGTCGACCAGCGAGGTCGAGGCGGCGTGCTTGATCTTGTCGCGTTCGACGGCCTTGCCGTCCTTGTCGAAGATCGTGGCGCTCTTGCGGGTCAGCACCACCCAGTCGCCATCCTCGAGATAGCTGATCGTGTCGGTGAACGGGCCGAGCGCGATCGCATCCGAGCCAAGATACATCTCGCCGTCGCCATAGCCGATCGCGAGCGGCGGCCCGTTGCGGGCGCCGATCATGAGGTCGTCGTCGCCGGCGAAGATGAAGCCGAGCGCGAAGGCGCCGCGCAAGCGCGCCAGCGTCAGCTTGACTGCTTCCACCGGCTTGCTGCCGCGCGTCAGGAGATCGTCGACGAGGTGCAGCACGATCTCGGTGTCGGTCTCGGTGTGGAACACCGTGCCCTTCGTCTCGAGTTCCTCGCGCAGCTCGCGGAAATTCTCGATGATGCCGTTATGCACGACCGCGACGCGATCGGTCGCATGCGGATGGGCATTGTTGACGGTCGGCTTGCCGTGGGTGGCCCAGCGGGTGTGACCGATGCCGGTGGTGCCCAGAAGCGGCTCAGCTTCCAGCCGCTTCTCCAGGTTCTTCAGCTTGCCCTCGGCGCGGCGGCGCGCGAGGTGCTTGCCTTCGAGCGTGGCGACGCCCGCGGAATCGTAGCCGCGATATTCGAGACGTTTGAGCGAATCCACCAATTGCTCCGCAACCGGCTCGCGCCCGAGAATGCCGACAATCCCGCACATGCGGATCAATATCCCCCAAATCGTCGAAAAATCGCCTAAACGACGCGTTCGGTTTTTAGCCAAGTTCCTAAGGAACCAGATACTCAACAATTATGACCGATTGCGACAAGCGTCCGCTGACGGCAATCCCGGGTCCCGTATCGATGTGACCGGCTTTTAACCTCGCACATTAACCCGACGTCAAGAAGTTTGGCCAACGATTCCCGCCCAGGAGATCAAGGCCATGAAAGCCACCACGTCCGACCGCAAAGGCCGGTCATCGCTGTATATTCGTGCCAGTGAGACCTCCGGCACGCACCTAGCGCATTGGCCGCCGCCCCAGCGCGGCAAGGAAAGCAAGCCTGTCTTCATCAAGCATCCCGAAGGCGAGCCGATCAAGCGCGCCAAGCCGCGCGGCTGGCGCCTGACGCGCGCGATCTTTTCCGAATTCGCCGACGACGAATAACGCGTCTTATTTTTCAGCCTTCTTCCCGCCGCTCTTCATCTCGCGATAGCGCGCCGCGCCGCCTTCCCTGATGGTCTGCTGGCTGCGCTCGAGCGCCATCGCATCGTCAGGCACATCTTTCGTGATCACAGAACCCGAGCCGATATAGGCGCCGTTGCCGATCTTGACCGGGGCGACCAGCGAGGAATTGGTGCCGACGAAGGCGCCCTGTCCGATCACCGTCTTGTGCTTCTTGAAGCCATCATAGTTGCAGGTGATGGTGCCGGCGCCGATGTTGGAGGCGGCACCGACGGTGGCATCGCCAATGTAGGAAAGATGGTTGACCTTGACGCCGGCCTCGAGCGTCGCCGCCTTGGTCTCCACGAAATTGCCGATCCGCGCGCCGTCGCCGAGCGACGTGCCGGGCCTGAGCCGCGCATAGGGCCCGACCGAAACCTTCTTGCCGAGCGTGGTCTCGACGATATGCGAGAAGGAATGGATCACGGTGCCGTCGGCGATCGAGACGCCGGGGCCGATCACCACGAACGGCTCGATGGTGACGTCCTTGCCGAACACGGTGTCGGCGGCGAGAAAGACAGTTTCGGGGGCGATCAGCGTCACGCCCGCATCCATCGCGGCCTTGCGCAGCCGCGTCTGCATCACGCCCTCCGCTTCCGCAAGCTGGGCCTTGGTGTTGATGCCGCGCACTTCGTCCTCGCTGGTTTCGATCACCACGGACTCCCATCCATTGTCGTTGGTCACGCCGACCGCATCGGGTAGATAATACTCGCCCTTGGAATTCGCATTGCCTATTCTGTCGAGGATCGCGAGCGCGCGGCGGCCGTCGATCGCCATCACCCCGGCATTGCACAGATCGATCTTGCGCTCATCAGTGCTGGCATCGGCATGCTCGCGGATCGCCACCAGGCGATTGCCCTCGACGATGAAGCGTCCGTAGCCTGTTGGATCCTTGGCGCGGAAGCCGAGCGCGGCGATCGCGGCCCCGCCGGCAAGCGGCGCGCGCAGCCGCGCAAAGGTCTCGGCCGAGATCAGTGGCGTATCACCGAAGGCGATCAGGACGTCATCCACGCCGCGCGCAATCGCCTTTCGCGCCGCCAGCACCGCATGCGCCGTGCCGAGCCGCTCGGCCTGCACGAAGATGAGCGCATCGGGGCGGATACGCTTGGCCTCGTCCGCGACCGCCTGATGATCGGGGCCGATCACGACCGCAAGCGCTGTGCCGGTTCCCTGCGGAGCGGCGCCAAGCACATGGGCGAGTAACGACTGGTGAGCGACGGAATGCAGCACTTTCGGCAGGTTCGATCGCATGCGCGTGCCCTCGCCGGCGGCGAGCACGATCGTGAGGCTGGAGCGGATGGTCATCGCAATCCTGTCAAATACGGCCGAATCGATCATCACATCGGCGGGCGGCACGCCGACGCCGCCTGAGCTTTCAGCCTTGCTACCCCCGCAAACGCCCGGAATTCAAGTGCGCGTGGGTTTTCCTGTTAATGTTCCTTGATTGATTCGGGGAAGCCAGACAGGGCTGGGCACTTAACGTTCATGGCAAGGGATTCCGACCCACTGGCGGATGCCTTCGGCGACAAGGAGACCGGCGGGCTGTTCTCCGGACTTTTGGCCGAGGAAGGCGCGTTCGATCGTCGTTTGCTGTGGCGGCTGGGCTCGTGGGGCGTCGCCGCGGTCGGCGCCGTCGTGGTCGCCGTGATGGCCAACCAGGCCCAGCTCGGCTGGCGGCGCGACCAGGTCGCCTCCGCCGACCTCGCCCGCCAGTCCGACCAGATTCAGGTGCTGACCAAGCAAATCCAGCTCGAAGCCCGCCGCCTCGCCTCCGCGATCGAGACGCTGAACACCGATCGCGACCGGCTCTATTCGCGCGTCACGGTGCTCGAGCAGGGGCTCGATTCCGTCACAGGCGCCATCGCCAAGCAGAACGCGACATCGCAGCCAGCGCCAGCCTCGAAGCCGCAGGACGTTCCCGTCGCCGCTGCACAGCCCCCGGCCCCGGCACCGGAGGTCGCACCGGTTGCCTCGACGGCCGCCTCGCTGGTCGACAGGCCGCGCGTCACGTCCGCCAAGGAGCCCAAGGACGTCGCGAACAAGGACAGTTCGAGCAAGGACAGCTCGAAAGAGGCTGCGAAGGATCAGCCGAGCCCGTCGCCACAGACAGCGGCTGCCGCCTCGCTGGTTCAGCAGGCGCCGGTAACGCCATCGGCAGCGCCGATGCTTCCGCTGCTGCCATCGAAGTCGATCATGGCACCGCCCGATCCTGCCGCGTCGAAACTGATCCAGCCGGAGCCAGCCGAGAAGGCCGCCGACAAGAAGCCCGAGCCGGCGCCAGCTCCGACCGAAGTCGCAGCAGCCAAGCCAGCTGAGGCGATAGAAGCCGAGGTCCCCGCCATCGCTGTTCAGCAGACGCGCTTTGCCATCGAGCTCGGCGGTGCGAATTCGGTCGACGGCTTACGCGCGCTCTGGCGCGGGCTGAGCAAGTCCAACCCCGAGATCGCCGCACTCCGGCCCATCATCATGATCAAGGAAGGCACGAACGGTCTCGGCATGCAGCTCCGCCTCGGTGCAGGTCCCCTGATCAACGCCGCCGCCGCGGCAAAGCTCTGTGCGGGCCTTGCCGAAAGCGACCGCCATTGCGAGACCACGGTGTTCGACGGCCAGCGCCTGTCGATGCGCGGAGGCTCGGACAAATCCCAAGAAAAGTCCCAAGAGAAATCCCAAGACAAATCCCAAGACAAATCCCAAGAGAAATTCCAGGAGAAATCCCAGGACAAGGGGTCGGAGAAGAACTCCGAGAAGGCGCAAGACTCCGTGCCGCAAGCCGAGACGGCCCCCGCGCCCGCGCCGACCGCCAAGCCCGACAAGCATCGCCGCAGCTACTCCTCCAAACGCTCAAAGCGCGAGGAGCCGGCGCCCGCGCCGCAACCAGCGCCGGCCGCAGCCAAGCCACCGGAGACGGCGTCGGCGGGATCGACGATATCATCCTTCTTCAGGCGATAGGGCTATCAGGACGCTTGATTCATGAGCCGGAGCTCAGCGTCGCGTGAGCGACGCGTTCGGCTAAAAGGCCGTCAGCTGGCTGATCTTGATCACCGCACAGATGATCATGCCCCACAGCGCAAAATTGATCTGCAACGCTTCAGTCATTGCCAATCCTCTCGCGTCCTCCTCAGCGCGCTCTGGAACGAGGGTGATCCGCTCCTGATCGAATCAGCAGTCACGCTCGGCGCGTTCACGTCGAACGTTAGGCCGGGTCGAAACTTTCGCAAATCCGTATCGCTACGGTTCCGAGGCGCGGAGTGCAGCAAAAAAGCCAGCGACCCGAGGGATGCCCCCGGTGTAAAAATGCCCCGCCCCCTGTTGCTCCCTCCCGCCATCCCGACCATATTGCCGGCATGACAAAGAAGCCGTTTCGCCTCACGCCCTATCAGGTCCAGTTTCTCATCGTCGTCGGGTTCGTCACCGTCGGCTGGGCGCTCTATGTGCGCTATCTCGCGATCGAGTTCTCGCAAGTCGCGCTCGCATGCGACGCCGGCCTGCAGACCATGATCTGCAAGGCGCGCTCGGTGTCGACGTCGCTGTTCAAGAACTCGGTGTTCGGCATCGTCGCGCTTGTCATCGCCACGCTGAACCTGATGCGGCCTTCGATCGTGCTGCTCACACTCGGCGTCGTCGCAGCCGGCCTCGGCATCGTGCTCTACAACATCGTGCTGTCGGGCCTTGCAATCGGCCTGCTCATCCTTGGCTTTGCTCGGCCCGCGCCCGCCACAGCGTGAGCGCGAACAAGAGATAGATCGCGCAGGTCCACATCGCCTGCCAATTGTCGCGGCCTTCGTTCAGAAGCACGTAGACCGCCGACACCGCCAATAGCCCCGCGAACACCGCTTCCGCGATCGGCCGCGCGCCGATCTGCGGCCGGTTCAACATCAAGAGCGCGAACGGCACCACCGCCATCGTCAGCGAGGCATAGGGGAAGTCGCGGTAGCGCGGATCGAACACGAAGCCGAGCGCGGTCTCGGCCGCGATCACCGCCGTCACCGCCAGGGTCAGGCCGAGCACGGCCGAAAGCTTCGACCATTTGCGTCCCTCGCGCGGCCCGAGCAGGTCGAGGAAGCTCGGCAGATTGCGACCGATCACAAGCGCCTGCGCGCAGAAGATCGGCGAGAAGATGCCGGCGAGCAGCAGCGCGCCCCATTGCAGCCAGCCACCCCAGCCATAGCTCTCGTAGTACATCTTGTCGGCGGCGATCCCGAGCAGGATGCCCGCCGATGTCGCGGAGATGCCGACGGCGAGCCAGGCCGAGAAGCGCGGCGTCCAGGGCCGGCGCCGCAGCGTGATGAGGGCGACCGCGAACACCAGCACGCTGAGGCCCATGCCTGACCCCATGTACCATTTCCAGAGGGGGAAATTGCTGATCGGCTCGCCCGGCGGATATTTCAGCTGGCGCCGCACGGAATCGAGCAGACCCCAATAGCCGCCGACGGTGCCTTCCAGCCGCCGCTTCCATGGCTGGTCATAAGCCTCGATGAGATTGACGCGAAACTTCAGCGTCTTCGCAAGCGCCAGAATCTCCGAGACGACGCGCGCCTGGTTGGTGCGCGACGGCAGCGCGCCTTCGCGCATGCGGCCCTCGCTCGGCCAGCCGGTTTCACCGATCAGGATTTCCTTGTCAGGGAACGCCACCGCCATCCGCTCGCGGATCGCCTCGACATGGGACGAGGCGAATTTCGCCTTCACCGGCATGTCCTCCCAGTAAGGCAGGATGTGAATGGTGACGAAGTCGACGGCGTCATAGACCTCGCGGTTCTTCAGCCAGTATTCCCAGACGTCGGCATAGGTCACGGGCACGGTGACCTGCGCCTTCACCGAGCGGATGATCGCGATGAGATCCTGCGTCGTCATCTCGCCGCGCAGCAACACCTCGTTGCCGACGACGAGCGCGGAGATGGTGTTGGGGAATTCCTTGGTGAGGCGGACCGCGGTCGCCACCTGCGCAAAGTTCTTGGCACGGTTGCTGCCGAGCCAGATGCCCTGGATCACCTTCAGCCCGCCGACCTTGGTCGCAACCGCCGGCACCTGGTCGAGCCCGTTCTCAATGGAGTAGGTGCGGACGCAGTCGGTGATCTCCTTGAGCTGGCGCAGATCCTGCTCGATCTGGTCGGCCTCGATCTGAGTCCACGCGTTCAACGGCGTCTGCTCGCCGCGGAACGGCGCATAGGAGACGCATTGGACCTTGTCATTGGGATCGATGGGGGCGCGCGCGAGCGTGATCGGCGTGGCAAGCCACCACCACACGGCAGCGATCGCACCCAGTGAGACGAGCAGGAGCGCCAGTGGCGTACGAAGTGAAATTTGTTCCGTCCTCCGCGAAGGGTCCGTCGATTACCCGCTCGCACGCCGTCTGCCAAGGGGGGACCGGGGCCGCACGCGCCCTCTCCCCGACGAATTAGGCTGCGGCGGTTCGACCATTCCCTAGGATCGTGACTTTGCTGGACAAAAATCCAAATACAGGCCAATGGATTTCGCGGGACTTTTCCGCCGCATTGGAGACCCATTTGGACGCCATCACGACCGGCGTCCGCGAGGTCCTCCCGCGGGCGGACGGCTGAGACATTGGGGAATTCATGCGGCGACGGGTGTTCGAGTTACGAAATGCGGTCCTGCGGCAGTTCGCCGCCTCGTTGGCCGTTTCCTCCCTTGTCCTTCTGGCCGGCCTCGACGGTGCCTCCGCCCAGAGCGGGACGCCCGCCCCCGACCAGGGCAAGGCCGCTGCCCAGCCTGCCGACGCCGCCAAGGACGCCACCGCCCAGAACCAGCGCCGCACCGACGAATTCGCCGAGGCCGCCCAGGCCATCAACGGGCCGGCCGGCAATCCCGAATGCGTCTGGCTCGGCCGGCGTGTGGTGCGGCTGATGTGGCGGGATGACCTCGATACCGCGTTCCGCCATCTCGACCTTTATGATCGCTTCGGCTGCCCCGGCGGCCACATCCAGGCTGCGTTCCGCTGCCTGACCCGCTTCGGCGCCCAGATCGATCCCAAGGTCGCCGAGACCCTGGACAGCCGCGTCCATGCCTGCTGGATCAATCCAGCCGCCCAGCCGCAGCAGGCGGCGGCTGCAGCCTCCCAGCCTCCGGCGCCCACGACCGGCAATTCGCAGCCACCCCAGCCGCCCGCGAGCCCGGCACCTGCGGCAAGCCCCTCGCCCGCGCCCCAGAAATAGCCGCGATCGTTTCACCTGTCGTTCAGGAACGATCGGCGATAGCTGGGGTTGGCACTGCCGCTCCGAAAAGGCCATGCCCTCATAAGGACATGAGGCCATGACAGTTGAGAAACCGCGCGGCAGAGGTATGCTCCCTTTGCCGCGGACTCGGTCGGATCTCGGGGTCGGATCCGCAGCCCTGCCATTTCAGCCCCTATTGGTTTAGCCGCGATGCGCGTTGTCGCCGCCGTTCTGTTGCTCGTGTCCGTCCTTCACGCCGGCATCTGGGGAGTCCTGCGCGACCGGGAACCCGCGCCTGATTTCAAGGGCCTGTTGCCGAGCGTCTCCTACGCGCCGTTCGAGGGCTCGGCCCATCCTGATATCGACAACATTCCGACCATCGAGAAAATCCGCTCAGACCTGAAGACGCTGTCGACGATGACGCGCGCAATCCGCCTCTATTCGTCGACGGGCGGTGTGGAGCTGGTGCCGCCGATCGCCGCCGAGTTCGGCCTCAAGGTCACCGTCGGCGCCTGGATCGACAAGGACCCGGATCGCAACGAGCGCGAGATCAAGGCCGCGATCGAGCTCGCGCGCAAGAACAGCAACGTCAACGGCGTCGTCGTCGGCAACGAGGTGATCTACCGCGGTGAGCAGAAGGTCGAAGACCTCATCGAGATGATCAAGAAGGTGAAGAGCGCGGTGCGCGTGCCCGTCACCACCGGCGAGATCTGGAACATCTGGCGCGACAATCCCGACCTTGCCTCCAACGTCGATTTCATCGCCGCGCACGTGCTGCCCTATTGGGAGAACTTCCGCTCGGACCAGGCGGTCGATCAGGCCGTCGACCGCTACAACCTCCTGCGCAACCTGTTCCCGGGCAAACGCATCGTGATCGCCGAGTTCGGCTGGCCGAGCGCGGGCTACAATTTGCGCAACGCCGACCCGGGCCCGTTCCAGCAGGCGCTGACGCTGCGCAACTTCGTCAGCCGTGCCGAAGCCATGGGCATGGAATACAACATCGTCGAAGCGATCGATCAGCCCTGGAAATATTTTGAAGGCGGCGTCGGTCCGTACTGGGGCATCCTCAACGCCAGCCGCGAGCCGAAATTCGCCTGGACCGGCCCGGTCGAAAACCCTGATTATTGGAAGCTGATGACGATCGCGCTCCTGGTCGGCATCCTGATGTCGTTGCCGATCCTGCGGCTGGAGCAGCCGACCGCAAAACAGGCCTTCCTGCTGTCGGCCACGGCCAACGGCGTCGGCGCCTGGGCCGCGACCGTGTTCGCATTCTGGAACGGCCATTATTTCATCTTCGGCTCGGCCTTCGCGCTGACGCTCGGCATGATTCTCCTCGTTCCTCTCGTCCTCATCGCGATGGCCCGCATCGACGAGATCGCGGCCGTCGCCTTCGGACGGCCGCCGCAGCGGCTGCTCACCAAGGGCAAGGCGATCGAGAACGTGCCGGAGAATTACTATCCGAAGGTCTCGATCCATATCCCTGCGTATTACGAGCCGGTCGAGATGCTCAAGCAGACGCTCGATGCGCTGTCGCGGCTCGACTATCCGAACTACGAATGCGTCGTGATCATCAACAACACGCCGGACCCGGCGTTCTGGCAGCCGATCCAGGATCATTGCCGCGCGCTCGGTGAGCGCTTCAAGTTCATCAACGCCGAGAAGGTGCAGGGCTTCAAGGCCGGCGCGCTGCGCATCGCCATGGACCGCACCGCCGTTGACGCCGAGATCATCGGCATCCTCGATGCCGACTATGTGGTCGAGCCCGACTGGCTCAAGGACCTCGTGCCAGCCTTCGCCGATCCGCGCGTGGGCCTGGTGCAGGCGCCGCAGGAGCATCGCGACGGCGACCTCTCGATCATGCACTACATCATGAACGGCGAATATGCCGGCTTCTTCGACATCGGCATGGTCCAGCGCAACGAGCTCAACGCCGTCATCGTGCACGGCACGATGTGCCTGATTCGCCGCGCCGCGATGGACATGGCCGGCGGCTGGTCATCCGACACGATCTGCGAGGACTCCGATCTCGGCCTTGCGATCCAGGAGCTCGGCTGGACCACCCACTACACCAATTATCGCTACGGCAAGGGGCTGCTGCCCGACACCTACGAGGCCTTCAAGAAGCAGCGCCACCGCTGGGCCTATGGCGGCCTGCAGATCGTGAAGAAGCACTGGCGGCAGTTCCTGCCCGGACGGAGCCGGCTGACGCCCGACCAGAAGCGCGAATACGGCCTTGGCTGGCTCAACTGGTTGGGAGCCGAAAGCCTCGGCGTGGTCGTGGCGCTGCTCAACCTCGTCTGGGTGCCGATCGTCGCCTTCGCCGACATCGCCATTCCCGACAAGATCCTGACGCTGCCGATCATCGGCGCCTTCATCGTCTCGCTCGCGCACTTCCTGTCGATGTATCGCGCCCGGGTCGCGATCAAGCCCGGCCAGATGCTGGGCGCCATGATCGCCGCGATGAGCGTGCAATGGACGGTGTCGCGCGCAGTCGCGCAGGGCCTGATCACCGAACACATTGCGTTCGCCCGCACCTCCAAGGGTGGCCTCTCCAGGATGTCGATCGAGTTCCAGGCGTTCTGGGAGGCCGTGATCGGTGTCCTGCTTCTGGTCGGCGCCGGCGTGCTGATCGCCTCCAACTCTTTCCGGCAGATCACCGAGATCTATATCTTCGCCGGCGTGCTGGTGCTGCAGAGCCTGCCGTTCCTGGCCGCGGTTGCGATCGCGATCCTCGAGCTCAGCCGCATCAACTCGTTCCAGTTCTGGCGCGACAGCGCGATCCGCACCGCCGAGCTGATCGGTCTCCGCCCCGTCGCCCTGCCGGGGCCAGGCAACGCGCAGGCCGTGCCGAGCGAGGTGCAGCGGGAGGCGAACTGAGGGGGCGGATCGGCACCCGCTCCCCCCGCGAATGAAAGTTATGAGGTGTTTGGGCGTGGATGACGCCCCGCCAAACAGGTTCAAAACCTCGGCCTAAGCGGTGGAATCGCCAAGCAAATCCCCGCCTCTGCCGCGTGTTTTGGCAGCCAGCCTCGCTATTGACCTCAGCGCCCCATCCCCCTACACAGCGCGGGCCGAAAGCATGATCCGGAAACAGCCGGTTTTCCCCGCGACGCAAACTGAAGCGCAGCGGCAAGACATGCTTCTCGAATGTCCGAAGACGATGGCGATCTCGCAGCCATCAGCGGCCATGGGAGCGCGTAGCTCAGCCGGTAGAGCACGTGACTTTTAATCACGGGGTCCTGGGTTCGAGCCCCAGCGCGCTCACCAAGCTGAAATCGCTATTGATAATTTGACTCCGAGTGTCACAGCGGGGCTCGATTGTTGGAATGCCTCGCCCCCTCACCGCTGCGCCTCAAAGCTGCCGCGCACCTTCGCGCAGGCGAGCCCGACCGTGTAGACGTGGATCCCCTCGATCACGCAATGGTCGGGATGGAGCGACAGGAGCCCGATCGCATTCGCGTCGTCGAGTGCCGTGGCCGAGCGGACGACGATACAGGGATAGTCCGCCGCGAGCTTCGCATAGCTCTCAGGACGGAAGTTGTTCTTGAGGACGTGCGTATAGGTGTTGTGGTCCAGCAGCGGCACTGTGAAGGCGCTGGCGTAGGCCGCCGAAAACCTCTCTCGCATCGCCTGGTCGCCCCAGAGCTGCAAGGTCATGTCCCAGCCGTGGTTCATGTCGTTCTCCGGCGCGCGCACGAACATGCCGGAAACATTGGCGCAGGCGGGTCCGGCCGCGAGGACGGCCTTCGAGAGCCTCGCCCCGACCGCGTTCAGGGCCGACCATTCCCGCGCAAGAGCGCTGGCCCCGATCAGCGTCGTCACGCTTGTGACGGCGCACAGGCAGCCCGCCAGCAGGCTCGGCGCGATCGGCCGCAGCGTCGGCACCAGCCGCCTGAGCTGCACCAGGACCAGCACCAGCCCCCCCCCGGTCTGGACCCACGGGACCAGCATGTAGTGAAGCGCAAAATGCTTCGACGTCGCCACAAGGTGCGCAGCATAGATCAGCGCGGCGGCGCCGAGCGTCAGGCTGAGCGGATCGCGCCAGCTCCGGGTCCTGACGCTCCAGGTCAGCGCCGTGCCCGCAGCCGCCATGTAGACCCCGAACACGAGCGGCGCGGCTTTGATGATCTCGGCCATGTTCGACCAGAACGATGCGAAGTCAATGAACCCGCGCTCGCCCTCGCCATACTGTCCTTTATGCGTGGCGATCTGCGCCAGCCATCCGAAGCCGCGCGTGATCGTTCCCGGATTGAAGATCAGATTGAAGCCGATAAACCCGACCGCACCGGAAATCGCGGCGGCAACGAACGCGCGCCTGTTTCCGAGCAGGCACACGGCGAAAAGGGCCTGCGGGAGATAAAGATATTTGGTCGAGAACCCCAACGCGAAGATCACCCCCGCGACGACACCGAGGCCGGTTGCCGGCGGCTTCTCGTCGAGCGCAGTCTTGATCACGATCGCGATCCCGAATAGTGCGATCGCCGCCAACAGGCTTTCCGGAGCGAGCATCGTCTGGAGGTGAAACACTTCGGGATGCACGAACGCGCCGGCCTGAAACAGCATCGCAGCGATCGCGCTCTGCGTCGTCCGTCCGACAATGAGCCCGCCTGCAAGCAGCGCGCCGGCAAGCACCAGCGCCTCGCTGGTTCGCGCTGCCCATGTGATCGCATCGTAATGCTTGAACCCGAACGCGACGATGTCCTCGGCCCGCGACATCAGGCCCCACACCCTGATGATCAGCTCGACGAGCAGCGTCGTCGTCGTTCCCGGATGGTCGAACTTCATCGAGCCGTATCCGGCGGCCGCCACGAGTCCGTTCATCGTGTAGGCCGATTCCGGATCGACCGGAAGACCCCAGACGGCCTGCCACGACGAATAGAGCAGCGTCGCCGCCAGGTAAAGCGACGGCAAGATAAGGATGAGTAGAGTCCTGGTCGACTGGCGAATGCGCACGTCTGGGAAAGAGGGAGTGTCAGACATGTACCGTGCTTCAAGTTTGGCCTGAGCGAACGAAGCACCGGACACCGGCACCGGCGCCGACAGGCTTTTCGACAAAGCCCGCGTCACGCATCCAGCGTTCCCGATCTGTCGTGACCGTGGCCGGATACAGGATCAGCAGAATCGGCCGGTCTGGGTGTGCGGCCAACGGGGCCGACGACGCACGGAAGAAATCATCCGGAGTGATCCTCAGACATTTCTCGGAGCCGCGGTTGAAATGAAAGGCGCAGGCCCAGCGCCATTCGGAGAAGATCATCAGGCGCGGACCAAGCTGCTGCATGAACGACAGCATCGGCTCGACCGGCCCGGGTTCTTCCGCCGCCAGCATTCGCAGCTCGATTGCGTTTTGCCGCTGGTGCATCCGTTCGGCGGTGAAGGTCATGCTGGCGCCAATGACCAGGGCCGACGCGACCGCGACAATAGTTGCGGCCAGACCATGTCGACTTGCGTAACCGCGGTTTGCCGCCGGGGGCTGCGGTTCTGATGCAAGACAAGACAGGGGGCGCTCCCGCGCGCTCGCGAAGCGCCGCAGTAACACGCCCGCGCCGGCGCTGGACGTCAGCGCGTACAGCGGCAGCGCCAGCGCGAGATTGCGCCGGTCATAGCTGAAATACACCGCCCATAAAGTGCTGAACGGAATATTGACGGCGAGCAGGATCCAGCGATAGCGCGCATTGAACAACACTGCGACATTGAGGGCAATGAAGCCCGCCAATCCAATCCCGATCACCGCGAACCTGCTAAAGCCGAGCAACGCGTAAACAAAGGCAATGGCGTCGACGGCGCGCGTCAGCTGGCTGCGGTTTTCATAGATGCCCTCGAACAGGTAGCCGAGTTCCGAGCTGTTGCTGCCATTGCGGATGGTCACGAAGGCATAGACGTAGATCGGAGCGCACAGCGCGATGGCCAGCGCCGTCCGCCAGGTCAGGCCGAGACCTTCCATGAACACGGGCGCCAGTCGCCGCTTTTCCTCGTAGGTCCAGCACAGGCACAGCAGCGGCACGGCGCCGATCATGTAGAGGCCGACCTGCTTGGTCATGGCCGCGCCGCTGGCCAGCAGCAAGGCCAGCGCAATCGCGCGCGGCCGCTCGTGCGACGAAGCGAACAGCAGAATAGTGACCGTGCTGAGCAGAGCAAAGAACGCGACCGGGACATCGATGAAATCCTGCACGGATGTGCCGCCGATGCCCCACCGCATCAGGACGAACGCGATCGGAATGCTCAGCAGCAGAACGAAATCGCGCGAGCGCACCGCGACGAAAGCCAGCGTCTCGAACGTCAGCAGCCAGAACACGAACTTGAACGAGGAAGAGAAGAACTCGACGGTCGAGTCGCCCATCAAGACATAAGGAACCGACCACAGCTGTGGGATGAGCTGGGGGTAGTGGTAAATCCGGTTCGGCAGCCGGTTCGCCGCCCAGTCCAGCGCCCACAAATTCCACTGTGCCACCGGATCGTAGCCGACCAGGATCGATCCGAACGAGGCGGCCAACAGGTTTAGCGTGTAGAGGAAAACCAGAACGGCGGCCAGACAGCTCACAAGCGGCAACGGCTGCAGGCGGCCGCCGGGCGGCTTCACGGCATTGCAAAGCCCGCACCATGACGCGCGAGCGCCCGTGGCAACCCTATCGAAGGCGAGCCTGCTGTCCTGGATCAGGGTTGCCAATGCCGCCGCCACCACGGCGCCGGCAATCACGCGGGCGACGGCCGTCGTGTAGAAGCCGAACCAGACCGCGGTTTCGACCATGACGCCGCTCGCGATCACGCTCAGGGCGAACGGGCCGGCCAGCGGCGGCAGCAGCCGCTCGATGCGAAATGCGCGGACGATCAGATAGCCGGGAGCAAAGGCCCCGAAGATGTAGCCGACCGCGCCCCAAAAGAATGTCATGGCAATCCAAGGCCGGCCCCGTGCCGGTCGGGAAGGGAGTTGCGTGCGCTTTAAGCAAATCAGCCCGGTCGCGGCAAGGCGGCTTCAGTTCGCGCCATCCGGATCGGCGGCGGTGCCGCGTCACTGTTTGCCCAGAACAACGAAGCCGTAGCCGGCGCGGGCCGAAAGCATGATCCGGAAACAGCCGGTTTTCCCCGCGACAAGCCAAATCAATGACTTACGGCAAAGTGGCGATCGGCCGAAAATACCCTGATGTCTGCGGTGTCTGCGTCGTGTCTGCAAACCGATCGCGGGCCTGCGCGTCGAGGATGGTGCCGCGATAATTGACTGCCAGCGCCAGCAATCCCGCGCGCTGCTCCGGCATGGCCGCCTGCCCTGCCAGCTGTTGGCAGATGCCCTCCATGCGCGCGAGTTCGTCGATGTCGTGCTGATGCCGTCCCATGTCGCGATCACCCGTGAAGCCCTCACGCGTGGATTTTGCATTTCTGCTGGGTGCGGTAAGATGTCCCCGGGTAGCCACTCACAGTTTGCTCTGGAGTGCATGATGCAGAACTTCGTCACCGGATGCGTTGTGGTCGCTGTGGGTTTTATGGTCTGGCTTGCCTACTCCCAAAAGCACCATCAATGCTGGAATGGGCACGTGCTCGAGGACTTGCACGAGCATGTGCTAACTCGTCAGCCTTGCGGATCCCTCAGTAGTTCCTCCATGTAGGAGTCCGCCGCTCGACGACTTTCGTCGCATCTTCGGCGGCAGCGTCACGCCGCCGATCCGGCGCTGGCCAAATCTCTCTCATCCACGAATTCAAGTCGAGCTTCAGCGTGAACCCGCCGGTTCACGCAACATCGCCCCAGGCGATCTGCCCGGCCCTCAGCTTTCCGGCCCCGCAACCGTCGCCGGCGCACTGAGCGGAGCGCCACCGACCGACACCGGCCCGATCGAAACCGGCCCGATCGACTTCGGCTGCCGAACCATCCGCTTGCGCAGCAACAGCCGATCGCGCGCGCGCAAGCGCGGGATGGAGGCCGTGACGTCAGACATCATCGTGTTTTGCAGCGTGTCGATCTTCGCGATCAGCGTCGACAATTGCGGCGATATCTTCTTCACATCGCCGCGCTCGTCGGTGATGCTCTGGCGGAGCGACATCAGGGTCGTCGAATCCTCCTGACGCAGCGCCGTGTTCTGTTGCAGGGATGAACTGATCTCCTGCAGCGCGGCGGCCTGCTGCTGCTGGGCCGACTGGATTTCCTTCAGGGCGACGGCAACAGCATCGGGTTTCGGCGCGGGCTCTTGCTGGCGCGGAAACAGCGCGGCCAGGTTGCTGATGTCCGGCGAAGGCAGATCAAAGGGCAATGTGTAGACGGCCGCGGCGCCGTTGATCGCCAGGGCACACACCGCGAAGGCCAGGACCGACTTCCGGCTGGAGCGCTTCAGCGGCACTGGAGCGTCCTGGGTCTCGAGCTCAGGCCGGGATTCAGATGCGGCGGCTGCAAGTGCCGCGGCGTCGAGGTGCTCGGCGAAGCCGAGCGTTTCGGATGTCGTGGTCATGCGCATTGACCTCATGAGCGAGCAAAAGGAGGCCGTCGCCGGAACGTCCTCTCGACGCCTCCTTTACGCAGCACTCACTTACACAACTGTCTAAAATTGTGAGCTTTTTGGATTAATTCCACGTTAGCGCCGGGCATGTCCCGTGACCCCGGCCGATGACGTGGACGCTGCGATGGGCTTGCGGCGGCAGACGCTCAATTCCGTTCCATCCGCCTGGTCCAAAAAAGCCAGGAGACATCAGACCCGAAAAGTGTAGGATTCGACAAAACTGGAGGGAACGGAATGTTTGAAATCACCGGTTTCGACACGGCAGGCGTCGTCAGCCTCAAGCGGGAGTCCCTCGCCGCCGCCCTGAAGAAGGCCAGGGAGCTGATCCAGGACGGGTGCCGCGACGTTCGGATCGTCGATCCCGATGGGCGGGTCCACACCTCCTTTGAGGAGCAGGCCGCCTAAGCCGCCTCACCCTCCCTCCCCAACGCATGCACCGTTGAGCGGCCCGACAACGGCCGCTAGGGTGAGCCTTTGCGGAGGCTCATTTGAAACAGGTCATTAGTGCTGTCGCAGTCCTAGCGCTGCTCTCCACCTCGTCTGCCCGCTCACAAGCCCTCGTCGATCCCAGCAAGGTGGCGCCGGAATACCGCGAGGCGGCCGAAAAGCGCCGCGCCGAGCAGATCCGCCAGCGCGAATGCGCGCAGAAGGCGGATCTGGTGAAGGTGTTGCCGCGAGACCGGACCGACTTTCTCATTCACTGCCTGGATGGGCAGGTGGCGAAGCAATAGCGCCTCGCACGGGATCGCGCGCCGGCGACGACAAAGCGGCAGCCGGCGTTGATGGTTTCTTCAGATGTTCGGCTCACCGTGGCTGTCAATTTCCATCATCATTGTCGCCGGCGCATGAGTTTCGTCCAGATCCAGTGCACGCGTTGCAAGACGATGTTTCGCGATCGCGCGGGACGGCTGCAGGACGGCTATTCAAGGCAATGTCCCTGTTGCGAGGTCGTGCTGTTCTTCGCTGACGACGCTCAACATCCGTTCATCAAGCGCGCGATGCAAAGCGCAAGGCAGGCGCGCAGAGAGCAGCGCGAAGCCGAGGCGATCAGGATCGCGGCGCCGGCAGAACCGCGTGTGGCGCCGCGGTCGAGGTCGTCATCGACGGGGCGGTCTCGGGTGCTGGGAAGACCGGAGTAGCGCCTGCTCGGCCTCCGACGTTGCCTCGATCCAGATCCCGGCGCTGCGGCAGTAGCAACAGTGGGCTGGATGCGAAAAACCCCAGTGCTTGGGGACACTGGGGGGTTTCAAAGACTATAAATTTCAGAGACTATAAATAAGTAAGGCAATGACACCTCTATAGCAGCCCTCTCCGTGGCGGCTTGTGAACTGGTTCACACCCGATGCGCGCCCGGTCGGACTCTTTGTCACACTCCTGGCTGCCACGCCCGCGGTTGTCGCACACCCCTCGCGGTTAGCTCCGGCGCGACTTCCGCGGAAACAGGCGATCCCTGATGTAGCGCGAGGTCGCGGTCAGGCGGATGCCGCGCGGCTTCTGCCAGGCAGCGCGGTCGATCTCCTTCTTGTCGCCGATCGCAAGGCGTCCCTTGGCGCTCTTGGCGATGAAGATCGCGTCGCTCATCTTGCGGCCCGAACGCTTGTTCTTGGCCTTCACCTCTTTCCAGAGGCTGATCCGGCCGAGTTTCAGCTTCGGCAGCTCTTCCTTGATCTCGCGCCGCAGGCAGGCCTTCTCGGTTTCGCGCGCGCGCTTGCGGCCGCCCGGGAACATCCAGAGGCCGTCCGACCGTCTCCTGACCAACAAGACCTTGCCGCGCTTGGCGGCGACCAGCTTGGAAGACTTCGCCATTCCTGTCGCAAACCGAAAAAGAATCTGCGGCCATCGTAACTTGTCTAATTCATTAGACAAGTTACACGGCCGCCGTGAAGGCCACCGCCATCCCCAATTGTCCACACTCTGCGAAAAGCGTTTGGTCAGCGCCTAAGGCGCTATCGGACCTCGTCGGAAGCGGGTGATACAGCCGTCCGCTTCCCCGTCTCGCTCCCGATCCACGCCGCCGCCATCTCCCACGCCACCGACAGGATGATCGGCCCGATGAACAGGCCGACAATGCCATGGGCCAGCGTGCCGCCGATCACGCCGACGAAGATGACGATGGTCGGCGTGTTGAGGCCGCGTCCCATGACGAGCGGCTTCAGCATGGTGTCGATGAAGCCGACGACGACGAAGAACACGGTGAGCACCAGCGCCGTGGTCACGTCCTTGGCGGTCCAGATCCAGATGATGACAGGCAGCAGCACGAGGAAGGCGCCGATCTGCACGATCGACAACAGCAGCACGAGAAAGGCCAGCAAGCCGGCACTCGGCACGGCCGCGAGCTTGAAGCCGATGCCGGCCAGCAGCGCCTGCACGATGGCAACGCCGATCACGCCTTGCGCCACCGCACGGATGGTGGCGCCGCCAAGCGTGAGGAAATGCTCGCTCTGCTCGGGCACGATGCGCGACAGGAAGCCGCGCCCGGCGGCAACCAGCCGCGGCCCGTGGGGAAACAGGAAGCCGGCCACGAACACCGAGACCAGGAATTGGAGCGTGCCAAGGCTGGCATCGCCAGCGAGCGTCAGCAGCGGTCCTGCCAGCGGCTGGAGATAGGGCGCCACCTCGCGCAGCACCGCGCGGATGTTGGTGTAGGCCTGGTCCCACAGCTCGAACAATGTCGGGCCGATCAGCGGCCATGACTTGATCTGTTCCGGAGCGGACTGCAGCGCGAGGTCACCGGTGCCGAGCTGATGCGCCAGCTCCCTGCCCCCGTCGACGGCACTCACGCCGAGCCAAGTCGCCGGGCCAAGGACGATGCCGAGCGTCACCAAGGTGAGGATGGCGGCTGCGGTCTTGGGCCGGCCGCCAAGCACTTTGGCCAGCCAGTTGAAGGCCGGATAGAACGCGACCGCGAGCACGCCGCTCCAGGCCAGGATCGGCACGAACGGCCGGATGATCAGGAATGTCCAGACGATCAACAGCGCCAACAGGCCGAGCCGGATCACCAGCTGGATGACGTCCTCGCCCGTCAGGAGCTGACGCAGACTTTTCACAGGCACGGCTTTCCTTGCGGCATCAACGCAGCTCCGGCGCTTGCGCGGCCCCGGGTTATTGCGAGCCCCGGGCCGGGCGTCAAGCCGGCCGGAGACGGGCTCGAGCCGCCGGGGTCCGCCAGATCCGGGAAATCCGGCAAGATCCGCCACGTGTGCCCGCATTGCCTAACGGCATTTAACCGGATTTCAGCCGACCAATTTACGCCGATGCAAAGGCTCGCGTCTATCCTTGCCGCAAGGTCCCAAAAACACTCGCGGTGCAATGGCCAATACCATCTGGACGATCGAAGAATTCACCTGCCCTGGTTGCGGCATGAACTACACCGCGACCCGGGAGGAGCATGCCGAGCCACACGCTGGCCAGTTCAAATGCAGCATCTGCAGCGGCGTGGTACACTCCTGGTCCGGCAAGCACCATTTCTTCGGCTGGCAGGCCGTGAAGTCCAAGCCGGCCGTGTTCGGCCGGCGCTGGGCCGGAGTGCAGTGGTAGCGCCGGCAGATGGCTTACCGGCGCACGCCAACGCGGTTGACGCCGCCATTCAGATTGGTCCCGCTCACGGTGCCGGCACGAACCGCGGCACGTGCAACAGGCCGCGGCCGTAGCACCACGCCAGCGCGTGCGACGCAGGACGGCGGATAATCGACATACTGGCAATAGACCACGGCCTTCGCGGGTGTCGGACTGAGGGTCACCCCCGCCGTCCCCAGCAGACCCGCAGCCGCAAGCGCTGCGACTGCTACTGACTTCATCGAACGACGCTTGCTCCGGCGCATGGCGATCCTCCCTCATTGCACGCGTGGATGATGATGGCTGCCGCCCCAGCCCGGCCAGAGGCAACGTGCGTCGCGGTGCACCGGCAATGTTGACCTAGATCAACGGTGGGTGCGGCATCGGAGCTGACCGAAAGCCGCCGCGGCCGCGATGTCATGCCTGCCATTCGGCGGACGATGCGCGGCTTTTGCTGAAGGGCGACACCGGTTAAGTTCGCCCTCTCCGCAACCGAAGCCGCTATGCAATGACCGCTCCTTTCGTCCCGCAGATTGCCCTTTATCGCGACTGGCTTGCCAAGCAGCGTGGCCTCACCTTCGCTGACTACGAGGCGATGCGGCAATGGTCGGTGCGGGATCTCGATGCGTTCTGGCGCAGCATCTGGGACTATTACGACCTGCAATCGCCAACGCCGTTTGCGGCCGTCATCACCGAGCGCAAGATGCCCGGTGCGGTGTGGTTTCCTGGCGCGCAGGTGAACTATGCGCGGCAGGTGTTCCGGCATGTGGACGCCGCGCACGGCGCCGGCCAGCCCGCGATCGTCTCCAGCGGCGAGGACGGCAAGCTCACGGAAACCAGCTGGCCGGAGCTCAAGCGCAAGGCGGCCACACTGGCGCTGCATCTGAAGAACAAGGGGATCAAGCCCGGCGACCGCATCGCGGCCTACCTTCCCAACATTCCCGAGACCATCATCGCGTTTCTCGCGAGTGCCAGCATCGGCGCGGTCTGGAGCCTCTGCGCGCCCGACATGGCGGCGCCCGCCGTGATCGACCGCTTCAAGCAGATCGAGCCAAGAGTGCTGATCGCCTGTGACGCCGTCACCTATGCCGGGCGCAGGCATGACCGCAAGGACGTCGTCGCCGAGTTGCGCCGCTCGCTGCCGACGGTCGAGCATGTGATCCTGCACAGCGAAGCGTCCGCCGCACCGGACGCCCTGCTCTCGGACATCACCGCAAGGACGGGCACGGCGGTCGACGCCTTCGAGCCGATATGGCTGCCATTCGATCATCCGCTCTGGATCGTCTATTCCAGCGGCACCACCGGCCTGCCGAAGCCGATCGTGCACGGCCATGGCGGCATCGTCATCGTGGTGCTGGCGCTCCTCGGCTTACACAACGACATCGGCTGTTCCTATCACGAGAACTCGCTCGGCGAGCGCTATCACTGGTACTCGTCGACCGGCTGGATCATGTGGAATTCGCAGGTCGGCGGCCTGCTCAGCGGCACCACCTGCTGCATCTTCGACGGCAGCCCCGGCGGCACCAGGGACAAGCCCGACTGGTCCACGTTGTGGCGCTTCGTGGCGCAATCGAAAGCGACCTTCTTCGGCGCTGGCGCGGCGTTCTTCGCCAACTGTGCCAAGGCGGAGATCGACCTTACGGCCGCGGGCGATCTCTGCCGCCTGCGCTGCCTCGGCTCGACCGGCTCGCCGCTCAGCGCCGACACCCAGGCCTGGTTCAACGCGCGCTTCGCTGCGCTGTCGAAGCTCAACGGCAGCAAGGCGCAGGCCGATATCTGGTGGGCGAACATCTCCGGTGGCACCGATTTCGCCGGCGCCTTCATCGGCGGCAACAGGGAATTGCCGCAGACGCCGGGCGCGATGCAATGCCGCCTGCTCGGCGCGGCCGTGGAAGCCTTCAGCGAACAGGGCCGCGCCGTGACGGGCGAGGTCGGCGAGCTCGTCTGCACCGAGCCGATGCCGTCCATGCCGCTCTATTTCTGGAACGACAGGGGCAACGCGCGCTATCTCGCCAGCTATTTCGAGACCTATCCCGATCATTTCGACGGCAGCGGCCGCGGCCCGGTGTGGCGGCACGGCGACTGGCTCAAGATCAATCCGGACGGCTCCTGCGTGATCTACGGCCGCAGCGATGCGACGATCAACCGGCACGGGCTGCGCATGGGCACCAGCGAGCTCTATTCCGCCATCGAGGCGCTGCCGGAGGTGCTCGACAGCCTCGTCGTCGACCTCGAATATCTCGGCCGCGAAAGCTACATGCCGCTGTTCGTCGTGCTGCGCGAGGGCGTCGCCTTGGATGGCGCAATGCAGGCGAAGATCAACAAGGCGATCGAGGCCCGCCTGTCACGCCGCTTCCTGCCGAATGAGATCTTTGCCGTCGCCGAGATCCCGCGCACGCTGTCGGGCAAGAAGCAGGAGCTGCCGATCAAGAAGCTGCTGCTCGGCCAGCCCGTCGAGAAGGTCATCAACAAGGAAGCGATGGCCAATCCGGCCTGCCTTGATTGGTATCTTGCGTTTACCCGGGACTATCTGGCCCGAACCGCGGCCTGATCCCGGGCTGATCGGACCAATTGCGCCTTCGGCATTTGCACTCCGTTCATCGATGACAGCTAGACGGGTCAGGATCCCTGCAACGAGCAGCACGCCAGAACAGCACACTATGGCCGACCTCAACGCTGTCCTCACCCGGCTCAACGACCGCCTGCTTCGCCTCGAAGGCGAGCTGTTCGTGCTGCGCTCGCTGGCGCGCGCGACGCTGACGGCAGGCGACGACCACGCGGCGCGGATGCGCAAGCTGGTCGAGGCCGCCAAGGTTGCGCTCGATGACGAGGCCAAACGCGAGCTCGACAAGCCCACGCGCAAATATGTCGATGCGGCAACCGCGCTGGTGGAGGAATTGCTGGTCGAGCCGACCCCGGCGCGGCCGCTGTTCACCGTGATCGATGGCGGACGGCGCGACTAAAGCGTCAGTTGTCCGTGGATTCAGCCTTCAGCCGGCTGAGACCTTCCTCGATGATCGCGATCTCCTCGTTGATCTTGCTGATCGGCAGGCTCAAATCGTACGCGCCTGACCTGCCCTTCAGGTCAACGGCGAGCCGCTGCCTGTGCATCATCAGCTCGTCGAGGCCACGGCGGTTCTTCAGCCGCACATAGGCGTCCACGATCTGCGCAATTGCGTTCGACATGACATCGGTCCCTGCAAAAATGCCCGCGCGGCGCACCCACGCCGGCGGGACATTTTTGGTGTCGCGGTACGCAATACAAATCCGCGACGGATTCGTCGATACGACAACTGGGTTGAGAACGTATTACCGTTTGATGATCCGGTGCGGCGGACAACGAAAAGGCCGCTGCTCCGGCCCAAGGTCACAGTGCGGTTATGGAAGCACCGGAACGGCCAATGATGCGTTCGCCGCGTTCATCGGTCCTGTGCACCCCTGCATTGTTGATAACCGGTGCAAACGCCGCGCGGGTGGTGACAGGGCGCCCGGACGTGTTATCGGGGGATGACGCAGTTGCGAGACGGATCAGACACCCATGCGCATTACCCTCGTCGGCTCCCGCCATTTCGGCGTGACCACCCTGAACATGCTTCGCGAACACGGCGTCGGGGTCGTGCGGGTCGTGGTGGCTGACGCGGACGACCGCCTGGCCGCGACGGCCAAGGCCGCCGGCATCGAGGTGGTGGTGCAGGCCAATCCCAAGCTGGTGGTGGCCTCCGAGATTGCCCCCGACACCGATCTGATCATCACCGCCCACAGTCATGCCCGGGTTGGCAAGGACGCGCTCGCAGCCAGCAAGCTCGGCGGGATCGGCTACCACCCCTCGCTGCTGCCGCGCCATCGCGGCAAGGCCGCGGTGGAATGGACCATCAAGGAAGGCGACCCGATCGCCGGCGGCACCATCTATCACCTCGCCGACCGTATGGACGCCGGCGCCATCGCTGCTCAGGACTGGTGCTTCGTGAAGAAGGGCGAGACCGCTCGCGAGCTTTGGGAGCGTGCGCTGGCCCCGCTGGGGCTCAAGCTGCTCGCCGACGTGATCGACTACGCCAAGGTCCACAAGGCGTTGCCGGCCAAGACTCAGGACGAGCAGTTCGCGACCTCAGCGCCAAGTCTTTCCTAGGAGGTCTTTCCTGAGTCGCTTCTCGCGTTAAGGATGAACGTGAGGCCGCATTGATTCTGCTTCAAAAATCGGAGCCAAAATCGCAAATAAACCATTGTTTCCACAGGAACAATTTTCGCAATTGCATCGCACCAAATTTCCGTCACATTTGGCCCGAATAACAGTCAGCATATCAGACACATTCAAGGACGGAATTCATGCGTTTTGGTCGCATTGCGGCGTTCTGTGCCGCTTCAATTGTTACTGCCAGCCTCGCCGCTCCCGCTTTCGCCCAGACTCCCTATGACGGCAATTGGCAGGTCACCATCGTGACCAAGACCGGTTCGTGCGAGCCGACCGCAAGCTCCATGCTGACGGTCGCCGACGGCAAGATCACCGCACCCGGCGCTAACGTTTCCGGCACCATCGGCAGTGGGGGTCTTGTGAAAGTTTCGATCAATGGTGCATATGCCAACGGTCAACTCAGCGGCAATGCCGGATCGGGGAAGTGGAATGGAGCATCTGCAGGTATACCGTGCAGCGGGCGGTGGGAAGCATCGCGCCAATAAGCAATTCGGACCTGGTGTCCTCAATCGGCGGCTGCTCACGGCGGCCGCCGTTTTGTTGGTGACAGCTGTTGCCACCAGCTCGGAGAGCAAGGCCCAAGCCGGTCCCTTCGCACCGCTGGCGGGCAGCTGGAGCGGCGGCGGCACGGTGACGCTGGATGACGGCTCGACCGAGCGGATCCGCTGCCGGGCCAAATACGCCCCGATCGGACCGACCATGGAGATGTCGCTGACCTGTGCCAGCGACGCCTACAAGTTCAACCTGGCTGCCAGCGTCAAGGCCGAGGGGAGTGCCATCACCGGTAGCTGGTCCGAGGCCAGCCGCAATATCAGCGGCTCGCTTCAGGGACGCGGCGGCGGCGGGAACTTCGAAGTGGTGGCCTCTGCCGCTGGATTCAACGCCAACATCGCGTTGAGAACGAGCGGCAACAAGCAGAGCGTTACGATGCGCGCGGACAGCCAGTTCCGCGGCGCCAATATCTCGCTGTCGAAATAGGACGACAGCACGGCGATACGACCATCGACCCGGCGACCTCGCCGGGTCGATTTTTTATGGGCCCGGCACGAACGCCCTGCCCCGATTCGCGCCCGCGCCCGGTGAACCACCGCGCGGCTTGAGGCGACAAATCCAGGTGGTCGAGCGTGATTTGGATCACGTTGGAGGGGCATTCCATCGTGCACATTCGATCACAGAGCTGCGGGTTGAGTCAGTCGTTTTGCTAGCGCGAGGCCAGGCGGTTTCGTGTAGGTTCGACACTAATCTGTTGCTGCCTGTCATTCGATTCTGTTGGGGATTTCAGATGCGCACTCTCACCATCATCGTTTCGCTGATGTGCATCGCGCTGTCGGTCAGCGCCGCCAAGGCCGACCGCCGCGTCGCCTTTGTCGTCGGCAACGGCGCCTACAAGAACGTCGCGCAATTGCCGAACCCGCCGATCGACGCCAAGGCGATGGCATCGACGCTGCGCAATGTCGGCTTCGAGGTGATCGAAGGCTCCAACCTCACCCGCGACCAGATGACCGAGAAGCTGCTCGATTTCGGCCGCAAGGCCCAAGGCTCCGATATCGCAGTGTTCTATTATGCCGGCCACGGCATCGCCGTCAGCGGCACCAACTATCTCCTGCCCGTCGATGCCGACATCAAGTCGGAGATGGACGTCAAGCTTGGCGCCGCCATCAACGTCGACCTGACGCTCGACCAGACCATGGGCGATGCCAAGGTCAAGCTGGTGTTCCTCGACGCCTGCCGCGACAACCCGTTCGCCGCCAAGATCAAGTCGAACTCGGCCACCCGCAGCGTCAATGTCGGCAGCGGCCTAGCCGAGATGAAGTCGGGCGAAGGCACGCTGATCGCGTTCGCCACCGGCCCGGGCCAGACCGCGCTCGACGGCCAGGAGGGCAACAACAGCCCGTTCACCCGCGCGCTGATCGACAACATCACCAAGCCCGGCGTCGAGATCCAGCAGGCGATGACCTCCGTGCGCGCGCAGGTCAATGAAGAGACCCACAAGGGCCAGCTGCCGTGGGGCCACACCAATTTGATCGGCGCGGTCTATCTCAACCAGGCGCCGACGACCCAGGTTGCCAACGCGGCGCCGACGGCAACCGCCGCGCCAGCCGCAGCGGCCGGCAACTCCGAGGCTGAAGTCGAGTTCTGGCGCTCGGTGAAGGAATCCAACAAGCCGGAAGAGCTCAACGCCTACCTCTCCGCTTATCCCAACGGCCAGTTCAAGCCGCTGGCAATGGCGCGGCTCGCGGCGATCCAGAACGGTCCGTCGACCACGACCCGCAACCTCAATGCCGGCGTCGATCCCGCAACTTTCACCGACGACGCTACCCAGCTCACCGAGGACCAGATCGGCCTCGACAAGGGTCAGCGCCGCGACGTGCAGCGCCGCCTCACCGGCCTCGGCTTCGACACCAAGGTCACCGGTGTCTTCAATGACGAGACCCGCTCGGTGCTCAAGCGCTGGCAGGCCGCTCGCGGCTATCCGTCGACGGGCTTCCTCAACAAGCTCCAGCACAAGGCCCTGTTGTCCGAGATCGTCGCGACGACGACCGTGAGCGATGACAGCGCGAAGCCGGCCCGGCGCGCGGCACCAGCGCCAGCACAGGCGCAGAGCGCACCGGTTCAGCATCGCAACAGCGGTGGCGGCGACGCGGGTGCGGCCTTCGTGGGCGGCGTGGTCGGCGGCATGATGGGCGGCATGTTCCGCCGCTGAGCCGCAAAGCGCGATCGCAAATACAAAAGCCCGGCCCACGCCGGGCTTTTTCTTTGCTCTCCTCGGTCAAGGCAGAAGGAAAATGCTGCCGCAGACTTCGTCATTGCGAGCGTAGCGAAGCAATCCAGAATCCCTCCGCGGCAATAGTCTGGATTGCTTCGTCGCAAGAGCTCCTCGCAATGACGAGGAAAGAGGCGTGCCTTACACGGACGTATCGGGCCGCGGAGATTTACTTCCCCGCCGCCTTGCGCAGCGCCTCGTTAATGCGGTCCTGCCAGCCGGGGCCGCCTTCCTGGAAATGCTCGAGCACGTCCTGATCGATCCGCAGCGTCACCTGCTCCTTGATCCCGGGTGCCGCGTTTTTCTTCGGCGGCGGCTCCGCCACTTTAGCCGTCACCTTCTTGAACGCCGCCTCGGCTTCAGTGCGCGCGTCGCCCAATGTCCGCGGTCGCCTCGGTTGATCCGCCATCTCTCAGATTCCTTCAAACAGAGCCGTCGAAAGATAGCGCTCGGAGAAGGACGGCACGACAGCCAAAATGGTTTTTCCCGCCGCTTCCGGCCGCTTGCCGATCTCGAGCGCGGCGGCGATCGCGGCACCGGAGGAAATGCCACCCGGAATGCCCTCATGCCGCGCCAGCGCGCGCGACGTTTCGATCGCGGTCGTCGAGTTGATCTTCACGATCTCGATCACGGAGCGGTCGAGAATGTCGGGTACGAAGCCCGCGCCGATACCCTGGATCTTGTGCGGCGTGTGGGTGCCCCCCGACAGCACCGGGCTCTCCTCGGGCTCGACCGCGACCACCCGCAAGGACGGCTTGCGCGGCTTCAGAACCTGACCGACGCCGGTGATGGTGCCGCCGGTGCCGACGCCGGCGACGAAGTAGTCGATATTGCCTGATGTGTCGTTCCAGATCTCTTCCGCCGTGGTACGGCGATGCACCTCCGGATTGGCGAGGTTCTTGAACTGCTGCGGCATCACCGAGTTCGGCGTCGTCTTCAACAGCTCTTCGGCGGTCGCGATCGCGCCCTTCATGCCTTGCGCCGCCGGCGTCAGCACCAGCTCGGCGCCGAGGAACGCGAGCATCTTGCGCCGCTCGATCGACATGGATTCCGGCATCACCAGCTTCAGACGGTAACCACGTGACGCCGCGACGAAGGCGAGCGCGATGCCGGTATTGCCTGACGTCGGCTCGATCAGCACCGTGTCGGGCTTGACGATGCCCGCCTTCTCCATCGCGATGATCATGGCGGCACCGATACGGTCCTTCACGCTGGCGGCCGGATTGAAATATTCGAGCTTTGCCAGAACCGTCGCGTTGACGCCGCGCATGCCCGGCAACCGGCGCAGGCGAACGATCGGCGTGTCGCCGAAAGCCTCGACGATCGAGTCGTAGATCCGGCCGCGACCGGGTTGGTGCGCTGCACCCATCTTTGCAACCTTCTCGGACGATGCGTCCATGTTGAACTCCCTGTGGCAGCAATTACGCTTCTCGCGCAGCGTTTGCGCAGTTACGGACAGCTAGTGACGACACGCAAGCGACAATGCGGCACATGTTAAATACGCTGCATCGCAAAATCGCGTGAGCACTAATTAGCAGAAAATCAACGCATTCGTGTTGCGGCCTCGTCAACTGATTCTGTTTATGTTAGACTTAGGTCTCAAGCAGGGAGGTCACCACGATGTCAGCAGTCGCTGAAGTGTTGTCGACCGTCGCGGCAAGGCGTGATCCGCGTTGTAGCGAGTTGCCCACGTGTCCCGTCTGCGCCGATTCCATGGTCGCCGCTGAAGCGTCCGCCTACGTCTCGGATCACATGATCTCGTATCTCTGGACCTGTGACAATTGCGGCTACGGTTTCGTGACCAAGCATGCCGTCAAGCAGCGGATCGTGTGCAACTGACGCGATTGCTGGAGCATGATCTTGTCGGAAAACCGCTGCACACTTTGCGCTAACGCGGCCCTTCGGGTCCAGATCATGCTCTCGCCCTAGCGAGGGGCGATGTCGCCCCTCGCCCAGTCCTCGCGCGTACGCCGATAGAACTCGTCGAATGTTCCGCGTGCGATCGCGTCCCTGATGCCCTGCATCAGGAACTGGTAGTAGGCGATATTGATTTCGGACAGCAGCATCGCTCCCAGCGTCTCGCCCGCCTTGACGAGATGGTGCAGATAGGCGCGTGCGCAATTGCGCGTTGATGGCCACGCACTCTCCTCGTCGAGCGGACGCGGATCGTCGGCGTGGCGGGCGTTGCGCAAATTGACCTGGCCGAAGCGGGTGAAGGCGACGCCGTGGCGGCCATTGCGCGTCGGCATCACGCAATCGAACATGTCGACACCGCGCTTCACCGCCTCGAGAATGTCGTCGGGCGTGCCGACGCCCATGAGGTAGCGCGGCCGGTCCGCCGGCAGCGCCGGCGCCGTCTCGTCGATCATCGCCAGCATCACGGCCTGCGGCTCGCCTACGGCAAGACCGCCGATCGCATAGCCATGGAAGCCGATCTCGACCAGGCCTTGCGCACTCGCATGGCGCAGTTCCGGCACGTCGCCGCCCTGGACGATGCCGAACAGCATGTAGCCGTCTGGCGCGCTCTCGAAGGCACGCTTGCTGCGTTCGGCCCAGCGCAGCGACAGCCGCATCGCGCGCTCGACGTCATCGCGCTCGGCCGGCAGCCGCACGCATTCGTCCATCTGCATCGCAATATCGGAGCCGAGGTAGCGCTGCACCTCGATCGAGCGCTCCGGCGACAGTTCGACCTTGGCGCCGTCGATATGGGAGCGGAACGTGACGGCGTGCTCGCTGACCTTGCGCAGGTCCGCCAGCGACATCACCTGGAAGCCGCCGGAATCCGTCAGCATCGGCCCGTTCCAGCCGGTGAACCGCTGCAATCCGCCGAGCGCGTGGATGCGCTCCGCGCCGGGACGCAGCATCAGATGATAGGTGTTGCCGAGCACGATATCGGCGCCGGCATCGCGCACCTCGCGCCAGTGCATGCCCTTCATGGCACCGGCGGTGCCGACAGGCATGAAAGCAGGCGTCCGCACCACGCCATGGGGCGTGGTCAGGTGGCCGGTGCGCGCGGCGCCGTCGGTGGCCAGCAGCTCGAAATGATTGGGTAGACCGGTATCGGGAAGATTCATGGCGGTGCTTATTGCGTGTCGGGCGAGCCCGATCAACCCGCACGATGCCCCAGACTGGCACGGCGTTGACGCGGACGTGATGACAGGGGCTGCTTGATGAACAAAACGATACAGTGTAGTTTTACTGCCGGGGCTGGACGAGACGCCGCGGCACACGGCCTGCGGCCGCAGATGCGTGATCGCCAGCCATCGACCAATGCCCCTCCCCACATGTTCGACGGACGTCTCCAGCCGCGCGGGCGACTGGGTAAGGCGCATGGTTGGCCACCTGATCAGGTCACTGGTCGTGTTATCCAGCCTGACACTCGCCGCCTGCACCTCAATTCCCCGCACGCCCTACACGGCGGCCGATGCCAGCAGCTCGCGCGTGCTCGATATCGAGGGCCTCAGGCGCTACGCCGACGAGCCCATCACCAAGTTCAGCTTCGCGCAGGACAAGGCGACCGGAAGCCGAACCTATCTGGCGCTCTCCGGCGGCGGCGCCGACGGCGCCTACGGCGTCGGTGTGCTCAACGGCTGGAGCGCAGCACGCAACCGTCCGACCTTCTCCGTCGTATCAGGGGTGAGCACCGGGGGCCTCATTGCCCCCTTTGCCTTCCTCGGATCGCAGTATGACGACACGCTGCGCGAGCTCTACACCAGCGGCATCGCCGAGAGCCTCTTGAACGATCCCAGCATCATCCGCGTGCTGTTCGGCTCCGGCCTGTTCGGCAATACGCGGCTGCGCGAGCTGGTCGCGCGCTATGTCGGACCCGAGCTCATGGCGCAGGTCGCGCGCGAGAGCGCCAAGGGCCGGCGGCTGCTGGTGGTCACCACCGATCTCGACACCCAGCGCACCGCGATCTGGGACATGGGCAAGATCGCCGCGGTCGGCACGCCCGAGGCGCTGAAACTGTTTCGTGACGTGATGGCGGCCTCCGCCAGCATTCCCCTGGTGTTTCCGCCCATCCTGATCGAGGCCGAAGGCCAGGGTCGCAAATTTCAGGAGATGCATGTCGACGGCGGCGTGACGGCGCCGGTGCTGACGCTGCCCGAGGCCTTGCTGTTGCAGGGACGCCTGCCCGGCAACGCGAAGATGGACATCTACATCCTCGTCAACAAGAAGATCGAACGCAATTTCGAGCTGGTCGCCAACAGCACGATCGACGTCGCCTCCCGCAGCCTGTCCGCCATCACGCAATCGCAGACGCGCGCGATCATCCTGTCGACCTACGATTTCGCGGAGCGCAACCACCTCGGCTTCCATCTCTCCTATATCGAGCGAGATTATCCGGCGCCGCCGTCGGAAGGCTTCGACACCGGCTATATGCGGGCGCTCTACCAGTACGGCTACGAGAAAGCGGCCGGCGGCCAGGCCTGGACCTCGCGGATGCCGTGATATCCGCATCGCGGAACGGTGGTGGCGGAAGACCGTTGACGATCCGGCCAATTCGGCCAGATTCGCCATGACGCCTTGGTTGCCGCGCGTTATAGAGCAATGATCACTGTCGGGAACGCGCAGGAATCACTGGACATGGGATTGGCTGCGACCAAGGCAAAAACGGCAACGGCGCGACGCGAGGTGTCGAAATCGCGCGGCGGCCGGCCGACCAAGAGCGCCGCGATCGAGCGCGATCAGCGGCTGATCGAGGTCGCCACCCGCCTGTTCCTCGATCGCGGCTTTGACGCAACCTCGCTCGATGCGGTGGCCGAGGCCGCGCGGGTCAGCAAGCCCACCGTCTATTCCCGTTACGGCGACAAGCGCGGCCTGTTTGCCGCCGTGCTACGCCGCGAGATTGCGCGCTGGCTGGCGCCGCTGTCGGCTGCGGCGGAAACGCAGCTCAGCAGCGCCTCCGATATCCCTGTCGAACAGCGGCTGGTCGAGATCGGGCGCGAGATGCTGAATTTCACCTGCGGTCCCGACGCCGTGGCCTTCAGCCGCATGATGACGTCACAGGCCATCAACTTCCCTGATGTCGCCAAGCTCGGCAAGGAAGAGGGCTGGTTGAAGGCCGTCGCGACCACCGCCCGCTTCTTCGACCATCTGGCGGCGCAAGGCGCGCTCGATGTCGACGACACCACGATCGCCGCCGAAGTGTTCCTCGACGTCGTCGTCGGCCACACCCACCGCATGGCGACGTTCGGCACGCCGATGGAGTTCAAGGCGGCAGAGAAGCGGATGCGCGCGGCGATCAAGCTGTTCTTGGCCGGCGCGATCGGCCCTGCGGACCGCATCCAGGGCGCACCAAAAGCCGCGCAACGGCGCCGCCCCTCCCGCTGACATTTCCGTGAGACCGGCGATTTGTCCCAGCAGAGGATGGTCGCTTCGTTGACCAAAATAAAACGATACGGTATGGTTTTGTTTGTAGAGCGGTGCGGGCCACTTTTTTCACCAGCCCCAAAAGAGGACCGAACCGCTTAGATCGCCGCGACGGGTACAGCCCGCTAGCGACGCTCCGCGGCCGGCCGGTGCCCAAGGCCGGCCGCGATTTCTTTACGAACATTCGGCAGACTTGCTGGTGCGAGACCTGCCGGCCGAAGGTTTGGACCATGAGCGCGACAAGACCAGGGATATGCGGATTGCTGGTGATCGCCCTGTCAGGGCTGCTCATCGCAGCGCCTGTTCGCGCGACCATCTCGGCGGGCTCTACGCCCGCCACCCTCCACAGCGAGACAGATGGGGACGCCGCGACCGATCGCCAGGCCGTCAGCCGCGAAATCGAGCGATTCCGCTCATCGTCGATCTCGATCAGCCAAGCGATGGCGATCGCGGAAGCCCGTCATGCCGGCGCGACCACCGCGGATATCAGTTTCGACGGCGGCTCGGGCGTGCCGGTCTACCGGGTCAAGACCCTGCACAACGACCGGATCTGGCGGTACACCATCAACGCGGCGACCGGCGAGGTCATCGGCGGCGAGGCCGCCCTGCCCCTCACCGAGCTCGACAATGAGGATCGCAGCAACCTCGCCGCACTCGGCATCATCAAGCACCGCCTGGCTGACGCCGTGCGCGTCGCCGAGAAGGCGGCATCAGGCAAGGCCATCAGCGGCGGGCTGGTGCGCGAGGGCGGCCGGCTCAATTTCGCGATCGTCGTCATCAGCGGTGACGATCTCAAGGAGGTCCTGCTCGAGCCACCGGGCGTGCGGGGCAAGTAACGAGGCCAAAATCCCGCCGAAAAGCCATTGACGGACGCAAAACTCTCCCGCATAAGTCCCGCCATGTTCACGACCACCAAACGCACGACCAAAACCACCACGGCCTTCGGGGCCCGGGGAGGCGTGCGCGCATAGTCGTCGACTAAAACGCATCAAGCTCTGCCGAAGCCCCGCCCATGATGGTCCGGGGCTTTTTTGTTGCCTGAATCCCAGCTCAACCGAAATGCAATGGAGGACAAAGTGAGTAACGATCCCGTCGTCGCGATTGTCGGCGTCACCGGTGCGGTGGGCGCCGAATTCATCGCCACCATGGACAAGCGCGGCTTTCGCGTCGGCAAGCTCAAGGCGCTTGCCAGCGCCCGCTCCGCCGGCAAGACGGTATCGTTCCGCGGCCAGAACATCATCATCGAGGAATTGACCGAGCGCGCCTTCGAGGGCGTCGACATCGCGCTGTTCTCCGCCGGGAGCGGCATCTCGAAGAGGTTCGCGCCCATCGCGGTCAAGGCCGGCGCGGTCGTCGTCGACAACTCCTCAGCCTTCCGCATGGATCCGAACGTGCCGCTGGTCATCCCCGAAGTGAACGCTGGCCGTATCCGCGACCACAAGGGCATCATCGCCAACCCGAACTGCGCCGCGATCACCGCGCTGGTGCCGCTCTGGCCGATCCATCAGAAGAACCGCATCAAGCGCGTGATCATCTCGACCTATCAAGCCGCCTCCGGCGCCGGCGCGGCCGCAATGGACGAGCTCGTCGAGTCGACCCGCGCCAATCTCAACGGGCAGGTCTACACGCCCAAGGTGATGCCGCACCCCTACGCGTTCAATCTCTTCAACCACAACACGGCCGTCGATCCCGAGACCGGCTACAACGACGAAGAGACCAAGGTCATCAAGGAAACCCGCAAGATCTTCGAGGACGAGAATATCGCGATCGGCGTCACCTGCGTCCGCGTGCCGGTGCTGCGCGCCCATTGCGAGGCCATCACCTTCGAATGCGAGAGGCCGATCACCGAGGACCAGGTCCGCAGCCTCATGGCGCAGGCGCCAGGCGTGAAGGTCGTCGACGACCGTCTCAAGAACTACTTCCCGATGCCGATCGACGCCTCGGGCCAGGACGATGTCCTGGTCGGCCGCATCCGCAAGGACCTCAGCGACCCCTCCGGCCATTCGATCTCGATGTTCGTGGCGGCCGATCAGCTGCTCAAGGGCGCCGCGCTGAACGCCGTGCAGATCGCGGAGCTCCTGCCGCAGCGGGTGATGGCGTAACCGGAGCTGTAAGAACAGGCCTCGTAGGGTGGGCAAAGGCGCGGAAGCGCCGTGCCCACCGTTCTTATCCGGATTCAAGAAAGACGTGGGCACGCTTCGCTTTGCCCACCCTACTGCACTACGGCACTGCCCGAAACAGAAGACACGCGTCCCCATACGAATAGAACCGGTACCCGTTCGCGATCGCATGCGCATAGGCCTGCTTCATCGTACCCAGCCCCGCGAACGCCGACACCAGCATGAACAGCGTCGACTTCGGCAGATGGAAATTCGTCATCAGAATATCGACCGCGCGAAAACGATAGCCGGGCGTGATGAAGATCGAGGTCTCGGCCGCGAACGGCTGGATGGTGCCGTCCTCGGTGGTGGCGCTTTCCAGCAGCCGCAATGACGTGGTGCCGACGGCGATGATGCGGCCGCCGTTTTTTCGCGCGCTGTTGAGCCGCTCCGCAATCTCGGCGGAGATCGTCCCCCACTCGGCATGCATCTTGTGAGCGTCGGTGTCATCGACCTTCACCGGCAGGAACGTCCCTGCCCCGACATGCAGCGTGACCCTGACGATGCCGACGCCGCGGTCGCGTAGCGCCTGTTCGAGCGCCGGGGTGAAATGCAGCCCCGCGGTCGGCGCAGCCACCGCGCCTTCGTTCGTCGCGAACATCGTTTGGTAGTCCGCGAGATCCTGATCGTCAGGAGTGCGCTTGGAAGCGATGTAGGGCGGCAGCGGCGGGCTGCCGAGATCGGCGATCGCCTGGTCCAACGCGGGCCCATGGAACGAGAAGCCAAGCGTCACCTCGCCTTCCATCCCCTTGGCCTCGACCTCGGCATCGAGATGGCCGAGCAGGCAGACCTTGCCCTCATTGCCGAAGCGGATGCGGTCGCCGGGTATGAGCTTCTTGGCGGGCTTCACCAGCGCCTGCCAGCGCGAGCCGTCGAGCCGCTTGATCAGCGTCGCCTCGATCTTCGGCTCGGTCTCCCGGCCGATGCGACGGCCCTTGAGCTGCGCCGCGATCACCTTGGTGTCGTTGACGACGAGCTGGTCGCCCGGCTTCAGCCAGTGCGGCAGATCCGCAATGGTCTGGTCGCACAGCGCGCCGTTCTCCACGACCAGCATTTTCGCGGAGTCGCGGGGACTGGCCGGGCGCAAGGCGATGCGCTCCGGCGGCAGGTCGAAATCGAAGAGGTCGGTGCGCATGGTCCGCTATGACGTCATTCCGGGGCGCGCAAGGCGCGAACCCGGAATCTCGAGGTTCCGGGTTCGGCTCTGCGAGCCGCCCCGGAACGACGACAGATGCCTATTCCTTATCGGCCGCCATCCGCGCCTTGACGATCTTGTCCGGGTTCTGGACCGGCTCGCCGCGCTTGATCTTGTCGACGTTCTCCATGCCCTCGGTGACCTTGCCCCACACCGTGTATTGGTTGTCGAGGAAACGGGCATCGTCGAAGCAGATGAAGAACTGGCTGTCGCCGGAATCCGGGCTCGCCGCGCGCGCCATCGAGGCGGTGCCGCGCACGTGCGGCTCCTTGTTGAACTCGGCCTTCAGCTTCTTGCCGGAGCCGCCGGTGCCGGTGCCGTGCGGGCAGCCGGTCTGGGCCATGAAGCCCTCGATCACGCGATGGAACACGATGCCGTCGTAGAAGCCCTCACGGACCAGCTCCTTGATGCGGGCGACATGGCCGGGCGCGAGGTCCGGACGCATCTCAATGGTGACGGGGCCCTGCGTGGTCTCGAGGATCAATGTGTTTTCGGTGACGCTCATGCTCGTCTCTCTTGTGTTGGAGGTGAAGTCTTCCGGCGACGGATCGGGATCGCGAAGGGACGTCCCGCGGCCGCGCCGGCCATTGCATCGGTAAATGGCAACGGCGTGCAGCGTTGCAATGTCTCCATCACCGCGATGCGGTACTGCAGCCGGTCTTCGTCGGTGGCATCCGCGGATTCATAGGAAATTCGCGGATGGCCCAAAATGTTTCCACTCCGGTTAAAGCTCACGATGACGGTGATGTCGATGGGGTGAGCCTTGCTGGCGGGTGGCGGTTTCCAGCAGGTTTGCAGGTACCTGGAAATGTCCGCGATGGTGTCGACCTTCGCGTCGTCGGCAGCGGCACCGATGGTGGCGAGCAGGAGCGCTGCGGCAGCGAGCAGAAGCCTGTCGCCGCGGCGCGCCATGAGCCCTCCTACTTGATGTCGGAGGCGACCTGCACCTTCACCATCTTGTCGGGATCGGTGACGGTGCCGCTCGGCGAGCCGGCCGGTGCCTTCTTCAGCTTGTCGACCACGTCCATGCCCTGCACGACCTCGCCGATTACGGTGTACTGGCCGTCGAGGCTGCCGCCGTCGGCGAACATGATGAAGAACTGCGAGTTGGCGGTATCGACGCTGTCGGCGCGCCGTGCCATGCCGACGATGCCGCGCGCGAAGTGAACCTTGGAGAATTCCTGCTTCAGATTCGGATATTTCGAGCCACCGGTGCCGTTGCCGTTCTGGCCGTCGCCGGTCTGGGCCATGAAGCCGTCCATCACGCGGTGGAACGGCACGTTGTTGTAGAAGCCCTCGCGCGCCAGCTGCTTGAGGCGCTCGGCGTGCTGCGGCGCCAGGTCGGTCCTGAGCTTGATGACGATGCGGCCCTTTGTGGTGTCGATGACGAGCGCATTGGCCTTGTCGAGATTGGCCGGCAGCTGCTGCGCCACGGCCGGGGCCGCGCCAATAAGCGCGACAAACATCGTGGCAAGGATTGCGAAACGACGGTTCATGAAAGCTCCGGATCAGATGAGATGAAGAAGTGCGCCGTTATCAGGCGAATTTGGCCTTGAGCAAGGATGCAACGAGCGGCGGCACGAAGGCCGACACGTCACCACCCATACCCGCGATCTGTCGCACCAGTGTGGCGGTGATCGGGCGGACCATGGGGGATGCCGGCAGGAAGACCGTATGCACCTCCGGCGCCATGGCCTCATTCATGCCTGCGAGCCGCATTTCGTAGTCGAGGTCGGTGCCGTCGCGCAAACCTCTGATCATGATGGTCGCACCATGCTTGCGGGCGGCGGTCACCGAGAGATCGTCAAAGGTGGTGGTCTCCAACGTACAACCGGCATGGGCTGCCACCGGCCCGCAGACATCATGCAGCATTTTCAGCCGCTCCTCGGTCGAGAACAGCGGCTTCTTCCCGGGATGAACGCCGATAGCGACAACAAGCCTGTCGCACAGGGGGACGGCATGCCGGACCACGTCCAGATGGCCGTTGGTGATGGGGTCGAAGGAACCTGGGTAAAAAGCAATGCGCGGCATGGCCCGTCCTACCTCGCCCGGCCCTGCCCGGCAAGCCGGGCCGGTTCCCTGCCCGTATCCTGCCGATTTTTCCGGCATTTCGAGTCGGAACGGGCCGGTTTGTTTCGTCCTGGGGGCGTCCACGACACACAACCGGATGCGCACGAAACCATTTCCGGCATCGGCGAAGACGTCCGGAAGCTGGGCATGGTTACTAATCCAGCCAACGAATGACGGGCCGCATATTGGGCGTAGCGGCCGCATCACAGGGGACCGTCAATGATCAAGGCTCTTTCAGCGATCGCTGTTGCTGCGTGTGTTGCTGCAGCCCTCACCCTGCTGCCCGGCTTTGCTCCCACCGTTGAAGCGAGCGTGCCGCAACCGCTGGCCAAGGCCGACCGGCTCGACATCAAGGCCATCGGCAGGGATTGCTCGCAGCAGGCGTGGCCGAACTTCGAGGCGTCCTGCCTGCGCCGCGCCGGCACCAAGACCGACGTCCGCGTTGCGCGCCTGGTCACGGCAGACCGCACCCCTTAGGCGACTTGTCAGGCTGGCGTCATAAACGCCGGCACAAGCTCCGATAGAAACCCCGATAGAAATCCCATGGCAATTTGCGACGTCTCGTCGCAGAGTGGTTGACGCGCGCCCGTCGGAATGACCCGACGGGTGCGATTCCCATCGAAGGGTTTGCAATTGTCCAGTACGCCCGCCGTCGCTTCCGGCCATCATCCCAATCCGCTTCCGCTTGCCATGACCATGGGCGCCCTCGGGGTGGTCTATGGCGATATCGGCACCAGCCCCCTCTATGCCCTGAAGGAAGCCGCCAAGGCGGCCGCCCATGGCGGCACAGTGACACAGGATGCTGTGCTCGGCGTCGCCTCGCTGATCCTGTGGGCCCTGCTGCTGATCATCTCGCTGAAATATGCGCTGTTGATCCTGCGCGCGGACAACCGCGGCGAAGGCGGCATCGTTGCGCTGCTGGCGCTGCTGCATGCCCGCCACGCCCAGCCCGGGACCTGGCGCGCGCACCTGCTCGTCGTCGGCCTGGTCGGCGCGGCGCTGCTCTACGGCGATGGCGCGATTACGCCGGCCATCTCGGTGCTATCGGCCATCGAAGGCCTCAAGGTCGACGCGCCCTCGCTCTCGCCCGTGGTCGTGCCCGTTACCATCGCCATCCTGGTCGGCCTGTTCGTGATGCAAAAGCAAGGCACCGGCTTCATCGGCCGCATCTTCGGCCCGGTCATGCTGGCCTGGTTCATCGTGCTGGCCGCGCTCGGCATCCACGGCATCCTCAAGGCGCCGGCCGTGCTGGCCGCGCTCAGCCCGTTCTATGCCTTCGACTTCCTGATCCATCAGGACTTCCAGATCTCCTTCGCGATCCTCGGCGCGGCCTTCCTCGCGGTGACAGGCGGCGAGGCGATGTATGCCGATATGGGGCATTTCGGCCGTCTGCCGATCCGGCTCGCCTGGTTCGCGATCTGCTTGCCGGCGCTGGTGCTGAACTATTTCGGCCAGGCTGCGCTGCTGGTCACCGATCCCTCGATGATCGAGAATCCGTTCTTCCAGCTTTGCCCTGACTTCCTGCATTACGGTCTGGTCGCGTTCTCGGCCATTGCGACCGTGATCGCCTCCCAAGCGATCATCTCCGGCGTGTTCTCGCTGACCCAGCAGGCGATCCAGCTCGGCTTCCTGCCGCGCATGCAGATCCGCCACACGCAGAGCGACGCGATCGGCCAGATCTACGTGCCGCTGGTGAACTGGCTGCTCGCCGCCGCAACGCTCGGCGCTGTGCTGAGCTTCGGCACCTCGGACGCACTCGCCGGCGCCTATGGCATCGCGGTGTCGCTGCTGATGGCGATCACCACGCTGCTTGCGGCCCTGGTCGCGATCCAGTGGGGTTTTTCGCCGTGGCTGGTGGTGGCCGTGAACGGCTTCTTCTTCGTCATCGACATGATCTTCTTCGCGGCCAACTCGATCAAGCTGTTCGAGGGCGGCTGGTTTCCGCTGCTGCTCGCCGGCCTCGTTGCCTTCGTCATGCTGACCTGGCGGGCCGGCGTGAAACTGGTCGAGGCCGCGCGGGCAAGGCTGCGACAGCCCGAGGAGGACCTGATCGAGACCGCGGTCAACAAGTGCAGCGCGCGCCTGCCCGGCACAGCGGTGTTCCTGGCCTCGGCCCCGAAAGGCGTGCCGCTGGCGCTCACGCAGTTCGTCAAGCACAACCGCGTGCTGCATGAACGCGTGCTGCTGGTCACCGTGCTGATCGAGGAATCCCCGCATGTCCCCGACGAGGATCGGGCCGAGGTGATCGAGATCATTCCCGGCATCACCCGCGTGATCCTGCATTATGGCTTCATGCAGAATCCGACCATCTACGAAGGCCTGACCCTCACGTGCCGCCAAGGCAAGCTGCCCGGCATCGACCTCGCCGACATCACCTATTACGTCGGCCGCGAGACCATCATCCCGCGCGAGGACGTCCCTGGCATGTGGGTCTGGCGCGAAGGCCTGTTTGCCTTCCTGCAGCGCAACGCCGAACGCTCAGCGGCGTTCTTCGGCGTGCCGACCAAGCAGGTCGTGGAATTCGGCACGGAGCTGGAGATCTAGGCCAAGTGGTAGCCCGGATGGAGCGCAAGCGTAATCCGGGATTCCGCGCAACGGCAGGCAACGTCCGGGCTTCGGGGCTATTGTCGTTTCACCCAGCCACGGCCGAAACGCGTCAAAATGGCACTGCAATTTCTGCCCAGAATCGGCGGGAAATGCGCGCAGGGCAATGTGATCGCCGTCTATCCAGTGCCTCTCTCCATCCGGGCGACGGATTTGCGACCGCCTCATAGTCTGCTCAGTGCGGCAAAGGCCTCATTCCGGACTTGGTGATCACCGTGGCAGCATCCGCGGAAGACAGGAAGCGCAACAAGGCCATCGCGGCGTCGGACTGTTGTGAATTCCTGGGCAAGGCACCGACATACAGTGTCGGTGGCTGAACCTCGGACGGCACGGTGCCCACGAAATCGATTCCCGGCACGTGGATCAGCTCCGGGACTTGCTGGAAGCCGATCTCTGCCTCACCGCGGGCGACCACGGCAGCGACCGGTTCACCTGACGGCGGGCCGCGCACCTTGCGGGTTTTGCCGGAGATCTCATCGGCGACGCCGAGCTTCTTGAATCCGATCGTCGACAGATAAGTCCCGCTGGAACTGTCCGAATAGGCGATGGACTTCGCCGCAAGCAGCGTCTTGCGAAGCGCATCCATCGTGCTGATGTCGGGCTTGGGTTGTCCGGCCCGCACCACCATGCCGATGAACGATTCCGCCAAGGGCACCCGGCTGCCCGCGCGCGTCAGTCCCTTCTGGTCCAGCAGATCGACGCCAATGCCGTCCATGATCACGACGTCGGCCTCCTCGCCGCGCGACAGGCGCGTCGGAATGGCTTCCGGTGAATCACCGACCGAAGGGCCGCGCGTCGTGATGAGCTTGTGTCCCGTCGACTTCTCGAAGGCTGGACCGAGCTCTTCATACACGGCGAAGAACCCGGCTGAGATCATCACCCTGACATCAGCGGCAGACGCGCTGGTCGCAAAAGTGACGGCCAGAAGGACGGCAAACAGGTAACCAATGGCGCGCTGCATACGTTACGCCCCGTTGCCGTTCTCGCCATTGCCGCTCTCCGCCTCTTCCGTGATGTGCTCGACCGAGACGACATGCTCGTCCTCGGCGGTGTCGAACACGATCACGCCCTGCGTTGAGCGGCCGGCGATGCGGATGCCTTCGACCGGGCAGCGGATCAGCTGGCCCTTGTCGGTGACCAGCATGATCTGATCCGCGTCCTCGACGGGGAAGGACGCGACCAGGTTGCCGTTGCGGTTGTTGACGCTCATGGCGACGATGCCTTTGCCGCCGCGGCCCGTCGTGCGGTACTCGTAGGACGAGGTCCGCTTGCCATAGCCGTTGACGGAGACGGTGAGCACGACCTGCTCGGCCGCCGACATCTCGGCATAGCGCTCCTGCGCGAGCTGGAAGCTGCCGGAGGTCTCCTCGCCCTCGGCGTCCGCTGCCGGCTCCTCGGCTGCAGCTTCGCCGGCGACTGCGCGGCGCATCTTCAAATAGGCCGAACGCTCGTCCGAAGTGGTTTCGACATGGCGCAGGATCGCCAGAGAGATCACCTTGTCACCCTCGCCAAGCGCAATGCCCCGCACGCCCATCGAGGTGCGCCCGGTGAACACGCGCACGTCGGGGACCGGGAAACGGATGCACTGGCCGCCGGCCGCGGTCAGCAGCACGTCGTCATGCTCGGTGCAAATCTGCACGTCGACGATCGCTTCGCCGTCGTCGAGCTTCATTGCGATGATGCCGGAGCGGCGAACGTCGACGAAGTCGGACAGCTTGTTGCGGCGAACGTTGCCGCCTGTGGTGGCAAACATCACGTCCAACTGGCCCCAGGTGGATTCATCCTCGGGCAGCGGCATGATGGTGGTGATGCGCTCGCCCTGCTCCAGCGGCAGGATGTTGATCAGCGCCTTGCCCCGCGCGTTGGGAGCTGCCATCGGCAGCCGCCAGACCTTCTCCTTGTAGACCTGGCCGCGCGACGAGAAGAACAGGACCGGCGTATGAGTCGACGCGACAAAGAGCCGGCTGACAAAGTCCTCGTCCCGGGTCTGCATGCCGGAGCGGCCCTTGCCGCCGCGGCGCTGGGCGCGATAGGCCGACAGCGGCACGCGCTTGACATAGCCGGCGTGCGAGACGGTGACCACCATGTCCTCGCGCTGGATCAGGTCCTCGTCCTCGACCTCGCCTTCCTGCTCCATGATCACGGTGCGGCGCGGGGTGGCGAACTCGGCCTTCACCTCCGCAAGCTCGGTCTTGATGATGTCGAGGATGCGGGCGCGTGAGTGCAGGATATCGAGATATTCGCCGATCTCGCCGGCGAGCTTTGACAGTTCGTCGCCGATTTCGTCGCGACCGAGCGCAGTCAGGCGCGCCAGACGCAGTTCCAGGATCGCCTTGGCCTGGTCCAGCGACAGGCGGATGGTGCCGTTCTCGTTGATGCGATGGCGCGGGTCATCGATCAGCGTGATGATGTCCTCGACATCACGGGCCGGCCAGTCGCGCGTCATCAGGGTATCGCGGGCGGCGGCCGGCGTCGGCGAGGTCCGGATCACCTTGATGATCTCGTCGATATTGGCGACCGCGATCGCGAGGCCGACCTGCTCATGCGCCCGCTCGCGCGCCTTGCGCAGCTTGTATTTGGTGCGGCGGGTGATGACCTGCTCGCGGAAGCCGACGAAGATCGTCAGCATGTCCTTCAGGTTCATCGTCTGCGGGCGGCCCGAGTCGAGCGCGACGGCGTTGACGCCAAAGCTCGTCTGCAGCGGCGTGAATTTATAGAGCTGGTTCAGCACCACGTCGGGCACGGCATCGCGCTTGAGCTCGACCACGACTCGGTAGCCGTCGCGGTCGGATTCGTCGCGCAGATCGGCGATGCCCTCGATCTTCTTTTCCTTGTAGAGCTCGGCGATGCGCTCGACCATCGTCGCCTTGTTCACTTGGTACGGGATCTCGGTGATGACGATGGCTTCGCGCTCTTTCCGGATCGTCTCGAACTCCACCTTGCCGCGCATCACGATGGAGCCGCGGCCGAGATGATAGGCGCTGCGGATGCCCTGGCGTCCGAGGATGATGCCGCCGGTCGGGAAGTCGGGGCCCGGGATGATGTTGTTGAGCTCGTCGATGGTCAGCGACGGATTGTCGACCAGCGCCAGGCAGGCGTCGATGACCTCGCCGAGATTGTGCGGCGGGATGTTGGTGGCCATGCCGACCGCAATGCCACCCGCACCGTTGACCAGCAGGTTGGGGAACCGCGCCGGCAGGACCACGGGTTCCTTGGTCGAACCGTCATAGTTGTCCTGGAAGTCGACCGTCTCGTTGTCGATGTCGTCGAGCAGCTTGAGCGCGATCTTGGTCAGCCGCGACTCGGTGTAGCGCATCGCCGCCGGCGGATCGCCGTCGACCGAGCCGAAATTGCCCTGCCCGTCCACCAGCAGCTCGCGCATCGAGAAAGGCTGCGCCATGCGCACCAGCGCGTCATAGATCGCCTGGTCACCATGCGGATGGTATTGGCCCATGACGTCGCCGACGATACCGGCCGACTTCTTGTGCTTCTTGTCGGGCGTGTAGCCTTCCTCGTTCATGGAGAACAGGATGCGGCGGTGCACGGGCTTCAACCCGTCGCGCGCATCAGGCAGCGCCCGCGACACGATCACGCTCATGGCGTAATCGAGGTAGGACTTTTTCATCTCCTCGTAGATCGAGACGGGGCGAATGTCCGAGGGTTGCGCCGGCTGGTCGCCGGGCTTGTTGTCGTCGTCAGCCAAGGGGGAATCCGGTGAGGTTTATCTGGGAATCATATAGCGCATCGAGGCCCCGATAACCACCCTTGCGGGGGGCAGGACAGCGCTTTTTCCGACTGTTTTTCCAGAGGCTTACGCCCAGCTCGGCACCATCAGGGGCGTGGTCTCGGTGAGCCGCCGGGAACCAGCGCTCAAGTCCCGAAAACCACGTGGTGCATGATGCGCCCGGGCAGCAGCGTGAACAGTCCCGCCACCACCAGCGCGCCTGCAAACATCAGGATCATGATCCGCCGGTGATCGGTCACGAGGTGGGTATGCGCCCGCCAGACCGCGAGCGGCAGACCAGGCACGACGTGAATTTGAGGCAACACATCAGGCCAGCCCGGAAAGCCGAGCTTGGCCCGCCAATTGGTAAGAAAATCTGCCTCTTTAGGCGAGCGAGGCAAAGGCGGCGCAAAAACCCGCTTGGCCTAGAACGGGATATCGTCGTCCATGTCGTTGTTGCGGCCGCCGCCGCCAGCGGCCACGGGGCGACGCGGTGCGCTGCTGACCGGACCGGACGAGCCGAAATCGCCGCCACCCTCATCGCCGAAGCTGCCGCCTCCTCCGCCACCGCCGCGGCCGTCGAGCATCGTCAGGGTCGAGTTGAATCCCTGCAGCACGACCTCGGTCGAATACTTCTCGACGCCGCTCTGGTCGGTGTACTTGCGGGTCTGTAGCGCGCCCTCGACGTAAACCTTGGCGCCCTTCTTCAGATACTGTTCGACGATCTTGCAAAGCGGCTCGGAGAAGATCACGACACGATGCCACTCGGTCTTCTCCTTGCGCTCGCCGGTGTTCTTGTCGCGCCAGGTCTCGGACGTCGCGATGCTCAGATTCGCGATCGGCCGCCCGTCCTGGGTGCGGCGGATTTCCGGATCCTTGCCGAGATTTCCGACCAGAATGACCTTGTTGACGCTTCCCGCCATCGCCGCTCTCCACTCCAAATGCCACTGAATTTCGAAGGCGCGCCCGCGCCGCCGCCTGTTAAGCCGACCCTATACGCTTACAGGGGCCGATCGGCCCGGCACACCCTCGGTTATCCCCACATATAGCATCGATCGAACATTCGTTCCAGATTTGTTCCTCTCGAAATAGCGCGACCCAAGCGTGCAAACAGCGACTCATGCCGCTATGCACGCCGCCATGAATTGGAACCGGCGCAGGAAAAAAAATGATTAACATTCATTAGGTTACGCCCAGATCAATTGCCTGGCGACTGTTGCATTCCAGAGACGGACTCGGCCGCCCGGTTGGACTACGGTTGAGTCGGAATTGGTTCAATGATGGGCGTCGCGCCTGATTGACCGCTTCAGGGGACTTCTGGAGCGGACGACACTGGGGAGACTGCAATGAAGAAAATTCTGTTTGGTACAATTGGTATTGTTGCCTTGGGCTTGTCAGCACCGGCGAGTGCTGCCGATCTTGCGGCACGTCCCTACACCAAGGCGCCGCCGCCGATGGTCGCCACCATCTACGACTGGAGCGGCTTCTACATCGGCATCAACGGCGGCGGCGGATCGAGCCACAAATGCTGGGACTTCGTCGCACCGACCACCGGCACCCTGTTCGGCGAGGGTTGCCACAATGCCACTGGCGGCACGGTTGGCGGCCAGATCGGTTATCGCTGGCAATCGGCCAACTGGGTGTTCGGCCTCGAAGGCCAGGGCAACTGGGCCGACTTCTCCGGCGACAATGTCAGCACCCTCATCCCGACCCAACGCAACCGCTCGAAGATCGACGCCTTCGGCCTGATCACGGGCCAGATTGGCTACGCCTGGAACAACGTGCTGTTCTACGTGAAGGGCGGCGGTGCCGTGGTCGCCGACAAGTTCAATATCTACACCGCGCCCGGATTCGCCGGAGCCGGCACCCTGCTCGCCTCGGCCAGCGACAACCGCTGGGGCGGCACGGTTGGCGCCGGCCTCGAGTTCGGCTTCGCGCCGAACTGGTCGGTGGGCGTTGAGTACGACCACGTCTTCCTGGGCAGCAGGACTCTGACGCTCAACGCGCCCGGTGGCACCGCATTCCAGACCGATCGCATCAGCCAGAATGTCGACATGGGTCTTGTCCGCCTCAATTATCGCTGGGGCGGCCCGGTCATCGCGAAATACTGATCCACCTGAAATCGTTTGAGAACAAAGGCCGGCCTCGCGCCGGCCTTTCGCTTTTCTGTTCCCGACGGGAACCATGGGTCAGCCGGTCTTACATTTTGTATTTGTTGTGGCTTTTGAGAGACGCAACTTGCAGCTTTGGTGGTGTAAGCACGGCACCAGTTGGACCACAGCGTCCGATGCCCTTCCGATCTTGCGGAAGGCAACAACAGAAACTGGGACTGGGATAAGTTGAAAATGAAGAAGGTTTTGTTGGCTTCGGCCGCTCTGATCGCCCTCACCGGCGCCGCTTCGGCTGCCGATCTGGCGGCGCGCCCCTACACCAAGGCTCCCGTGGCCGTGGCCTCGGTCTACGACTGGACCGGCTTCTATCTCGGTATCGTCGGTGGCGGCGCCTGGGAAGCTGCTTCTGGCGACCCGAAGATGAAGGGTGGCTTCGTCGGCGGCACCGCCGGCTACAACTGGCAGACCGGCAACGTCGTGTTCGGTGTCGAGGCCGATGGCGCCTGGGCTGACGTCAGCGCTACGGCCACGGGTACGGTTTTCGTTCCCGGCGTCGGTGGCGTTCCGGCCTCTCTGACCTCGAAGACTGACGCGCTGGGCACCGTTCGGGGCCGCATCGGCTATGCCGTTAACAACGTTCTGTTCTACGGCACCGGCGGTTACGCTTGGATCGACAACAAGCTCACCGCCACCTTGGGCGCTGCATCGGTCTCCGACAGCAAGTTCCACTCCGGCTGGACCGTCGGCGCAGGCGTCGAAGCGTTCTTCGCGCCGCAGTGGTCGGTCAAGGGCGAGTACCTCTATCGCAGCCTCGGCGGCGAGACCTACTTCTCGGGCGCCTTGCCGACCGGTACGCTCAACCTGCACACCGTGCAGGTCGGCGTGAACTATCACTTCGGCGGCCCGGTGGTCGCGAAGTACTGATCTTCGCAACCGACGTCACATCGTCACGAAAGGCCGGCCTCGCGCCGGCCTTTTTGTTGTTCCAGCCAAGGCCATTGCCATGAGCTGCTGCCAAGTAGCTGCTGCCAAGTAGCTGCTGCCAAGTCCCGCCAGTGCGCCAACAATCCGTTGACGATTCGCAAGTCCCACTGGAAATCCGTCTTCGTTCTTCCTACGTTCGCTCAGAACCCCATTGGCGCCGATCCCGGTTCCGGGCGAAGCGCGCCTTAAACGTTGGCGCGATCGCGTAGCTTTGGGATTCCTTGAGGGCAAACCGGATGGATGAAGTGATCAAGGCGAAGCGCCAACAACAGAACGCGGGCTCCAGCCTGCGCGCAATTACGATTCGTGGCGCGCGCGAGCACAACCTCAAGAACATCGACGTCGAGATTCCCCGCGACAAGCTCGTGGTATTCACCGGCCTCTCCGGCTCCGGCAAATCCTCGCTCGCCTTCGACACCATCTACGCGGAGGGCCAGCGCCGCTACGTCGAATCGCTCTCGGCCTATGCCCGCCAGTTCCTGGAGATGATGCAGAAGCCCGACGTCGACCAGATCGACGGCCTGTCGCCGGCGATCTCGATCGAGCAAAAGACGACGTCGAAGAACCCACGCTCGACGGTCGGCACCGTCACCGAGATCTACGACTACATGCGCCTGCTCTGGGCCCGCGTCGGCGTGCCCTATTCGCCGGCCACGGGCCTGCCGATCGAGAGCCAGACCGTCTCGCAGATGGTCGACCGCGTGCTGGCGCTGCCCGAGGGCACCCGCCTCTATCTGCTCGCCCCCGTCGTGCGCGGCCGCAAGGGCGAGTACCGCAAGGAGCTCGCCGAATGGCTCAAGAAGGGCTTTCAGCGCGTCAAGATCGACGGCACCTTCTATGAGCTCGCGGAAGCGCCTGCGCTCGACAAGAAATTCCCGCATGACATCGACGTCGTGGTCGACCGCATCGTGGTGCGCGCCGATATCGGCCAGCGCCTCGCCGAAAGCTTCGAGACAGCGCTGAAGCTCGCCGAGGGCCTCGCCGTCGTCGAGTTCGCCGACGCGCCGGCAGCGACGCCGGTCGAAGAGAAAAAGAAGACGGCCAAGATCCATGACAAGAGCGGACCCGAGCGCATCCTGTTCTCGGAAAAGTTCGCCTGCCCGGTCTCCGGTTTCACCATTCCCGAGATCGAACCGCGCCTGTTCTCGTTCAACAACCCCTATGGCGCCTGCCCGGCCTGCGGCGGCCTCGGCGTCGAGCAGCATGTCGACGAGGATCTGGTCATCCCCGACAAGGAGGTCGCCATCGGCAAGGGCGCGATCGCGCCCTGGGCCAAGTCGTCGTCGCCCTATTACGTGCAGACGCTGACCGCGCTCGGCAAGCACTACAAGTTCACGCTCACCACAAAATGGAAGGATCTGCCGAAGAAAACGCAGAACGCCATCCTGCATGGCTCCGGCGAGGACGAGATCAAGTTCTCTTACGAGGACGGGGTGCGCTCCTACGACACCAAGAAGCCGTTCGAAGGCGTCATCACCAACATCAACCGCCGCTACCGCGAAACCGAGAGCGAATGGGCGCGCGAGGAGCTCGCAAAATATTTCCACGACGTACCCTGCGGCGCCTGCAATGGCTTCCGGCTGAAGCCTGAGGCGCTCTGCGTCAAGGTCGGCGGCAAGCATATCGGCGAGATCTCGGAGCTGTCGGTGAAGGGCGCCGGCGCCTGGTTCGAGACCGTGCCTGATGCGCTGAACGCGCAGCAGAACGAGATCGCCGGGCGCATCCTGAAAGAAATCCGCGAGCGCCTGACCTTCCTGCTCGACGTCGGCCTCAACTATCTCACCTTGTCCCGCTCCTCCGGCACGCTGTCCGGCGGCGAGAGCCAGCGCATTCGCCTGGCCTCGCAGATCGGCTCGGGCCTGACGGGCGTGCTCTACGTGCTGGACGAGCCGTCGATCGGCCTGCACCAGCGCGACAACGCGCGCCTGCTCGACACGCTGAAGCGGCTTCGCGACCTCGGCAATACCGTGGTCGTGGTCGAGCATGACGAGGACGCCATTCGCCTCGCAGACTACGTGCTCGACATCGGCCCCGGCGCCGGCATGCACGGTGGCAACATCGTCGCCGAAGGCACGCCCGAACAGATCATGCGCAACCCGAAATCGCTCACCGGCAAGTACCTGACCGGCGAGCTCGAGGTCGAGGTGCCGGAACGGCGTCCGCCGAACCATCGCCGCACCATCAAGGTGGTGAACGCGCGCGGCAATAATCTCAAGAACGTCACCGCGGAGATTCCGCTCGGCCTGTTCACCGCCGTGACAGGCGTCTCCGGCGGCGGCAAGTCGACGCTCCTCGTCGATACGCTCTACAAGGCCATCGCGCGCAAGCTCAACAACGCCAGCGAAGGCGCCGCCCCGCACGACCGCATCGAGGGCCTCGAGCATATCGACAAGATCATCGACATCGACCAGTCGCCGATCGGCCGTACCCCGCGCTCGAATCCGGCGACTTATACCGGCGCCTTCACGCCGATCCGGGAATGGTTTGCTGGGCTGCCTGAAGCCAAGGCCCGCGGCTACGAGCCCGGCCGCTTCTCCTTCAACGTCAAGGGCGGCCGTTGCGAGGCCTGCCAGGGCGACGGCGTCATCAAGATCGAGATGCACTTCCTGCCCGACGTCTACGTCACCTGCGACGTCTGCAAAGGCAAGCGCTACAACCGCGAGACGCTGGAGGTCCTGTTCAAGGGCAAGAGCATCGCCGACGTGCTCGACATGACCGTCGAGGAAGCCGCCGAGTTCTTCAAGGCGGTGCCGCGCGTGCGCGAGACTTTCCAGACGCTGCACCGCGTCGGCCTGGACTACATCCATGTTGGCCAGCAGGCGACGACTCTTTCAGGCGGCGAAGCCCAGCGCGTCAAGCTGGCAAAAGAGCTGTCAAAGCGCGCCACCGGCCGCACGCTCTACATCCTGGACGAGCCGACCACCGGCCTGCACTTCCACGACGTCAAGAAGCTCCTGGAGGTGCTGCACGAGCTGGTCGCGCAGGGAAACACCGTCGTGGTCATCGAGCACAATCTCGAAGTCATCAAGACGGCAGACTGGGTCATCGACCTCGGCCCCGAAGGCGGCGACGGCGGCGGCGAGATCGTCGCCTGGGGCCCGCCGGAAGACATCGTGAAAGCGCAACGCAGTTACACCGGCAGGTTCCTGGAGCCGGTGCTGAAGAAGGCGCGCAAGCCGAAGCGAAGGAGCACGAGTGAGGCGGCGGAGTAAATGTTGGAGCCGTAGGGCGGATTAGCGAAGCGTAATCCGCCGCTGCCCTTCTTGTGAGAAGCGAGATTCGGGAAGCCGACATGTCCGCAGGCCTCGTTCAAACCTATCGCGCCTTCGCCTACAACAATGCCTGGGCGAACCATCGCCTGCTGACCGCCTGCGCCGGTCTCAGCCAAGCCGAGTTCGAAGCCCCGCGAACCGGCTTCTTCCCGAGCATTCAACGCACGCTGAACCACCTCTACGTCATCGATCTCTTCTACATCGATGCGCTCGAGGGCGGCTGGCTCGGACCACGCGCCTGGGCAAACGAGGTGCGGTACCCCTCACTTGCTGCGCTGAAAGCGGCTCAAGGCGCCATGGACCGACGCTTGATCGTCATCTGCGATGCGCTGACACCAGAGCTTCTGGAGGGCATGGTCCGGATCAACCGCGACACGCGCGTCCAGACCGAACGCCGAGACCGGCTGTTGATGCATCTGTTCCAGCATCAGATCCACCATCGCGGACAGGCCCACGCCATGCTGTCGGAAACGTCGGTCGCACCGCCACAGCTCGATGAATTCTTCGCAGAAGGGGAGGCCCCGCTGCGGGCTGCCGAGTTCGCCGAACTCGGCTGGAGCGAGCAGACGGTTTGGAAATCCTAGGGCCCTAATCTCTCGCCATGTTCTGAGCATCGTCCGTGCCACAATACTTAGTTCGTCCATCAGCAACCTCTGGTTAGTTGCTGATCCTTGCTGTACTGCTCTGATTTCGCCGTCGGGAGATCAGATTTGAGCAACGCAACTGAAGCAAGCGGCTTTCATTTCGAATTTCAAGTCACCAGAGCCGAAGACCGCGCTTTTGCAAATCTTACTGGTAAACAGCTCGGGGCTCTCATTGACAAGCGCATCAGCGCTGGTGCGCCACTCGTCGCGATCTTCCTGATCATCGTTTGGGCCTGCACAGCCGTGGATCGAGGTCGGACGACGTCGGGCGCGGCATTCGGATCGTTACTATGGTTCATGCTGGGGTATTTCTTCGCATTCTTCGTGATGGGCTGGTGCAATCGCCGAATGTTCGACAAATTGTTCGAGATGCGTGGAGCCGCGCAGAAGACGTGGCAAGTTATTTTTGATGATGTCTCGATAATCGTTAGGACTCCGGGTACCGAAAGCCGGGTGCTCTGGAATGCGATTGCAGCGGTGAAGGATACTGATACGCTGGTCGCGCTCTGGTACGACGCACGGATTGGCTTTTTTATTCCAGCCAGGGTTTTCGCTGACTCGGCGTCGCGTATTGCATTTGCAGAGTGGGCCAATGAGCATGTGCGACGCGCCGCATCCTCGGCCAAATCATCCGCAAGCCCGGCTATCGGCTAGTAGCCTCCCTTCATGCCCTACTCCCTCGCCATCTTCGACCTCGACGGCACCCTCGTCGACAGCTTCCCCTGGTTCCTGCGCACCATCAACGACGTCGCCGACCGCTTCGGCTTTCGTCGCGTGCGGGATGAGGATATCGAGGAGCTCAGGCATGCCTCGACGCGGGAGATCCTCTCCCGGCTCGAAGTGCCCGTGTGGAAGCTGCCCGCGATCGCGCGCTATGCCCGGCGGCTGAAGGGCGAAGCGGCCGCAGAGATTCCGCTGTTTGCCGGCACTGATGCGATGCTGCGGACGCTCGCGGAGAACGGCGTGCAGCTTGCGCTGGTGACGTCGGACAGCGAGGTCAACGCGCGGCAAAAGCTCGGTGCGTCGGCCGCGCTCTTCCAGCATTTCGACTGCGCCGCGTCGTTGTTCGGCAAGGCCGCGAAATTCCGCCGTGTGATCCGGCGCGCCGAAGCCGTTCCGAAAAAAGTCATTTCCATCGGCGACGAGGTCCGCGACATCGAGGCGGCGCGCGCGGTGGGTGTTGCCTGCGGCGCGGTCAGTTGGGGCTATGCCGCGTCGTCCGCGTTACAGGCGCTTTCGCCCGACTACATGTTCGCACAGATGGATGAGATCGCGGCCGCCTTATGCGGGAACGTAGGGTGGATTAGCGAAGCGTAATCCACCTCTGTTGGCATCCGCAGGGCCAAAGGCGGCGGATTACGCTTCGCTAATCCGCCCTACGCATTACGCTCTCCCACCATCCGCGGCGTTGCCCGACGGGCAAAACACACCACCGCTCGGTCAATGCTTGCCGTGCAAATAATTCGCTTTACTCGAATTCGGAAATGACGCATACAGGATCCACCCTGCCCGGTCCGAGGGGCGTATCGCGATCGTCACGACACGCGGGTGGGATGTGGTGGACGCAGGCGGCATTGGCGCGAAGGTCCTCGCAGGGCGGGAAACCGTGAGCGAAGACCGTCGCGCAAACGACCGGTGCAGCCTGCGTACGGCAAAATCGTGTGGTCCTGGCGCCCGGAGTCTGTGCGCCAAGTCTCGTGGTGATGTGCGATGTCCAATCGGGCGTGCACATCAGCCATCCGCGAGGCGACGGGGGCAATAGTGCATCGCTCCCCGGGGAGAGCACGATATAAGCCGTTCCAACCACTGCGCAGGGAAGGCCGGGATGTCCTGGCTTCACCTGTATGCCGCTGTGCAGCCTTTTGTAGCGCAGACTATCGCACAGTGGACCGCGGGTGCCAGCCGGCTCCCGGCCTTCCCTGCGCCCTCGGCACTCTTGAGGGCGATGACCACCGCAAAGCTCGGGCACGACGTGCCGCGAGACGGCGAAGACATGCGCGACTGCAATACCAAGGGATGAGCTTACGCGCGCTTGCTTGCGGGAGGCTTGCGGAAGCGCTCTGACGATGCGGCCCTTCGACGCAAGAAATACCTAAAGTTGTCGCCCAGAATCGCAGTAATGAACCGAAACAATGTTTCTGCGTGCTGGCATGAGGCCAGTCCCTGCCTCGCGACCCGGCAATGACTGACGGACGTCCAGGCCTCCTCGACAAGCCCAGCCTCGCCGTCAGGAATGCCCATGGTGTCCACCTATTTCAACTACAGCTATATCGCGCGCAATCTCACTCAGTCGCTGACGCGGGTGGCGCAGCAGTCGGACGTCTCGCGGGAAGCTGCTTACTACAAGGCCAACATCGGCAAGGTGCACAGCGTCGACGATCTGATGAAGGACTATCGCCTGTATCACTACGTCACGAAAGCCTATGGTCTGGAAGACATGGCCTACGCCAAGGCCTTCATGAAGAAGGTGCTGCAGAGTGATCTCTCGGACCCCAGGAGCTTCGCCAACACGCTGATCGACAAGCGTTACCGGGAATTCGCCGCGGCCTTCTCCTTCGGCGGCGGCACAACGAAAGTCGCGCAATCGGAAAGCCAGACCGAGGACATGATCGGGCTGTACACCGCAGCCATGAAGAGCAACGTCGATGCCATTGCCGCCGACGCGAAATACTACAATGCCAAAATTGGCACCGTGACCAGCGTCGGCCAGATTCTGAGCGACGATCGTCTCCGCAACTATGTCGCCTCGGCATTCGGCATCGACCAGAGCAAATGGTCGCGCGACACGATCAAGCAGGTCCTGACCAGCGACCCGTCAGATCCGAACAGCTACGTCAACGTCACTTTCTCGTCCAAGCTGGATGGCCTGAACGCGCAGCTTGCCCAGGCCAAATCGGATGCAGCGGACGCCAGCACGAAGATCGCCGACTACACGACGCAACTGTCGCAGCCCGGCGCCGACGTCAATCAATTGAAGGTCCAGATCCTGGTCGAAAGATATCGCCTGCAGTCGGCCGTGAGCAGCATATCCAGCACCAACGACGCGATCGCGACGACCGGCGGGTTCATGGATCTCGCCGCCGCGTTCGATTTTTCAGCCGACGGCTCGCTTCCACCGGGGACCCCGGCACAGACCGCTGCAAACCTTGCCAGCACCAACAAGAGATTCGACGACAGCAAGTCGGCGGTCTATGCGGCGGCCAGCCCGCTACAGGAAGCTGTGCTGATCGGGCAATTCAGAAAAGCCATCCCGAGCGTGACTTCACTGCAGGCGCTGGTCTCCATACCGGGCGCGTATGGTTTTGCGTTGGCTGCCGTCGGCCTCGATCCCACACAAGTGTCGCAATCGACCGTGAAGGCTGTCCTCGAAAGCGACCTCAGCGATCCCAAGAGCTATGTCTATACGCTCAAGGACGATCGCTATGTCAAGCTCGCGCGTGCCTTCAATTTCGACGCCAAAGGCAATCTGACCACCCCTCTGGCGGCCCAGGATCCAGCCGAAATCCTCGATATCGCGAAGAACTACGTCATTGCGAAACTGAAATTTGCAAGCCCGCAGGCCCAGCCGAAGATCAAGGTGCAGGCACAGAAGGACGCCTCGGACTATCAACAGGCGATCGGCGGCATCAAGAGCGTTTCCGATCTGCTCGCGAACAGGAAGCTGGTCGACTTCATCCTGGTCGCCAAGGGTTTGGACCCCGCAAAGGTGAGCACCACCTATCTCAAGAAAATTTTTGCTTCCGATCTGAATGACCCCAAGAGCTTCGCAGACACGGAAAGCGATCCTCGCTTTGCCGAGATCGCAGCATCGTTCAATTTCGACAAGGACGGCAACGTCGCGCGCCTTGCGATGGAGGGTCCGCAAAAGCGCGATCAATTCCTGGCAACGCAGAAGAACTATCTCGAGCAAAGCCTGGAGCAGCAGCAGGGCGATGCCAATCCGGGCGTGCGCCTCGCACTGTATTTCCAGCGCATGGCGGGACACATCACATCCGCCTACGACATTCTCGCCGACAAGGCGCTCTCGGAGGTGTTCCGAACCACCTTCGACTTGCCCGATCAGATGGCCTCGATGCAGATCGATCAGCAGGCCAAGATCGTGGAGAAGTACCTCAATCTCAAAGACCTCGGAGATCCCACGAAAGTTGCAAAACTGCTCAGCCGCTTCTCGGCCATGTATGACGCGAAGAACGCCAGCCAAACCTACTCGCCCGTGCTCGACCTCTACCAGGGATCGAGCTCGGGGACGTCAGGCATCAGTGAATCGACATATCTCGCCATGGCAAAAATGCGCGCCAGCCCGTGGTGACGGATCGCCTACTCTGCCAGCGTCGCCTCGACGAATCCGCGTGGGTTTGCGCAGAACTCGCGCATCACCCTGTAGTGATCTGTCTGCTCCACTGTAACAGGCTCGAGTCCGTATTTGCCGAGCCGCAGCAGCTGCGCATTGGGATAGGCCATCAGCAACGGCGCATGGGTCGCCATGACGACCTGGCAGATGCGAGAGTCGTCCATACGTCGCAGCAGCTTCAAAAACTCGATCTGCCGCGCCGGCGACAGCGCGGATTCCGGCTCGTCGAAGATAAAAATGCCCTGGCGCTGGCAGCGTTCTTCGAAAAAGCGGAGGAAGCCTTCGCCGTGCGAGTGCGACAGGAAATCGGGACCGACCTGACCAGCATCACGCGCGGCCTTGTCCAGATATCGCGCGACCGAGAAAAAACTCTCGGCGCGAAAAAACCAGCCGTTGGTGATCTTCGGCAGCCAACTTGCGCGCAAAGCCGTGGAGAGCTGGCCGCCCATCTTCTCGCGCGCCTCGGAGTGATCGACCGGCATGTATCCTTTGCCTCCACCGGCATCGTCGTAGCCGGCCAGCGCTGCGATGCCCTCCAGGACCGTCGACTTCCCGGTGCCGTTCTCCCCAACGATGATCGTGATGCGCGCCTCGAAATTGAGTTCGAAATCATCCGGAAAGATGGGCAAGCAAAACGGATACATCTCGCGATCGCGAACTTGCGACGGATCGAGCCAGACTCGCCTCAGATACGGCGCAGGCAGATTGATCGTCCGATAGCCCTTCCGCGCCATTGCCGCTCCGCTCCTCCACCCAGATAAGAACATAACAGGAACAATTGGATTGCAAAGAGGTATCTTGTACCGCCCTTGGGCGCAGAGCCTACTCCAGCGCCTCCAGCACCAGCTCCATGGTCATCAGCACGGGATTGTCGCCGCGGATCAGGCGGCCCTCGGCGATGCCGCCGGTGTAGTCGATCAGGGCAACGTCAAGCGCGGCTTCCAGCGCGCCGGACGCGCCAGGCGCGATCGTCCCGTTTGTGATCGCGAGCTCCGTGGCAAACGGCTCGGTCACACCGCCATGGGTAAAGCGCGCGCCGACGGTCGAACCGACGCCGCCGTGGATTTTGGCGCGCGCGATGCCGTGTGCGCGGCAGAAGGCTTCGAGACAGCCAGCAAAATCCTGGTTGGGGCGCAGCCGCAGGGCAAAGGCGCGGCCGCTCGTACGCGCGCCTATGCTTGCGGCTGCGACAGGCCCGAACAGCTTGAAATTGGTCTCGGGGTCGGGCTCGACGATGAACATTGCGCCATCCACGCCGAAGGCCTGCACCTCGAACGGCTCGGCGATGATAATCTCGTCCGGCAACATGTGGCCGCCGCTCGCCTTGCCGTCCGCCTCGGTCCAGAGCCCGTGGCAGTGAAAGAACGGCGCCCCGTCGCGCGATCCCAACGTCATGCTGCCGAGCTTGGTGCGTGTCACGCCCGCGGGCCGATAGGTATCGCTGTAGAACGCTGCATTCTCGCCCGTCTTCGACAGCGCCGGCATGACATAGCCGAACGGTCCGAGTGCGCCCTGACCGAAATTCAGCACGCCGCCGGCAAATCCTTCGGCAGCAAAACCGCGGCGCGCGGCTTCGAGCAGCGGCAGGCCCGCCTCAAGCCTGAACGAAAAGGCGCGTCCCCTCGCCTCCACCCATTGGATACGTTCAGTGACGGGCACACCCGGCTGCTTGATGCTCCGCATGATCAGCGCTCAGCCGTCTTCGTCTTGTCGAGATCGAGCAGCCCGCGCGCCTCGAGCTCGTCGCGCACCATGCGTTTCGGCACCTTGCCATAGCCGGATTTCGGCAAGGCCTCCCAGAAGAAGAACCGCTTCGGCATCTTGTAGCGCGGCACCTTCGGCGACAGGAACGCGGCCATCTCGGCCTCGCTGACCGGCTTCGCACCCTCGCGCGCAACGCAGACGGCGATACCGACCTCACCCCAGGTCGCATCGGGCACACCGAGGACGGCGACCTCGCCGACCGCGGGATGCGTCAGGATCTTTTCCTCGATCTCGCGCGGATAGATGTTGGAGCCGCCGGAGATGTACATGTCCGACGCTCGTCCGGTGATATAGACGAAGCCCTCCTCGTCCATGTGGCCGAGATCGCCGGTACGGAACCAGCCGTTGCGGAACGCCTTCGCATTGGCTTCGGGATTGTCGTAATAGCCTGCGAGCACCGCAGGTCCGATCACGCAGATCTCGCCACTCTGGTTCGCGCCGAGCTCGCGGCCCTCGTCGTCCTGGATCGAGACCTGCATGCCGGTGCGCTCGAAGCCGCAGGTGCCGATCTTCGCATGCGGGCCGTCCTCGGGATCATGCAACGCCGCCGGCAGCACCGTGATGTTGCCGGTGACCTCGCCGAGGCCGAAATACTGCACGATGACCTTGCCGAGCTTTTTGAGCGCAGCCTTCTGGTCCTCGCGATACATCGGCGCGCCGGCATAGATCACGTGACGCAGCGAGGAATGATCGTATTTGTCGGCGGCGGGATGCTCGACCATCATCTTCAAAATCGTCGGCACCGTGAACAGATTGGCGATGCGGTGTTTTTCGATCAGGCGGAACGCCTCGTCGATGTCGAATTTCTCGGTCGGCAACAGCACGGTGCACACGCCGCGCGCGGTCTGGACCAGCTGATGCACGCCGGCGCCATGCGACAGCGGTGCCACCACCAGCGACGCATCCGCTTCCGTCACGCCGGGGGTGAGATCGGCGAGATGATTGGTGACGACAAAGCCCATCTGGCCATGCGTCAGCACCGCGGCCTTGGAGCGGCCGGTGGTGCCTGAAGTAAAGAAGAACCAGCAGGGATCGTCATGCTCGACCGCGACGTTCTCGACCACGGTGCCCGCCTGCGACGCGATGGCGTCAGCCACGGACCCCTCGCCGAACGAGGCCTTGCCGTCGACGCTCCAGGTGAACTCCAACGCGCCGCCCCTCACCGCCGCGGCATGCCCGGGGAAATCGACATGACACAGGAATGCCTTCGCGCCGGAGGCCTGCGCGAGATAGGCGGCCTCATCCGGCATCAGGCGGAAATTGGTGGGCACCCAGACCGCGCCGAGCCGGAACGCGGCGAACATCGAGACAAACATCTCCTCGCCATTCTTGGAATGGACGAGGATGCGATCGCCCTTGGCGATGCCACGCGCGGCGAGCGCAGCAGCGAGAGCCGAGACCCGCGCATCGATCTCGCGCCAGGTCCACGATTTGTCTCCCCAGACGAACCCGAGCCGCGATCCATGCCGCCGCGCGTTCTGCGTCAGCATGTAAGCGAGATTCATGACGCGGCGAGACATGCGGAGCGGTTGCATCGGGCTTCCTCTTCGACGGCGAAGGGCACTCATCCCGTCCGCTCATTGCAGCCCATTTATCGCGATCCGCCGCGGTGTAGCAAGGCCGCCGGCCGCGCACCTGCGTTACGGCTTTTTGAACTCGAACGGCGTCGCCGTGATCGCCCTTTCCTTGACGCAGGCCTGCGAACCGAAACCGCCGCAATAGCTGCCGTGCAGGTCGAAGCGGACGGTGCGCGCCGCACCTCGCTTCATCGGCGGCGCCACAATGCTATAGCTGCGGACATAGCCGTCGAACACGGCGCGCACGCTGCCGTCGGGTCGCGCCACCAGGATATCCAGCAGGCAACCGCCGGTTCCGCAATAGATGCCCTCGCGTTCGCCGCATTTGGTATCGCGGAAATCGACGATGTAATCGTCGCGGCCATCGCCGGTCAGGTCGATCTTGCGCACAGTATCGGGCGCGAAGCTCACCGCGCCGCCGCCCTGACTTTCGCATTCCTCATGGGCATAACGCAGCGCCTTCTGCACAGCAGGCGGATAGTCGGATGGGTCAAACGGCTTGGCATCATCGGCGCGCGCCGCGGCCATGAGCATCGTGAGCAGGACGAACAGATATCGCATACGTCTTGGTCGCAGGCGCGGCCCCATCGTTCAGGGAATTTTAAACATGATCAGCGCAACCTCGCTCAGTTCTCGCGTACAGAGTGCCGCACCATGGTCAAAGCGCCCGTCTTCCTCCTGCTGTCGTTGGCGCTTGCCGGATGCGCGGTGGCCCCGCAAGCCCACCTCGCCTCAGATCCCGTATTCCAGCCCGCGCGCTATGCCTGGGACGGCGCAGGCGAGAATCCCAATCAGCAACGCGCCACCGAGCGGGCAACACGCATCGCCGCCAAGCCCGCGCACGACGGAACCGACGCCGACCAGGACGCCAAGGTCAATCGCTCGCTGGTCATCTGCCAGGGCTGTCTCCCCGCAAAACCCCAGCAAGAAGATGCGCGGCTCGCCAAGGCGACGGATTGAACCTAACTGCGACTCCGCCTATTTCGTGCGCGAAGCCGACAGCTGGAAGATCGACGACATCAAGGGTTCCTCCGACGGCGAGCCTGGTCGATCCGCAAGATGCTGACAGACTCGCTGAAGAGCTAATTGGAGAGTCGATGAGCGACGTGATCAACAACAAAGCCCATCACCGCTACGAGCTTGAGGTCGAAGGCTATCTCGCGACGGAGCATTACAAGCTCGACGGCAACGTCATCACGTTCGAACATACCGACGTGCCGAAGGAGCTCGGCGGCAAGGGCGTCGGCTCGAGGCTGGTGCAAGGGGCGCTCGACCAGGTCCGCGCTGCCGGGTTGAAGCTAATCCCGCAATGCCCGTTCGTGAAGGCGTGGATCGAGAAACATCCGGACTATCAGGACCTGGTGAAGGTCTAGCCGAACCGGAGCGTCACAGCGCCCCAAGCTTCCTCAGCGAGTCCTGCGCTGTCTGCAACCCGGGCTTCAATTCCAGCGCCTTGCGGAAGTCGGCGATCGCTCCCTTGACGTCGCCAAGCCTCATCTTGGCCTGGCCACGATTATTCCAGGAAAATACATCGGCCGGATCATACTCCAGCGCCTTGTCGTAGTCGGCAAGACCGCCCTTGTTGTCGCCGAGATAGAGCCGGATCATGCCACGATTGCGCCAGCCGCGCGCATCGGTCGGCGCAACGCGGATCGCATCGCCATAATCGGCGGCCGCGCGGTCGAGTTGCTCGTTGTCTCGGTAGACGTTGCCGCGGTCGATATAGGCGAGCAGATCGGGTGCGAGCTTGATCCGCATGCTGAAGTCGGCCAGCGCATGAGCCGTGTCGTGCTTGCGGGCGTAGACGTAGCCCCGATTGGCGTAGGCGGTGGCATAGTTGGGATTGCGCTTGATCGCAGCGTCGAAATCGGCGATCGCGCCGTCGAGATCGCCCTTGTTGTAGCGGGACTCGCCACGATTGCTGTAGGCCGTCGCCATCGACGGATCGAGCTTGATAGCCTCATCGTACTCGGCGATGGCACGATCATAGTTGTGCTTGAAGCTGTAGACGCGGCCGCGATTGTTATAGGCGCAGGCATAGGTGGGATCCAGGCGCACGGCTTCATCGAGATCGGACAGCGCCGCGTCAAACTCGCGCTTCTCGGTCAGACCATGACCGCGGTTGCAATAGGCGCCGGCGAGCCTGCGGCCGGTCTCGCCGTTGCTGTCGATCACCGTCGAGCAGGCCTTCACCCGCTCGTCCGGCGTGCTGCTCAACCCCACGCAGGCTTCCCAGGCCGGGCCGCCCTCGGCAGCGGCCGGCACCGTCGCCGTCAAGGCCAGCATGGCGAGCAAGGCCATCAGACTGAGCTGGACACGCATTTTGCAGATATCTCCCCTGCGGCAACCTCCCTTGGTCGCGCCTTGGCAAGGGTGGGTTCAGGTGCCTAGATCAGGGAACGAGCACGCTTCGGAAGGATCAGGCATGGCGGCATCGGTACGCGACAACAAGGTCAGGAGCCGCTTCGAGCTCGATGTCGGCAGCGAGCTCGCCTTCGCCAATTACCGGCTGACGCCGTCGGCAGTCATCATCACCCACACTGAGACGCCGCGCGCCCTGCGCGGCCGCGGCATTGCGTCTGAGTTGATCAAGGGCGTGCTCGAGATCATCCGCCGCGACGGCAAGAAGGTCATCGCGGGCTGCGGCTTCGTCGTCGACTATCTCGACCGGCATCCGGAGGATGCGGATCTGGTGGCCTGAACGACAAAGAGCCCGCGAGGTCGCGGGCCCTTTTTGGTTGCTTGGCGTCGACCGATGCGCGTCGGTCAGTGCTTGATTTCGGGCGGCAGCTTGCCGCCATTGGCGGCGAGCTTGGACATCACCTGCTTGTGCAGCCAGACGTTCATGCTGGCGGAGTCGTTCATGTCGCCGGTATAGCCGAGCTCCTTGGCGAGATCCTTGCGCGCAGCCAAGCTCGAATCGACGTCGAGTGCCTTCATCAGGTCGACGATCGAGGTGCGCCACTCCAGCTTTTCGCCCTTATGCGCGGCGGCGGCCGCATCGACGATCGCGGCGACGTCCACCGTTTGGGCCGGCGCGGCGGCGGGTGCAGACGCTGGCGCCGATCCGCTCGGCGCGGCTCCTGCAGGCGCGCTGCCCGCGGATGCGCCGCCTGCGGGCGCAGCGGGAGCCGTATGGCTGCCGAAGATTGCGCCCATGATTTTCCCGAAAATGCTCATGTCTGCTCCCCGAAAAGGATCCCGTTGGAAGGCCCTGAGTGGGCACTTATAGACGATGTTACGCTGATGCGCCCTCGAAGTTCCGCGAACCACAAACAGCATGAGCTTATCTGCGGCGAAATGACGACCCGATGACGTCAGCGCGGTTGCACTGCGGCAACGAATCTCACCCAGGCGTGAGGGACAGGACTCGGAAATAGGGGTACGCTTCCCGCTCAGCTCGCGATGCCACCCGGAATTCGCGTCTGGTTGGACTCGCGAAACCCAAAAAAGCGGCCGCTTGCGCCGTAGTCGGCGTCGAGTTCGGCTGCATGGCAAGGGAGCAAGCCGACCATGGCCACACTCTATCAGGGCAATGTCCCCAGGATGGGCCAGACCGCAGACGCGGCTGGACCGGTGATCCGAACCATAGAACTCTCCGACCTGCACGATGCACTCAAGCGCGGCTGGGAAGACTTCAAGGCAGTCCCAAGCCACGCCATCATCCTCTGCGTGATCTATCCGGTGCTGGGCCTCGTGATCGCGCGCGTCGCGATGGGCTATTCCGTGATACCGCTGTTGTTTCCGCTCGCCGCGGGCTTCGCGCTGATCGGTCCGTTCGCAGCGCTCGGCCTCTACGAGCTCTCCAGCCGCCGCGAACGTTATGAGGAAGCAAGCGCCTGGGATGCCATGGATGTCCTGCGCTCGCCCTCCTTCGGCGCCATGCTCGGCCTCGGCACCTTGCTGCTCGCACTGTTTGTGACCTGGGTCGCGACCGCGCAGGCGATCTATGTCGCAGCGTTCGGCTATGAAGGCGTCACCGGAATTTCGGACTTCCTGAGGCGGGTGCTGACAACCTCTCAAGGCTGGTGGCTGATCGTGGTGGGCTGTGGCACGGGCTTCCTGTTCGCGCTCGCAGCGCTCTGCATCAGCGCGGTATCATTCCCGCTGATGCTCGACCGCCATGCCGGCGCCCTGGAGGCAATGGTCACCTCGCTGCGCGTCGTCGCCAAGAACCCGGTGCCGATGGCGGCCTGGGGCCTCATCGTGGCGGTGTTGCTCGCGCTCGGCACGATCCCCGCGTTCCTCGGGCTCGCGGTCGTCATTCCCCTGCTCGGCCACGCCACCTGGCATCTCTATCGCAAGGTCATCGTCTCCGAGCCCGGTGCCCGGCCAGTGCCGCCCCCACCACAGCGCCCGCGCAAGCCTGCGGCCGATTTCCCCGCCAATCTCTTCCCGTGGCGGAACAGGGAATAGGACTGAAGCCAGACGATCTCATCTGAGCGCTCCTGCCCGGGTCACCCCGGCGAGAGCGCTGCTGCCATAGGCCTTGCTTTGGCCGCGGTTACATCAGAGATTGCCGCCGCCGGTCGTGCCCCATCACGGAATCAATTACCTCTGATGACCCTGACGATTTCTCGTCTCGCTCTTGCAGCCCTCGCCCTTTCAGCCTCAATCCTGTCCGTCGAACCCGCTCTGGCCGCGGTTGCCTGCGGCTCGGGCAATTTCGATGCCTGGCTTGCGGATTTCAAAACCGAGGCCGCGGCCAAGGGCATCTCGCAACAGGCCATCACCGCCGGACTTGCCGGTGTCACGCTGGACCAGAGCGTGCTCAACCGCGACAAGTCGCAAAAGGTCTTCACCCAGACCTTTGAGGAGTTTTCCGGCCGCATGGTGCCGCCGCGGATGACGCGCGGCTCCAACATGATGAAGCAATACGGATCGGTGCTGTCGCGGATCGAGCAGGCCTATGGCGTGCCAGGCGAGATCCTGGTCGCGATCTGGGGCCTGGAGACCGATTTCGGGGTCAACACCGGCAAGTTCTCGACCATCCGCTCACTGGCGACACTGGCCTATGATTGTCGCCGTGCCGAGCAGTTTCGCGGCGAGCTGATGGATGCGCTGCGTATCGTTCAGCGTGGCGATCTCACGCCTGCCGAAATGAAGGGCGCCTGGGCCGGCGAGCTTGGCCAAACCCAGTTCATGCCCTCGTCCTGGCTGAAATATGCGGTCGATTTCGACGGGAACGGCAAGCGTGACCTCCTGCACAACGCTCCCGACGTGCTTGCCTCCACTGCCAACTATCTCGCCGGATACGGATGGCAGAAGGGCAAGGACTGGCAGCCGGGCAGTCCGAACTTCGCGGTGCTGCAGCAGTGGAACAAGAGCGAAGTCTACTGCAAGACGGTGGCCTATTTTGCCACCCAGCTCGCGCACGCTCCTTAAGATACATCGAAATCAAAACGCGTAGGGCCGATCGGTAAGGCGACCGGCCCTCTCTTGGATTGCGCCTGCCTACCCGTCTACTTGCCCATGGTGGCTTGCATCGCCTTGTTCAGGTGCATACCGCACACACCCATCTTGCCGTTGAGCAGCGCGTCCTGGGCCGCCGTGATCTCCTTCTCGGCAGCGAACTTGCTATCGCCGTCAGGCATGGCCTCGATCGCGGTTTCAGTCTTTTCCAGATTGGCCCCGCTGCAACCACCCATGCTGTGCTTGGCGGCCTGAGCCGGTGCGACGGCGAATGCAACGGCGGCAATTGCGATAACCCCGAGTAACTTCGTCATGATGTTACTTTCCTTCTCTTTTTCTTGGGACAGACCCGGCGACATTGCCGGAATCCGCAACATGACTTTGCTGCCGACGCGGCAACTTGCCGCAATAAATTCCCCGCGAGAATTGCGTGATGTTGCGCGCGGCGCAGAGCCGCATGCGAAATTTCTGATTTTCATTACAACTTTGTAATCAGGCTCTGCACGCTCGGCGTGTGCGCTGCCCCATCAGGCTGGCGTTCAGCCACGAATTGGGCGCGCGATTCCCGCTCCCCTGAACGACGAACATGACCATAGGGCGGCCCTGCTCGTGATCTTCCGCCTGCAACCGCCGTTCGCCTGGCATTCAAAATATGATTTTATATTCATACTTACAAATCAGAGTTCATGCGAATCATGCATGCCGGACTTGGGCCTACAAGCTAGACCGACCACCTTGCAGATGACGGGAACGTGGCTTATTTCGCAACCGTCGGAACCGCCAGCCGGCGGGTAAATCCGTTATTTCACGGACATTTACCTAGACCGTTCGGTGATTTCGCCCAACCGTTGGGCGGGAGCGCCTAGAGGTTAAGCGTCTCTTACCTGGGCCATGCGTTTGACGCTTAGCTGCATCGCAACATAGGAACTTTCGCACTGCATCACTCTCACCTATATTCATTTCAACGATGACGCCCGGGCAAGGGCTGAATCGAACTACAGGAGACTACCAATGCTGCTCTCGCTCATCCGCATGATCCAGGCTTTCCGGGACTATCAGCGCAATGTTGCCGAGCTGTCCCAGCTCAGCGATCGCGAACTGGCCGACATCGGCCTCGATCGCTCGGACATCCCGCGCGTTGCCGCCGGTCAGTATCAGGGCTGATATCGTTCAGCCCTTCACTGGACGAACCGATAACGCCCGCCTCGTGCGGGCGTTGTCGTTTTCAGCGGCAGAAAACTCGATCTCGGCGATTCCACTGGCCGCCGAAAAGCGCTACCTGTCCGCCCCATGACAGGACCCCTATCCAAACCCGTGCACGTCATCGGTGCCGGCCTCGCCGGTTCCGAAGCCGCCTGGCAGGTCGCGAAAGCTGGCCTGCCCGTGGTGCTGCATGAGATGCGGCCCGATCGCATGACCGAGGCGCACCGCACCGACGGGCTCGCCGAGCTCGTCTGCTCCAATTCGTTCCGCTCGGACGATGCCGCCAACAACGCGGTCGGCCTTCTCCATGCGGAGATGCGGCGCCTTGATTCGCTGATCATGCACGCAGCCGATGCCAATCAAGTGCCCGCCGGCGGCGCGCTGGCCGTCGACCGCGATGGCTTCTCCGCGGCCGTAACAAAGGCGCTGAACGAGCATCCCCTTGTCGAGATCGCCCGCGGCGAAATTAAAGGCCTGCCGCCGGCCGACTGGAGCAACGTGATCGTTGCGACCGGCCCCCTCACCTCCGCGCCGCTGGCCGATGCCATCCGCGAATTGACCGACGAGAACGCGCTCGCCTTCTTCGATGCCATCGCGCCGATCGTGCACCGCGAATCCATCGACATGTCGGTGGCCTGGTTCCAGTCGCGCTACGACAAGGTCGGTCCCGGCGGCAACGGCGCCGACTACATCAACTGCCCCATGACCAAGGAGCAATATGATGGCTTCGTCGCCGCGCTGATCTCGGGCGAGAAGACCGAGTTCAAGGAGTGGGAGACCAATACGCCCTATTTCGACGGCTGCCTGCCGATCGAGGTGATGGCGGAGCGCGGTCCCGAGACGCTGCGCCACGGTCCGATGAAGCCGGTCGGCCTCACCAATCCGCACGATCCCACGACGAAGCCATACGCAATCGTGCAACTGCGCCAGGACAACAAGCTCGGCACGCTCTACAACATCGTCGGATTCCAGACGAAGCTGAAATACGGCGAGCAGCAGCGCATCTTCCGCACCATTCCCGGGCTGGAGAAGGCCGAGTTCGCCCGCCTCGGCGGTCTGCATCGCAACACCTTCCTCAACTCGCCAAAGCTGCTCGACAGCCAGCTGCGCCTGCGCGCGCAGCCGCGACTGCGCTTTGCCGGCCAGATGACGGGCTGCGAAGGTTATGTGGAGTCCGCCAGCGTCGGCCTGATCGCCGGCCTCTATGCGGCAGCCGAGGCGCGCGGCGCGCAGCTTGCGAGCCCGCCGGCCACGACGGCGCTCGGGTCGCTTCTCGGCCATATCACTGGCGGCCATATCGAGACCATCGAGCCGGGCACGCGCTCGTTCCAACCGATGAACATCAATTTCGGCCTGTTCCCGCCACTCGCCAGCCCGCCCACGAAGAAGCCCGACGGCACGCGTCTGCGAGGCAACGAGAAGACCGTGGCCAAGAAGCAGGCCATGAGCGCGTTGGCGCTTGCCGATCTCGATCGCTGGATCGCCGATCATTTGCGCATTGCCGCAGCCGCGTGAGTTTTCGATGAGTCTTCCGAAAGACGACGCCGCGCTGCTGACGGCGCGCTGGACCGAGGGCGTGCTGCTCAAGCGCGACGTGTTTTCGACCGTCGAGCGCGGCCGTTTCCGCAGCGACAGTGGCGAGGTCGACGCCGTGCTGCGCCGGCTCGATGAGGTGCCCTGGTGGTCGTTTCCGCTGGCACGCCATCTGTTCGCACGCGAGACGCACGCGCTGGCGCTCGCAAAGGGCCTTCATGTCGGACCCGAGCTGCTGTGGGCGGGACGTCGTGCGCTGGTGCGCGGCTTCGTTGATGGCGTCGCGCTGCATCTGGCAAAGCCTCATGGCGATCTCGCCTATTTCCACTCGGCGAAGGACGTGCTGCGCCGATTGCGCCGCGCCGGCATCTGCCACAATGATCTCGCCAAGGAACAGAACTGGCTGGTCGGCCGCGATGGCCGCGCCTATGTGACCGACTTCCAGCTTGCGGCGTGCTTCAAGCGACGCGGCCGGCTCTACCGCATCCTCGCCTACGAAGACCTCCGTCATCTGCTCAAGCATAAGCGTTCCTATGCGCCGGAGGCGCTGACGCCGCGCGAGCGGAAGGTGCTGGCGAAGAAATCGTTCGCCGCGAGCCTCTGGCTTGCAACCGGCAAGAAGGTCTATCGCGCCATCACCCGCGGCCTGTTCAACTTCACCGATCGTGAGGGTGGCGGCCGCCGGCTCGTCAACGATGCGCCTGTCATCGCAGAGCTGATCCGCAAGAACCCCGCCGTGCGCGACACCGCCATCGTCGCTTTTGCCGACCGCCGTTCCGGCGTCGGGCTTTATGCCTTCGTCGAAGCCGATCAGGCCGCGCTCGAGGGCCAGCTCCGCAACGAGCTCACGGCTGCCAGGGGCCCAAAGCCCCCTGAGCATATCCAGGTCGTGCACGCATTGCCGCGCGATGCCGGTGGCAGGCCACGCACCGAGATCCTGCAACTGGTCGCGATGAACCAGCTCGACCTGATCGAGCCGATGATGAGGAACGACCAGGATCGCGCCTTCCTCAAGGACATCCTGGAGCAGCGCAAGAACCTGCGTGATCGCTTCAACTTCGAGGCGGATCTGCCGTCCGGTTAGACTGCGCGAGGCGTGGCGCCTTGAAGCGTCCACAATGCCAGTGGAGAAGCCGGGGACTGCACTGATTTGGGGACCAATGACTCGCTGGGGGACGATAAGGCGCCGCGCTGCCCTGCTGCTTGCAGGTCTGGTGCTGCTGGCCGCCACCCCGGTGACGGCGGCCGAATCCCCGGCCGAACAGATCTCCGGCTTCCGGGCGAAGCACGGAGAGGGCCGCGTCGTACGCGACACAACGCTCGACCGCATTGCCATGGATCAGGCGCGCGCGATGGCGGCGAAGGACGATCTCAGCCATGACGCCCTCGGTCCGTTCAACAAGCGCGTCGCGCCGTCGGGCGCAGGACGCGCCGCCGAGAACATCGCCTATGGCTACGACACCTTCGAGAAGACGCTGGGACAGTGGATCGATTCCTCCGGCCACCGCAAGAACCTGCTGCTCCACAACGCCACCCGCGTCGGCATCGCGAGCGCAAAAAATGCCAGCGGCAAGCGCACTTATTGGGCCATGGTGATCGCCGGCGATTACGAGCCGAAGCCGAGCAAGGGCAAAGGCAACAAGGATAGCGAGCCGCTTGTGGCCGTGAAGCGCGAGGTCACACCCACCAGCAAGCCCAAAGTCGCCAACTGCCACGTCAAGCTGCTCGGCCTCTGCATCTGAGAGGAAGCCGGGCCGGCCGTTCGCCGGCACGCAGTCTTGCTTGCGTTGCTAGGGGCGTCTAATCCATCCCGTGGGACCTGCGAGAGGGAGAGGCGCGTTGATCGACATCGACCGAATCCGGGCCGACACTCCGGCCGCCTCCCGGCTCACCTATCTCCACAACGCCGGCGCGGCTCTCATGCCCACCACCGTCGTCGCGGCGATGAAGCAGCATATCGACCTCGAGAGCGAGATCGGAGGTTACGCCGCCGCCGACCGCGAGTCTGGCCGGCTCGATGCGGTCTACGGTTCCGTGGCACGCTTGCTGAACGCCGCACGGGACGAGATCGCGCTGATGGAGAACGCGACCGTCGCCTGGCAGATGGCGTTCTATGCGCTGCAATTTCGCGCCGGCGACCGGATCCTGACCGCCGAGGCCGAATACGCCGCCAACTATGTTGCCTTTCTCCAGGTTGCCAAACGTACCGGCGCGGTCATTGACGTCGTGCCGAGCGATGCCAATGGCGAGCTCGATGTTCACGCGCTCGAACGCATGATCGACGGCCGCGTAAAACTCATCGCCATCACCTGGGTTCCGACCAATGGCGGGCTGGTCAATCCGGCAGCAGCGATCGGCAGAATCGCGCGGACACATGGCATTCCCTATCTGCTCGACGCCTGTCAGGCGGTGGGCCAGATGCACGTCGACGTCGCAGCGATCGGCTGCGACATGCTGTCAGCCACAGGCCGCAAATTCCTGCGCGGCCCGCGCGGCACAGGCTTTCTCTATGTTCGCCGCGAGCTGCTGCAGCAGCTTGAGCCGCCGATGATCGACCATTTTGCGGCGCCCTGGGTCTGCCGAAACCGCTATCAGCTCCGCGACGATGCGCGCCGTTTCGAGACCTGGGAGAACAATTACGCAGCGCGGCTCGGGCTGGGCGCGGCCGTCGACTACGCCCTTGCGATCGGCATCGGCCCGATCGAGCGACGCTGCCGCCTTCTGGCCGACCGCCTTCGCAATGGTCTTGCCGATATCACCGGCCTCACCATTCGCGACCTCGGCCGCACCCCGGGTGCCATCGTCAGCTTCACGATGGAGGGCTGCGAGGCAGACGCGATCGTCAGCAGCGCTGCCGCGGCCGGCATTACCGTCGGCGCGTCCGATCCGTCGAGCACCCGCATCGACGCGGAAGTCCGCGCGCTCCCGGTCGTCGTGCGCGCTTCTCCGCATTACTACAACACGGAAGCCGAGATTGATCGGTTGGTCGCTCACATGGCGGGTCTGGCACCACGCTAGTGTGACACCAGACCAGTGGCGTAGACCTAGGCTCTCGTCGTCAGTGCCGACAACTGGTCGGTGTCGAAGCGAGCGCGCAACTTGCTGATGGCCTTCGCGTCCGGCGTTCCGCTGGCGGTGAGCTTGGCCAACTCCTCGAAGTAGTGCTCATGCCCCGGCGGAGACACGGTCATAAGCACGCGCGCGGGCTTGTCGCTGACATTGGTAATGTTGTGGGGAACGCCTGGAGGAATGAACAGGTACGTTCCCGGCGTGGCCCGGACGACCTCGTCGGCGACGTGCCATTCGCACTCGCCTTCAAGCATGTAGAAGGTCTCTTCCTGCACGCGATGAACGTGCCGGCCCGTGACGAACCCGGCCGGTATCGTCCAATCGAACATGCTGGTGTGGCGGCTGTCCTCACCCGTCACCAGAAAGGCCATCGGCTGACCGCGCAGCGTTACTCCCGTTGTTTCGCCGGGCCGGCGGACGAGTGGCTTTGCGTTCATGTGCTCCTCCATGGCTGGGGCGCCAAATGCGCGATAACGGCGCCACCATGCTCCGCCAGTTCCGGGAAGTAGCGAAGCAGCGCGGAAATCGTTGCAAAAAACCTGCGAAATGTGCCCTTCTCTGGCGATGGCCGCGATCCTTGAATTTGGTCCCTTCCGCCTCGACGCCGATGCAGGGATTCTGTTCCGCGGGGCCGAGCCAACCCCGCTCGGCCAGCGAGCAGTGCAGCTTTTGGCCTTGCTGGTGCAGCGAGCCGGCATGCCGGTATCGAAGGACGCTTTGATCGAGGCGGCATGGCCCGGCCAGGCCATTGAAGACAGCAACCTGACCGTCCAGATGGCGGCGGTCCGGCGCACGCTGGCAGACGGCTGCGGAGAAGCGCAATGGATCGAGACCCTGCCACGGCGCGGCTATCGCTATGTCGGTCCGGCGGTGATGTCGTCGGCCTCGGACCGAACAACCGCACCATCGCTGACCTTGCCTGAGAGGCCATCGATCGCGGTATTGCCGTTTGCGGACCTGAGCGGCGATACGGAGCAGGACTATTTTGCCGACGGAATGGTCGACGACATCATCACCGGCCTGTCCCGCATCAACTGGCTGTTCGTGATCGCGCGAAATTCCACGTTCACATACAAGGGCCGAGCGGTCGATGTGAAACAGGTCGGTCGCGAGCTTGGCGTGCGCTACGTGCTGGAAGGCAGCATCCGGAAGACCGGGGGCAATGTGCGTATCACTGGACAGCTGATCGATGCGTCGACCGGCATGCATGTGTGGGCCGAACGCTATGACCGTCACTCCGATGATATTTTCGCGCTTCAGGACGACGTCGCCATGTCCGTCGTCGGCGCCATCGCGCCGAGCCTTCGCCGCGCCGAAATCAACCGGGTCAAACGCAAACGGCCCGACAGTCTCGATGCCTATGATCTCGTCCTGCGGGCTCAGCCGGATGTCGATTCCGGCATGCCGGAGCAAGTCACGCAGGCGCTCGTCCTGCTCGAGCGCGCAATCACGCTCGAGCCCTCCTATGCGCTGGCGCACGGTAACGCTGCGATGTGCCACCATTGCCTGTTCCTCCGCGCTGGTTTGCAGGAGGGAAGCCGCGCCGCCTCGATCAAGCATGCGCGATCGGCCATCGCCCACGGGCAGGATGACGCCCTTGCCCTTACGCTGGCAGGCTTTTCAATCGGCATGGACGGGCACGATCGCGCGGCGGCATTCACCGCACTCGATGCCGCGCTCGCGATCAGCCCGTCATCGGCGCTGACTTACATCCTCGGTAGTGTGATGCTCGGCTGGGGTGGTGATGCCGACCGCGCGATCGAATGGAGCGAGCGCGGCATGCGGCTCAGCCCGTTTGATTCCTGGGCCTTCGCAGCCTTTGACGCACAGGCGATGGGGCATTTCCATCGCGGTCGGTATGAAGAGGCCTGTCGCGCGGCCTACCGCTCGGTTCAGGCTAACCCGCGTCACAGCATTACCCATGTGCAACTGGCGGCGGCGCTTGCAAAGCTCGGGCGATTGCAGGAAGCGAGAGCCGCCGCGGCCCGGGTGTTGGAATTGCACCCGACCTTCCGCTATGGCCGCCAATTCCAGGGCGTCAATTGCGCACCGGCCCTGGCGGCATCGCTTGGTGAGGCCCTGCGGGCCGCCGGGCTGCCGGAGTAATTGTCAAATCCGCTTCAGGTGCAACGCGCGCTCAATCCGGATGCGCTGAGCTTGGCCATGACCTCGTCGAGATGGGCGCTGTCGCGTGTCTCGATGACGAGCTGCAACAGCGTTGCCTTGGCGGGGAGGTCCGAGAAGGTCCGCTGATGCGAGACCTCGATGATGTTGGCACCGGCCTCAGCCAGCAGCGCCGCGACCGCGGCCAGCTGGCCGGGTCTGTCGGGGATGTCGAGCGAAAGCTGCGTCAGCCGCCCCTCGCGGGCAAGCTCGCGCGTCAGCACGGAAGCGATCAGCCTGGTGTCGATGTTGCCGCCACTCAGGACCAGGCCAACCTTCTCACCGGCAAAGCGCGTAGGATCCGACATGATCGCCGCGAGGCCGGCAGCGCCCGCACCCTCGACGACCGTCTTCTCGATTGAGATCAGGGTTGCGACCGCGCGCTCGAGCTCGGCTTCGTTGACGAGCGCGATGTCGTCGACGAGGCCGCGGACGATCTCGGTGGTGATCTTGCCCGGCGATTTGACCGCGATGCCTTCGGCGAGCGTATCGCCGCGCGCCGGCAGATTGCCGCCATGGATGGCGTTGTACATCGAGGGATAGAGCCAGGCCTCGACGCCGAGAATCCGCAGCGACGGCTTTAGCGATTTCGCCGCTATGGCGATGCCGCTGATCAGGCCGCCACCGCCGATCGGCACGACCAGCGTGTCGAGTTCCGGCACCGCCCCGAGTATTTCCAGCCCGACCGTGCCCTGCCCCGCAATCACCAGCGGATCATCGTAGGGGTGAACGAAGATCATGCCGCGGGCTTCGCCATGGCTGCGCGCAAACGCAGCCGCCTCTTCCAGAGTAGCGCCCGTCACGACGACCTCGGCGCCGTGATGCCTGGTGTTTTCGACTTTCACCATCGGCGTGCCCACCGGCATCACGATGGTGGCGGGAATGCCGAGCCGCCTGGCGTGATAGGCAACGCCCTGCGCGTGATTGCCCGCGGACATGGCTATGACCCCCCGCACACGCTCGTCCGGCGTCAGCGCGTTGAGCCGGTTGAGCGCGCCACGCTCCTTGAACGACGACGTGAACTGGAGGTTTTCGAATTTGAGCCAGAGGTCACAGCCGCAGATATTGCTCAGCGTTCGGCTGTAGCTGCAGGGCGTCTCGACGACGGCGCCGCGGATGATCTCGGCAGCGGCGTGAATGTCAGCCGGCGAAACCGGAAAGCCGCTCAGATCGGGAGATGCGGATTGGGACAATTCGGCCATGGGACAGCATAGTGCATTTGGCCGGCGGCGGCGATAAGCCAACCGCTATTTGGTAAATTCCCGGGATCGTGAAGCCCGCCACAGCGTCCATAGCGTGCGCAGCCGCGAGACCGGCTGCGGAGCGAAGGGATTACGTCCTGGCCGCGCCAGGCGATCGAGATCTGACCGCGCCTGGCTCAGCGGCAGGAAGGCGGCCCGCGCCGAGGGCGGCAGCTGCGCCAGCAGCGAGGACGCCGTCCCCAGATGCTGACGCGCATCGCCGATAAGCTGGTCCAGCGCGGCATGGAGATTGGGCGTCTGCCTGCCCGCGAACACATCCTCGGTGGAGCAGCCATGGCTGGTCAGGAGTTGCTGCGGCAGGAACAATTGCCGATGGGAGGCGTCCCGCGGCAGGTTCGCGATCACCTGCGCCATGCCCTGTGCCAGGCCGGCGTGCCGGGCCACATGCTCAGCCGCGTCCAAAGCGTCGCCCATGATCCGCGCCGCAAGCGTGAAAAGGGCCGAAGAGGTCGCAGCCAGATAGCCTTCGAGCGCCGTCATGGTCGGCATCGGATCGTTGTAGAGATCGAACTGATGCTCGTCGACCAGCAGTGACAGCGGCTCGACCGGCAGGTCGAAATCGCGGATGGCGCGCAACAGCTCCGCAGCCACCGGATTGCCCTCGGCGCTGCCGTGGACCAGGCCCGAGAGCAAATCGCTCCACCATTGGAAGCGTATCTCGCCGGGCAAAGGCTGGCTCACCTGGTCGCGAACGCGGACGATCTCGACATTGAAGCCGTAGAGCGCAAGCAGCGCGCGGCGCTCGGCGGCCGGTGCGAACAGCGTCGCGACGTAGCGGGGAAAGTCGTGGCTGCGCACGAGGTCGGCGCAGTAGGTCGCGGTGTCGGGCGGCGTCGCGGCGCTGCTCATGGCACCGCTATCAGCGCGGCCGCGACGCGGCGCCGTTCGCCGATCATGATGTTGTAGGTGCGAACGGCGGGGCCGGTCTGCATGGTGTCCAGGACCACCCTCACCGCCTTCAGCGCCTGGCGCAGCTCCGGCGGCGGCAGCCAGAGCCCGGTTCCCGTGCCAACCAGCAGCGTGTCGATGCCGTTGGCCGCCGCAAACACCCGATCCAGCGAATAGCGGTCGATCTTGGTGGGATCGGTGACGTCCCAGGCCCAGATCGCATCGGGCAGGCACAGCAGCGAGCCCCGGTGCGACATGCCGCCAAAGGCGAAGCCGCCCTTGCCATAGGCCTCGATCGGCGCCGAGCGCGGGAAATGGGGAGCGTTGGGATCGCCGGCCATGAGCTTCGTCCGAATGAGCTGACTACCCTCGCAAACCCATGCGAGGGCATGCGGTTCGGATCATGCCTTGTTTTTCTTCGCCGGCGCAGCCTCTTCTCTCGCATCTTCGCGGTGCTCGCCGACGCCGAGATAGATCAGGATCGGCGCGGCGATGAAGATCGAGGTGTAGGTGCCGACCAGCACCACGCCGAACATCATCACGGCCGTGAAGCTGTGGATGGCGTGACCGCCGAACAGCAGCAGCGCCAGCAATGCCAGCGTTACCGTCAAGTGGGTGATGATCGAGCGCGACAGCGTCGAATTGATAGACTCGTTCAGCAGCTGCGGCATCGGCATCTTCTTGTAACGCCGCAGCATTTCACGGATGCGGTCGTAGATGACGACGGTGTCGTTGAGCGAATAGCCCAGAATGGTCAGAAGCGCCGCGATGCTGGTCAGGTCGAAATCGACCTGGCTGATCGACATGAAGCCGATCGTCAGCACGATATCGTGCACGTTGGCGATCATGGCGCCGAGCGCGAACTGCCATTCGAACCGGAACCAGAGATAGACCAGGATGGCAATGATCGCCAGCATCAGGCCGGCCATGCCCCAACCCAGCAGCTCACCGGAGACGCGCGGGCCCACCACCTCGACGCGGCGATACTCCACGGACTCGCCGAGGGCGCCGCGAACCTTGTCCACGGCTTCCTGCTGCGCCTTGTCGCCGCCCGGCTGCTCGGCAACGCGAAGCAGCACGTCGGCGGCGCCGCCGAATTGCTGCAGCTGGACTTCGCCAAGGCCCAGGCTGCCAAGGGTCGTGCGCATCTGCGCAAGATCGGCGGTGCCCGACTTGGCCCGCACTTCCATCAGGGTGCCGCCCCTGAAGTCGATGCCGAAGTTCAGCCCATGGGTGAAGAACAGCACAATGGCGATGATCGAGAGCGTCGCCGAGATCGGGAACGAGATGCGGCGGAACTGGGTGAAGTCGAAATGCGTATCGTCTGGCACGATGCGCAGCGACGGCAGGAGGCCGAGCACGCTGACCACGGTCAGCACGGCAATCAGGACGCCGAGAGAGATGAGAACGAGTTGAGTAGTGGTCACAGCCGGCCTCGAATGATCAAATCGGCACGGTCTTCGGCCGCTTCCACTGCACCCACCATGCCACGATCAGGCGGGTCATGGTGAAGGCGGTGAACACAGTGGTGATGATGCCGATGCCGAGCGTTACAGCGAAGCCGCGCACCGGTCCGGTGCCGATCATGAACAGCACGGCTGCGGCAATGAAGGTCGTGATGTTGGAATCGAGAATGGTCGCGAGCGCCCGCTTGAAGCCTGCGTCGATCGCCGAGATCGGGCTCCTCCCGCCGCGCAGCTCCTCGCGGATGCGCTCATAGATCAGCACGTTTGAGTCGACCGCGATGCCGACGGTGAGCACGATGCCGGCAATGCCGGGCAGCGTCAGCGTGGCGCTCAGCAGCGACAACAGGCCGAAGATCATCGCGACGTTGATGCAGACGGCGATGTTGGCGAACACGCCGAACAGCCGGTACGTCAACAGCATGAACACGACGACCATGATCGATCCGACATAGGCCGCAAGCTCGCCCTTCTCGATCGAGTCCTGGCCGAGGCCCGGACCGACCGTGCGCTCTTCCACGACGGTCAGCGGCGCCGGTAGCGCGCCCGCGCGCAAGAGGATCGCGAGATCGTTGGCCGACTGCACCGTGAAGCTGCCGGAGATCTGGCCCTGCCCGCCGGTGATCGGCTCGCGAATGACCGGCGCCGAGATCACCTTGTTGTCGAGGATGATCGCGAAAGGCAGTCCGACATTCTCCTGAGTCGCCTGCGCGAACTTGCGCGCGCCCGAGGTATTGAACTTGAAGCTGACGACCGGCTCATTGGTGCGCTGGTCGAAAGTCGCCTGGGCGTCGGTCAGGTCGCCGCCCGCAACCAGCACCTGCTTCTTGACCACGTAGCCGGCCGGCGGCGGCGTGGCGGCCGGCAGGAACTCGGTGTCAGGCGGCAACCCGCCCTGCTGGGCCTGGTCCAGCGGCACCGAGGGGTCGACCATGCGGAATTCCATCTTCGCGGTCTTGCCCAGCAGTTCCTTCAAATGGGTTGGATCCTGCAAACCCGGCACCTGCACCAGGATGCGGTCATTACCCTGACGCTGGATGATGGGCTCGACGGTGCCGAGCTCGTTGACGCGCTTCTCGACGATCTGGATCGACTGCTCGATGGTCTTGCGCAAACGGTCGATCATCGCGGGCTCCGGAACGCTGAGGCGGATCAATCCACCACCGGCGTCGGCGACTTCAATGTCGCGCTGGCCGCTCGACCCCATAAGACCGCCGATCGGCTGCGCAAGGTCGCGCAACTTGGCGAGCGTCGTCTGGACATCGGCGTCCTTGACGCGCACCTCGACGGCATCGCCCTTCGTGACGAGACCGGTGTAAACGATCTTGGCCTCGCGCAGAACGCGACGGACGTCGTCGCGAATCTGGTCGAGCTTTTCCTTCTTCACATAGTTGGAGTCGACCTCGAGCTGCAGAGAGGAGCCGCCCTGCAAGTCGAGACCCAGCACCAGGCGCCGCTGCGCCCAGGCGGGCCAGGTCTTGACCCGCGCTTCGGAGAAGAAGTTCGGGACCGCAAAGAGGCACACGATCAGCGCTGTCAGGATGATCCCGAGCGCCTTCCACCGCGTGAAATACAACATCGACTGGACCTGTCAGATCAGGAGAATTGAGATGCCCGCAGGAAAGCGCTCACTTCGCCCCGGCGTCGTCCTTGGCGCTTTCCTTCGCGCTGTCCTTGGCCGGCTCGCCCTTGGCGCGCACGCCCGAGATCATCGAGCGCATCTGGCGCACGCGCACACCGTCGGAAATTTCGAACTCGATCTGGTCGTCGTCGACCACCTTGGTGACCTTGCCGACGAGGCCGCCCGAGGTCACGACGGTGTCGCCGCGGCGGATGTTCTTCACAAGCTCGGCGTGGTCCTTCACCTTCTTCTGCTGCGGGCGCAGAATCAGGAAGTACATGATCACGAAGATCAGGGCGAACGGCAGCAGCGACATCAACATGCTGTTGGTGTCGCCAGCGCCCGCGGCCTGGGCATACGCAGGGGTAATCAGCATTCGGACGATCCTCGTGGAAACGGGGGAAGCCGGTCAGGCCTTGACGGCGACCGGCTCGGTCAAATTCGCGCGGACTATAGCGACCACCGCCCCAATTGCAACGCTGCCAGACCGGCGATTTGGCCACCTTGCGGCGCGCCGTCAGGCCCGATAAGGCTGCGTTCTCAGGAACTTCGGACATGCCCAAAAAACCAAGTAAAAGCCCGGCCGGCAAAGGCCCCCGTGCCCCTGCTTTGAAGCCCGCCCTGGTCGCGGCAAAACGCCCCAATGCGGTCTCAAAGGCTGCCCCTCAGGCCTCCCCTGAGCTTTCCCAGGAACGCATCGCGCGCGCGCTGGAGACCATTGCGGCCCACCTCGCGGCCCAGGGCAAGCCGGCGATCGAGCGCGAGTCGTTCGACCGGGCGGACGCCTATGTCTGGCACCCCGACGGCCGCCTGGCGGCGGTGCCGCGGGTCAGCCGGGTCGAGCTGTTCCTGCTCAAGGGCGTCGACCGCATGCGCGACATCCTGATCGAGAACACCGAGCGCTTCGCCAACGGCCTGCCCGCCAACAACGCCCTGCTCTGGGGCGCGCGCGGCATGGGCAAGTCGTCGCTGGTGAAGGCGGCCCATGCCAGCATCAACGCGGACCGCAAGCCCGCCGACAGACTCAAGCTGATCGAGATCCATCGCGAGGATATCGAAACGCTGCCGATGCTGATGGAGAAGCTTCGCGACGCTGACTTCAACTTCATCGTATTCATCGACGACCTCTCCTTCGACGGCAATGATGCGTCCTACAAATCGCTCAAGGCCGTGCTCGAAGGCGGCATCGAGGGGCGGCCCGACAACGTCATCCTCTACGCCACCTCCAACCGCCGCCATCTGCTGGCGCGCGACATGATCGAGAACGAGCGTTCGACCGCGATCAATCCGGGCGAAGCGGTCGAGGAAAAGGTTTCGCTGTCGGATCGCTTCGGCCTCTGGCTCGGCTTCCACCGCTGCAGCCAGGACGAATACCTTGCCATGGTGCGCGGCTATTGCAGCCATTTCGGCATCAAGGTCGACGACGAGGCGCTGGAGCGCGAAGCGCTGGAATGGTCGACCACGCGCGGCTCGCGCTCGGGCCGCGTCGCCTGGCAGTTCGTGCAGGAGCTGGCGGGCCGGCTCGGTGTCAAGCTGGCGGCGAAATAGCTGTAGCCGAAGCTATAACCCAAACCGCAACTGTCATTCCCCGCGAAAGCGGGGAATCCAGTACGCCGCGCCTTATCGGCTCAATAACACCTGTCTCTGGAATACTGGATCGCCCGGTCGAAGCCGGGCGATGACGGCGTGCTTTGTGGTGATGGCGTGCCCCGAACTGGAGCCCTAGCCTTATGCCCCGTTGAGGAACTGAAGCGGGTCAACCGGGCTCGATCCCTTACGGATCTCGAAGTGGAGCTGCGGCGACGCCACCTCCCCTGATTGACCCGACTTGGCAATGACCTGGCCGCGCTTGATGGTATCGCCACGCTTCACCAGCAGCTCACTCGCATGGGCATAGGCGGTAACGTAGCCGTTGGAGTGCCGAACCAGGACCAGATTGCCGTAACCTTTCAGCTCGTTGCCGGAATAGGCGACGACGCCGTCTTCAGCCGCCTTGACCGGCGTACCCTCGGGCACCGCGACATTGATGCCGTCATTGGACTTGCCGTTGGTCTTGGCGCCGTAGCTCGTGATCACCTTGCCGCGCACCGGCCAGCGGAAGGTCGGCAGCGAGCTGGTGGTCTCGGCCGCCTTCGCGGGCGCCTCGGCCGCGGGCTTCTCTTCAATATTGGTGGTGGCTTGAGCCAGACGCGCGCTCTGCACCGGTTGGGCGACAGCGGCCATCTTGGTGGCAGGCACTGGTGCGGCCGCAACCGGCTGCAACGCGGCCGCCACGGGAGCCGCAGCAACCGGCGCCGGAGCAAGCGGAGCGGCAACGGCCGCGGTCTTGGCGCCCGGCACGGTCAGCTTGGTGCCGAGCTTGAGCTTCGCCGACGGCTCGAGACCATTGGCGCGAGCAAGCTCGGCCGCGGAGATATGGTTCTTGCGCGCGATGCTGGCGAGCGTGTCGCCGTGATTGACGAAGTGTAAGCTGGGCGGCGCGGCGACGGCCGCAACCGGCTTCGACGCCATCGCGGGCGCCGCGGCAACCGGCGTCGTAACGGGCGCCGGTGCAGCCGCCACAGCACCCGGATGCGGGATAACGAGCTGCTGGCCTGGCGAAAGTGCGCGCGGCCCCTTGTAGCCGTTGGCGGCAAGAATCGCCTGCGGCGTCACGTGATAGCGCTTGGCGAGCACATCGAGCGTGTCGCTGGTGCCGACGATGATCTTGGTCCCGCCAGCCGGCTGTGCGGCCACGACGGAGCGTTGCGGCACCGTGCCGGTGGTTTCGAGACGCGGCTGAGCCGGCGGCGTGTAGGAGCCGAGCCCCCGCCCACCTCCAGAGACGCCCCCACCCGCCGCAACCGGATAGGATTGCGGCGCAGCGACTGCCGGCGGCGGCAGCGCCTGGGACTGATAAGAGCCCGGCTGGGTCTGCGGCCGCGCATATTGCGGCAGCTCGCGCTGCTGCGGCGGCGCCTGCTGCACCGAACCGGTCTGCTCGGACGAGAAGGGATTTGAGAAGTTCGACTGGGACAGCCGCGACGACATGTCGGCACTGCACCCTGCGAAACTCAAGGAAATCAGCGCCAGCACCGCGACCTGCGGTACGCGGCGCGAGTAAAGCAACTCGGCGACAACGGACATGGTTACTCACTCGTACGCAACAGAACTGGTTTTTTAAGTAAACACGCGCCGAGTAAATAACGGCTTAACCCTCCCAATAAGATGTTGGATGCACTGCCGATCCGGAGTTTTACAGCTCCCGCGCCACGCCAGGCAGCGCCGGCACGAAACGCACCTCAACGAGTTCCCTGCGTTCGATCCCGGCCTCGCTGCGGGTGAGCCGCGTCAGCGTCTGCACGCCCTGATGCGGGCCGACCGGTGCGATCAGGATGCCGCCGACCTCGAGCCGCTCGACCAGGTTCTCCGGAATCTGCTCCACCGCGGCGGTGACGATGATGCGGTCGAACGGACCGATGTTCGGCGGAAGGTTCAAGCCGTCGCCGAGCATCACCTCGACATTGTGACAGCCGAGCTTTTCGAGCCTGGCGCGTGCGGCGTCCGCGAGCTTTCGATATCGCTCAACGGTGAGGACCTCACGCGCCAGCTTCGACAGCACCGCGGCCTGATAGCCGGAGCCGGCGCCGATCTCGAGCACGCGATGGCTCTTCTGGAGCTGAAGCTGCTCGGTCATGTAGGCGACGACAAAGGGCTGGCTGATGGTCTGCCCGCAGGCAATCGGGAGCGCGCTGTCACGGTAGGCGCCGTCGCGATCGGAGGCCTCGACGAAGAGCTCGCGCGGCACCTCCTCCATGGTCCGCAATACAGTCTGATCGCTAATGCCGCGACGTCTCAGCGTGAGCTGAAACATCATTTTTTCCGGCGGGGGCTGATTGGAGGTCATCGCTGCTCGTGTCGTCTCATCCGGTCCGGATCGATGGTTTCCGCGCCAATGTCCAGAGCCAGAATCTTGTTCCTGCGGAGGAACCCATAATAGCCCTTTGCGCTTAGGATTTGGCCATAAATTGGCCTGGAGCCGACAGCCACCACGGCCATTTTCAAGTGCCGGTTAGGCGAAACGCGCATTGCGTCGATTCGTGTTATCTGCGAACGTTTTCGGGAATGGGCAAGGACTCAACGACAATGACCGCGACAGGGCTTTCGGGCCGCTCTGTATTTCTCGTCGAGGACGAGGTCATGATCCGAATGATGGTCGCGGATATGCTGGAAGAGCTCGGCTACAAGGTCGCGGCCGAAGCGGGCGACATCACCGAGGCGATGCGGCTCGCCCAGGCGACCGAGTTCGACATCGCCATCCTCGACGTCAACGTCAACGGCAAGGTGATCTCGCCGGTCGCCGACGTCATCAAGGCCAAGGGCTGCCCGTTCATCTTCGCGACCGGCTACGGCTCATCGGGCCTGCCGGAGCAATATCGCGACCGGCCCGCGCTTCAGAAGCCGTTTCAGCTCGATGCGCTCGGCAAGACCATCGAAGCCGCGCTTCGCGCCGGCTAACCCTACTTCAACGTCGCGCTCAGCTCTTCGGAAAACGCTTCATTGGTGCGGTCGAGCCTGAGCGGGGTGACCGAAACGTAGCGCTCGCGCAGCGCCGCGAGATCGGTCCCTTCGGCCGGCGTATCCATCATCGCTGTACGTTCGAAGCCAATCCAGAAATAGGGATTGTTGCGCCCGTCCCTACGCTCGTCGATCCTGAGAAAGCCGAGATTGCGCTTGCCCTGCCGCGTCACGCGAATGCCGAGCACCTCGTCCGGCGCGCATGACGGGAAGTTGACGTTGATGACGGTGTCCTTGGGGATTCCGGCCTTGATCACCTTGCGCAGGATGTCGGGCCCGAATTTGCGCGCGGTGTCCCACGGCGGCCGCTCGCGCGTCTCGACGCTGAATTCCTGCGACAGCGCGAACGACGGGATACCCAGAATAGTGCCTTCGAGCGCGCCGGCGATGGTGCCGGAATAGACCACGTCCTCGGCAACGTTGCGCCCCTTGTTGACGCCGGAGAGCACAACGTCGGGCAGCTTGGCGCCGAGGATATGGCGCGCGCCCATGATGACGCAGTCGGTCGGGGTGCCGCGCACGGCAAAGTGCCGCTCGCCGACCTCGCGCAGGCGCAGGGGATCGTTCAGCGACAGCGAATGCGACACGCCGGACTGGTCGAGCTCGGGCGCCACCACCCAGACATCGTCGGACAGCGCGCGTGCGATCTCCTCCACGACCTTGAGGCCGGGAGCGTGGATGCCGTCGTCATTGGTGCAGAGAATGCGCATGCCGGGGGTCGATTCCTGAGCTGGGGTCAGGCCGTCTTATCCGGCTATCACACGTCAGGCAAACCGGCTTCGGCGCAGTCCTGACCCGTGATTCATGCTCATCGCCGCAGCGCAGCAATTGCCCGGTCCGTTCTAACGGCGGACCCGCCATTGCGGCAGGAAGCGCGCCAGCCTGCCCTCCGCACGCAGTTGCATTGCCGGCACGGCCGGACTCGCGGCGGGCGTTGTTTCAATGACACCAAGCGCCTTGAGTTGCGCGACGAGCGGCTCCGCCACCGGCATCTGCGGATAGCGCCCCCGCGCCACCGTCAGCGCCTTGTCAAAATCCACGACATTGACGCCGGCCTTCGCTCTGCGATCCTGAATGAGCGCGTCGTCCCAAAGCCGCGCGATGTCGATGTCCAGCACGCCACGCAAGCGCTGGTCGACGGCCTGGATGCCGGCACCCGTCACCGCCCATTGTCGGCCGATCCAGAAGATATCGCGGTGCAAGGCCATGGACGGTGGTTTCGCATTCGCAGGTCACCGGCAGGATAGCCGGCGGCCCGAACTTCGCAACCAAACGTTTCTGCCATTGCATGCGGGCAATCACACTTTACTCGCGCGCAACCACCTTCAACCCGCCCATATAGGGCTGGAGTACGCTGGGGACCGCGATTGAACCGTCCTCCTGCTGATAGGTCTCCATCACGGCAATCAGCGCGCGGCCAACAGCGGTGCCGGAGCCGTTCAGCGTGTGCACGAAGCGCGGCTTACCGTCCGGACCGCGCGAGCGCGCATCCATGCGGCGCGCCTGGAAATCACCGCAGACCGAGCAGCTGGAGATTTCGCGGAACATGCCGCCCTCGCCCTGCCCGGGCATCCACACTTCGATGTCATAGGTTTTTTGCGACGAAAAACCCATATCTCCTGCACAGAGCGTCATCACGCGATAATGTAGGTCGAGCTTCTGCAGCACCTGCTCGGCGCAGGACAGCATCCGCTCCAGCTCGTCCTTGCTGGTCTCGGGCGTGGTGATCGAGACCAGCTCGACCTTGGTGAACTGATGCTGGCGGATCATACCGCGGGTGTCGCGCCCGGCCGCGCCCGCCTCGGCGCGGAAGCACGGCGTCAGCGCGGTGAGGCGCATCGGCAGTTGCTTCTCGTCGAGAATGGACTCGCGCGCGAGGTTGGTGAGCGAGACCTCGGCGGTCGGGATGAGGCCAAGGCGCTCGGTCTTCAGCCGCTCATGATCGGGTTCTGCCAGCAGCTCGCCCTTGATCGCCCAGAACTGATCGTCCTCGAATTTCGGCAACTGCCCGGTACCGAACATCACCTCGTTGCGCACGAGCAACGGCGGATTGATCTCGGTGTAACCATGCTCGGTGGTGTGCAGGTCGAGCATGAACTGGCCGATCGCGCGTTCGAGACGAGCGAGCCCCTTCTTCAGCACGACGAAGCGCGCGCCGGAGAGTTTTGCCGCCGCCTCGAAATCCATGTAGCCGAGCGCGGTGCCGAGATCGTCATGCAGCTTCGGCGCGAAGCCGTAGTTGCGCTTGGCGCCGAACACGTGGTGTTGGACGTTGCCGTGCTCATCCATGCCATCGGGCACTTCGTCGAATGGAATGTTCGGAATCGCAGACAGCTCTTTGGTGAGTTCCTCGTCGAGAGCCTTCGCGGCGGCCTCGAGTTCCGGCATCGTGGTCTTGAGCTCTGCAACCTCGGCCATCAGCTTGGCCGCGCGCGCCTCGTCCTTGGCTTTCTTGGCGTCGCCGATTTCCTTGGACGCAGCATTGCGCCGCGCCTGCGCCTGCTCCGAGGCCAGGATCGCCGCCCGCCGCCTCTCGTCGATCGCAAGCAGCGACGCCGACAACGGCTTCAAACCCCGCCGGGCGAGGCCGGCGTCGAAGGCTTGCGGGTTATCGCGGATCGATTTGATGTCGTGCATGGCGGCGGTCCTGTATCAGCGCGTAAACCTACAACGGCAAACGCTGTACGTCAGCGCGCCTCCCCTAGCACAGCTGTGATCGCCCGCGAAAGCGGGCGATCCAGTATTCCCGAGAGGATTCCTCGATAGGCCGCGGCGTACTGGATGCCCCGCCCCCCGTGCGCAATTGCGCACTAGGCGGGGCATGACGGCGGAGGGTGTGGCCCCCTACTCCGCCGGATTCGCGTCCGACGACGCGTTAGTTCCCGTGGTCGCCTGCGAGGCGGCCGCCTTCTTCTCCACCATCGACACCGAGATGATCGAGCCCTCGTAGAGCGCGAGCAGCGGAATCGCCAGCGAGCACTGGCTCAGGATATCAGGCGGCGTCAGCACCGCCGCGATGATGAAAGCCAGCACGATGAAATAGCGCCGCTTCTCGCGCAGCATTTTCGAGGTGATGATGCCGATCCGTCCGAGCAGCGTCAGGATCACCGGAAGCTGGAAGGCAATGCCGAAGGCGAAGATCAGCGACATCATCAGCGATAGATATTCGCCGACCTTGGGCAACAGCTGAATCTGCGCGGTCTCGGCGCCCCCCATCTGCTGCATGCCGAGCGAGAAGCGCACCAGCATCGGCAGCACGACGAAATAGACCAGCATCGCGCCCAGCACGAAGAAGAACGGGGTCGCGACCAGATAAGGCAGGAAGGCCTGCTTCTCGTGCTTGTAGAGGCCCGGCGCGACGAACTTGTAGATCTGCGTCGCAACAATCGGGAACGAGATGAAGCCGGCGCCGAACAGCGCGAGCTTGAGCTGGGTGATGAAATATTCCAGCAGCGCCGTATAGATGAACTTCGAGTTCTCGGCGCCCGCGACCCAAACGAACGGCCAGACCAGCACGTTGTAGATCTGCTTGGCGAAGAAGAAACAGAAAATGAAGGCCACGCCGAAGCCGAGCAGCGCCTTGATCAGCCGCGACCGCAGCTCGATCAGGTGGTCCATCAGCGGAGCTTTGCTGGCCTCGATATCGGCGTCGCTCATGACGCTTTGACGTCCTTGATTGCTTCGGGTGCGGCGTTCTGCGCAACCGGTGTCTGCTCGACCTCCTGGGTGACGGCGAGCGGCTCATTCGCAGCGGAATGTGCTTCCGCTTCCACGAAGGTTTCGGGCGTTGGGGCTTCCGGCGTCGTCGGCGTCGCCGGCGCTTCACTTGAAGCCGCTGGTGGTTCGACAGCAGCGGTCGTCGGCGGCTCGGCCGGCTTGTCGAGCGCATCGACGCGCAGCGCGTCGCTGACGTCCTTCTGCAGCGAGGTCATCAGACCGCCGCCGGTGAAGCCGGAGGCGGCTTCCTTGACCTCGTCAAAGCTCTTCTTGAGGTCGGCCATCTCGGCCTCGCGCATCGCCTCCTGGAACTGGCCCTGGAATTCGGCGGCCATCTTGCGCGCCTTGCCCATCCATTGGCCGACCATGCGCAAAACGCCCGGCAGCTCTTTCGGGCCAATGGCGACCAGGGCCACGACCCCGATCAGAACCAGCTCACTCCAGCCGATGTCGAACATGACGTCTTCCGTTCACGCGAAATGACGATCGGCCCAATCCCTCACGCGCAGGATCGGGTCCGCTTCCCGCGTCTCGCGTGCTCCTGGCTCAGACGGCCTTGCTGCCAACGTCGGATCGCGCCGCGGTCGGAGCGGCATTGTGCTCGATGGACTTCGAGGGCTCCTGCTTCTCGGCGGGCTTGTCGTCGTCCTGCATGCCCTTCTTGAAGGCCTTGATGCCCTGCGCCACGTCGCCCATCAGATCCGAAATCTTGCCACGGCCAAACAGCAGCAGGACCACTGCGATCACCAAGATCCAGTGCCAAATGCTAAGTGAACCCATCCTGCAACCCTCCAAACGCGCATGGCCGGGACCCGGCCGATCTTGACCGGAACGTAGGCTTCGCAAGGCCCAAAAACAAGGACCAAGGCAGCGCCAATTCGCTGTTGGCGCTACGTAATCTTGCTAGTGTTAACCTGTCGCAGGAGGCCCGTAGAAGGCCGGAGTATCACTCCTCGCCGCCCCCCTCATCGCCCTCATTGCCACCTTCCGGTGGCGTCTCCGGCTCGACCGCCGGCGCCAGGGACAGATCGAGTTCCTCGCCCGGTTCCAAGGGATCCTCGTCCTCACGCAGCGCCGGATCATCCGACGGCGTCGGTACGCTGAATCCGGTCGGCAGGCGCGAATCCAAGAGGCCTGTGCCCTTCAGCTCCTCCAGACCCGGCAGGTCGCCGAGCTGTTCCAGGGTGAACTGCGACAGGAAGTCCTCGGTGGTTCCGAAGGTCAGCGGACGGCCGGGCGTCTTGCGGCGGCCGCGCGGCTTGATCCAGCCGGTCTCCAGCAGCACGTCGAGCGTGCCCTTGGAAGTGACCACTCCGCGGATCTCTTCGATCTCAGCGCGCGTCACCGGTTGGTGATAGGCGATGATCGCCAACACCTCGATCGCGGCACGCGACAGCCGCTTGGTCTCGGTGCTCTCGCGCGTCATCAACCAGGCGAGATCGCCGGCAGTACGGAAGGTCCATTTGTTGGCGACCCGCACGAGGTTGACACCGCGCGAGGCATAGTCCGCCTGGAGCTGCTCCAGCGCAGCCTTGACGTCGACGCCCTCGGGCATCCGCTTGGCCAGGGTCGCGGTGTCCAGTGGTTCACTCGAGGCGAACAGCAGCGCTTCCAGCAGCCGCAATTCTTCGGGGCGTGCCTGGGTCTCATTCTCCATCGGCTCGGCCTCTTCTACCCGCACTTCAGCCAGGCTTGCCATGGCAGCTTCTCCTTCTTGCACTTAACCGACCGGGGCATCGGGCGCAGACGCTGCGTCCACGATCGGTTTCCCGCGCCCCTTTCGGAAATAGATGGGCGCAAACGCCTCTTTCTGGTTCAGCTCAAGCTGCCCCTCACGCACCAGCTCGAGCGCGGCGGCGAAGCTCGAGGCGAACACCGTCGCGCGCTGCGTCGGATCGGCGACATGGCGGATCAGGAAATCGTCGAGCACGCCCCAATCGTCCTGCTCGGTGATGCTGCCGACCAACCGCTCCAGCGTGGCCCGCGCCTCGGCGAGCGACCACACCGTGCGCTTGGCCAGATGCACACTCGCCAGCACGCGCGACTGACGCTGCGAGGCGTAGGCTGTGAGCAAATCGTACAGCGTCGCGGTGTATTTCGGATGCTTGATCTCGGCGATCTGCTCGGGTTCGCCGCGCGGGAAAACGTCACGCAGCAATTGCGCCCGGTTCATCAGCCGGTTGGCGGCTTCGCGAATGGCTTCGAGACGGCGCAGACGATTGGCAAGCGCGGTTGCCATTTGCTCGGCGCTCGGACCTTCCGCGCTCGGCGGTTCCGGCAGCAGCAGGCGCGACTTCAGGAAGGCGAGCCAGGCCGCCATCACCAGATAGTCTGCGGCCAACTCGAGGCGGATCTTTCGCGCGGCTTCGATGAAGTGGAGGTACTGGTCCGCCAGCGCCAGGATCGAGATCTTGGCGAGGTCGACCTTCTGCTGCCGCGCCAGCGCGAGCAGCAGATCGAGCGGGCCTTCATACCCCTCGACGTCCACCACCAACGCCGGCTCGCCCTCGGCGAGCTCTGCGGGCCGGCCGGTTTCAAACGATAGAATTTCTGCGGTCATGCGGATGCCGTGTTTGCGGTCAATGCGTCCAGTTGCGCATTGTCGTTGCTGTGACGCGGCGCGCCGGCCGCCTGCATGGCGCGACCTGCGTCGCCAATGCGTCCCGCCAGCGTCTTCATCGGCACGTCATTACTCATTAACAAACCCTGGAACCCGATTGCGCTGCGAATCACCTGAGCAATCATTGTCGCAGAACTCGGCATTGGATGGACCGGCTTGGCGGCGCCATCCACGGGAATGCTGTGACCGGCGGGTCCGGCCGCGACCAGCTGTCCCGCGTTCAATTCCCTAATGCGGCCCGCGGCTTGAGTCGAAATCTCAAAGCTATGCCTGAAGGGAATCAAATCCCACGAGCCTTCGGCACGGACAAATGCCCGCTCAGCGGCGGTCAGTTCCGGTCCGGATACGCCGGTAATGAAAGCCCGCGTGCTCATAGGGCCGATTAACCCTGCCCCCCGAGGGGGTCAAGGAAACGGCCGTTAATTCCTCTGGACGAAGCAGGACGGCAGGCCCGCCGATTTCAGATTGTTGCAGGCCTGCACCGCCTCATCAGCCGAGGCGTACGGTCCGGCGAAGGCACGGTAGACGATGCCCTTGCCCTTGTCGGTCAGGTCGACCCGCTTGATGACCGGAGAGCGGGAGCCCAGCACGCTGCCGTATTTGCTCTGGAGCACCCGGTAGGACGCGGCGGCGCTCTCCTCGCTCTGCTGCGAAGAGACCTGCACGACATAGCCGCCGCCGCCGGGCGCTGGCGCGATCTGCGTAGGGTTGGTCGCAGCCACGCGCTGCGGTGGCTCGGCCGGGGCGGCTTGCGGAGCCAGCGACAGCGGCTGATTGGCGCTGGCATTGGCTGACGTCCCCCCCCCCCCCCCCCCCCCGCGCGCGGCGGCCGGCGCGGCGACCGGCTTCGGCGCAGCCGCCGACTTGGCGGGCGACGGTGCAGCGGCCTGCGCCGCGGTGGCGTCGGTTTGATCACCCTTCACAACGACGACCTTGACCGAGCGGGGCGCGCCGTTCGGCATCGTCCCGTTGCTCGGGACCACCCCGGCGCCCGGTGGCGGAACGGTCGATGGCGACACGCTCGCGACCGACGGCGGGTTGGCATTCTGGTTCAACGCCGGAAACACCACGCGGGGACCGGCCGCCTTGGCATTGACGTCGACAGGCGCTTCCTCGCGCGGCACGATCTTCTCGCTGCCGTCGCCGCTCACCATGCGATCCGGCACCTTGGCCGAGGAGTCCGATGGTGCCGGCACGATCTTGGTCGGGGTGTTATCGGCCTTGATGATCGGCGGCTCGCCGCTGCGGGGCGACCCGATATAGGTCTTGTAGGCGAAAGCAGCGCCAGTTCCGACCACGGCGAGTGCGAGGATCGCCGCAACGGTCATCATGCCGCCGCGCGATTTCCTGGGCTCATCGAGATCAGCCTCGGGATAGTCGCTCTGGAATGCGTAGGGATCATCAGGATAGGCCGGCTCGCGCTGAAAATCCTGCTCGCCCGATTCGAGCCGCCCGTAGAGAGCGTCGTCGTAGCGCGCCGGATCAGGCTGCTCGTAGGGCGCTTCATAGGCTTGATGCTGGGCCGGCTCCTGACGGTAGGCTTGCTCATGGTAAGCCTGATCCTGATAGGACTGCTGCGGCTGATGAAACTGCGGCTCGGGCGCGGCTGGCTGGGCCGAATAGCGATGCAGCGGATGAATCGGATTCACGGCGACGGGATGGTCGGGCTCGGACGCCGGCTGCGGCTGCACGTTGGCGCGGCGCATCCATGAGGGCGGCCCAGGCTGAGCCGGCGGCGCGGGCTCGGCATGATCCTGCTGATAATCCTCCTGCTGGTAATCGTCGTCCTGATAGCTCTGCGTCGGCGCAGGTGCTGCTGCCGGTCGCGCACCCGGACGGCCCTGCGCCGCGAACGGATCGGTCTGCCCGATCAGGCGCGCAAGCTCGGCCAAGGGATCGCTGTCCGCTCTCCCATGCTGGTCGGCGCCGCGACCATAGTCATCGGAAGGAAACGGTCTGTCGTGATATCGATCGGCCATCGTGATGATGCGTCCCTTCGGGAAAGCTGCGCGCCCCTCGACCAAGGCGCAGCTTTCGACCCACAAGGCTTTCAACCAAGTCTAAGCGATCCGGCTTCTGCCGGTACCCCCAATATTCCCCTTAAGTAGTTCGCCCCAAACTACCGCATCTCGTCCGGAGCATGGACGCCGAGGATGGCGAGGCCCGATGCCAGGACAGAGACGACGCCCTGGACCATGGCCAGTCGCGCCTTTGTAAGATCTGCATCATTATTGATAATGAAGCGTAAATAGGGCAAATCCCGCCCTTTCGTCCAAAGTGCGTGAAATTCGCTCGCTAAGTCATAGAGATAAAAGGCAATACGGTGCGGCTCATGGGCCGCGGCGGCAGCTTCCAGCATCCGCGGATAAATTGCGAGGCGCTTAAGAAGATCGAGCTCGACGGGATCGGACAGCCGTTCCACGGCCGACTCACTGAGCCAGGCAATGCGCTTGCCGGTATCCTCTGGCAGGTCCGGGAACAGCTCCGCCCGAGCGTTGCGGAAGATCGAGTGGCCGCGGGCGTGGCCATACTGCACGTAGAACACCGGGTTGTCGCGCGACTGCTCCATGACCTTGGCGAGGTCGAAGTCGAGCACCGCGTCGTTCTTGCGGTAGAGCATCATGAAGCGGACGGCGTCCTGGCCGACTTCATCCACCACCTCACGCAAGGTGACGAAGTCCCCGCTCCGCTTGGACATTTTCACGGGCTCGCCGTTGCGCAGCAACTTCACGAGCTGAACGATCTTGACGTCGAGCGATCCCTTGCCCGAGGTCGTCGCCCTCACCGCCGCCTGCATGCGCTTGATGTAGCCGCCGTGATCGGCGCCCCAGACGTCGATCATCTCCGCAAAACCACGGTCGAACTTGTTCTTGTGGTAGGCGATGTCGGAGGCGAAGTAGGTGTAGGAATTGTCCGACTTGATCAGTGGCCGATCGACATCGTCGCCATAGGCGGTCGCCTTGAACAGCAACTGCTCGCGGTCTTCCCAATCCTCGACCGGCGCGCCCTTCGGCGGCGGCAGGCGGCCCTCATAGATGTCGCCCTTGGCCTTCAGGAAATCGATGGTCTCGGCAACCTTGTTGTTGCCGGTCTCGATCAGCGAGCGCTCCGAGAAGAAGACATCGTGGCGGATGTTGAGGGCGGCGAGATCGTCCTTGATCTCGTCCATCATCATCGCGATCGCCTTGGCCCGCACCGTCGGCAGCCAATCGGTTTCGCTCATCGCGAGCAGCTTATCGCCGTGTTCCTTCGCGAGCGCTGCGCCCACAGGCTTTAGATAGTCGCCGGGATAGAGCCCTTCCGGGATCGCCCCGATGTCCTCGCCGAGCGCCTCGCGGTACCGGAGAAACGCGGAGCGTGCGAGCACGTCGACCTGGGCGCCGGCGTCGTTGATGTAATATTCGCGGGTGACGTCGTGGCCGCCGAACTGGAGCAGGCTCGCCAGCGCGTCGCCGAACACGGCACCGCGGCAATGGCCGACATGCATCGGTCCGGTCGGATTGGCCGAGACATATTCGACATTGACCTTGGAGCCGCCGCGGACGCGGCCGTAGTCAGCCCCCTCGCGCAGCACTGTCCGCAGCGCCTCGGCCCAGGCAGAGGGCTTGAGCGTCAGATTGATGAAGCCGGGACCGGCGACATCGACCTTGGCGATCAGCGCGTCAGCGCGGAGCTTCTCGGCGATCTGCTCGGCGAGGTCGCGCGGCTTCGTCTTTGCCTCTTTCGCAAGCACCATCGCGGCGTTGGTCGCCATATCGCCGTGGGAGGCATCGCGCGGCGGCTCGACCACCACGCGGGAAAAATCGACGCCCTCGGGCCAGTTGGCTTCGGCCGCGAGCGCGCGGCAGGCGGCGTGCACGCGTGCGAGCACGTCGGCGAACAGATGCGGGCTTGAGGATGTGTCGGGCATGGCCGCCGCCTAACGCAAATCCGGGGTCGAGTCAAAGAGCCGCTGGTGCTCGGTCAGGGCGAAACGGTCGGTCATTCCGGCAATGAAATTGCCGATCCGCCGGGCCCGGTCGCCCTCGTCGTCCGCGTCTGCCCCGACCAGCCATTCCGGCGGCAGGTCGGCCGGCGATTTCAGATACTTCGCGAACAGGTCGAACAGGATCTGTTCGGCCTCCGCCATCACCCGCATCACCCGCTTGTGGCGGTACATGTGCCCATAGAGGAAGCTCTTGATGGCAGCCTCCTCCTCGGCCACGTCAGGCGCGAACGTGATCAGCGCCCGGCCCTGCTGGCGGACGTCCTGGGCCGACTGGGGGCGGACAGCGGCGATGTTCCTCTGAGCCTGCGCGAACACCGCGCCGATCAGGTGCGAGATCAGCTCGCGCACCAGTTCGGCCCCGCGCCTGACCTCTTCCAGATCGGGGTAATGTGCCGATGTCTCGGCGATGATCTCGGCCGTGAGCGGCATCACCTTGAGGTCGTCGAGATGGAACAGGCCGGCGCGCAGGCCGTCGTCGATGTCGTGGGCGTCGTAGGCGATGTCGTCGGCGATCGCGGCGACCTGGGCTTCGAGCGAAGCAAAGCTCCAGAGCTCGAGGTCGTAGGTCCTGACGTAGTCGGCGATGCCGACGGGAATGCCATGCTCGCGATAGCGGCCGACGGGCGCGCCGCCGCGATCGGTCAGCGGGCCGTTGTGCTTGACGATGCCCTCGAGCGATTCCCAGGTCAGGTTCAGCCCGTCGAATTCAGGGTAGCGGTGCTCCAGCGAGCCGACGACGCGGAGCGCCTGGGCATTGTGGTCGAAGCCGCCGAAATCCTTCAGGCAGGCATCCAGCGCCCGCTCGCCGGCATGGCCGAACGGCGGATGGCCGAGATCATGAGCGAGCGCCAGGGTTTCGGTGAGGTCTTCGTCCAAGCCCAGCTGCCGGGCCAGCGCACGGGCGATCTGGGCCACCTCCAGCGAATGGGTCAGCCGGGTTCGGTAATGGTCGCCCTCATGGAACACGAACACCTGGGTCTTGTACTTCAGGCGCCGGAACGCGGTCGAATGGATCACCCGGTCGCAATCCCGCCGGAACGGGCTGCGGGTCCGGCTCGGCGGCTCGGCGACCAGCCGGCCGCGGCTGCGATCGGGGTCGCAGGCATAGGGCGCGCGGGGGGCTGCCATTCCGACGGACACGGCGAATTTAGTCCCTATCCATTTGATTCTGCGTATGGTGGCACTTAACTATGTCGGACGCGGGATACCAAATGAATTGGGCAAGTGAACCTGGTATGACCGCGGGCCTATCGGAGACCTGCAATGACGACTGCCGTGACCATCAGTGACCGCGCCGCCCGCCGGATCGGGGAGATCCTCAAGGGCGAAGGCACAGGCGCGATGCTGCGCATATCGGTCGAAGGCGGCGGCTGCTCCGGCTTCCAGTACAAGTTCGACATTGACCGCGACCGCACCGACGACGATCTCGTCATCCAGCAGGACAACGCGGTGGTGCTGGTCGATTCCGCCTCGCAGCCGTTCCTCGCGGGCTCGCAGGTCGACTTCGTCGATGACCTGATCGGCGCCTCCTTCCGCGTCAACAATCCCAACGCGACGGCATCCTGCGGCTGCGGCACCAGCTTCTCGATCTAGCGCAACGCAAATCTCGAAAACAACCCCATGCACAGTAGCCGACACCGGCAGGGGACGCTTCGGCTTTTGCGAAAATTGCTTGCGGCGTCGGGCAAAACAGGGGTAGGGTGTCATCATCGCGAGGTCCCCAAAGAGAAGCTCTACGGGACTCCGCTGAGATCCCCCATTCTCCACGACATCCTCGCATTTGTGGCGACAATCTCCCCAACGCTCGCCAAGCGGCACAATATCACGAGCCAGCTTCGGCAGCGACAGGATCAAGCATGCCCATCACAGCGGGCGTGATGACGCTGCTTGTCATGCACCGCTGCCGGCATCGACCACGCGAATTTCCACGCCGCCCTCCTGCAGAATGATCTGCGAGCGCTCGAACGAGGCGCCCCACACCGGATCGTCAAAGGCGGGGGCTGGCGTGTCGAGGCAGACGATGCCCGCATCGACGATGGCGCGCGCGCAATCGATGCACGGAAAAAACGTCGACGTGATATGAGCACCGGCCGTGGCCACCCCTGCCCTGGCGGCGTTGAAGATGGCGTGGCGCTCGGCGTGCTCCATCCAGACAAAGCGGCCGTCGCCTTCATGGCGCTTGTCGAGGTCGCGCACACCTGGCGGAAACGTGTTGCAGCTCGCGATTTCGGTACCGTCCCGCGCGACCAGCACGGCGCCGACCTTGCGTATGCGGTTGGGGCTGTCGGCTGCGGCACGAAGCGCCGCCGGCATGTTGGCGCCGAGGGGCACCGGGCGATGGCGAGATGGGGGCTGCTGAGCCAAGGCGATCTCCTGATCGAAGGACTGATGATGAGCAGGCTGGGATGGGAATACGAAACACTGGAATCGCTACCGCCGGGGAATTGCGCGAAAATCCTCCTCCAGCAGGTTGAATTCCCGCTTCAGTTCGTCGGCGACGACGCTGATGTGATGAGCGCCGGCGCGGATCCGGTGCACGAACAAGCCGATTTCGCTCGCCGCAAGGCCCGCTTCCGAGAGGGGCACATGAACCAGCTCGCCGCGGGCAATCTCGTCGACAAAGCCGGCCGGAGTGAAGAAGCCGATGCCAAGTCCGGCCTTCATCGTCTCTTTCATGACGATGAGCGAGTTGGAGGTGATGCGCGGCGAAAACTGAGCCCCGCTGTGAATGAATTCGGCCTCCGATGCGGCGTCAAGCTGCCACGCATCGGCGAGCATGACGACCGGATAGGCGGCGCATTCGGTGAGAGTCACATGCTTGCGGTCCGCCAGCGGGTGGTCGGCGCACATGAGGGCTCCGAGCACCGTGTGCAGGCGGGCCGCGATGTCGTAGTGCCGATAGCGCTTGTCGATGAAATGCAGCGCGATATCGGGCCTCGCGGCACGCATCTCCTCGCCGTGCTCGGCGGGGTCGGCGTCGATGACGCGAAACGAGATATTGGGGTGGCGGGCAGCGATCGTCCTGATCGCTCTGGGCACGACCCGCACCAGCAGTGAGGGGATCGCCGTGATCCGGACCTCGCCCCTGATATCGCCCGCAATGGAGGCGATCTCCAGCCGGGTGCGACGCCATTCGGCGAGGGTGCTGCGCGTGTGGCGCAGCAACTGTTCTCCAGCCGGTGTCAGCCGCACACCGTTGCCCCGCCGCTCGAAAATCGCGACGCCGATTTCGGCCTCGAGCTTGAGAATCTGGCGGTTGACTGCGGACGAGGCGACATTGAGCTGTTCGGCCGCGCGGCGGATCGAGCCCACCTTGGCGACCTGGTCCAGATAGCGCAAAACAACGGCGTGCATGGCGCGATTCAAGCCGGGGTTAGAGTGATGCCGAAAAGGCATCACCTATCACGAAACTCTATCCTTCCCAACAGCGCTTGCCCTCCACTAGCCTTTCGTTGCGCCCGGAGGTGGGCGTGACCCGGTGCCGGAATGGTGAGCAGGTTTTCGGCGCCTGGCAAAGGGAGGCATGATCATGGCGAACGGGATCATCGGGACGCGGCGAAGCTTGCTTAGGGGCGGAGCCGCACTCGCGGTCGGCGCAGCATTGTCCCCGATCACCAGTCGGCGCAGCCGGGCTGCGAGCTTGCAGACCATCAACATGCAACTTGGCTGGATCACCGGCGGCAACCAGATCGGCGAGGTGGTCGCCAAACGCCTCGGCTATTTCGAGCAGGAAAACATCAACTTCGCAATCCAGCCCGGCGGCCCCAATATCGATGGCGTCGCGATCGTGGCTTCGGGGCGCTACGAGATTGGCCAGCTTTCATCGAGTCCTTCGCTGATGCTGGCTAGCTCGCAGGGCATTCCGGTTACCTGTTTTGCTGTCGGCGCCCAGGAGCATCCCTACGCCTTCTTCTCGCTGCCAAAGGCGCCGATCCGCAAGCCTGAGGACATGATCGGCCGCAAGGTCGGCGTCCAGGCGACGGGGCAAGTTCTGCTCACGGCGCTGCTGCGCCGGAACGGCATCCCGGAAGACAAGGTGCAGAAAGTGATCGTCGGCTCCGACATGACGCCGCTGCTCACCGGGCAGGTCGACGCCATCACGGGATGGCGCACCAACACGACGGCGCTGAAGGTGCTCGGACCTGACGTTGTCACGATGCGGCTGTGGGACAACGGCGTCAGGCTCTATGCGCTGCCTTACTACACGACGACGGACTTCCTGAAGGCGAAGCCCGATTTGCTTGCCGGCTTCTTGCGTGCCGCCGGGCGTGGCTGGGCCTACGCCAAGGCCAATCCCGAAAAGGCGGTCGACCTTCTCGTGCAGGAGTATCCGAATCTCGTCAGGGCGGACGAATTGGAAGCTCTCCCGATCATGTTGAACGTCGAGTTCACGGAGCGGACCAAGACTTTCGCTTGGGGCAGCTTCGACCCCGCGGTCTGGCAGGAGCAAATCGATCTGCACGACGAGCTCAAGCAGTTTGCTGCCGGCAAGCCCAAGCTCGAGCAGGTCATGACCACCAGGATTCTGGATATGACCGCCAACGACCGCCCCAAGATCGGCTGAAAAGATCGGCTGAAACCAAGATCGGCTGAAACCATGAGCATGATCTCGCAAGGGACTGTCCTGGACCGACCACTGGTTCGGGACCAGAGCCTGGCTGTCCGCCTTCAAGACGTCACGGTGCGCTTCCCGACCGAGCGCGGCGTTGTCACGGCGCTGGAGCGGGTGAGTTTGACCATTCCGAGCGGGGGATTCCTGACACTGCTCGGCCCGTCGGGCTGCGGGAAGTCGACGCTGCTCCGGGTTGTCGCCGATCTGATCCCGGCGACCTCGGGCGAGGTCGAGGTGCTCGGCACCACGGCCGCCGCCGCGCGGGCGCGGCGCGACATCGGCTTCGTTTTCCAGGACGCTTCGCTGCTGGCCTGGCGTACAGCGCTCGAAAATGTGCAGTTGCCGCTGGAAGTCGGCGGTCGGAGCAAGCGACGCGGCGCGCGCGACGCGCGCGAATTGTTGGCGCTGGTCGGCCTCACGGGTTGGGAGAATGCCTATCCACACGAACTGTCCGGCGGCATGCGTCAGCGTGTCGCGATCGCACGGGCGCTGATCAACGATCCCAAGCTGCTTTTAATGGACGAGCCGTTCGGTGCGCTCGACGAAATCAAGCGCGACCGGCTGAACGAGGAATTGCTGCGGGTCTGGGAGGAAACCGGCGCGACCATCCTGTTCGTCACCCATTCGATCTACGAGGCGGCCTTTCTGGGTCAGCAGGTGATGCTGATGGCCGCACGCCCGGGGCGGGTGCGCGAGATCGTCCCCGTCGATCTGCCGAGCCCGCGCCGTGTCGCCTTGCGCGAGACGCCGGAGTTCATCGCGCTTGCCGCACACCTGCGAACCGTTCTGGAGGCTTGCTGATGAGCATGCCGGCTTTGTCGACTCACGAGGCCAGCGAAATCACGTCCGCCGATGCCGCCGCACAGGCCGGCTTCGCCGCCGCAGCCCGCCTCGCCGCCTGGCGACGCCGGCTGCTCCCGCTGGCAGCGGTCATTGCCCTGCTCATCCTGTGGGAGCTCGCCGTGATGATTTTCAAGATCCGGCCGTTTATCGCGCCCGCGCCGACCGCGGTGGCGATGACGCTCTATGGCAAATTCGGCATGCTGCTCGGCAATCTCTTGCCGACGGCGATCGAAGCGGTCGCCGGCTTCCTGATCGGCAACAGCGCCGCGATCCTGCTCGCGACCGCGTTCGTCTATCAGCGGACCGCCGAGGAGGCGCTGTTTCCGATCGCGGTGATGTTCCACACCATTCCGGTGATGGCTTATGCGCCGATCCTGGTGCTGCTGCTCGGCAACGGCCTCGAAGCCAAGGTGGCGATTGCCGCACTGATCTGCTTCTTTCCGACACTGGTCAACATGACGCGCGGCTTGCGCTCGGTCAGCTCGCAACAGATGGAGCTGATGCGCATCCTGTCGGCCACGCCCAGCGAGATCTTCTTCAAGCTGCGGCTCAAGAGCTCTTTGCCGTATCTGTTTTCGGCGCTCAAGATCGCCTCCGCAACCTCGGTGATCGGAGCGATCGTCGGCGAGTGGATCGGCGCGACCACGGGCATCGGCGCATTGATCATTCAGGCTACCTACAATTTCGACTCGCCGCTGCTGTACGCCACCATCGTGGTCGGTTCGGCGTTTTCCGCGGCGTTTTTCGGCGCGATCTCCTGGCTGGAGCGCCACTTCCTGAAATGGAACGTCGCGCAGACCGCCTGACCCCGCGCGCCCTTCGAGGAGCCTGCTATGACAAATCTTGACCGGATCATCGAGCCTGCGGCTGAAATTCCCGTCGTGCGCCGCGCCGATCTCGTGGTGGTTGGCGGCGGGCCTGCGGGCATCGCAGCAGCGGTCGCCGGGGCCCGCAACGGCCTCTCGGTGACATTGATCGAACGCTATGCCTATCTCGGCGGCCTGGCCTCGGGCGGCATGGTGCTGGTGCTCGATGACATGTGCAACGGCGAAGAGATCAGTGTTCGCGGGATTTGCAGCGAAATGATCGAGCGGATGCAGCGCATGGATCTGTGTGTGGTGCCGCCGGAAGCCGAGCGCCGCTCCAGTGCGGAGCTGTGGCGCAAATGGTCGCGGTGGGGCGTGTTCGATTTTCACTCACATGCCAAGCCACAGCCGATCTGCTACGCTGCCGCGTTCGACCCCGACGGCTACAAGCGCGCGGCGAACGCGATGATCAGCGAGGCAAAGGTCGACCTGCGGCTGCACAGCTGGTTCTCGCGGGCGATCGTCGAAGACGGTCGCATCACCGGGGTCATCTGCGACACCAAGAGCGGGCGACAGGCCCTCATGGGGAGCGTCGTGATCGACGCCAGCGGCGATCTCGATGTCGCGGCCTCGGCCGGCGCGCCGTTCAGCCACGGCTCCTACATCGTGACCACCGTGTTCCGCCTCGGCGGAGTCGATGTCGAAGCCGCCGAACGCTTCGAAGACGAAGAGCCGGAGGCGTTCGCCGCCATCGACCGCGAAGCCAAGAAGATCATGGGTGGGTCCTGGGCCAAGTGGTGGTTGAAGACACCGCTGCCTGACATCGTCTGGTGCAACTGCCCGCATATGACCGGCTTCGACGGCATCAAGGTCGAGGATTTGACCCGGGCCGATTTCCAGGGGCGCGAGCGCATCGCTGCGCTGGTTGAATTTGTCCGCGCCAGGCTGCCGGGATTCGAGAGGTGCTTCGTGGTCGACGTTGCGCCGCAGATCGGCGTGCGCCAGACCCGGTTGCTCGACGGCGTCTATGTGATGAGCAAGGACGATGTGATGCATCGACGTCATTTCGCCGACAGCGTCGCGCGCGGCCGCGACTACTACTATCCGTATCGCACGCTGCTGCCGCGAAACGTCGGCCAGTTACTGGTCGCCGGCCGGCACTATTCCGCGACCTCGTCGGCGCAACGCACCTCGCGCGAAATTCCTCCGTGCATGGCGATGGGCGAAGCGGCCGGCGTTGCCGCCGCGCTCGCCATCGATGCCAACGTTGCGGTCGATCGTGTCGATATCAGGAAGCTTCAGGCGCGATTGCGGGCGCAAGGGGCCGATCCGGGCGACCAGCCGGCCGCCAACGCGCTCGTGACCGTTGCCGCAGAATAGGAACATCAGGGATGGATAGCTCTTCCGCGCAGCCACTGTCGGGCGTGCGTGTCATCGATTTCACCCAGGTGATGCTGGGGCCGAGCGCGACGCAGGTGCTCGCCGACTACGGTGCCGACGTGATCAAGATCGAACGGCCGGGAGCCGGCGACCTGTCGCGTTCCTCGATTCCGGACGATCCCGATGGTCTCGACAATCCCGTGTTTCGCAGCCTCAATCGCAACAAGCGTTCGATCGCCCTCGACCTGCGCAAGGCAGAAGGCAGAGAGATCATCTATGATCTCGTTCGTACTGCCGACGTGGTGGTGAACAATTTCCGCGCAGGCGTCATGGAACGCATGGGCTTCGGCTACGAGCAGCTGTCCAAGATCAACCCGCGGATCATTTGCGCATTCGGCTCCGGCTTCGGCCAGGCCGGGCCGCTGTCCCACAAGGGCGGCCAGGACATTCTCGCACAGGCGCTATCCGGTGTGATGCGTCGCAAGTGCAATGACGACGAGCCGCTCACAGTCTACGCCACCGCGCTGTGCGACTACACCGCCGGCATGCATCTGGTGCAGGCGATCCTGCTCGCCCTTCTGCAGCGTGAGAAAACCGGCCATGGGCAGCAGGTCGCGGTTTCGCTGTTCGAGTCGATGCTGGCCATGCAAATGCAGGAAGCCGCGATGTGGCTGCAGCGCGGCAAGGATCTCAGCTGGGGATCGTATCCCCTGACCGGCTGCTTTGCGACCACCGACGGCGCCGTCGTTCTGGTCGGCGCTTTCAAGGCCAACCCGCTGAGGGATATCTGCAAGGCGCTGGACCTGCCGGATCTCTCCGCCGATCCGCGTTACGCAACGTTCCAGGGCCAGGTCGAGCACAAGGCCGAGCTGCAGGGGAAATTCCGCGAACGCTTCGCGTCGAACACGACTGCCTATTGGCTGGCGCGCCTCGACGAGCTGGATTTGTTGTGCTCGCCGGTGCTGACGCTTGCGGAAGCGCTTGGTCACGAACAGACCAAGCTGAATGGCACTGTAGTGACGCTGAGCGGCGGCGCGACGACCATGGCGCTGATCGGCACGCCGCTGACCATGGCTCCCGATGCCTTCCAGCTTCGCCGACCGCCGCCCGCACTGGGCGCCGATGGCACGGCCGTGCTTGCCGAGGCCGGGTTCTCCGCGGAGCGCATCGCCGCTCTCAAGGCGCAGGGGATCGTCGCATGAACGTGCAATTCACGGTGCAGGACCAAGTCGCGCGCGTGACGCTCGACCGGCCGGAACGCCTCAACGCAGTCGATCAGGCGACCGAGGCCGAACTGATCCGGATCTGGGAGACGATCGAGCGCGACCGCGAGATTCGCGTGGTGGTGCTCACCGGCGTCGGCGAGCGTGCTTTCTGCACCGGCGCGGACATGAAGGGCGGGTCCGGCTCCAGCGGGCTCGACTATTGGGCGGCTGCGCGTCCGGGCGGTTTCGGCGGCATCGCGCTCCGCGAGACGCTCGACATCCCTGTCATCGCCCGTGTCAACGGGCACGCGCTCGGCGGCGGCATGGAGATGATGCTCGGCTGCGACATCGTCATCGCCTCGCACAACGCAACCTTCGGTCTGCCGGAACCGCGGGTCGGCCGGCTTGCGCTCGACGGCGGCATCGCCCTGCTCGCGCGTCGCATTCCTCATGTCTGGGCGATGGGAATGCTGCTGACGGGACGTCGCATCAGTGCTGCGGACGCGTTGCGGTTCGGGCTCGTCAACGAGGTGGTCGCCCCCGAAACGCTCGACGACGCGGTCACGCGCTGGATCACGGATATTCTCGCCTGCGCGCCGCTGTCGGTACGGGCCATCAAGCAGATGGTGCGGGCCGGTCAGCGCCTGTCGCCGACAGACGCGCAGATGTTGCGGTTGCCGGCGCTCGTCGAAGCATTGCAATCGTCCGACCAGGACGAAGGCGTGCGCGCTTTCCAGGAGAAGCGTGCGCCGAACTGGCGCGGACGCTGACCATCAGGAGATCCTCGTGGCCTACGTCATCGTCTCGACCTGCATCGACGTCAAGGACGGGGCCTGCCAGGATGTCTGCCCGGTCGAGAGCATCTACGAAGGCGGACGTATGATGTATATTCAGCCCGACGAATGCATCGACTGCGGCTTGTGCCTGTCGGTCTGTCCGGTTTCGGCGATTTACGCGCAGGATGAATTGCCGGAGCACGAGCGTGATTTCATGCGCGCCAACGCCGAATTTTTTGCAAGCTCGGTCACCGGCTGGGGCTCGCCCGGCGGTGCGGATGCGCGGCACATCAGCACGCTCGATCATCCGCTCGTGGCCGCGCACAAGATTCCGGCGCCCTCCGATTAGCGCCTTTCACTTGCGGAGATCGCGCCGCTGGCTACTCGGCGGGCTGCAGCGCGTGGCCGCGACGCGCAATGCGCTCGTGCATCTGCCGGATCATGCGGCTGGCGGTGGTCTCGAACAGGCAGGGAATGACGGCGTGGACCAGCGCCGCCAAGGCGGCGCCGAACAGGCGCGCCGAAAAGCCGAGCGCGAACAGGAAATGCTCGCCGTAGGATTCATCGACGCTCGCAGGGTGGGACAGAAACAGCCGGTGCAGGGTGGTTTGCATGCGGGGCTCCAGGGACGCGGTTCGCCTGCAATCCCTAGGGGATTCGGATCAAGAAGATGTCCCAAATATCACGCTATTGACCCTAATCCGGTTGAATTTGGACGACGATCTCCTGTATTGTTGGGATAATGGATGAAACAGACCGCAAACTCCTCAACCTGATCCAGCATGACGCCGCCCTGTCGCTGGACGAGCTTAGCGAGCGGGCGGGACTTTCCCGCAACGCCTGCTGGCGCCGCATCAAGCGCCTGGAGGATGACGGCATCATCAAGGGCCGCGTGACCCTGCTCGATGCCAGCCGCATCAATGTCGGCCTGACCGCGTTCATCGCGCTGCGCACCACCGAGCACAGCGCCAGCTGGCTCAAGCAGTTTTCGAACGCCGTGCGCGACATTCCCGAGATCATCGGCGTCTACCGCATGACCGGCGATGTCGATTATCTGCTGCAGGCCGTCATCCCTGACGTTGCCGCCTATGACAGGCTCTACCAGCGCCTGATCGGGAGGATCACGCTCGCGGACGTCTCGTCGTCCTTTGTCATGCAGGAAATCAAGGCGACGACGGTGCTGCCGCTCGACTATGCGCCGGAGCGGCACGGGTAAAGTCGGAGCCCCCGAAGGCGGTCGCCGCGCGCGTCTATGGAAAACCATGACCGGCGCCGCCTTACGCGCCCGTCGTCTGCCTTTCCTCGTCCGTCCACTCCACCTCATCAGGCGCCAGCTCCGGCTGCAGCGGCGCCTCCTCGGTCATCACATGGCCGTCCAGCGCGCGCAGCAGAGCCGCGACCAGCGCCGGCCTGCGCAACGGTTTGGCCAGGAAGTCCGACATGCCGGCCTCGCGGCAGATCGTGACGTCCTCGGGGAAGGCGTTGGCCGTTAGGGCGATGATCGGCAAGGCCGCAAAGCGCCCTCCTCCCGCGCGGATCGCGCGCGTCGCGGCGAGCCCGTCCATCTCGGGCATGCGCACGTCCATCAGCACGATGTCGTAGTCGCCTTCTGATGCGGCCGCGACGGCCTCGACACCGTCGCTAACGACGCGCAATTCGACATCGAAGGCGGCGAGCATCTTGCTCACGACCATGCGGTTGACGGCATCGTCCTCGGCGACCAGCACCTTCAGCGGCCGGTCGAGGCCGGCAATTCGGGCCTTGAGATCGTCGGATTCCTCGCGGCCCGCGTCCTGATCTGATGTCTGCGCCTGGCTCCACGGCAGCACCAGCGTGAAGCGGAAGGTCGAGCCCTCGTCCGGCGTCGAGGTGACGCCGATGGTGCCGCCCATCTGCTCGATGATGCGCCTTGAGATCGCAAGGCCAAGGCCGGTGCCGCCGAAGCGGCGGCTGATCGAGGCGTCGGCCTGCGCAAAGTCGCTGAACAGCTGCCCGAGCTTGTCGGGCGCAATGCCGATGCCGCTGTCGGTCACGGTCCATTCGACCGTCGCGAGCAGGTCGCGCCGCGCCGGGCACATGGCCTTGATCGTCACCTCGCCCGCGTCGGTGAACTTCACCGCGTTGGAGGCAAGATTGAGCAGCACCTGGCGGATGCGCGCGACGTCGCCGCGCAGCGTCGGCGGCAGGTTCGGATCGAGCTCGATCTTGAGGCTGATACCCTTGCCCTTGGCGCTCGCGCGCACGACGGTCGCAACCGTCTCGACCAGCGTCTGCGGCGCGAAGTCGATTGCCTCGAACTGGAAGCGTCCGGCCTCGAGCTTGGAGAGATCGAGGATGTCGTTGAGGATGCGCTGCAGATTGTCGCCGGATTCACGGATCGTGATGACGGCCTCGCGCTGCTCCTCATCCAGATTGGTTTCGAGCAGCATGCTGGCAAGCCCGAGCACGCCGTTCATGGGCGTACGGATCTCGTGGCTCATGACAGCGAGGAAGTCCGATTTGGCGCGGTTCTCGGCTTCGGCCTTCTCCGCGCGCCAGCGCTCGGTGACGTCGCGGCCGAAGCCGCGATAGCCCAGGAACTGACCGTCGCGATCGTAGGCGGGCTTTGCGGTCAGCGACCACAGCCGCGCTTCGCCGCCGGCGACGACCTTCAAATTCATCTCGTGCAGCGGCTCGGTATGCTCCATCAGGCCGAGGATGTTGTAGGCGGCCGCCTTGTCCTCGGGGCAGAGCATGTCGAGCACGTCGGCGAAATGCGATCCCTTCAGGAGCGGAAGCGGCAATTGCGCGACGTCGGCGAAGCGTTGCGGCACGTCGACGAGGTGGCCTTCAGCGTCGGTCTGCCACAGCCAGTCGCTGGCGTTCTCCTGAAAGTCCTTCAGCAGCAGCGAGATGATCTCGGTCTGCCGCTCGAGGTCGAGCTGGGCCTTGAGATTGCCGAGGAACAGATTGCCCTGCGAGACGATGTTGCGCGCCATGAAGAACGCGAACAGCAGCAGAAACACCGCCGTCACCAGATATGGGCCGGTGCCGCACAGCAGCAGCGCTCCGGCGCAGGCGACCGTCATGGTGGCGAGGTAGACGAGGCCGGCGCGCGGAAAGGTCGACAGTGTGAAGGCGCCGCCGGACATCATGCCGACCATCAGGCAGGCCAGGATGAGCTGGCTGGTCGGCCCAACCCGGCTGAACAGCGCCAGCGGCAGCGTGCCCCAGATCGCGGCGAGGAAGAACGCCTGCCGCAGCATCTGCCGCGCCGTGCGGGGCGAAGCCTCCTGCGGTGGGTTCTGATGCGAGCGCTGCCATGCGCGCACGGCGACCGAAGCGACGGCCGTGAGGGTTGCGCCCCAGATCGCGAGGAAGTCGTTCCAGCCCCTGCCCCAGAACAGGATCAGAACAATAGCGACGTTGAGCATGGTGACGGCCATGGTCACGGGGATCAGCCGCGTCACTGCGTCGATTTGCTTGGCGCGGATGCGGCGCAGCTCGCGCTCGCTGAGATCGGCGATCAGCCCGTCTTCGATCTCGAAACCGCCGAGCCAGGACGGGAAAGCGCCGACGAAACCGTCGCGCTGCTCAGTCAATGCTGTGGATTTGTCCCGCCATCCCATTCCGAGGAACCTTTTCCGTATCAATGGCCTAGGACCGGCTTCAACCGGGTTAATTTTGTGGGAGATTTTGCGGCGTCCTTGACGGGGGCGTTAGCGGTTTGTTCTAACCATGGCCCCTGCCCGGAGCCCGCCCCATGCCCATCAGAGTTGCCACCTGGAATGTCAATTCGGTCCGGCAGCGGATCGATCTCCTGCTGACCTGGCTTAGGGAATGCCAGCCGGACATCGTCTGCCTGCAGGAGATCAAATGCATCGACGAGGCGTTTCCGCGGCTCGAGATCGAAGCGCTCGGCTATAACGTGGTGACCCACGGGCAGAAGACGTTCAATGGGGTTGCCCTGCTCTCCAAGCTCAAATTCGACGAGACCAAGTCAGGACTTGCCGGCGATGACGAGGACACGCATGCCCGTTTCCTCGAGGGCGTGGTGACGCTCAAGCAGGGCGTGATGCGCATCGCTTGCCTCTATCTGCCCAACGGCAATCCTGTTGGCACCGATAAATATCCCTACAAGCTCAAATGGATGTCGCGTCTTCTTGAATATTCGAAGGAGCGTCTTAAGACCGAGGAGCCACTGATCCTCGCAGGCGACTTCAACGTCATCCCGCATGCCCGCGACGTCCACAATCCCGCGGCCTGGACCGAGGACGCCCTGTTCAAGACCGAAACGCGGGAGAGCTTTCAGTCCCTGCTCGGCCTCGGCCTGACCGACGCCTTAAGGGCCGTCACCGACGAGCCTGGTCTCTACACGTTCTGGGATTACCAGGCCGGAGCCTGGCAGAAGAACCAGGGGCTGCGCATCGACCATCTGCTGCTCTCGCCGCAGGCGAGCGATAAGCTCGCCAATGTCGGCATCGACAGCTACGTGCGGGCCTGGGAGAAGCCGTCGGATCACGTGCCGGTTTGGGCGGATCTGGATCTGGAGGCGGCGTAGGCCTTGCGTGGAGTTGGCCGGGGCGAGCGGCAATCACAACTGCGGTAGGATGGGCAAAGGCGCGCCCTTCGCGCGCCGTGCCCACCATCTCGTCGTGATCGAAACAGGTGGTGGGCACGCTTCGCTTTGCCCACCCTACGGCACCTTCGTTGCCGCAGCTATTCGTGGCGGCCCTGGACCCACTGTTCCAGCATTTGCAGGCACATGGCGCGGTCGTCGTCGGAGGCCTTGGCGAAGGCGCGGTTGTAATTTTCCTTGATCCAGGTCTCGTCGGCGCCGGCGCTGTCACGCGCCAGCGTCAGCCACATCAGGCCGCGCGCGGCCTGCCGCGGCAGGCGATCGCCGTTGAACAGCATCTGCCCGAGCAGCGCCTGGGCCTCGTGCTGGCCCTTCTGGGCGGCAAGGCCAAGCCAGCGGGCGCCGTAGCGGAAATCCTCCCGGGAGGCGTCCGGCGTCTTCAGATAGAGCCGGGCGAGATCGTACTGCGCGTCCGCGTTGCCGAAATAGGAGGCGGCATAGGAGAACATCTCCCGCGCCCTGTCAGGATCGGCCTTGATCTTGGAGTTCGGGATGCCGCTCAGATAATAGCGCCCGAGCGCGACAAAGGCATTGGCCACGACCTGCGCCTGCGGCGCCGACGGGCTGTCCTCGGCATGCGCATTGGCGATCCGGGTGAAATATTCGAAGGCGCGCACGTCGTCCTGGGCGACGCCGTCGCCGCTGGCGTACATGCGGCCGAGCTTCCACTGCGCGATCGGATGACCACCCTCGGCAGCATATTGCAAGGCACTGAGCGAGGTTTCCTGGGTCGCGACCGGCGGCACTGACTTTCGCGCCGCACCCGCGGCACCGGGCAGACTGGTCACGACGGGGATGGTCGCGTCCTTCGGATTGACGGGCGCGCCGTCGAAGGCGAGCGCCGGCGCGGCCAGCGCGGTAGCCCCCAACACAAACGCAACAATGGCACGCCTAGATGTCCGCATAGCACTGTTTCTCGTGCGCGCCGCCCGGATGGGTCACTGCCCCTCCGACCGCTGGTCCAACCTGCTGGGCATACTTCCAGAGCGCACCCGACGTGTGATTAGTCGCGCGAGCGCTCCATTTGGTCTTGCGCTGAGCCAGCTCAGCGTCGCTCAATTTTACGTTAAGGGTACCGGCGTCCGCGTCGATCTCGATGATGTCGCCGTCCTCGAGCAGCCCGATCGGGCCCCCGACCGCGGCTTCCGGCCCGACATGGCCGATGCAGAAGCCGCGCGTGGCGCCGGAGAAGCGGCCGTCGGTGATGAGCGCGATCTTGCCGCCCATACCCTGGCCGGTCAGCGCTGCGGTGGTCTGGAGCATCTCCCGCATGCCGGGGCCGCCCTTGGGGCCCTCGTAGCGGATCACGATGACTTCGCCTTCGCGATAGGTGCGCTTCTGGACCGCCTCGAAAGCATCCTCCTCCCGGTCGAAGCACCTGGCCGGACCGGTAAACTTGAGGTTGGACATTCCCGCGACTTTCACGATCGCACCTTCTGGCGCCAAATTGCCCTTCAGACCGACCACACCGCCTGTCACGGTGATGGGCTTGTCTGCCGGGTGCACCACGTCCTGGTGCGGATTCCACTTCACGCTTTTGAGGTTTTCGGCGATCGTTCGACCGGTGACCGTAATGCAGTCGCCGTGGAGAAATCCGTTGTCGAGCAGCGTCTTCATCAGAAGCGGTATGCCACCTACTTCGAACATGTCTTTGGCGACATAACGGCCACCCGGCTTCAAATCCGCGACATAAGGTGTCTTTTTGAAGATTTCGGCGACGTCGAATAAGTCAAACTTAATGCCGGCCTCGTGCGCAATCGCCGGCAGGTGCAGCGCAGCATTGGTCGAGCCGCCTGAAGCCGCGACGACGGCAGCGGCATTCTCGAGCGCCTTGAGGGTGACGATGTCGCGCGGACGGATATTGGACGCGATCAGGTCCATCACCTTCTCGCCCGCGGTCATGCAGAACGCGTCGCGGATCTCGTACGGTGCGGGAGCACCGGCTGAGTAAGGCAGCGCGAGGCCAATGGCCTCCGACACCGTCGCCATTGTGTTGGCGGTGAACTGCGCACCGCAGGCACCCGCCGAGGGGCACGCCACACGCTCGATCTCGTCGAGGTCCTCGTCCGACATGGCGCCGACGGAGTGCTTGCCGACGGCCTCGAACATGTCCTGCACCGTGACCTGCTGCCCGCGGAAATTGCCGGGAAGGATCGAGCCGCCATAGATGAAGATCGACGGCACGTTGAGGCGCACCATCGCCATCATCATGCCCGGCAGCGACTTGTCGCAGCCGGCAAGACCGACCAGCGCATCATAGGCGTGGCCGCGCACGGTCAGCTCGACGGAGTCGGCGATGCATTCGCGCGATGGCAGCGAGGAGCGCATGCCGTCATGGCCCATGGCGATGCCGTCGGTCACGGTGATGGTGCAGAATTCGCGCGGCGTGCCGCCAGCGGATGCGACGCCCTTCTTCACCGCCTGCGCCTGGCGCATCAGGGCGATGTTGCAGGGCGCGGCTTCATTCCAGCACGAGGCGACGCCGACGAAGGGCTGGTGGATCTGCTCGGTGGTCAGACCCATGGCGTAGAAGTAGGAACGATGGGGCGCGCGCGCAGGACCTTCCGTCACGTGACGGCTCGGCAGCCTCTGCTTGATGTTGGCCTTGGCGTCCATCGCGACCAGTTTCCTCAGATCTAGTTTCCTGGCCAACCCTTGTCAGTTCAGGAAACATCAGAGCCAAGATTTGAATCGACCTTGGGATTTCCTGCCGCCAGCAAGGGACCAGCCCGGGCCCCTCAAACATTCGAGTGATTTTATTCATGTTCGGGTGTGGCCAAAAAGCGGCGCCGCTGCAAACGACCAGTGGTGAGGGTTAAATCCACCAGCGGTGTGGCTCAGGCAGCACAGTCGTTACCGGGAAGACACGGGTTCGCTTACAGTGATACCCTCGCGAAGATGACATCGCGCAATCTCTGATTTCATGATGCGAGGTGCGCGACCAGTGTTGCGACGGCGCCGCCGGGATCGCGACTGAGTCGGCGTTTGTCGGAGATATGGGCGACAGATGCCGTAGGGTGGGCAAAGGCGCAACGCGCCGTGCCCACCACCTCTTTCCATCGCGAAAAATGCGTGGGCACGCTTCGCTTTGCCCACCCTACGCCGAGCGAGTGGCACGCTGCTGCTTCCCACCGTCCTTGAGTCGAGCCTCAGTTGCATTGACTCGTATAGGGTACCCCCCTATCTTACTGCGATGTCGCATACCATCAAGCACAAGTCGAAGCTCATCGGCCGCGTCAGGCGCATCAAGGGTCAACTTGAAGCCGTCGAGCGCGCACTGGAGTCGGAGATCGGCTGCGCCGACGTGCTGATGCTGGTGGCGTCGGTGAAGGGTGCGATCAGCGGTCTCACCACCGAGCTGCTGGAAGACCACATCCGCCATCATGTCGTGGATCCCGCGCACGAGAAGGATCCGGAGAAGGCCAAGGGCGCCGCCGACCTGATCGACGTCGTCCGAACCTATTTGAAGTGATGAGATGACCGACCTGTCTCACCTGCTCCAGCAGAGCAGCGCGCACGCATGGCTGTTCGTGCCCAGCGCGATCCTGCTCGGCGCGCTGCACGGCCTCGAGCCCGGCCATTCCAAGACCATGATGGCCGCGTTCATCATCGCTATCAGAGGCACCGTGCTCCAGGCCGTGCTGCTCGGCCTGTCGGCGACCATCTCCCATACCGCCGTTGTCTGGGCGGTCGCGCTCGCGGGCCTTTATTTCGGCCAGGAATTATCAGGCGAACGCAGCGAGGCCTGGCTGCAACTGGTCTCCGCCGCGATCATCATCGGCATCGCCACCTGGATGGTCTGGCGCACCTGGCGGGACCAGAACCGCGAACATGATCATGACCATCATCACCACCACGACGGGCCGCAATCGATCTCGCTCGCCGGCTTCGCGCTGCTGCTGGAGGTGTTCGAAGACGGCGTGCCGCCGCGCTGGCGGATCCGGAGCGAGACGGCCGCGCTTCCCGCTGATGGCGACATCAGGGTGACCACCATCCGCGAGGACGGCTCGGAGCAGAGCTTCGCCTTCACTGCAGGGGACGGGTACCTCGAAAGCGTCGATGAAATTCCCGAGCCACATGCGTTCAAGGCGCGCGTCACCCTCGCCGGCGATTCCGCCGAGCTTCTGTTCGAGGAGCACGATCACGACCACATGGACCTCGGCGACGAGGACGACGCGCATGCGCGCGCCCACGCCGCCGACATCCGCAAGCGCTTTGCCGGGCGCACCGTCACCACCGCGCAGATCATCCTGTTCGGCCTCACCGGCGGATTGATCCCCTGCCCCGCCGCGATCACCGTGCTGCTGCTCTGCCTTCAGCTGAAGCAGTTCAGCCTCGGCTTCGTCCTGGTGCTGTCCTTCGGCATCGGGCTCGCGATCACGATGGTGTCGGCAGGCGTTCTGGCCGCGCTCAGCCTGCGCCACGTCGAACGTCACTGGGGCGGCTTCAGCCGCTATGCCCACCGCGCGCCCTATGTCTCGGCGGCCCTGATCGTCTTCGTCGGCCTCTACACCGGCTGGACCGGCCTGCACGATCTGATGACGTAGCGCCTCGCCGGTCAGCCTTTTGCACTCGCCGTCTTGTCGAGCGCGGCGCGAAGGCCCTTGGCGAGCTTGATCGCGTCGTCGTTGGCCCAGAAGTGCATGAAGAACAGCCGCGGCTGCTCATCCAGCATATGGCTGTGCAGCGCCGTCACCTCGATGCCGTTCTCCAGCAGCGCCGCGATCACCGGGTTCACCTCATTATCAGACAGAACGAAGTCGCCGGTGATGGCAGCCTTGCCTCCGCCTGATGGCTGGAAGTTGATGCCGATGGCGACGCCCATCGGCCCGACGGGCGTGAGCGCCATGCCCTGTTGCGTGATCGGATCACGGCGCTTGACGTTGAACTGGTAGACGCCGCCATTGGCCTGTCCCTTGGTGCCGATGATCTGGTCGAGTTTCGCCGTGTCGAGATCGACCGCGGGCGGCGGGCTCGCCGGCGCGGCAGCGGTCAGTGGCGTCTTGCTTGCGGCGAGTGCATCGTGGATCGCGGCGGCCAGCTTGACGGGGTCGCCATGTCCGGCGACATGCATGTAGAACGTCGCCGGGCTCGCCCGCAGCAGATGGTTGTGCACGGCCGATATCTCCAGACCGCTCGCGATCATCTTCACCATCACCGGATTGACCTCGGTCTCGAGCAGCACAAGGTCGCCCATGACCATGGCGCCGCCATGCGCCGGCTTGAACGCCACCCAGCCGCCGAGCGCCAGCGCCGGCTTGATCGCGACCCCGTCCAGGGTCACGGACAGATCGCTGCGCGGAAATCCGTAGCGGTGGACATCGTCCGTGACCGCGGCCTTGCGGCCGAGCGTTTGGTCGATCGCCTGCCAATTGACGTCTTCCGCCCGGGCCGGCGCGATGAATTGCCCGGCGCCCATGACGACTCCCAAGGCGGCGGCCAGCATGATGGCCGCGTGACAGAGTGTACCTCGTCGCATGATCGTCCTCCTGGTGTCACTGCCCCCTGGGTCGAAGCCGTGTTCGGCCCAGGCGTCAGCGGCGCGCGCAGACGCATGCAGCGCAAGACGGATGAGCCGATCTGTCTGACCAATCGAGATGGATGAAGTGGACATGCTGCGCCCTTGGTGATCAGGACGCGATGCTTGGGCATGTCGCCTCGCGGGGAGACCGCATATCCCCGATGCCTTGACTAGAAGCCCGTGGGTCCAGGCTGTCAACGCGTGGATTCAGTCGAGCCAGGAAAAAGATTTCGCAGACCCATTGGAACGAAATCGCTGGTGGGTCTCTCGCGTGAAAGCCGCATCGTGGCGAGCTCACGCTTTGTAATCCCCGATGAGGCGCCGGTGGCGTTCAACCGCAACATGGCTGGCCGGGCTGCAGGATCACGCAGTCCGGCGCGGCGCTGCCGCTGCATGTCGTTTCGCAGCCGCTCACGAGTGCGGCCACCGTCGCCTCCAGCGCGCACAGCTCGGCAATTTTCTTTCTGATCGAACGGAGATGTCGCTCCGCAGACGCCTTCGTCTCGCTACAGGGCAAGCGCCGCTGCACTGACGCAAGGATGTCGCTGATCTCGTCAAGCGAGAAGTCGAGATCACGGCAATGCCTGATCAGGCTGAGCGCCTTGACGTCTTCGGTGCTGTAGACGCGCTGACCGCCCTGTCGCGCTGGCCTCGTGAGCAAGCCGATGCTCTCGTAGTAGCGGACGGTGGGGACGGAGACGCCGGCTGCTTTGGCGAGGACGCCGATTCTCATGGAAGCGCTCACTCTCACATTTCGCTTGAACCTCAAGTGGCTTGAGGGCGTAGCGATCGGGTCCTGGACGCACAAGCATGAGGAGAATCACATGAGCGTTATCGGACCGTCGTGCAGCCCTCCCTCCGAGACGTCGGCCGGATGCGGCTGCGCGGCGAAGACCGAGCCGGGTGGCGGCAAGGCCGCGGGCATGGCAGTCGCAACGGCTGTTGCGGCTGCGGCATGCGCGGCCTGCTGTGTGCTGCCCTTCACATTGCCTCCCGTCGTGCTCGCCAGCGCGGGCAGCGTGATCGCGGTGCTCGACCATGCGCATGGGTTGATGACAATGCTGTCGATCACCGTTGTGCTCTGCGCCTGGGGCTGGATCGGGTGGCGATCGCGAACGACGGGCACGAAGATCCGATCGTCGGTGCTGGCAGCGATGTGCGCCGCGACCGTGATGACGGCAACGGCTGCCCTTTGGCCGGTGATGGAGTATGCCGCCTTCCACGCGCTCGGCGTTGCCAAGAAGCCGAGGGCGCCGGTGAGCTGATGGACGGACTCACTATCTTCGGGCTGCTGTCGGTTAGCGCGATGCTGCTGTTCTACGCGCTCGAGCCGCGCGGCCCACCTTACGTACTGGCCTTCGCGGCTGCCTGCGCGCTTAGCGCGGTCTACGGCTTTCTCCAGGGCGCCTGGCCGTTCGGCCTTGTCGAGACGGTGTGGACGGCTGTCGCGTTGCGGCGATGGCGCAAGCTTCAGGCGCGCTGATCGAAACGCGCAAACACTGCGCTCGTCAGGCCACCGAGCAGGGTCCAGAACACCAGGCTCGTCACCGTCACCGCGGTGACGAACTGATGCAGCAGCGATGACGGCACGTTGGTCTCGACATTGGCGAGATCAGGCGCGCCGATCAGATGCGGCAGGGTCAAGAGGATCACGCCTGATATCGCCGCCGGCACCGTGCGGCGGAAGACGATCAAGGCGAGCCCGCCTGCCGTCGCCAGCACGGCGGCGAGCCACCAGATCTGCCGCGACAGCAGCGGCGCTGACGGCACGCCGGGCAGCTCCGGCGGCAGGCCGAGGCTAGGTGCGATGGTGAAGACGGCGAAGCCCGCCAGGCCCCACAGCAGGCCTTCGTGCCAGGACACGCTGGTCCCGGTCGCGCCGCTGCGCACGGCGAAGAAGCCGGCCAGAAGCAGCGCGAAGCCGATCGCGGTCAGCACGTTGGCGGCGGCGGTGTAGGCGTTGCGCTCAAACCCGTCGCGCGGCTCCCAGGCGCCGCCATGGTCATGGTCGCCGGCGCCATGGTCGTGGTCGCCATGGTCGTGGGCTGCATGGTCGTGGGCTGCATGGTCATGCCCGGCCACGACCGGCTGCGCCGCGGCGTCGTGCTGGTGCGCGCCCGCCGCCTTCTCGAAGACTTCCGCCTTCAGGATCAGGGGGACGGTGCCGAACTGCTGGACGACGGTGACGAGGAGACCGACGACGAAACCCGAGATGACCGACGCGAAGACGATCGCGCGAAACGTGCTCATGCCATCAAGGTTAGTGGCAGGGGAACGCGTTCGAGTGCCGCACGTCGTGGGCGGCGTTGTGGACGACGTCGATATGGGAGAAGCCGACCATGCCGATCACGAACGCGCCGAGCACCATGGCCATCAGCGCCTGCGACAGCCGTCCCACCTGCCCTGCGACAACCGGAAGCGTGATCTGGGCCGGGACTTGCGCGTTGGCGAGCTGGGACTGGCTCATGGTCTATTCTCCATTGGCGATTTGCGCCTCTTCTAGCAGCTTCCGGGCGATATCGCGACTGGTAAGATGCAGGCTTGTCCCGGGCAAAATGTCCCTGCGGGCGATCTTGGCGTCGGCGGCCGTGCGAAAGGCGGCCTCAAATCGCCGGAAATAGTCGAGGCAGGCCTCCGGCGTGGGCTTGGTGCCGAGCAACGTCCGGAAAGCGCCCCGGTGCACGGCGCAGATCGCGCCGTGTCCGGCCACGGGAAAGACCAGTGAGGCGATATCGTCGCGCCAACGGGCTTCGCTGCTCAAGCGGTTGCGCGTCCCCGCCCGAGGGAGCCGATCAGGCGGGCGACCTCGCAGACGGCGACGAGGCCCGCGAGCCAGATCGCGCAGGTCAGCCCGATCCGCGAGACGATGGCCGCCGTGAAGGCGCCCTGCCCGCCAAGGAACGGCGTCGCGGCGAACAGCGCTAGCTCATAGGCCGTATAGGCGGCGACGAGGGCAATGGCCAGCGCCAGCGGCGTGCGAAGCTGGGTCAGGATGCGAAGCATCGTCGATGCAGCAGCGGTCGCAACAAGCGCCGCGGCGCCGATCACAAGGCCCCAGGCGATGGTGCCGGCATCATGGGGATAGTGCAGCGCGCCGAAGCCGATGCATTGGTTCGCCAGCCACGTGGCGGTGACAACCAGCAGCGCCTGACGCTGCGACAGCGCGGCCGCAGCCACGACCGCGAACGCTGCAAACGGCGTGGCACAGGCAAGCGCAAAGCTTGCCAGCGCGCAGGACACAGTCAGCAGCGCAAGGCAGAACAGAGCAACACCATGCGGCGCGACGGGGTGAAGCCTGACATGGTCGGAATGCGGCGGCAGGTCGGTGAGGGCCATGGACAATCTCCCGGCGGCGATCCTACCACATTGTCGGACAACTCCGCCAACCGGCCCCAAGCTGTGGCACGGGCGCGCTATGCTCGCTCTCTCGTTGGGTTGAAGACGGGCGCGCTACGCACGCCCTCTCGCTGGGTGAAAGACGGGCGCGCTACGCACGCCCTCTCGGGCGTTGGGCCTGAGCCCAGGCCGTGGTGACGTCGCGCGGCGGAGCGTCGATCCGCTTGATGGGAGTGAGCTCACCGGAGGCGGAGATGATGGCGGTTTCCTCGCGGCGACAGCGCGGGCAGACAAAGCTGACTTCGTGCGGCTGCGCCGACCAGCTCGAACGTTTGACATTGGCCGCCATGGGCCATGCTTCGCAATGCGAGCACGACACCAGAAACCGACCGGGATCGAGCATACCCATTCCTTAGGTCTCCGCGTCCTGCCGCCCTCCTCTAATGATTAGCCCATGTGAATCGTTCCGGTGCGGAGGCACCGTCAGCCCCAGGGTTCCCCAGTCGCGGCCGGATCATACGAGGTGCCGCGCCCTTGCCTCAGCGCGCACCGTGGAGCGTGCAGGCGGTCGTGCAGGTGACGGTGTTGCCGTGGTCGCAGGCCTTGCAGGCGGCCACGCACTGGTTCATGTCGCGGGGATTGTAGGTGCTGTAGGTGCGCATCGGGCAGAGCGGGGTCGAGCCAGTGACGTCCTGCTCCTGGTCACAGGCTGCCGTCAAAAGCGCAAACAGGGCGACCGCAAGCAGACGCATGGGATGTCCAACCATAGGACGAGTGACGTTCGCGGGCAATATTGCAAGGCAACCTTGCCCCAGGCATTCCCATCGCCGGGAACCGCAACGCGCGAATCCGCGGACCTCATCAAGGATGGGTCTCAATTATTAAGAACGGATTGCGATTGCACGACCTCTCGTAAAGACACCGATGCGGAACATCGTGCCTCGTTCCTGGCCGCAAGCTTCATCCGGGCGTCAGGCGGCAGCCTTGGTCGCGATCGCCAGGCGCATGTCGACCGCGAGCTGACGGTACCGCTCCGAAAGCTTCAGGTAGAATTCGCGCTTGTGGCTGTCGGTCGCAAGCTTGGCAATCAGCTCGCATTCGGCGGTGAGCGTCTCGAAGCGCTCCAGCCTGTCCTCTAGTTCTGTCATCGGCGTGTCCCCGTCAAACGCCTCAGGGACAACAAGCCTAAGCCCGGAAAATGGGTCACGGCCAACATCGTTATAGAGTAGAATCAATTATTCCTGGCGCGGACAGTTATTTGCTGTCCATGCGCCAGGCACCGTCCCAATCGTCCGCCGGCGGCGCGGTCTCGAACTGCACGATGCGCGCGAGCATCGCCTGAGACGGGCCGTCGCCAGGGACGCTCTGCAGCGCCGCATTGAATGCCGAGCGGGCCTCAGTGAAGCGGCAGGCGCGATAGGCGGCAAGCCCTTCGGCGTAGTGCGCGCGCAGCCCTTCCTGCGAGGCGGTGAGCGCACCTGCCCGGCCCATCACCTCGAACACCGGCTGCGGCACGCTCTGGCCGACCACCGCGAGGCGGTCGATCTCGCGCAATTCGAGCCGGGATCCAATCGCCGCGGCGGTCGCGTGCGAGATCAGGATTCGGGTACCGTAGATCTTGTTCACGGCCTCGAGGCGCGAGGCAAGGTTCACGGCATCGCCCATCACCGTAAAGCTCATCATCAGCTCGGAGCCGATGCTGCCGGTCAGGACCTCGCCGGTGGCGATGCCGATGCGCAGGTCGCAGGACACCGGCATGGCCCGGATGCCGAGCAGGTCCGGCAGCTGCTTCTGCAGCGCGGGCACCTGGTCGGCCATGTCGATGGCGGACAGGCCCGCGAGCAGCGCCTGCTCGTCCTCCTCGATGAAGGGCGGGCCCCAATAGGACATGATGGCATCGCCGATATATTTGTCGATGACGCCGCGGTTGTTGCGGATCGGACCGGACATCAACGTGAAATAGTGGTTCATGACCTTGACGAGGCCGCGCGGGGTCATGCCCTCGCTCATCGCGGTGAAGCCGCTCATGTCGCAGAACATGATGGTCATGACCCGACGCTGGCCGTCGACGGCGACCTCGGGCCGGTCGATCAGGCCCTGCACCACCTTGGGATCGATGTAGCGGCCAAAGGTCTCGCGGATCCGCTCGTTGTGGCGCAGCTGCTCGATCATGCGGTTGAAGGCGGCGGCGAGCTCGCCGATCTCGTCCTGGGTCGAGACGGTGATGCTCTTGTCGAAGCGGCCGGCCTCGACCTCGCGGGCACCGGCGAGCAGCAGCCGCACGGGCCTTGTGATGCCGCCGGAGACAAGCAGCGCAAAGGCAAATCCGACGACCGCGGCGAGCAGCGTTACGACGCCGGAGATGATGATCGCCTGTCGCTGGTGGCCGACCACCGTCGAGGTGCTCGCATAGACCTGCTTGAGCATGTCGGTGCGGACCGTATCGATCCGCTGGTTGAACTGATCGCGCAGCGCATCGATGTGCTCCAGCGTGCTGCGTGCCTCCGGCATCTGCTTGGCGTCGATCTGCTTGAGCAGTTTGGCGTGGTCCTCGTTCATGCCCTGGCGCAGCTCGGTCACGGCGGTCTCGATGCGGGTGTCGATCCGCGCCAGCGCGGCATTGTCCGACGGCGTCCTCGGATCCTCGATGATCGCGTTGATGAGCTTTTGCGCGGCCGACGTCTCTTCGTCGATCTTGCGGTCGGCTTCCTCGAACTCCTTCAGGCGGGCCGCATAGGCCTGCTCGTCCGAGGAGTCCTGCATCTTCGCCATGACCATACGCCGCAACGCCACCGACCGCTCCAGCGAGCGGATGTTGGCCCGCGCCAGATCACCATAGGCCGGGATGTAGCGGTTGGTCAGCTCGTCCAGGAGAATGCCGACCTGGCTCGACATCACCATCGACAGGATCGAGGTGATCAGCATCAGGACGATCAATCCGAGGGCGATGCCGACGATCTTGCGCCGGATCGACTGGTTGAAAAGCGGCATGAGATGCGGGCAAAGGCTGAAGAAGGATCTTTGGAACCCTCAATACACCGGATTTTCGCTGGGGAACACGCGCAATCGGGCCGGTTTGGCGCCCAGCGCTGCCCGCAACCGTTGCGCGAGTCCCATTTGTTAATAAAGGTTAAGGAACTGCCACTGCCGCCGTTTCTGAAGTTCCGCGAGTTCCAATCGGTATTTTGCCGCATTGTTGAACGAGCGTGAGGAATGCGAAACGATGCCACGGCATCGTTTTGATGTCGTTCTTGATTCTCAAGCCGCATGTCGTCGCGGACCTTGGTTTGTAGTGGTTTCGCAGGGGGACCATCGAATGAACCAGTGCCTACGCTCGCTCGCGTGTGTCGTTGCCGTGGCCGCTTTGGCCCTCCTTCCCACCGGGCTGGCGGCGAAGAGCGGTCACAAATCATCCGCGTCGAAACCGTCTTCGTCCAAGAAGACGCACGAAGCGAAAACCGGCAAGCAACGGCATGCTGCATCCGGCAAGCACCGCAAACATGCCGAGGCCAGGCGCAAGTCGAAGAAGCGGGACGAGCCCACGGACAAGCCCGCGCCGCCGGCGCTGACCGGTGACCTCGCCGCGCTGAAGGATGCGATCGACCTCGCGCGCAAGGGCAAGACCGACGATGCGACCGCGGCGCGCGACCGCATTGCCGATCCCGCCGGACAAAAGCTCGCCGACTGGTTCATGCTGCGCCATTCCGAGAGCACCGCCCCCTTCAAGCGCTACGCCGCCTTCCTCGCCGCCAATCCGGACTGGCCGAGCGCCGTGCTGCTGCGCAAGCGCGCCGAGGCGCGGCTGTGGCAGGAGAAGAGTGACGCGGCAACCGTCCACGCCTTCACGATGGACCGGCCGATCAGCGCCAAGGGCAATTTCGCGCTCGCGCGCGCGCTGTTCGCCGAGGGCGACAACGACGGGGCGACGCGCCTCGTGCGCGAGGCCTGGCGCTCGGACGAACTGTCCGAGCGCAGCGAGGAGGATTCCTACGAAGCGTTCCACGATTTGTTGCGGCCCGAAGACCATCGCGCCCGGATGGACAAGCGCCTCGGCGCCAAGGACTATGCCGGCGCAAGGCGCGCCGCAAAACGTCTTGGCGAAGATTTCCTCGCGATCGTCAAGGCCTGCGCCGCCGTCAACGGCAAGGAGAACAAGGCCAAGGATTATCTCGAGGACGTGCCTCAAGACGCGCGCCGCGATCTCGGCTATGTGCTGTGCCGCGCACAATGGCACCTTCAGAAGGACCACATCGACGATGCAGCCGAGGTGATCCTGGCTGCCGCACCCGAGACGATGGGGGCGCAGGACACAGACGCATGGTGGCGCGAGCGCCGCCTGCTCGCGCGAAAGCTGCTCGACCAGGGCAAGTTCCAGACCGCCTACGACGTGGTGCGCGCAGCCACGGTGCCGGCGATGGAGGTCTACCGCGTCGACTATCACTTCATGTGCGGCTGGATCGCGCTGCGCTATCTCGACGATCCCAAAACCGCGATGATGCACTTCGCCTCCATCGACGAGGGATCGCCCAATCCACTGGCGCTGTCGCGAGGCCATTACTGGCGCGGCCGTGCGGCCGAGGCAATGGGCGCCGTCGCCGACGCGCAAGCGAGCTACAAGGCCGCCGCGCGCTATCCGACCGCCTATTACGGCCAGCTCGCCCGTGCGCGGCTCGGCCTCGAGGGACTGGAGCTGCGCGCCCCCTCGCCCGTGCTGGCCGCCGCCGACACGCAGGCGGCAGATGAGCGCGTGCGCGCCGCCGACATGCTCTATGCCATCGGCGAACGCGATATGGTGTTCTACTACGCCGAGGATTTCGCCCAGGAGAGCACCGACGCCGCCGCGCTCGCGGCGCTTGGCGAGCTCGCCGGCCAGCGCAACGATGCGCGCGTGATGCTGGAGGTCGGCAAGTCGGCGTTGGCCCACGGCCTCGCGCTCGACCACTACGCCTTCCCGACCATCGGCATCCCCGAGCACAAGCAGGTCGCACCTGCGATCGAGACCAGCGTGATCTATTCGGTGGCGCGCACCGAGAGCTCGTTCAACCAGCGCGACAAGTCGTCCGCCAATGCGGTCGGCCTGATGCAGGTGACGCCGGAAGCCGGCCGCGACACGGCCAAGCGCTTCGGCGTGACCTATGACTGGGACAAGATGGTCTCCGACCCCGTCTACAACACGCAGATGGGTGCGGCCGAGCTCAGCGCGCTGCTGTCGGAATATCGCGGCAACCAGATCATGACTTTCGCCGGCTACAATGCCGGCCGCGGCCGCGTGCGTGAATGGGTGCAGGCGCATGGCGACCCCAGAGATCCCAAGATCGATCCGGTCGACTGGGTCGAGCGCATCCCGTTGTCCGAGACACGCAACTACGTCCAGCGGGTGATGGAGAACGTGCTGGTGTATCGCGCCCGCTTCGAAGGCAGCGGCGCTGTCGCCGGCAAGACCGATCAGCGCGTGGTGACGCAGGAACTCAACGCAACGGCACCCGTGGCAGCCGCAGCACCCGCTCCCTAACCGGCGCCACCGGGGCTGAAGGGGCGCCGACGAGGTTAGGTTGCTGCGGCTTCCGCGCGAGTCGCGCAGCTAGGTGTCACCTCCTTCCGTCGTGATCAGGTCGCGCCCGTCCAGAAATGCGCCGGTCAAAGCTCTCGCGATGGTCCAGAACTGCATCGTGCAGGTCCAGCACGAGACGGCGCTCAGCATCACCAACATCTCGATCGTGTTCCCGGTGGCCGTCGCGCTGCGCCCAGGCATCGACCATGGCATCCACAGCGTCATTAGCTCGCCTCGGCGATAGCAATCATAGTCACAGTAATGGCGCTGTGTCCGTACATGCCGGACATAGCCTGATCGGATCGACCGCGAGCATGTGCCGCACGTCGCCGCGCTTGGCGGAGGCTCGTGATTGACCAGCACGAAGTTCATGAGGCCACCCTCACGCGATCTTCTGCAAGGGCCTCGCAGAACAACGCGTAACATTGATAGTCGCAGTACGGCAGACGGGTCGCCATCTCGCGAAGATAGCTGCCGCTGATCGGCTCGCAGCATTGCATGCACCACGCCTGCCGGAACGGTGTCCGGTCGTTCACCAGCACGAAGGCGAATCTCACGTGGCACCTCCCAAAGCGAAGCAGTAAACGCTGTCCAACGGAGACAGTGCGGGCGGTGGAGCGCAAAGATGGCTTCGGCCGTCCGGATTATCCCTGTTTTGCTCCACCTTCTGCGGCGGGACCCGGATGTATCTTCCGTCCTCCCTCCGCCGCGCATAGATCTGGCCGTCGACGTACTTGATATCGGTTGGATAGCAATCAGCGCTGTTGCAGCAACTGAGGCTCGGGTTATCCGGCATGCGCCAGGTCGAGTAGAATTTCTCGTGCAGCGCCTGGTCCTGGGGTGGATGCCGGCGATGGACGGCACCGTTTCCGGTCTCCTGCGCCTGGATTGTCGCGGTGGAGCAGAAGAGAACGATTGAGCACAAGAGCTTGCACGAGCGGTTCAAGACATGGGCTCCCGGATCAGGCCTGCGGAATGATGTCAGCTCTCTGGTTCAGCCCCGCGCGAACTGAGCCCGAAACAACCACCGGCGGTCGCGTTCGCGGCGTGAGCGGAAGCGATCGACACACGTCTTTGAGCAGAGCGCAGTGCGCCACGCGTAGTAGCGGATCAAGCCAAATTTACCGCCACACACTGCACAGCCGTTGGCAGAAGAGCACGGTCTGGAGTCGGGCTGGTCAACCTCGGGAAGTACGGATGCATGACACATTGTTGTCTCCCTTTGTTGCTTGCGGTTGCGCTCGCCGCGACTGGCTGGTCGACACTCCCGATTGGCCGTGAGGGTAGTCAGCCGGGCACGAAGTGCTCAACTGTACGGAGGTAAATGACCGACATGACTAGGGTTGGAAGAGCTATACCTAGGTTTGTCCGTATTTGCCCGGGGCTTCCGCGCTCATTCTTATTCAACGAGACGGCGCACGATGCTCCGGCTGCACGGTCACGGTGAAGACCCCTGCTGGCGCGGCTACCTGATCTGCCTGGATAGCCGAAGCGGCGACAGGTCAATTCAAGGACGAACATCATCCACGGTCATCCGGCTTTGGCCGGAATTGCTCCTCTTGCGCCAACGTGCTCTACTCGTGTTCACGCAGAGAGTGCCGGGAGCGTCTGCGATGAAACCTGGCCAGGCAGCCACGTTCGGGAAGTCAGCCGCGCAATTCCTCGTCGACTGCGTCAGGCAAGCTGTCGCCGCTAAGCCGCGTGCCGAGCCCGATGATGGCCAGCTCGAAGCGGTCAAACAATGGCAGCAGGTCTTCGAGCACAATCCGGTCATGTACTTCATGGTCGATCCGGCCGGAACCGTCATCAACGTGAACACGTTCGGCGCCGCGCAACTGGGCTACACGGCCGCAGAGTTGATCGGCCGATCGGTACTGGATGTCTTCTTCGCCGAAGACCGCGATTTTGTCCGCGCCTGTGTTGCACTGTGCCTCGAGACCGTCGATCAGTCCCACACCTGGGAGATCCGGAAGGTTCGCAGGGACGGCTCGGTACTCTGGGTGCGCGAGAACGCCAAGACCATGCTGCGGGCCGATGGCTCGCCAGTCGTGTTGGTCGCCTGCGAGAACATCACCGAGCGCAAGGAAGCGGAGAATGCTCTGCGGCAGAGCGAAGCCTATCTCGCTCAGGCGCAGGAATTGAGCCACACCGGCAGTTTCGGCTGGAAGGCCGCAACCCGCGAGATCACATGGTCCAGGGAGACGTATCGCATCTTCCAGTGCGACGAGGGTTCCAAGCCGCAGATCCCGGTCATGCTCCAGCGGATCCATCCGGAGGACCGGCTCGCCGTGCAGCGGACCACAGGTCAGGCAGCGCGCGAGGGAAAGGACTACGACCACGAATACCGGCTCGTGATGCCCGACGGCTCCATCAAGTACGTCCGAGCGGTGGCCCGGGCTACACGAGATTCTGCCGGTCACGTCGAGTTCGTGGGATCGGTGAGCGACATTACGGCGACCAAAGAGGCAGAGCGCAAGCTGCGCGAGAGCGAACAGCGCTTTCGCGATTATGCCGAAACCGCATCCGACTGGTTCTGGGAGACAGGGCCAGACCACCGCGTGACCCTGATATCGGAACACTCAGATACCACCACCCCGCCGGGCGTGATTGGGCTTACCCGTTGGGACATTGCGCCGGACGCCGATCTCGAGCCGGAAAAATGGCGACAACATCGCGCGGCACTCGACGCCCACATCCCGTTCCGCGACCTGGTGTATCGCAGCAGGGACCGCAACGGGCAAACCATCTACGTCCGGACCAGTGGCAAGCCGTTCTTCGATGCCGACGGAAACTTTCTCGGCTATCGTGGCGTCTGCACCGACGTGACTGCGGCCATCCGCGCCGACCAGGCCGAAGAGGCGCTGCGCAAGGCCCAAGCCGAGCTGGCTCATGTCACGCGCATCACGACACTGGGCGAACTGACTGCTTCGATCGCCCATGAAATCAACCAGCCGCTCGCTGCCGTGATTGCAAACGCCGACGCCTGTGTGGCGTGGCTGCAGCGCAATCCGCCCGATCTCAAGGCGGCGCGCCGCTCCGTGGAGTGGATCACCGAGGATTGCAAGCGTGCCAGCGACGTGATCCGTCACATTCGGGCGCTCGCCAAACGAACCGAAATCGAAATGGGTCCGCTCGACCCAAACTCAATCGTGCGCGAGGCCGTCGCACTCGTTCAGCGCGAGATGGCCCGCCATGCCGTGTCGGTGCGGATGGAACTGTCGTCGGCCCTGCCCAAGATCTTTGGCGATCGGATCCAGTTGCAGCAGGTCCTGATCAATCTGATCATGAACGGGATCGAGGCCATGGAAGACGTCCGTGACCGTCCGCGCAAGCTGACCATCCGCTCGGCGGCGGATGGCGACGACGCGATGCTGGTGAGCGTCGCCGACTGCGGCGTCGGTATCGACGAACAGGCGATAGACCGCCTGTTCACCCCGTTCTTCACCACGAAACCCGGCGGCATAGGGATGGGGCTGCCGATCTGCCGCTCCATCATCGAGATCCACGGCGGACGACTTTCCGCCGCGCCGAACCAATCTGGCGGCGCGACGTTTCAGATCACCCTGCCCCTCTATCGAGAGGAAGCATCGTGAGCGACCGCATGGCGCCTTCGCCGCCCCAGGAGAACGGTGATCAGCCGATTGTCTACGTTGTCGACGACGACGCCTCCATGCGCCGTGCGCTGACCAACCTCTTCGAATCGGTTGGCCTCAAGGTCGAGGCGTTTGGCTCGGCGCCGCAGCTCCTCCAGGCCAAGCCACCGCAGGTGCCGAGTTGCCTGGTGCTTGACATCCGCCTGCCGGGAGTCAGCGGCCTTGAGCTGCAGTCCGATCTGGCCAAGGCCAACATCCACACGCCGATCATCTTCATTACCGGTCACGCTGACATTCCCATGACCGTTCGGGCCATGAAAGGCGGTGCGATCGATTTCCTGACCAAGCCGGTCCGCGACCAGGATATCCTGGACGCAGTCCAGGCCGCGATCGAGCGAGACCGCAAGCGGCGCGATCTCAACAAGACGGTCTCGAACGTCAGATCACGCTTCGAGTCACTCACCTCGCGCGAGCGGGACGTATTGGCTCTGGTGACGTCCGGCCTGATGAACAAGCAAGTGGCCGCCCAACTCGGATTAGCCGAAATTACCGTGAAGATCTATCGCGGCCAGATCATGCGCAAAATGGGGGCGAAGTCCCTGGCCGACCTCGTGCGAATGAGTGAGGCGCTCGGCGTTCGGCCCGGCCGGCCCGACGTACAAACCTAAGTATGAGTTTGCAATGGCGAGTGGCAGGTCCACCCTGCGTGTTTGGATTGGGCCGTCGCGACGGCAAGCGTGATCCCGGGCGAGGAGCGGACGTCTTGTCAGCGGCTTCGGTCATTTCGGTCCTTGATGATGACCCCTACGTGCGGGAGGCGATCAACAATCTCTTGCGGTCGCGCGGGTATATGGTCCACACATTCGCCTCGGCCGAAGAATTTTTGAGCTCGAGCGATTCCAAGCGCACCTCCTGCATCGTCGCCGACATGCATATGCCGTCCAAGACCGGAATCGATTTGTTGACGCAGATGCGCGCGCAGGGTTCGGCCACCCCGTTCATCTTGATCACAGGTTTCCCGGATGAGACCCTTCACATCCGGGCGCTCGAAGCCGGAGCAATCTGTTGTCTCCGTAAGCCGTTCGTCCCCGCGGACCTGATGAAATGCCTGCAGTGGGCGCTGGCAGCAGGTGACGACGTCACGGAGTGACGTTCCGCCTCACTCCACCGAGATCTTCGCCGCCTTGATGATCGGCCACCATTTCGCGATCTCGGCCTTCTGCCTGATGCCGAGTGCCTCCGGGGTGAGCTGATCCTTGGGCGTCATCTCGAGGCCCTGGCTTTCAAGCTGCTTCTTCACGGCGGGATCGTTCAACGCGTCAACGGCGGCGGCATTGAGCTTGGCGACGATCTCCTTCGGCGTGCCCTTCGGCACCCACATGCCGGACCACAGCGTCATGTTGAAGCCTTTCAATCCCGCTTCATCCGCGGTCGGGATGTCGGGCGCCGAGGCGAGGCGCTTGTCGTCGGTGACGGCGTAGGCGCGGATGGTACCGGCGCGGACCTGGTTGATGGAATTGGAGGTCTGGTCCACGATGATGTCGATCTGGCCAGCGATCAGATCGTTCAACGCCGGCGCGGTGCCGCGATACGGCACGTATTGCAGCTTGATACCGGAGACGCTTTCGAAATAGACGCCGGCGATGTGGCTGCCGGAGCCGGCGCCGGCCGTCCCGGCGGTCGGCGGCGTCGGCCGCGACTTCAGCCAGTCCAGCAGCTCCTTCAGCGATTTCGCGGGCACGGCGTTCTTGCTGACCACGATCATCGGGTTGCTCGGCAAGAGCACCACCGGTTCGAGATCGGCGACGAGGTCGTAGTTGAGCTTGTAGACGGCACCGTTTGCGACGTGGGTGCCGAGATGGCCGAACGAGATGGTGTAGCCGTCAGGCGGCGAATGCACGGCGCGCCCCACGCCGATCGAGCCGCCGGCGCCGGTGACGTTCTCGACCACCAGCGCCTGGCCGAGCGATTGGCGCATCCGCTCGGCGAGCACCCGCGCCATCGCATCAGACGGGCCGCCGGCGGCAAAGGGAACGATGATGGTGATCGGATGCGAGGGATATTCGTCGGCGCGCGCGAGGCCGGCGAGAGCGAGAATACCGATCAGTCCGGCCCAGACGGCCTTGTTCATTGTGGTCTCCTCGACGATATCGTTCTTGTTTTTGTCTCTTCCCGCGTACGGGAAGAGCGATCGTTCGTGAAGAGACGAAATGACGCCTCAGAACTGCGAATAGTCGATCGGCTTGTGGCGATCGAGCGTGCGGGTGACCGGCGGCAGCGGATATTTCAGGCCGGTGGCGCAGTTGAACAGCATGACGCGGTCGCCCTTCGAAACGCGGCCGTCGGCAAGGCTCTCCTTGTAGGCGGCGTAGGTTGCAGCGCCCTCCGGGCAGAGCAAGAGCCCCTCCTCGCGCGCGACCTCGTTCAGCGCCGACGAGATCTTGTCGTCGTCGACCGCAATGGCAAAACCCTTGCTCTCGCGCACGGCGCGCAGAATCAGAAAATCGCCGATCGCCTGCGGCACGCGAATGCCTGAAGCGATGGTGTGGGCGTCCTCCCAGCGCGTGGCGTGCTCGGTGCCGGCCTCATAGGCCCGCACCATCGGCGCGCAGCCGGAGGCCTGCACCGCGACCATGCGCGGGCGCTTTGAACCAATGAAGCCGATCTTCTCCAGCTCGTCGAACGCCTTCCACATCCCGATCAGGCCGGTGCCGCCGCCGGTCGGATAGAAGATCACGTCGGGCACGTCCCAGCCGAGCTGCTCGGCGAGCTCCAGGCCCATCGTCTTCTTGCCTTCAATGCGGTACGGCTCCTTCAAGGTGGAGGTGTCGAACCAGCCGACTTTCGCCTTGCCCTCGCCGACGATCTTGCCGCAATCGTCGATATAGCCGTTGACGCGGTAGACGGTGGCGCCCTGCAGCTCGATCTCGCTGACATTCACCTCGGGCGTATCGGCCGGGCAGAAGATCGTGGTCTTGATGCCGCAGGACGTCGCGTAAGCCGCGAGCGCCGCGCCGGCATTGCCGTTGGTCGGCATCGCCATGTGCTTGATGCCGAGCGCCTTGCCCATCGACACCGCCATGACAAGGCCGCGCGCCTTGAACGAGCCGGTCGGCAGCCGTCCCTCGTCTTTCACGATGATTTCGCCGCCGCCGAGCTTCTTGCCGAGCTTCGGCAGCCGGATCAGCGGCGTCGTGACCTCGCCGAGCGAGACGATGTCCTGGCATTTGCGCACGGGAAGCAGCTCGCGGTAGCGCCACATGTCGCCGGGACGCTGGCTCAGCGCATCCTTGGTCAGCGCCTTCTTCACGCCGGCGAGGTCGTAGCGCACCAGCAGCGGCTTGCCGGCCTTGGAGAGATTGTGGACCTGATCGGCGGCGTAATGATCGCCCTCCATGGCGCATTCGAGATGCGTGACGAAGGTCGGGCGTTCGATGGTGAGGTTGTCGTTGTCGTGCATGGGTTCATTCCCTTTTCTTGTTCTGCTTGGTCGCTATTGAACTCGTCACCCTGAGGTGCCGGAGCGAAGCGGAGGCCTCGAAGGGCGACGAGCCCGGCTGCTGCATCTCGGCCGTTCATCCTTCGAGGCTCGCTGCGCGAGCACCTCAGGATGACGGATCGGGGACGCCGCCGTCCGCCTTCCGTCAAATATTCAACACCCGTCCATAAGCATCCAGCACGGCTTCCTTCATCATCTCCGACAGGGTCGGATGTGGGAACACCGTGTGCATCAGCTCTTCTTCAGTCGTCTCCAGGTTCATGGCGACGACATAGCCCTGGATCAATTCGGTGACCTCGGCGCCGACCATGTGGGCCCCTAACAGCTGGCCGGTCTTCTTGTCGAAGATCACCTTGACCAGGCCCTGGTCCTCGCCGAGCGCGATCGCCTTGCCGTTGCCGACGAAGGGGAAACGGCCGACGCGGATCTCGCGGCCGCTCTCCTTGGCCTTGGCTTCGGTCAGACCGACGGACGCCACTTGCGGATGGCAGTAGGTGCAGCCCGGGATCATGTTCTTGTCCATGGGATGCGGATGCAGGCCCTTGATCGCCTCGATGCAGATCACGCCCTCATGCTCGGCCTTGTGGGCGAGCATCGGGGGGCCCGCGACGTCGCCGATGGCGTAGATGCCTGGGACGTTGGTCTTGCCGTAGCCGTCGATGACGATGCAGCCGCGCTCGGTCTTCACACCGAGCTTTTCGAGGCCGAGATTCTCGATATTGCCGACGACGCCGACGGCCGAGATCACGCGCTCGAACTCCGATGTGACGGGCTTGCCCTTGCCGTCATCGATGGTGGCGACGACGCTGTCGGCCTTCTTCTCGAGCTTGGTCACCTTGGTCGAGGACATGATCTTGATGCCCTGCTTCTCCAGCCGCTTGCGCGCAAGGCCCGCGATCTCCGCGTCCTCGACCGGGAGGATCTGCGGCAGCACCTCGACCACGGTGACGTCAGAACCCATGGTGTGGAAGAACGAGGCGAACTCGATGCCGATCGCGCCGGAGCCGACCACCAGCAGCGACTTCGGCATCCGCTCCGGCACCATCGCCTCGAAATAGGTCCAGATCAGCTTCTTGTCGGGCTCGAGGCCCGGCAGCACGCGCGGCCGCGCGCCGGTCGCGACAATGATGTGCTTGGCCTGGTAGGTCCCCTCGCCCAGCGAGCCCTTGGGACCCTCGACGTCGGACTTCTTCACGGTGATCTTGCCGGGCGCGTCGATCGAGGCGGCGCCCCAGATCACGCTGACCTTGTTCTTCTTCATCAGGAAGCCGACGCCGTCGTTCAGCCGCTTGGAGACGCCGCGCGAGCGCTGCACCACGGCCTTCGGATCGAACGAGACTTTCTCTGCCGACAGGCCATAGTCCTTGGCGTGCTGCATGTAGTGATAGATCTCGGCCGAACGCAGCAACGCTTTGGTCGGGATGCAGCCCCAGTTCAGGCAGATGCCGCCGAGATAGGATTTCTCGACGATCGCGGTCTTGAAGCCCAGCTGGGCGGCGCGGATCGCGGTGACATAGCCGCCGGGACCGGAGCCGATGATGATGATGTCGAAAGACGTGTCGGCCACTCAAACCTCCGCCTGAACCGGTAAACGTAAACGACGCGCACGCAGCGCGTATTCGATGATGCCGAGGACAGCAAGCACGGCGGCCGCGACCACGACGATGATGCGCCACAGGCCGGCCAGCCAGTCGCTGCCGGAAGGCGCAACCGCCGAGCCGACCAGCTCGATGCCGACGGGATTGAACACAAGCACGAGGCCGAGGCCGATTGTGATCCACGGCCAGAGTGTGCGCGGATCGCCACCTGTGGCAATCCGGTGCGAGCGCACCAGCATGCGCCAGAGCACCATCAAGCCGACAAGGCTCGGCAGCAGGAATTCCTGCACGATCTGCGCATCGCGATGGTCGCTCGGGAACGGATTGGTCGAGCGCGCATCGACAGCATTCATCCACACCGACCAGCCGGAAAACAATAGCGTCGCCATTGCGAGCACCAGCGCGGCCAGCGTCATGTCGCGTTCGCGTCCCGACTTCTGCAGCACGAGGGCGAACACGGCGATAGCCAGCGCGATATCGACCGCAATCGCGCTCGCCACCACGCCGAACTCCTCGGTGGTGCGGTAGCTCAGCATCAGCTGCAGCGCGATCAGCCAGGCCATGCCGAGCGCTGCACCACCTGCCGCCGCAAATGCGTGCGAGTTCGGCATCGCCACGCTCCGCGCGCTAGACCATCATCATGACGGGATTTTCGATCAGCTGCTTGAAGGCGCCGATCAGCTCGGCGCCGAGCGCGCCGTCGATGGCGCGGTGGTCGCAGGACAGCGTCACGCTCATCATGGTTGCGATCTCGATCTTGCCGCTCCGCACCACCGGCCGCTCCTCGCTGGTGCCCACCGCAAGGATCGTGGCATGCGGCGGATTGATCACCGCCGTGAAGTCCTTGATGCCGAACATGCCGAGGTTGGAAACGGCCGTGGTGCCGCCCTGATACTCCTCGGGCTTCAATTTACGGGACCGCGCGCGCGCGGCAAAATCCTTCATCTCGTTGGAGATGGTCGAGAGCGTCTTGGTCTCGGCCTTGCGGATGATCGGCGTGATCAGGCCGCCCGGCATCGCCACGGCAACGCCGACGTCGGAATGATGGTGCTTGACCATGCCTGACTCGGTCCAGCTGACGTTGCAGTTCGGGATCTTCTGCAGCGCCACCGCCATCGCCTTGATGACGAAGTCGTTGACCGAGATCTTGTAGAGCGGCTTCTTCTCCTTGTCCTTCGGAGCCGCGGCGTTGATCTCCTCGCGCGCGGCGAGCAGCTTGCCGATATCGCAGTCGATGGTGAGATAGAAGTGCGGGACGTTCTGGATCGACGCGGTCAAACGTTGGGCAATGGTGCGGCGCATGCCGTCATGCGGGACGATGTCGTAGGAGCCCGGCTCGAACAGCGACAGGATCTGCTTGTCCGACATGGTCGGCGCGATCGACGGCGCGCCGGCGGGCGGAGCCGCAGCGGGCGCCTTGAGGCCCTTGCCTGATTTGGCTTGCTCAACGTCGCGCGCGACCACGCGGCCGTGCGGGCCAGTGCCCGTGACCATCGAGACGTCGATGCCGGCTTCCTTGGCGAGACGCCGCGCCAGCGGCGACGAGAACACGCGGCCGGCATGGCCATTGCCCTGCGCAGCCGGTGCAGCAGCCTGCGGCGCGGGTGCTGCGGCGGGAGCCGGCGCAGCCTTGGGCGCGGCGGGCGCAGGTGCCGGTGCGGGAGCCTCAGCCGCCTTCTCGGTGGGCTTGGGCGGGGCGGCCGACGCGCTGGGCTTTGCAGCGCCCGCAGCCTTCACGTCCTCGCCTTCGCCGGCGAGCACCGCGATCACGTCGTTGACCGGCACGTCCTGGGTGCCCTCGGGCACCAGGATCTTGGCGTGCCCTCGTCGATGGCTTCGACCTCCATGGTCGCCTTGTCGGTCTCGATCTCGGCGATGACGTCGCCTGACTTGACCTTGTCGCCTTCCTTCTTCAGCCACTTGGCGAGGTTGCCCTTCTCCATCGTCGGCGAAAGAGCTGGCATCAGGATGTTGATGGGCATGCTGACCTCACGAAGAACTTCTCAAAACGTCGTCTCCGAAAGTGAAGACGAACAGACCAGGTTTAGTTGCCGATGTCGCCTTGCCAGAGGCGCTCATTGGCAGGGATGGAGCGCCAATTCTTCATCATGGTGATGGAGCGGTCGTCGGCCAGGTCGATCCAGGGAATCCCGAACTTGTCGAGAATGTCCTTGGAGCCCTCGAAGGTGACGGATTCCCCGATCACCACGAGCTTGACCTTGAACAGACCGAGCGCGCCGGCACACATCGAGCATGGCGACAGCGTGGTGTACATGACCGTGTCATGGAACGAGATCGCGCCGGCCTCGCGCAGGCAGCTCATCTCGCCATGCAGGATCGGATTGTTCTCCTGCACGCGGTTGTTGTGGCCGCGGGCGATGATCTTGTTGTCGCGCGTCAGCACTGCGCCGATCGGCAGACCACCTTGCGCGATCGAGGCTTCCGCTTCGCGGATCGCCTCCAGCATGAAATCGTAATGATAGGATTCGATCGTCACGGTCAGTGTCCCTTTCCCCGCGGCGTCGTGGTGCCAGTGTCGGTCGGACGCTCAATCTCGGCCTGGAACATGTCGAGGATCCGGTTCAGCGCGTCCTCCTCGGTATATTCGCTCTCGCGCGCATAAGCGCGCGCGGCGTGGCGGGCGAGATCGACCAGCAGCAGGCCCCACATGTCAGGCTCCTCGAAGGCGCGCTGGAACGCCATCGACAGCCCGCCATCCAGCACGAACACGCGCAGGATCTCGACCGCGTCATCGCGGGTCATGACGTCGGGCGGCAGTGGCTGCTCCTTCGGGCCCGCCATGGTCTACCTGTAGCAGACGGCTTTGGCGGCCTCGACGACCTCAGCCGCCGACGGCAGCGCAAGCTTCTCCAGATTCGCGGCATAGGGCATCGGCACGTCCTTGCCGGCGACGCGCGCGACCGGCGCGTCGAGATAGTCGAAGGCGTTCTCCATGATGCGCGCGGCGATCTCGGCGCCGACGCCGCTCTGGGCCCAGCCCTCTTCCACCGTCACGGCGCGCCCCGTTTTCTTCACCGAGTTGATGATGGTCTCGGTGTCCATCGGACGCAGCGTGCGCAGGTCGATCACCTCGGCCTCGATGCCCTCCTTGGCGAGTTCGTCGGCGGCCTTCAGCGCATAGGTCATGCCATTCGACCAGGAGATGATGCTCACATGGCTGCCCGAACGCACGATGCGCGCCTTGCCGATGGGAATGATGAAATCGTCGAGCTTCGGCACTTCGCCGGTGTGACCGTAGAGCACCTCGTTCTCGAGGAAGATCACCGGATTGGGGTCGCGGATCGCGGCCTTGAGCAGGCCCTTGTAGTCGGCAGCCGAGTACGGCGCGATGACCTTGAGACCCGGTACGTTCGAGTACCAGGCCGAATAATCCTGGCTGTGCTGGGCGGCGACGCGCGCGGCGGCGCCGTTGGGTCCGCGGAACACGATCGAGCAGCCCATCTGGCCGCCGGACATGTAGAGCGTCTTGGCCGCGGAGTTGATGATCTGGTCGATCGCCTGCATGGCGAAGTTGAAGGTCATGAACTCGACGACCGGCTTCAACCCGGTCATGGCAGCGCCGACGCCGACGCCGGCAAAACCATGCTCGGTGATCGGGGTGTCGATCACGCGCCGCGCGCCGAACTCCTGCAGCAGGCCCTGCGTGACCTTGTAGGCACCCTGATATTCGGCGACCTCTTCGCCCATCACGAAGACATCAGGATCGCGGCGCATCTCTTCAGCCATGGCGTCGCGCAGCGCTTCGCGGATGGTCTGGGTGATCATCTCGGTGCCGGCGGGCACCTCAGGATCGGGTTCGGCGACGGCCTGCGGCGCAGGTGCAGCCTTCGGCGCGGGCGCTTCAGCCTTGGCAGCGGCGGGCGGCGCGGACTCCGCGGCCTTCGCCGCCGGTGCAGGCGCCTTCGCCAGATCGGCGGCGCTCTCGCCATCGGCGAGAATGGTCGCGATCGGCGTGTTCACGGCAACGTCGGCGGTGCCCTCGGGAATCAGGATCTTGCCGAGCGTACCCTCATCGGTCGCCTCGACCTCCATGGTGGCCTTGTCGGTCTCGATCTCGGCGATGACGTCGCCGGACTTGATCGTCTCGCCCTCTTTTTTCAGCCATTTGGCGAGGTTGCCCTTTTCCATCGTGGGCGACAACGCGGGCATCAGCACTTGAATTGGCATATCGACTCCAAAGAAAGCTTGCGCGCGTTTAGCGGTAAACGTCGGTCCAGAGCTCGGCGGCATCCGGCTCGGGATCATGCTGGGCAAAGTCGGCGGAGGCGTTGACGATGTCACGCACCTCGGCATCGATCGCCTTGAGATCGGCCTCGCTGACCTTGGCCGCCAGCAGGCGGTTACGCACCTGCTCGATCGGATCCTGATCGTGACGGACCTTCTCGACCTCCTCGCGCGTGCGGTACTTCGCCGGGTCGGACATCGAGTGGCCGCGATAGCGGTAGGTCTGCATCTCAAGGATGTAGGGGCCCTTGCCGGCGCGGCACCAGGCCGCCGCCTCCTCGCCCGCGGCCTTGACGGCGCGGACGTCCATGCCGTCGACCTGCTTGCCCGGGATGTTGAAGGACACGCCGCGCTTGGAAAAATCCTGCTGCGCCGAGGCGCGCGAGACCGAAGTGCCCATGGCGTAGCGGTTGTTCTCGATGACGTAGATCACCGGCAATTTCCAGAGCTCCGCCATGTTGAAGCTCTCATAGACCTGGCCCTGGTTGGCCGCACCGTCGCCGAAATAGGTGACGCTGACATTGCCGTTGCTGCGGTAATTGTTGGCAAAGGCAAGCCCGGTGCCGAGCGAGACCTGCGCACCGACGATGCCGTGGCCGCCGTAGAAGTGCTTCTCCTTGCTGAACATGTGCATGGAGCCGCCCTTGCCCTTGGAATAGCCGCCGCGGCGTCCCGTGAGCTCGGCCATCACGCCGTTGGCATCCATGCCGGTGGCAAGCATATGGCCATGGTCGCGATAGCCGGTGATGACCTGATCGCCCTCCTTCAGGGCCATCTGCATACCAACTACCACGGCCTCCTGGCCGATATAGAGATGGCAGAAGCCGCCGATCGCACCCATACCGTAGAGCTGGCCGGCCTTTTCCTCGAACCGCCGGATCAGGAGCATGTCGCGGAGCGCCTTCAGCTCCTGCTCCCTGGTGAATTCCGGGGGCGAACCGCCGTTGGTTTTATCGTGCTCAGCGCTTGCGGCGGCTTTCTTGGGTGCGGCCATGGGAATTCCGGGTCAGAGAAATCTAGGTCCTCTCTAACCTAACTCAATCGGGTGTGAAAGCACCGCAGCGGCATAGGACGACTTTCATTATGCCGCACTGCAGCGTGGCCGAAATTTTGCAAAACTTTTGGCGCTGGATCAGGCAACATTAGCTCCGCGCCTGCGAGAGCTCTGCACACAAGCGCGGCGACGACATCGGACACGCATATCTCGGGTGCCGAGCCCCGCTGCGTGTCCGATTCGAACCGCCGGACCTACCAGCCCAGTTCGCGCAAATACGCAGCGCGGGCGGCAACGCCGGTGTGCGTGAAGTCGGTGAAGACTCCGTCGACGCCAAGCCGGAAAAATTTGAGATATTCCTGGGCTGGATCGGCGTGATAGTCGGCCGCAAGATATTTCTTCTCGTTACGGAACGTGAAGACGTGGACGAACAGGCCGAGCTTGTGCGCATCGGCAATCAGGCTGGTCGCCTCCTGGGTCGAAGCCTCCGGTGTCGATCCCTTGTAGGGCGTGCCGTCGGCATTGGTGTCCTTCCACAAGGCGACCTTCAGCGGAACGATATAGGGCTTCCACGGACCGATGCCGTCGGCATAGGTCTTGATTTCGGCGAGTCCCTCAGGCGTCAGCATCGCATCATACAAGCGTGCATCGCCCGCCACCGTCCAATCGAACGGACGTGAATTGGTGATGTTGTCGAGCAGCACCTTACCGGTCTTGAAGTCGATGCCGTTGCCGTCGATGAGCTGCACCTGCCGGGTCTGAAGGCCGTGGCTGCGCATATATTTCAGGCTGCCGGGCTCGAAGCTCTGAACCAGGATGGGCGCGTCCCTGGTGTTGAGGCCGTTGTCGTTGATGATTTTGATCAAGGCGTCTTCCAACGGATGGCTGCCCGGCGCGCCGCAGCCGTTTGCGATCGCCTGGGCATTGTTCCAGGTCGGATTCTTGGTTTCCGGATAGACCAGGATGGGACGCCCCGTCTCCTTGCTCTTGGCCTTGGCGATATCGAGGATGTCCTGGAAGCTGATGACGGGGAATTTGCCGTTGAACATCTTCGGCCGCTCGTTCGCCGCATCATAGGTGGTGCCGCCGATCCACTGCTTCAGCTCGGCCATCGTGAAGTCGGTGAGCGACCAATCGTTGGTGTGATCCTCACCGTCGACGATCAATGACTTCAGCACCGATTTGGGATCGGAGGGATCGGTGAGATCCGTGAGATAGTCGGCGGGCGTGCCGGCTGCGGCCGGCGCCTTGACGCGCACACCCGATACGGTGCGCTTGCGGGCTGCGACCACAGCGTTGGTCTTCGCCACTTCGGCCACATTGGTGTTGTCGGCCAGCCAGGGGTTGTGACGCGCGACCAGGACGCAGTCCTTGGTGAGGTGCAGATCCTCTTCGAGCGCGTCGGTTCCGAGCGCGGCCGCGAGCTCGTAGGAGACCTCGGTCTCTTCGGGCACCAGCCCCGGCACGCCGCGATGTCCGAGGATCAGCGGCGCCTTTCCGTCGACGGTCAGAAACGGCTTGGCACCTGATGGCGCAGACTGGGCCACGGCCATCGACGGCACCAGCAACGCCAGGGCCGCGCCGAGCAGGTTCGCTCTGACATGCATCTTCCGCCGCAAGAGATTGTTCGTCATGGCCGCGCCTCCCTCTGTGCCTGGCATCGCGTCGTCGCGATCGGGCTCGTCTTGTCTCAATAATCTGACAGACGGATGACGGCGGGTCGGGCGGTCACGGATGTGCACAGGCGGCGTCGACATGACGCCGCCTGCGCTGGTTCGATCAGAAGAAGCCGAGCTTCTTCGGGCTGTAGCTGACCAGGAGGTTCTTGGTCTGCTGGTAGTGATCGAGCATCATCTTGTGGGTCTCACGGCCGACGCCCGACTGCTTGTAACCGCCGAAGGCGGCATGGGCGGGATAGGCATGGTAGCAATTGGTCCAGACCCGGCCGGCCTGGATCGCCCGGCCGAAGCGGTAGCAGCGGTTGGCGTCGCGGCTCCAGACGCCGGCCCCGAGGCCATAGAGCGTGTCGTTGGCGATCGCGAGTGCCTCGTCGTCGGTCTTGAAGGTCGTGACCGAGACCACGGGGCCAAAAATCTCCTCCTGGAAGATCCGCATCTTGTTGTGGCCTTCGAACACCGTCGGCTGGACGTAGAAGCCACCCGAGAGGTCGCCGCCGAGATCGGCGCGTCCGCCGCCGGCCAGGACCTTCGCGCCCTCCTGCTTGCCGATGTCCATATAGGACAGGATCTTTGTGAGCTGCTCGCTGGAGGCCTGCGCGCCGATCATGGTGTCGGCCGCACGCGGATCGCCCTGCTTGATGGCGGCGACGCGCTTCAGCGCCCGCTCCATGAAGCGATCGTAGATGTCGGCGTGGACCAGCGCCCGGCTCGGACAGGTGCAGACCTCGCCCTGGTTCAGCGCGAACATGACAAAGCCTTCGATCGCCTTGTCGAAGAAATCGTCGTCTTCAGCGGTGACGTCCTTGAAGAAGATGTTCGGCGATTTGCCGCCGAGCTCCAGCGTCACGGGGATCAGGTTCTGGCTGGCATATTGCATGATCAGCCGGCCGGTCGTGGTCTCGCCGGTGAAGGCGATTTTTGCGATCCGCGGGCTGGAGGCGAGCGGCTTGCCGGCCTCCAGGCCAAAGCCGTTGACGATGTTGAGGACACCCGGCGGCAGGAGGTCGCCGATGATCTCGGCCCACACCATGATCGAGGCCGGCGTCTGCTCGGCGGGCTTGAGCACCACGCAATTGCCCGCGGCAAGCGCCGGCGCGAGCTTCCAGCACGCCATCAGGAGCGGAAAGTTCCAGGGGATGATCTGGCCGACGACCCCGAGCGGCTCGTGGAAATGATAGGCGATCGTGTCGTGGTCGATCTCGCCGATCGAGCCTTCCTGGGCGCGGACGACGCCTGCGAAATAGCGGAAATGATCGATGGCGAGCGGCAGGTCGGCGGCCCGGGTCTCGCGGATCGGCTTGCCGTTGTCCCAGGTCTCGGCCACCGCGAGGCGCTCGAGATTCTCCTCCATGCGGTCGGCGATCTTGTTGAGGATCGCAGCGCGCTCGGCGACGCTGGTGCGTCCCCAGGCTGCCTTGGCGGCATGGGCCGCATCGAGAGCCGCTTCGACGTCCTGCGCGTCGGACCGCGCGATCTTGCAGACGACCTTGCCGGTCACCGGCGAGGCGTTGTCGAAATATTTGTCCGAGATCGGCGCCACGAACTTGCCGCCGATGAAATTGTCGTAGCGTTCGGCGAACGGATTTTGGGTGACGCCGAGGAATTCAACCTTGTTCATTGATCACTCCCGATGTTGATGTTTGCGCTCATCGTCGTGTGTTCACGACTTGCGCCAACGATCTCGCGGGAGGTGCTTTCTGTCAGCCCGGGTGGATGCGAAGGTGGAGCGGACCTGTCGCAGAACTGCGACAGTCAGTGCTTCAGCTCGAACCGCTTCAGCTTCCGGTGCAGCGTGGCGCGGCTGACGCCGAGGGCCTTGGCGGCGGCCGACACGTTGCCGCCGGCGCGGAGCAGCGCCCGCTGCAGCACCGCGCGCTGGCCGCCGGCGAGATGGTCCTGTGCGGG
>NZ_LBJP01000082.1:0-176456 GCF_028128715.1 Bradyrhizobium sp. CCBAU 51745 | reverse complement strand
TGCGGCCGCCGACTGGCGCGTGGCTGCCGTCGGCGGCTCCGGAGTCATGATGCTCACCGGCGGGGTCGACGAGGCGCTCGGGAACTCGGCATTGGTCGGCTTGCCAGACGGCATCGATGGCGGCAATGCCGCGATCGGATTGGGCGGCAGCGCTCCTGGCGCCGCTACAGGCGAATTCCAGGTCGGCGCATAGCGCGCGACCAGCTGATCATAGAGATGGGAATCCATATTGGCCGCGACCTGCTGCTGATCCGTCAGCGAGCGGAACGCGGCGCAATCGAACTGGGTGCAGCCGTCGCGGCGGACCAGCACCTGCGCCACGAGGCCGAATCGATCGCGCTCCAGCGCCTTGCGCAGCACCTTGGTGTCGAGCGTCAGGCTCTTGTCGGCGGTCGCGGCATCGCCAAGCGCGGTCAGCCGATCGATCCGGGCCGCGGTATAAGCCACTGCGGCTGCCGCCGTGTCAGGCGCGCCGAACAATGCCCTCTCGCAGCCGGCGGCCACGGCATCGCCGGCGAGATCGTCGAGGCAGGCCAGCGCCGGGAGGGTCGCGGTGACAGTGGCTTGCGTGCGGGCTTCGGCCGGAGCCGCCTGCCCCACCGGTCCGTAGATCTTCATGGTGGCGGCCATCGCGATGCCGATCGAGAGCAGCGTGATGACGGTCAGCGCGCCGTTGGCGACGGATTTCTCGGCGCGCAGCAGCGTTATCAGCATGATCAATCCGAAGAAGCCGGCAGCCGCCAGCGTCAACCACATCGGGAAAGATGGCGAGCGCCAGGTTTGGTCGAGCGACGAGGCCCAGGCCCAGTTCATGCGCGATGTCCCCTCACGCGAGCAAAGAGCTGATGGTCAAGCGAGCACCGCGAGTCGGCAACTGCCCCCGGCCCACCTTGCGGAGGTGAAGCGGGCCTTTTGACGGCGAGCGGCGCAAATTCGTCCGCGATGTCAACGCGCAGCTAGCGTCAGCGCATTACGACAGCGCGAGCTGGCTTTCCTTGGCGACCCGTTCGAAGGCCTCGGTGGAGCTCTTGATCCGGTACTGGCAGTCGTCGCCTTCCGTCGGCAGCAGGCGAATGACCTCGTATGAGCCACTCGCAGCCGGGCGCGCGACGTTGCTGGCAGTGAACAATACGCGCGTTCCCACGGGGAATTTATGCTTCAACGCCCATCTCCATCACTCAAACAGCGCCGGCCGTGCCCAGGGTCCCACTGCGACGGACCGGCTGAAAACCCGGTGTGACCTATAGCACGCGATGCGGCGTTTTGGCCAGCAGTATACAACCATCGCAAACGGGACAATCCGGCAATGTTTTCAGTACGATAGTAAGGGAACCAGGCCCCCTGCGATACCGCCGGAACGCCCCGCCCTCAAGCGCCGTGAGGCAGATGGCCGTTCGGGCTTGCCTGGTCCACCGCCTTGGGCAGCTCCTGGGCCAGGATCTCGCCGAGCTGGTCAACCGGGATGTGGTAGCGCGCCGCGAGCTGGCGGACGGTGTCGTTGCCAAGCACGGCGCGGAGCTGGTCGGCCGAGATCGGCAGGTTCTGGCCATTGCCGAGCCAGGACTTCACCTGCTCGCCAAAGCCCGCCTGCTGCAGCTTTGCGACGATCGAGCCTAAGCCGCCCTGGTTGTTGCTGCCCATCACCTCGCTCAGCACGGCCGGCAGGACGGCGGCGCCGAGCTGCCCAAGCGCGCTGCGCAGTGCGGGATTGTTCTCCAGCGAGTCCAGAAGTCCCATGGCCGTCCCCTCTTCGTTATTCCCTATGATTGAGCGCCGCCGTTCGGCACGTCGTCAAGCGGCGCCCCTTCACATTTCAAGCGAGCATCAGCTTATCGGAGAACCGATATCCACGTCTCCGGCTCATGCTTTCGACTACGCGTCCTCGAACTTTTCGATGACAAGCGTTTCGGCGAGGCCATCGCGGGTCCATTCCTGGAACGCCGGCATCGCCATCATCGTATCCATGTAGGCCTTGGTCTCCGGCGTGACCTCGATGGCGTAGGTGCGGAAGCGATGCACGACCGGCGCGTACATCGCATCCGCCGCGCCGAAGCGGCCGAACAGGAACGGCCCGCCGGCGCCATAGCGGGTCCGGCACGTGTGCCAGATCTCCTCAACGCGCGCGACATTGGCCTTGGCGTCCGCCGACAGCGTCACAGGCCGCACCGGACGGTGCAGGTTCATGCCGCATTCGCTGCGCAAGGCCATGAAGCCGGAATGCATCTCGGCGCAGACCGAACGGGCAAAGGCGCGGGCCGCGACATCGTCGGGCCACAGTTTCTTCTCCGGATAACGCTCGGCGATGTACTCGATGATGGCAAGCGAATCCCACACCGTGATGTCGCCGTCGACCAGCACCGGCACCTTGCCGGCGCGGCTGAAGGACAGGATCTGCTCCTTGTCCGCGGGATTGTCGGTGTAGAGCGGGATCACGGTCTCCACGAACGGGATGTCGTTGGCGCGCAGCGCAAGCCAGGGCCGCATCGACCATGACGAGTAGTTCTTGTTGCCGATCGCGAGCTTGAGCGCCGCCATGTCTCGTGTCCTTCCGTAAATCCGTCTGTGCGGCTGCTTTTAGCGCCATCGCCTGCCGCCAATCAATCGTTGCCGCACAGGAGCGTGCATGGCAATCGTGGTGGCCCGCGAGGAGACAGATATGAGCAGGCACTGGGTCGACATCACTGCCGTCGGCTTCTTCATCATCGAGTGGCTGGTCTATGCCGCCACGCTCGAGCACTCCGCCTATGGCCGCGACAGCCTGTCGGCCCGGATGAACAGATACCGCGAAGTCTGGGTGCGCCGCCTGCTCGACCGCGAGGCGCGCATGGTCGACATGCAGATCATGGCCTCGCTTCAGAACGGCACCGCCTTCTTCGCTTCCACCAGCCTGTTCGCGCTCGGCGGCGCGCTCGCGCTGCTGCACGCCACCAACGATGCCATCACGATTCTGGCCAAGCTGCCGATCGATCTCAGCACCTCGCCCGCAATGTGGGAGCTGAAATGCGTCGGCCTCGTGCTGATCTGCGTCTATGCCTTCTTCAAGTTCGCCTGGGCCTATCGCCTGTTCAACTATGTCGCCATCCTCTATGGCGGCATGCCGCCGGCCTCGCAGCACGACACGCCGGAGGCCGAAGCCCATGTCATGCGCACCACGCGCCTGTTCGAATCCGCCGGCCGCCACTTCAACCGCGGCCAGCGCGCCTTCTTCTTCGCGCTCGGCTATCTCGGCTGGTTCGTCAGCCCCTGGGTGCTGTTCGTGACCACGGCCGCGGTGGTGGTGGTGACCTGGCGGCGGCAGTTCGCCTCCAGCGCCTGGGCCGCCATGGCGCCGGAGGTGGCCGCGGGCGATGAGGGCAAGCGCGGCCGGTGAGCCGAGCTCTTTCTATCCGCGCCGTCTCGGAGTACTGGATCGCCCGGTCCTGGTGCGCAATTGCGCACTGGCCGGGCGATGACAGCGAGCGTGTAGACGCAGACACATCGCGCGCTCGCGTCATTCCACCCGAAAACTATGACCCGAAATCCCGCGGCGTGAACGAAAGGTCCATCACCTTCCATTCCTCGTACTTGTCCGGCGGCAACATCTTGTAGGGCTGGCAGGCTTGCGTCGCACTGATCGCTGATTTCACGATGGCCACGCCCTTCGCGGACGGCGGCGCCTCGATCAGGATGGGTGGCCGCGCCAGCGTACCGTCGGTGGCCATCACCATCCGCAGCCTGATGCGCACGGCATCGGTCGGCGCGACGTCCGCCGGGAGTTTCGAACAACTTCTCAGGTGACGCCTTAGCTCGGCAATGACCTCCGGCGGCAGCTTCGCCGCGATCGAGTCCTTGGCATCGCCGCCATCATCCTTGGGGGCGTCTTTCGACGCGGGCGGCAGTTCGGGCGGCAGGCCCAGCATCACGCCGTATTTGATCGTCACATCAGGCTCCGGCGGCTGATAGGCCGGAGCGGCCGCCTGCGGCTGCGGCACCGCAGGCTGCTGCTGTGGCGCCTCGTGCGCAGCCTGCTTCTGTTGAGGCGCCAGCTTCTCCTTGGCCGCAGGCTGGGGCGATGTGTCCGGCTTATCCTTGTCGGTGAAGTCGAGCTTCGGCAGCTTCAGGTCAGAGGGCGGCTCGGACGGCTTCTCCTTCGCCTCCTCCTTCGCCTCCTTCTTGGCCTTCTCCTCTGCCTTTTCTTCTGCTTTGGCCTCTTGCTGCTTCACCTGCTCCGGCGTGACGATGTCGACCGCAACGGTCTCGGGCGGCGCGGAATGAAATGGATGGACCTCGCTGATCAGGATGATCAGCGCGACCAGCGTCAGATGCGCGATCGCCGACGCCGCAATGTCCGTCCGGATGATCTTGCGCAGTTCCATCGCCCGATCTTGGGTTGCCATCCTGCTCCTAGCATACCCAAGTTCCCCCTCAATCCCATTTCGGCGCGAAGCCGAAATCGGTCAGGCGTCCCTTGGGACTGGCCAGTGCGGCGATATCAGCCATCTCGCCATCCGAGAGCTCGAAATCGAAGATCTCGATGTTCTCCGACAGACGTTCGACGCGCGAGGTTCTGGGAATGGCAGACACATTCTGTTGCACCAGCCAGCGCAGGCAGATCTGCGCCGGCGTCTTGCGATGGGCGTGGCCGATGTCCAAGAGTGTCTGGTCGGACTTGATGCGGCCCTTGGCGATCGGGCTGTAGGCAACGAGTGCCATCCCGTGCCGGTCGCAGGCCGCCCTCACCTTCGCCTGGTCGAGATAGGGATGATATTCGACCTGGTTGCAGACCAGCGGCTCGCCTGACAGGGCGACCGCCTGCTCGATCAGCGCCACCGTGAAATTGGAGACGCCGATGTGGCGCGTGAGGCCCATGCGCTTGGCATGCGCCAGCGCGCCCAACGTCTCCTCCAGCGGCACGTGCGGATTGGGCCAGTGCAACAGCACGAGGTCGACAGCGGGAAGCCTCAGGCGCACCAGGCTCTCCTTGATCGACCGCTCGAGATCGTGGGGCGCGAAATGGTTGGTCCAGACCTTGGTGGTGACGAAGACGTCGTCGCGGCGGACGCCGGAGGCGCGCAATCCGTCACCGACCTCGCGCTCATTGTCATAGGCCTGGGCGGTGTCGATATGGCGGTAGCCCAGCCGCAGCGCCTGCTCGACCACGCGGGCGCAGGTCCGGCCGCTCAGCTCCCAGGTCCCGAGCCCGATCGCCGGGATTTTGGCGCCATTGGCCTCGACGAACAGCATGAGGAATCCTCTCTGTTGCGGCAGCCCCCGGGAGTCGTCAACGCCGTCATTATGGGCCTGGTCCGCCGGAGTGCAACGGACGAGGCTGGCTGTAGATGCGTCAGGCTTTGGCCAGCGCCTGGAACACCGTATCAGGCGAATGCGCGATCACGGCTAGCAGCGCGCGGGCGGGTCCACGCGGGGCGCGCTTGCCCTGCTCCCAATTGCGGATGGTCTCGACGGGCACGCCGAGCTTGGCGGCGAACTCCATCTGGGTCAGACAGGCGCGCCGGCGCAGATCGCGCACCCCGAGCGAGCCGGCTTCCACCGGCGGAGTTTCAACTGCAGGCTGGACCGGCTGGACGGAAAACGGCGGAACGGGAAGCTCTTGCCCATCCCGCAACTCAACGACCCGTCCGTCCGCCTTCAGCCGCAACCGCATGCTCATTCCCCCAAGCGCGAGGGAATCATGCGGGAGGTCGCTTAAGGTCGGATTAAAGATGGTCTCACCGTCATTCCGGGGCGCGCGAAGCGCGAGCCCGGAATCCATCGAGCACCGGCGCATGCGGACAGATGGATTCCGGGCTCGCGCCAAGTGGCGCGCCCCGGAATGACGGAGCGGACACGGGTCTTACTTCAGCCCGAACCACAGTGTCGCGATGCCGAGGAAGGAGAAGAAGCCGACCACGTCAGTCACCGTCGTCACGAACGTGCCCGAGGCCACGGCCGGATCGGCCCTGACGCGTTCGAGCGCCATCGGGATCAGGATGCCACCGAGCGCGCCGGCGACGAGGTTCACGATGATCGCAAGCCCGATGACGACACCGAGGCCCGGGATCTTGAACCAGGCCACCGCGGCGATGCCCGTGATCACCGCAAAGCCGATGCCGTTGACGAGACCGACCAGCGTCTCGCGGATCACCACGCGCCAGGCATTGGAGGAACCGAGCTCGCGGGTGGCGAGCGCGCGCACGGCGACCGTCATGGTCTGGGTCGCGGCATTGCCGCCCTGGCTCGCGACGATCGGCGCCAGCACGGCGAGCGCCACCATCTTCTCGAGCTGGCCCTCGAAAAGGCCGAGCACGGACGAGGCCAGGAAGGCGGTGGCGAGGTTGATCAGCAGCCAGTTGAAGCGGCCGCGCGCAATGGTGAGAAAGGTGTCCGACAGCTCTTCATCGCTGGTGACGCCGCCGAGCGCCTTGAGGTCCTCGTCGGCCTCCTCCTCGATGACGTCGACGACGTCGTCGACGGTGATGACGCCAACGAGGCGATCCTGGGTATCGAGCACGGGGACTGCAACGAGATTATACTTGCCGAACATGCGCGCCACCTCCTCCTGGTCCTCCAGGACGGAGACGCGACGGCGATCCTCGTCGGTCAGCTCGGTCAGCGGCACCGGGCGGCGGGCGCGCAGCAGCACGTCGAGCGGAACCGCACCCTGCCAGTGCTGGTCCTTGTCGACGACGTAAATCTCGTAGAACCGGTCAGGCAGATCGGGCGTGTCGCGCATGTAGTCGATCGCCTGCCCGACCGTGAAATCCTGCGGCACGGCGATGAACTCGGTCTGCATGCGCCGGCCGGCGGAGTTTTCCGGATACAGCAGGCTGCGCTCGAGCGCGACGCGCTCCTTGAGCGGCAGCTTCTCGAGGATCTCTTCCTGCTCCGCCTCGTCGAGGGTCTCCAGCAACTCGACCGCATCGTCGGATTCCAGTTCGCGGACACCTTCGGCTACCGTTTCCGGCGGCAGCTCGTCGAGGATTTCCTCGCGAACGCTCTCGTCGACCTCGTTCAGCGCGGAAAAGTCGAAATCGGCGCCGGTCAGCTCGACCAGGCGGACGCGGTCGTCGGGCGCAAGCGCCGCGATGAGATCACCGAGGTCGGCCTCGTGCAGCTCGGCGACGCAGGCGCGCAGCGCAGCGCTGTCGGCGGCCTCGATCGCATGGGCAATTTCCTCGACGAATTCATGCCTGATTTCGCCCTCTTCATTGCGCATGGGGACGTGGTCGAGTACCAATGCCTCGGCGGAAGCAGCGCCATCGATCTGTTCATCCATGGGAACGCCTCGCCGTTTCACAGGTTTGATGGTTTGGGCTGACGGTGAGGGCAATACCCACAAGACAATCGCGAGCGCAATGGTAAAGATGCATCGGCCGAAATGGACCTCGATCACGACGGGCTTGGCTCTCGCCGGCCTCACGGTGATCGGCGCGGCCCGGGCGGCGGATTGCCCCCGGAGCGATGCACTCGGCACCTCGCGGATCCTGAGCGTCGATGCCAAGACCACGCCACGCGTTGGCCTGAAGAGCTTTCCGCAGACGCTGCCGCTTGAAGATCACGAGGTGGTGCTGACCTTTGACGACGGTCCGCGTCCGCCCTCGACGAACAAGGTGCTGGCGGCGCTGGCGCACGAATGCGTGCGCGCGACCTTCTTCCTGGTCGGCCGCAGCGCCACCGAATTCCCTGATCTCGTCAAGCGCATCGCCCGCGAGGGTCATACCATCGGTCATCACACCTGGTCGCATCCGTACATGGCGCGTATCCCGGCTGATACGGCGAACTACGAGATCGACCACGGCATCGCCTCCGACGAGAAGGCATTGCACGGGGTCTCGACCACGACACCGTCGACGCCGTTCTTCCGCTTCCCCTATTTCGAGTCCACGCCGGCCCAGCTCGACATGCTCGAGCACCGCGGCATCGTCGTGTTCGGCGCCGATTTCTGGGCCAGCGACTGGAACGACATGACGCCGGCGCAGGAACTCAAGTTGATCACCGACCGCGTCACCGCCGCCCGCAAGGGTATCATCCTGTTCCACGATGCCCAGGCGCGCACGGCCGCCATGATGCCGGACTTCCTGCGGTGGTTGCGGGAGAATGGCTATCGCGTGGTCCATATCGTACCGGCGGGCACATCCCAGAAGAACGCCGACGCGCATTGATGCCGGAATGTCACGGCTGACCAAATTGGGGTGATTTGAGCCCTATTAACATTCTGTTCATACTACGCCATGCAATGATTGAGGGGCGCCTCGGGCGGGAAAGGTCTTGGCACCTGAACCGTTTCCCGATGTCTCCGACCTACCGATATCGCAGCCAATGTAGATGAGGGCAGACGGGGTTTCATGATCGGAAGTAGCGTTGTTTTTCGGGCGCGATCGTGGACCGTCCTGCTGCTGGGCTCGCTGACCATCGCGTCGCCGGCTGCCTTCGCAGCCGACTGCCCGGGACACCCCGATGCGCTCGGCACATCGCGCACGCTCGTCGTCGACCCGCACGAGCATCCACGCATTGGCACCATGCAGTACCGGGAGACGCTGCCGCTCAGGGATCACGAGGTGGTGCTGACCTTCGACGACGGTCCGCTGCCGAAATATTCCAACCAGGTGCTCCAGATCCTCGCGGGCGAGTGCATCAAGGCGACGTTCTTCATCATCGGGCAGCAGGCCAAGGCCAATCCGGAAGGCGTGCGCAAGCTGGTCGCGGCGGGCCACACCGTCGGCACGCACAGCATGACCCATCCGCTGACGATGGACAGGATGCCAATTGACAAGGCCGAGGCCGAGATCAACGGCGGCATCGAGTGGACGTCGGCGGCAATGACGGACCCGTCCAAGTTGGCGCCGTTCTTCCGCATTCCCGGCCTGATGCGCGCTGACGGCGTCGAGAACTATCTGATCTCGCGCGGCATCCAGGTGTGGAGCGCCGACTTCCCGGCGGACGACTGGCGCCACGTCTCGCCCGATCGCGTCTACCAGCTCGCGATCCAGCGGCTGGAGGCCAAGGGCAAGGGCATCCTGCTGCTGCACGACATCCAGCCGCGCACCGTGGCAGCGCTGCCCAAGATCATCCGCGACCTCAAGGCGCGCGGCTATCGCATCGTGCATGTGGTGCCCGCGACCGCCGACCAGCCGGCGACGCCGACCACGCCGGTGGAATGGCTGCTGCATCCGCCGACGGAGACGACGCCGATCGCGCGCTGGCCTCAAGTGCCGAATTTCGTGTTCGCGCAGACCGCGACGCTGCCGGCGCCGGGTCTTGCCGATCTCAACGCCGAGACCGCGCACCAGCCGCGGGTGCTGCCGCGCAAGACCATGGCGCAGGCCGATGTCGCCTCCACCCTGCCCGCGCCCGGCCGCGATCTCTTCGCAATCCCCGAGGGCTCGGTCGAGGTGCTGCTGTCGACGACCCTGTCGCGGCGCGCCGCGACGCGGCTCGCGATGGCAGCAGAGACGCCGCATGCCGGCAAGGGCAAGGCAGGCAGAATTCAAGCCCGTCGGACGGCTGCGTCCTCCGCGCCGAAGCACGCGGCTCAGGCCAAGGGCACGGCGTCCCGCCCGACCCGGCTCGCCACCAGCCTGAAGAAGCGGGCCTGAGCTAAGCGCGTTACTGCCGCATGATATTGGCGACGCAGAGCAGCACGATCAGCGCCAGGAAGAACAGGTCCATATAGGACTTGAGCTCGCCGTCACGGCGCAGCCGCGCAACGTCGGTCACGATCTGCTTGCGTGCGCTGCTCCCGCCCGAGCCGTCATTGATCGGCGCCTGAAGGCGCTTGGTCTCGGCCTCCAGCTTCTCGATCTTCTGGAAGAAATAGAACGCCCGCAGCGTCGAGGCTGCGCGCATGCCGGCATAGACCAGCACCAGGATCGCGAGGACCGCCCGGTTCTGGTACTTCTCCATGAAGTTCAGGCTGAAATAGACCAGCGCCATGAACGCAAAGTTGGTCAGGAATCGGTAAACGAAGCTTAGAAAGACCATGCTGGCTCCAGCCGAGAGAGGTCGCGCAAGGCCCGTCTACGCCAATATTGTATCAAGAAGCCCATCGCCCGCGCGCCGCCGCCTTTTAGCCACGCGCCGCCATAATGCAAGCGAGAGCGCGCGCCGCCGCCGCCCAGTGCTGCTCGATGGAGATTCAAGGAAAGCTACGGTAGACTGCTGCCGCCGCTGATGCGTGAGGTCTGCCGATGCCGAAGAAGGGAATCACGGGCCACGACGAGTGGGTTCTGACCGAGGCGCTCGCCACCGCCCTGGTCGCGCTGGAGCAGCTCGAGGCCAAGCACCAGCCGAGCGCGCACATGGACGACATCCGCAAGATGCTGTCGCACGGCAAGGAGCCGAACGCCGTGAGCCTGCACTTGGCCCAGGCCAAATGCCGCCTGTTCCCCGATCTCGACCCGCTCGAGATCTACCGGGAATACGGGATCGGCGAGGAATATGGCTGAGAGGCCCGAGCGGGCCGCTGGCTTCCAGGAATGAGATTTGAAAGTGGTGCGCTCGGAGGGACTCGAACCCCCACGGTGTTACCCACTGCCACCTCAAGGCAGCGCGTCTACCAGTTCCGCCACGAGCGCTAGGAGATACCGGCCTGAGGTCTTGAGGCTGGCCGGATCAGCGGCCGCCGATCTAACAAATCCATCAGGGGGATACAAGCCTGCAAAGGCGGGGAATTCCACAGGCCTGGCAGGAAAGTCTTATCCCCGCCCGGATCGGCCCTATCCGGCTGCGAATGCGTGCCCCGGCCGCTATCGGCTCCCGGGCGTCCGCGGCAGCATCTGCTTGACCTCGACCGCGATCCTGTTGCGGTCGACCAGCACGACGCCGGAAGCTACAGGCAGATTATTGGCGAGAACCTTGACCTCGTCGGCCTCAGTTGCGTCCAGCTCGATGATGGCGCCGCGGGAAAGACGTAATACTTGATGGATCGGCATGGTGGTCGTCCCGAGGACGACCATGAGATCCACGGTGACTTTATCGAGTGTGGGCACTGTCAGGACCGCCGCAACTGGAGAACGATACCTAGGGACTTGGCATTTGCTCCCCAGATGATCACCACGTTATGGTTAGCCAATGGTTAATTCGTCGCAAAACCCCCGCCAGAACAAGCGCCAAGAGCTCGATTTGACGTCGTTTTCCGCCGCCGGCGGCGAGCCCGTCGAGTGGCGAATCTCGGATAGCCCCGTACCCTATCCGGATGCGGTGGCCGCCATGGAGGCCCGCGTCGCCGCGATTGCGGCCGGCGAGGCGCTGGAGCTGGTCTGGCTGCTCGAACACCCCCCGCTCTACACGTCAGGCACATCAGGCAAGGCGACCGACCTGCTCGATTCCCGCTTCCCGACCTTCGCGACCGGGCGCGGCGGCCAGCTGACCTATCACGGCCCCGGCCAGCGGGTGGCCTACATCATGCTCGACCTCAAGCGCCGCCGGCCTGATGTCCGGGCCTATGTCGCGAGCCTCGAAGAGCTGATCCTGAAGACGCTCGCCGCCTTCAACGTGCGCGGCGAGCGGCGCGAGGACCGGGTCGGCGTCTGGGTGAAGCGCCCGGACAAAGGGGCGGAGCACGAGGACAAGATCGCGGCGATCGGCGTGCGGCTGAAGCGCTGGGTCTCGTTCCACGGCATAGCCATCAATGTCGAGCCGGAGCTGGAACACTTTGCAGGCATCGTACCCTGCGGCGTCACTGACGCCCGCTACGGCGTCACCTCGCTGGTCGATCTCGGCCAGCTCGTGACCATGGCAGATGTCGACGTCGCGTTGCGGCAGTCGTTTGAAGAACTGTTCGGGACGACCCGCGCGATGCTGCCGGAAGCCGCCGCCTGATGCATTCCTGTTGGCGATGAGCTGCTGCACGTTCTCCACGCGCGCGGAATCAGTTACGCTTGCATCAGGTGCCGCCCACGCCTCCCCCCTCCGCCGGGAAAGTAGAGATCATGCCGGGCGACTAAGCCATCGGACCGACTGTTCGAGCATCGGGCATAAGGAGGGATTGCGCTTTCCGCTCGCATCAGGAGGTTCTGACGATGAAATTGTCTGCGCCTATCTATCATCTCAAGCGCAAAGCAAAGCGCCTGTCCCGCGAGCAAGGCATCCCGCTCCACGACGCGCTCGACCGCATCGCCACGACGGAAGGGTTTTCCGCCTGGAGCTTGCTCGCGGCGAAAGCCGCGGCGACAACGCCGGCCATCAGGCTGTTTCCGCAGGTCCAGCCGGGCGACCTCGTGCTGGTCGGGGCGCGGCCCGGTCAAGGCAAGACGCTGATGAGTCTCGAGCTCGCCGTGGAGGCGATGAAATCAGGCCAACGCGCCGCGTTCTTCTCGCTCGAATACACCGAGAAAGACGTGCTCGATCGCCTGCGTGCGATCGGCGTGGAGCCTGTGCAGTTCGACAAGCTGTTCGAGGTCGATTGCTCCGATGCCATCAGCGCCGACTACGTCGTCAAGCAGATGGCCACAGCGCCGCGCGGCACGGTCGTGGTCATCGACTATCTGCAACTGCTCGATCAGCGGCGCGAAAACCCTGATCTCACCGTTCAGGTGCGTGCGCTAAGATCCTTCGCGCGCGACAAGGGGCTGATCGTCATCTTCATCTCGCAGATCGACCGCTCCTATGATTCCTCAACAAAGCCCTGCCCTGACATCAGCGACGTCAGGCTGCCGAACCCGCTCGACCTGAAGCTGTTCGACAAGACCTGCTTCATCAACAATTCCGAGATCGAGTTCCGGGCCGCAAGCTGACCGGCGAGCCGCGGGTGAGATCGCTCACCCGCGGCTCGAAGGCTTCACGCCGCCTTCAGCGACACGCAAGCTTGCCGGCGATGTAACGCCGCTCCTGGGTCAGGCCGCCAAAGCCGTAGGCATCGCCCTTGACCTCGTCGACATGCAAGTACGTCTCCGGATGCAGCGGCCCCAGAATCTCGGCCATGCGTGTGAACATCGCGGCGAGATAGGCCGCCTTCTCGTCCTTGGTGTTGGTGCCTTCGCTGACGTGGATGTCGATCCAGTAGCTGGCGAGCTTCTGCTCGGCGAGCGACTTGCCGCCGGCGAACCAGTCGTCGGCATCGACCGACTTCACGATGATGGCGGTCACCGTGGGATCCTTGTGCAGGATTCTTGCGGTGAGCTCGGAGACGGCGTTCGCGATGTCGGCCTTCAGCGAGGGCGACTGGCGGGAGGTGCTGTAGGATACGGTGATCAGGGGCATGGTTGTTCTCCTCAGATGCCGCTGAACTTGCGGCGTTGGTGAGAAAACTAGACCTTCCGCCGTCATATTGATATCTTATCTCAGATGATACCAGTGATAAAGGTTTGTAATGAAGCCCATCCTCGACATCACGACCGTCCAGGCCTTTCTGCTGGTCGCCGACCTCCAGAGCTTCACCCGCGCCGCCGAAGCGCTCGGCACGACGCAGGCTGCGGTCAGCCTCAAGCTGCAACGGCTGGAAACGCTGCTGGGCAAACGTCTCGTCGAGCGCTCGCCGCGCGCGGTCCGGCTCACCGCCGACGGCACTGGCTTCCTCGATCGTGCCCGCGCGCTGATGGCGGCGCACGACCGCGCGCTGTCGGGCGACGCACCGGCCGCGCAATCGCTCTCCCTCGGCATCTCCGATCATGCCGCCGGCCCCGAGCTGGTGCCGCTGCTCGAACGGCTGCACGCGATGTCGTCAAACCTGACGCTTGCCGTCACCATCGGCTTCTCACGCGAGATGCAGGAGGCCTATGACGCCGGCGAGCTCGACGCGGTGATCGTCCGCCAGGAGGGCAGCCGCCGCGGCGGCGAGAAGCTCGCCGAGGACGAGTTCGGCTGGTTCGCGTCGCGACGCTTCACGCTGCCGAAGGGCGAAGCGTTGCCGCTGGCAACGCTCGCCCCGCCCTGCGGCGTCCGGGCGATTGCCGTGCGGGCACTCGACAAGGCCGACCTCCCCTGGCGCGAACGCTTTGTCGGCGGCGGCGTGACGGCGGTGGTCGCAGCCGCGCTTGCCGGGCTTGCGATCGCCCCGCTGGCACGCCGGATCGCGCCTCCCGGGCTGGTCGATATCGGTCCCACTCACAAGCTCCCGAAACTCGGCAGCTCGAAGGTGATGCTGCATTCGAAGGTCAGCGATCCCGCAAAGCTGACCGCGCTGCGCGCGGTGGCGGCGACGTTCCGGAGCGCGGCGGCTTAACGCCGCGAGCATCTACAAAATCGCCTCGAACGCGCTGCGCAGCGTCTCATGACGGAACACGAAACCGCGGCTCAGCGCCTTGTTCGGCAGCACGCGCTGGCCGCCGAGCAGCAGCTCATCGGCAAGGCCGCCGCCGATCCGGCGGAGCAGGCCACCGGGGATGCGAAACACCGCGGGTCGACGCAACCGGCGGCCGAGCTCCTCGGTGAACTTTGCATTGGTCACCGGAATCGGCGCGGTCGCATTCACGGGCCCGGTGAGATCGGGTGTCGCGATTACATAGGCGATCAGCCGGATCAGATCGTCGCGCTCGATCCAGGACATCCATTGCCGCCCGGTGCCGAGGGGACCGCCGAGCCCGAACTCGAACGGCGTCAAGAGGCGCGTGATGAAGCCGCCTTCGGTGCCGAGCACGAGGCCGATGCGCAAGAAGACCACGCGGACGCCGAGCGCCTCCGCCGGCCGCGCCGCCTTCTCCCAGGCCGCGCACAGCTCATGGCTGAAGCAGGCGTGAGACTTGGCGGACTCCGTGAGCACCTGGTCGGCCCACAGACCATACCAGCCGATCGCGGAGCCGCTGACCAGGACCTCCGGCTTGCGTTCGAGCCTTGCGATCAGCTTCACGACCTCGCCGGTGATGTCGATGCGCGAGCCGATGATCCTGGCGCGCTTGGCCTCGGTCCACAGGCCGTTGCCGATCGGCTCGCCGGCGAGATTGACGACGGCGTCGATATGCGTATCGGCTGGGAGCTGATCAAGGCTGGTGATCAGCGTCACCGGGGGCGGCAGCATCTCGGCCTTCGCAGGATTGCGGATCAGCGCAATGACGTGGTGCCCTGCTCCGCTGAGGCTCGCTGCAAGACGGCTGCCGATGAAGCCGGTGGCGCCGGTGATGAGGACGGTCTTGCGGCCGGGCAGCTTCTCGACGAGACCGTCCGTAGGAGCGCTTCGCAGGCGGCCGAGCCGGCGCATCGCGGCAAAATCCCGGATACCGCAGAGTGTCGCGCCAACCGCGCAGGCGGTCGCAGCGATGCTGAGCAGGCCCTGATAGACGACGGTGACGCCAAAGGACCGCATGGCCCAGGCGATCAGCAGCGGCAGCAGCAGCACCAGGATGGCGCCGTAATTGATCGCAAGCAGCGTGTGATTGATCCGCTCGCTCGGCGGCAGCTTGCGACTCAGATCCTCCTCGACGAAATCCATCAGCGTGATGACGATCTCGGCAACCAGCACCGCGACGATCAGCAGCGCCAGCACGCCATAGACCTCGAGCCAGCCCAGTATGAGGAACAGCAGCGCATAGAGCATGTTGCGGATGCCGTGCAGCTTCAGCTCAAGACGCTGCGACGGACGCCAGGCCAGGCGCTCGGTGAACTCGTGATGATAGAAGGTGTCGAACACACCCATCATGATCTGGATGGCGATGAGCGTCCACAACAGCGGCGTCATGACACGGCCTCCCTGAACAATGCTGATTGGTGGATCAGCGCGCCGTAACGCGGATGAATGACATCGAGGGTGAAGCGGAAGGCGCCCTCGCCGAGATCCCGATGCGTCACGGTGAGATCGCCCGGCGCGAGCCATCGCGGCAGCGGGATCCAGAGGCGTCCGAGCTGAAGGCCGTAACCGGCGCTGCGGAAGGTCAGCGTCTCACCCTCGACCGCGATGCGCAGTGCTATCGAGACGCCGAAGCCGACATATTCCTCCAGTCCGGTAGGGCCGGCGAAACGCTTGGCCGAATGGATCACCTGCGGAAAGCCGCGCTTGCGCGCGCAGATCCGGGTCCAGGTCTGACCGCCTGTCGTACCGTCCTCGGTGACGGTCACGATCATGGGCACGCCGGTGTCGCGCCCCGTGGGAAGTGGCCCGCCGATCAGGCGCGCGGCTTGCGCGAACCACCAGCCGATGTCGCTGAAGGCGACCTCGTCGACCACGCCGGCATAGACCACGCTGTCGCCATCGGCGACGCGCTTGGAGAAGCGCCGCCAGGTCGCGAGCGGCAGCCGGCCCCAATCCTCGTCCGACAGCAATGTGCGGAAGCGCCGATCATCGAGCAGTTTGATGTGAGCAGTGGTTGGTGCGTTGGAGCCTGATAATCGAGCCGACGTCATCGCACCCTCCTCAAACCTATTTGGCTTTGCCCAGCGGCAGCAGGTTGGCGATCTTCTCGCCAAGCCGCATCAAGGCGACCAGGCGCGGCCGCGGCACTTTCAGCATCTGCATGAACCAGTGGTCTGCGAGCTCGGTGAAGGCGAGCATCTCTTTCAGCCGTTTGCTCGCGACCGGATTGATGGTCGGATCGTCGGCCGCATCGGTCACGCAGGCCCGCAGCGCCGTGATCGCGGGATCGAACTCGCGCTCCTTGCGCCGCGCCGCGATACGCGTTGCGACCTCCCAGATGTCGGTCTCCGCCTCATAGTGGTCGCGGCGGTCACCGAGGATCGGCACGCGCCGGATCAGGTTCCAGGCGAGCAGCTCCTTCAACGAATTGGAGACGTTGGACCTGGCCATGCCGAGCGTGTCGGCGATGTCCTCCGCGGTCATCGGCGCCTCGGCGAGATAGAGCAGCCCATGGATCTGACTGACCGAGCGGTTGACGCCCCACTGATCGCCCATGTCGCCCCAATGCAGGATGAAGCGCTCGACGGCGGCGGGGAGTTTCTTCTTTCCGGTTATTTCTGTCATAACAGAAATATCTGACGACATCGACCCGCGTGTCAAGCACTTGTCGAAGCCTTCCCACCTGCATACCGTCCGCAACATTTGCCTAAAAACCTCTCAGCAGATGGGAACCAAAGGCCCTTCAAGGCGTTTGCTCCGGTCGAGGCGGGGTACGTAATGGTCAAAAAGTCCAGTCAACAGAGAGACTTGTTCGAAAGCGAACGGAGTTTCCGGCTGTTGGTTGAAGGAGTCGCGGACTACGCGCTCTACATGCTCGATCCCAATGGGATCATCACGAGCTGGAACATTGGCGGGGAGCGGATCAAGGGCTATTCGCCCCAAGAGATTCTCGGCCAGCATTTCTCGCGCTTCTATACCGAGGCCGACCGGGCCAACGGCAAGCCGGCCCGTGCGCTCCGCATCGCCCGCGAGCAGGGCCGCTACGAGGAGGAAGGCTGGCGCGTCCGCAAGGATGGCACCTTCTTGTGGGCCAGCGTGGTGATTGACCCCATCTACGAGAACGGAGCCCTGGTCGGTTTCGCCAAGATCACGCGCGACATCACCGAGCGGCGCAATGCCCAAATCAGGCTCGAGGCGATGCAAACACAGCTTGCCGAGTCGCAAAAATTCGATGCGCTCGGGCAGCTCACCGGCGGCGTCGCCCACGACTTCAACAATCTCCTGATGATCATCAGCGGAAGCCTTCACATCCTCAAGAAGGGCGATCCCGAGGATTCCAGGTTCCAGCGCGCCATCTCGGCGATCGAGACCGCCGCCAAGCGGGGCGCCGCACTGACCGGCCAGCTATTAACCTTCGCGCGGCGGCAGAGCGTCAATCCGCAGGCGATCCATTTGGCCGACCGCATCGAGGCGATCCGCGAAGTGCTTTACGCCGGCGTCGGCAGCGCGGTTCATCTCGCCTTCGACATCGAGCGCGAGGTCTGGCCCGTCAAGGCCGACATCTCCGAGTTCGAGACGGGACTGCTCAATCTCGTCATCAACGCACGCGATGCCATGCCCGACGGCGGCACGGTGACGATCGGCGCGCACAACATCGTCCTCGACGATCCGCTCCATAACGGCGAATACGTCGCCATCACCGTCAACGATACCGGGCTCGGCATCCCCTCCGACGTCGTCGACAAGATTTTCGAACCGTTCTTCACGACGAAGCCGGTCGGAAAAGGCACTGGCCTCGGCCTGTCGCAGGTGCACGGCTTCGCGCATCAGGCTGGCGGCACGATCAAAGTCGCAAGCGAGCTCGGCAAGGGCACGACCTTCACCATCCTGTTGCCGCGCGAAACCACGACCGCGTCGAACGAGACGCCAGAGGCGGCGACGGTGCGCGGCAGCGGCACGGTGCTGCTGGTCGAGGACAATCCCGATGTCGCACTCGTCAGCACCGGTCTGCTGGAACAGCTCGGCTACAGCGTGCGCCGGGTTGCAGATGCCGAAGCGGCGCTGCGCGAGCTCGAGAGCGACGGCGTCGACTTCGTGTTCTCCGACATCGTCATGCCCGGCAAGATGGACGGGCTCGGCCTGGCCCACGTCCTGCGCCAGACCCACCCCGACCTGCCGATCCTGCTCGCCAGCGGCTACAGCGAAGCCGCCGCCGGCGTCCGCGGCGACTTCCCGATCCTGCGCAAGCCGTATGAGATCCACGAACTGAGCGAAGCGATTTCGAAGCTGCCGCGGTGATGATCGCTTCGCGCGCTTGAGGCACGTGGATGCCCGGGACATCTAGCGCGAAGACACGCTTCGCGCTTTTGCCCGGGCATGACGATCTTTTTTGAAGCTACACCGTCGGCAACACCGAGAATGCCTCCCCTGCCCGGCGCAGGTTCAGTTCATCGATGCTGGCCGTCTCGCTGGTCACGCTGTCCACGCGCGATGATGGCGGACCGTGGCGGCACAGCGCGACCATGTCGGCGACATGCTTCGGCGCGCCCGCGAACAGCGCTTCGACGCTGCCGTCGCGGCGGTTGCGGACCCAGCCTTCGAGGCTGCTCGCGGTTGCCTGGTATTCGACCCAGGCCCGATAGCCGACGCCCTGCACGCGCCCACGGATCATCACCTGGAGGATCGCCCGGCTCATCTTTTCAGTCCAAGGAGATCGGCGCTGCGCACTTTGACATCGGCCTCGCGCATGACGCGACTGGTCAGCTCCGCCGACGGCAATCCCTTCAGCGCCTTCGGCGGCGTGCCCTCGCGCAACGCTCTCTGGACGTCGTAGACCGCCTGTATGGCAGCCGCGATCGGCGCGTGGCCCTGCAGCGCGATGCGCACGCGTTGGCCCGCGAGATAGTCGATCGCGTTCAATTCGTCCGGTGCACCGCCGAGCACGATGGGCAGACGCGTGGCGCCGGCGATCGCCTCGAGTTCGGCGCGTGACTTGATGCCGGTGAAGAACAATGCGTCGACACCGGTCGCCTCATAGGCTCTGGCGCGACGGATCGCATCCTCGACCGAGGTGATCGAGGCAGCGCCGGTGCGGCCCATGATGACCAGCGAGGGATCGCCGCGGCCATCGAGCGCGGCCTTCATCTTGCCGACGCCCTCCTCCAGGGAGATCAGCTGCGCCTTGGCCTCGCCAAAGGCCGCCGGCAACAGCGTGTCCTCGATGGTGAGGCCGGCGGCGCCCGCCGTCTCCAGCTCCTGCACCGTGCGGCGCACGTTGAGCGCATTGCCATAGCCGTGATCGGCATCGACCAGCACCGGCAGGCCTGCGGCACGCGACATCCGGCGCATCTGCTCGGCAAGCTCGGTGAGTGTGATCAGCGTGACATCGGGGTCGCCGAGCACGGCGAGCGAGGCGACCGAGCCGCCGAACATGCCGAGCGGAAAGCCGAGATCCTCGGCAATGCGGATCGAGATCGCGTCATAGACCGAGCCGGGATGGACGCAGTTGGGGCCCGAAATGATCGAACGCAGTTTCTCGCGGCGGGAACGAAAGGCCATGGTGCCCTCTCACACTATTGCGACGCAGCCGCAACATACTCCGTCATTGCGAGCGCAGCGAAGCAATCCAGAGTCTTTCCGAGGGAGGCAGTCTGGATTGCTTCGCTGCGCTCGCAATGACGATGTTGGTGGGGCCAGCAGGGCCCCACTCACACACTTACGCAAACTCCAGGATCAGCGCGTCCACCGCGAGCGTCGCGCCGGCGCTGGCGTGGATCTTCTTCACGGTGCCGTCCTGCTCGGCGCGCAGCACGTTCTGCATCTTCATGGCTTCGACCACGGCCAGCGTCTCGCCGGCCTTGACCTCCTGGCCTTCGGTCACTGCGATCGAGACGATGAGCCCGGGCATCGGACAGAGCAGCTTCTTGCCGGTGTCGGAGGCCGCCGTCACCGGCATCAGCCGGGCGGAGGCGGCTTCGGCTTCGGTCCAGACATAGACCGGCACCTCGACGCCCTGATGCGCGAGGCGAATGCCGTTGGCGATCGGGCGCGCCTGCACCGCAACGAAGTGGCCGTCGATGGTGCCCTGCCAGACCGGGTCACCCGGCTTCCATGGCGACTGCAACAGATGCGCCTTGCCGGCCGTGCCGTCGGCATCGACGAAACGGATCGCGATCGCATCGCCCTCGCGGGCAATCTCGAGCGGAATCTCCTGGCGGTCGAGCCAGACCGCGCGGCGGCGTTCGCGCTGCACGACGCGCCCGCCCATCTGGCCGGAGATCTGCCGCTTGCGCTCACCCAGCACGTGATCGATGGCGGCGCCTACCGCGGCGATGCGACGCGCGACCTCGCCCTCGGGCACGCGCACGGAAAAGCCCTTGGGGAATTCTTCCGCGATGAAGCCGGTCGACAGATTGCCTTCGCGCCAGCGCGGATGGTGCATCAGCGCGGACAGGAACGGGATGTTGTGCCTGATGCCGTCGACATAGAACGAGTCAAGCGCGGTCGCCTGCGCCTCGATCGCGGCCGCACGCGACGGCGCGTGGGTGACGAGCTTGGCGATCATCGGATCGTAGTGGATCGAGATCTCGCCGCCTTCCTGCACGCCAGTGTCGTTGCGCACCGTGATGCCGTCCTTGCTCACCTCCGCCGGCGGGCGGTACTTCACCAGGCGCCCGATCGAGGGCAGGAAGTTGCGGAACGGGTCCTCGGCGTAGAGGCGCGACTCCACCGCCCAGCCCGTGAGCGTGACGTCCTTCTGCGCGATGGCGAGCTTTTCGCCGGCGGCGACGCGGATCATCTGCTCGACGAGGTCGACGCCGGTGACGAGCTCGGTGACGGGATGCTCGACCTGGAGACGCGTGTTCATCTCCAGGAAGTAGAAGCTCTTGTCCTGCCCGGCGACGAATTCGACCGTGCCGGCGGAATCATAATTCACGGCCTTGGCCAGCGCGACCGCCTGCTCGCCCATCTTGCGGCGGGTGGCCTCGTCGAGCAGCGGCGACGGCGCCTCCTCGATGACCTTCTGATTGCGGCGCTGGATCGAGCACTCGCGCTCGCCGAGATAGATGACGTTGCCGTGCTTGTCGCCCAGCACCTGGATCTCGATGTGGCGGGGATCGACGATGAACTTTTCGACGAAGACGCGATCGTCCCCGAACGAGGCTTTTGCTTCCGCCTTGGCGAGATTGAAGCCTTCTGCGACCTCGGCCTTGGAATGAGCGATGCGCATGCCCTTGCCGCCGCCTCCGGCGGAGGCCTTGATCATGACGGGGTAGCCGATCTCGTCGGCAATCCTGACCGCGTGCTTGTCGTCCTCGATGACGCCGAGATAGCCCGGCACGGTCGAGACCTTGGCTTTGGCAGCCGCCTTCTTGGATTCGATCTTGTCGCCCATCGCGGCGATCGCGCCGGGGTTCGGGCCGATGAAGACGATGCCGGCGGCTTCCAGCGCGCGCGGAAACGCCTCGCGCTCGGACAGGAAGCCATAGCCGGGATGCACGGCCTCGGCGCCGGTCTTTTTGCACGCCTCGACGATCTTCTCGATCACCAGATAGCTCTCGGCCGCGGCCGGCGGGCCGATCAGGACGGCCTCGTCGGCCATCTCGACATGGAGGGCGTCGCGGTCGGCCTCGGAATAGACGGCAACCGTCTGAATTCCCATCTTGCGGGCGGTCTTGATGACCCGGCAGGCGATTTCGCCGCGGTTGGCGATCAGGATGCGTTTGAACATGATTTTCTTGAGCTTCGTCCCCTGGGCGGGACCCTGCCCCACGCCTTGGCGGGCCGGTGGGACGGGGCCGTATCCTGTCGTGGTACAGCAAAATGGGCCGGAGGCAACGGGCAAAATCCGGCCCGCTCTGGCGTACCAGCGCAAGACCGGTGTGGGCCTGAGGCCTTGACGCCCTATGGCTTTCCGCCCTTGGCCACGTTCCGGACCAGGCTGTGGATGAAGCCGAGTTTGGCGACCACGGCCGGCGACAAGATGAAGGGATAGAGGTCGCGCAGGCCCATGGCGCGGTTGACGCTGTTCATGGCAAAGGTGAAGGGCAGCCATGCATCGACAATCGCCTGAATGTCCCGCGCCTCATAAGGGTTGAAGCGGATCCGCGTCGACAGCTCCCCGTCGCGGTCGACCTTCGGGCGCACCTCCATGCCGAACTCGCCGGCCATTTCCAGCGTATCGACGATGTGGAGGTAATGCGCCCAGGTCTCGGCGAAATCTTCCCAGGGATGCGTCGTCGCATAGGACGAGACGTAATTCTGCTGCCAGTCCGGCGGCGCGCCTTGGGCATAATGCCGCTGCAGGGCCTCACCGTAATCGGCGGAATCGTCGCCGAATACGGCGCGGCATTCGTCCAGTCTGCCGCCCTCGCGCACCAGCACGTCCCAGAAATAGTGCCCAACCTCGTGGCGGAAATGCCCGAGCAGCGTACGGTAAGGCTCGCCCATCTCCAGCCTGCGCCGCTCGCGCTCGATGGTATCAGTCTCGGTGAGCGCGATCGTGATCAAACCGTTGTCATGACCGGTCATGATCCTTTGCCCGGTGTGGGGATCGTCGGCGAGGAAATTGAAGGTCAGGCCGTGCTCGGGATTGTCCTGTCGGGTCTGGAGCGGCAGCCTCCAGCGGATCAGCGAATAGAACAGCCGGTGCTTTGCCACCTCCAACTCGCGCCAGCCGGCGAGCTGCGCGGGGTCGGAGAGATCGGGCACGATGCCGTTGTGACGGCAGGCGCGGCAATAGCCCGTGGTATCGCCGGCATCGGTCAGCCAGTTGCAGGCGTCGTAATCGGCATTGCGGCAGAGCATCCGGCGTTCGCCCTTGTCCGCAAGCGTCTTCCAACCCTCCCCATCGGGCTCGATCGCCGACATCGTCTCCTTTTCCGGCAGGAAGGCGACCCGGTGGCCACAGCGTCCGCAGGCGCGGTTCTCGAAATAGAGAACGTTGCCGCAATCCTGGCAAACAAAGAGCTTCAAGATCGAGCCTCTTGGGAAGGTGTGTCTTACTGATGTCAACTATGGCGCCACGCAGATACGCGCGCAGGCCGCTCATCGTTCCTTCTTTAGGAACAAATAGCCAGCCCCCACGTTCATTCACATCACCGGATGCGGTGCGGTGGGCGTTTCCTCAAGCTATTCCCTTTTGAGCAATGGCTATCACGCCGTGTCTATGTGAATATCGGTCCGGCACGTGCGCCCCCGCATCACAACGGCCGATACCTTGAACGATCCTTTGCCCGAGACCATCGCCGCCGAACGGCTGCGCCAGCACCTCGAAGAAATCGCGCGCGAGCGGGACGAGGCCTATCGCGCGCTGCAGGAGCGCGAGGCCGACCTCGCGCGCATTCAGCGCATCGGCATGGTCGGCGGGGTCGAGGTCGACTTCCGCGAGGGCTTCAAGAACCGCCGCTCGCCGGAATATTTGATGATCCACGGGCTGCCGCCCGACGCCGTCGACGAGACGCATGAGGCTTGGGTCAACCGCATCCATCCCGACGACCGCGATGCCACCGTGAAGCATTTTTTCGATGCGCTGGCCGCGACCGGCGAGGACTACGCGGCCGAATATCGCATCATCCGCCCCAGCGACGGTCAGACTCGCTGGATCCGTGTCGTCGCCAAGATCGAGCGCGACCGCGACGGCCGCGCCATCCGCCTGGTTGGCGCCCATATCGACATCACCGACCAGGCTCTGGCGCGCGAGACGTTGCGCGAGAGCGAAGAGCGCTTCCGGCTGATCGCCGACAGCGCGCCGGTGCCGATCTGGGTGACGAAGCTCGACCGCACGCGCTCCTTCGCCAACCAGGCCTATGTCGACTTCCTCGGCCTGCCCTACGAGCAGGCCATCGCCTTCGACTGGCGCAAGGTGCTGCACCCTGACGACCTGCCGCATGTGTTGCAGCAATCGGTCCAGGGCGAAGCCTCGCTCAAACCGTTCGTGCTGGAGGCGCGCTACAAGAACGCATCAGGCGAATGGCGCTGGCTGCGCTCGGAATCGCAACCGCGCTGGGACCCGACCGGCAAGCATATCGGATTCATCGGCGTCGCCCACGACATCACCGCCGCCAAGCAGGCCGAGATCGAGCTGCGGAAGCTCAACGAGACGCTGGAAGAGCGCATCGTCGAGCGCACCGCCGAGCTCGAATCCAACGAGGCCCGGCTGCGCGCCATCCTGGAGACCAGCAACCAGTATCAGGGGCTGGTCAACCTGAAGGGCGAGCTGCTCTACGCCAACAAGACCGCGCTCGACGGTATCAAGGCGAGTTCTGCTGAGGTCATCGGCAAGCCGTTCTGGGACACGCCCTGGTTCACCGGTACGGAACGCATGAGCGCAACCGTGCGCGAGGCCTTCGACACCGTGCTGAAGGGCGAAGCCGTGCGGCTTGAGATGCGGCTGCGTCTGCCCATCGGCGAGCGCGATTTCGAGTTCAGCATCCGCCCCGTGCTCGACCGCCATGGCAACATCACCGGCGCGGTGCCTGAAGCCGTCGACGTCACCGAGCGCCGCCGCGGCGAGGAAGCGCTGCGGCAGTCGCAGAAGATGGAGGCGATCGGGCAGCTCACCGGCGGCGTCGCGCACGATTTCAACAACCTGCTCACCATCATCCGCTCGGCGACCGACTTCCTGCGCCGGCGCGAGCTGCCGGAGGAGCGCCGCCGCCGCTATGTCGACGCCATCTCCGACACCGTCGAGCGCGCCTCGAAATTGACCGCGCAGCTGCTGGCCTTCGCGCGCCGGCAGCCGCTGAAGCCGCAGATCTTCAATGTCGGCAGCCAGGTCGAGGGCGTGGCGCAGCTGGTCCGGCCGCTGGTCGGTGGCCGCATCGAGATTGTCGTCGAGATCGACGATGCCGATTGCTTCACCGTAGCCGACATCGCGCAGTTCGAGACCGCACTGATCAACCTCGCCATCAATGCCCGCGACGCCATGAACGATGAAGGCCGGCTCACCATTTCAGTGCGCAAGGTCCAGGGCATTCCGAACCTGCGCGCGCAGTCCGCGCGCAGCGGCGACTATGTCGCGATCTCGATCGCGGACACCGGAAGCGGCATCGCGCCCGAGAACATCGACGCCATTTTCGAACCCTTCTTCACCACCAAGGAGGTCGGCAAGGGCACCGGGCTCGGCCTCAGCCAGGCCTTTGGATTTGCAAAACAGTCCGAGGGCGACATCGCCGTGACGAGCACACCGGGCCAGGGCGCGACCTTCACCATCTATCTGCCGCAGGCGCAGAGCCCCAGCGCCGAGAGGGAAGCGTCCTCGCTGACCACTGAGGGCGCCACCACCGGCCGGGGCTATCGCGTGCTCGTGGTCGAGGACAATGACGATGTCGGCCAGTTCTCGACGGAGCTGTTGGAGGACCTCGGCTACGTCACCCGCCGCGTCGCCAACGCCAACGCCGCGCTCGCTATCCTTGGCGAGAACGAGTTCGCGGTCGATCTCGTCTTCTCCGACGTGATCATGCCCGGCATGAACGGCGTCGAGCTCGCCGGCATCATCCGCGAGCGCTATCCGGGCCTGCCCGTCGTGCTCACCTCCGGCTACAGCAACGTGCTCGCGGAAAATGCTCACCGCGGCTTTGAATTGATCCAGAAGCCGTATTCGGTGGAATCGCTCTCGCGCATCCTGCGCAAGGCGATCATGGAGAAACTGTCGGTGGCGCGTTGAGTGCGAGCCACACGCTCCGCTGTCGTCCCGGCGAAGGCCGGGACCCATAACCACGAAAAGGTGTTTTGCGGAAGATTGCCAATAACCATCTCGTGTCAAACCCCTCCCTGGGGTATGGGTCCCGGCCTTCGCCGGGACGACGGCAGAGTGCTAGGATGCACCTGCCTGCATCATGTCGAACCGAGCGATACGTCCCTCATGAAACCCGCCCTCTTCTCCGCCTGGCAAACCTGGGCGCTGCTCTCCGCCTGCTTCGCCGCGCTGACCGCGATCTTCGCCAAGGTCGGCGTCGAGGCCATCAATCCCGATCTCGCCACCTTCATTCGCACCATCGTGGTGCTGCTGGCCTTCTCGGTACTGCTGTTCTTCACCGGCCAGTTCACGGTGCCGTCGGCGGTCTCGCCGAAGACCTGGCTGTTCCTGGTGCTGTCGGGGCTTGCGACCGGCGCGTCGTGGCTGTGCTATTTCCGTGCCCTGAAGCTCGGGCCAGCGACGCTGGTGGCGCCGATCGACAAGCTCAGCGTCGTGCTGGTGGCGCTGTTCGCCTTCGTCTTTCTCGGCGAGCGGCCGAGCGCGCAGGGCTGGACCGGGATCACCATGATCGGTGCCGGGGCGGTGCTGCTCGCCGTGAAATTCTGACGCTTCCAAATTCATTCCACGCCAAGGACTGTCCGTGCCGACCCTGCCGTCTGACGCCATCTGGGCCTGGAGCATCATCGTCGCCGCGACTGCCGGCGTCATCATCCGCCCTTTCCACCTGCCCGAGGCGGTCTGGGCCGTGCTCGGCGCCGGCGCGCTGGTGCTGCTCGGCTTCCTGCCGTGGCAGGATGCGCTTGTCGGCATCGAGAAAGGCATCGACGTCTATCTCTTCCTGATCGGCATGATGCTGATCGCCGAGCTGGCGCGGCTCGAGGGCCTGTTCGACTATCTCGCCGCGGTTGCGGTGGAATATGCCGGCGGATCGCCGCAACGGCTGTTCCTGCTGATCTACATCGTCGGCACTGTCGTCACCGTGCTGCTCTCCAACGACGCCACCGCGATCGTGCTGACGCCGGCCGTCTACGCCGCGACGCGTGCGGCCGGCGCAAAACCCCTGCCTTATCTCTTCGTCTGTGCCTTCATCGCCAATGCCGCGAGCTTCGTGCTGCCGATCTCCAATCCCGCCAATCTCGTCGTGTTCGGCGCGCGCATGCCGCAGCTCAGCGAATGGCTGCGCCTGTTCGCCCTGCCCTCGGCGGCGTCGATCCTGCTGACCTATATCGTGTTGCGCCTGACCCAGCATCACGCGTTGAAGGAGGAAACGATCGCAAGCAGCGTGCCGCATCCAATACTCGGCCGTGGCGGCAAGCTCACGGCTGTCGGCATCATCGCTGTCGGAATCGTGCTGGTCACAGCGTCCGCACTCGACAAGCAGCTCGGGCTGCCGACTTTCGTCTGCGGCGTGGTGACGTCAGCCGTCGTGCTGCTGATCAGCCGCCAATCGCCGATGCCGGTGCTGAGAGGCGTATCCTGGAGCGTGCTGCCGCTGGTCGGCGGTCTCTTCGTGATGGTGGAGGCGCTGATCAAGACCGGCGTCATCGGCCAGCTCAGCGCGCTGCTGCATGAAGCGGTGGCGCAATCGGTCCCGAAGGCGGCCTGGAGCGTCGGCATCGCAACCGCGATCGCCACCAACATCGCCAACAATCTGCCGGTCGGGCTCGTCGCAGGCTCGGTCGCTGCCAGCGATCACCTGCCCACGCCCGTCGTCAGCTCCATCCTGATCGGTGTCGATCTCGGGCCCAATCTGTCGGTCACGGGATCGCTTGCCACCATCCTGTGGCTGGTGGCGTTGCGGCGGGAGAAGATCGAGGTCGGCGCCTGGCCGTTCCTCAAGCTCGGCGTGCTGGTGACGCCGCCGGCCCTGATCGCGGCACTGGCTGCCGCGATCAGGTAGCTTCTCTCCTAGTCGTTCTCGTAGCCGTAGACCTCAGGCAGGATGAAGATTGCCGCAAGCAATCCGATCAGCGGGAAGATCGCGACGAACAGCGTCGCGCTGGCCTGCCCGATCGCCGCGAACAGCGACGGGAACAGGAAGATCGCCAGGAACGACGGCAGCTTCACGAACATGTAGGCGAAGCCGCTGGCGGTGCCGCGGTACTTCGGCTTGGCGACCATGGTCGGGATCGTCATGCAGTTCGACGCGTCCCAATAATGCCCCCAGAGCATGGCGGCGGCCGCGAACGGCAGCAGCATCTTGTTGTCGGTGTAGAGCGCGAAGGCCGCGACCAGCAGCGAGGCCAACACGATGGAAAAGCCCGCAATGGCGATGCCGCGATGGCCGATCTTCGGCGTCAGCAGCGGGCCGACCCAGCCCGACAGCGCGGCGAAGCAGAACAGGCCCATCGTCACCAGATTGTTGCCAAGCACGCTGGAGACGCCGACCATCACGAACAGCACCGGCAGGTAGAAGGCGAAGGTCGAGAATTCGCTGCCTTGCGCGAAGCAGGCGATCCAGCCGTAGACGGTGGCGCGCCAGCGGATCGGATCCTTCTTGAGGTCGGCGAGGAATGCCCGGGTCGAAACCTTCGGCACCTCGACGTCCTGGTCCGGCAGCATGGCGAGATCGTCGTTGAACATCTCGCGCGCGACCCGCTTGGCCTCGCGGTAGCGTCCCTTCTGCACCAGCCACACCGCCGTCTCCGGCACGTCGTGGCGCATCACCAGGATGATCAGCGCCGGCACCGCGCCGAGGCCGAGCGTCACGCGCCACAGCATCTCGTGCTGCATGTCGATCAAGAGGAAGATCACGATGACGCCGATGGTCAGCACCTCGCCGACGGCGAACATGAACTGCCAGCGGTTGCCCATCACCTCGCGCTCACCCTTGGCCATGGATTCCATGATGTAGGTGTAACCGGTCGAGATGTCGGAGCCGAGCGGAACGCCGAGCAGGAAGCGGATCACGACCAGCCAGCCGACGCTGGGCACGAAGGCCTGCGCCAGGGCCAGCACGATGAACATCACCATGGTGATCAGGAACATGACGCGGCGGCCGATCTTGTCGGACAGCCAGCCGCCGAGCAGCGCGCCGATCAGCGCGCCGCCCTGCGTGCCCGCGGCGGCAAGGCCGAGCATCAAGGGATCCGGATTGTACTGCTCCTTGATGAAGATCAGCACGAAAGCGATCGAATAGAGATCCCAGGCCTCGACCAGGATCGAGGCCATCATCAGCCAGCCGACCTTGTTGCCCTTGGGGCTGTAATTGGTGATGAGGTAGCGGACCGCGGTTTCGCTCGCGGTCGGTTGTGGCATGGCCATTGTCTGCATGTTTGGTCCTCTCTTCAAAACTCTCTACGCGCCGAGCAGCGGCTCGATACTGCAATCGAGCAGGCGTGGATCGATCCCCGCCTCCATCCCTGAGAACATCTCGCCCATGTAGTCGATCAAGGCGTCGCTCGCCTTCACGGCATCCTCGACGCGGCGGTTCGCAACTGCGTTGAGAATACCGAGATGATGATCGATCGTTCCTGACAGATCGGTCTGTCCCGGCATGAAGCGATGATGGATGTAGCCGATGCGGCGATAGAGCGTGTGCAGCGGCCGCAGCGTATGCACCAGGAACGGCTCGCCGGCAGCTTCCAGCACCAGCGCATCGATGCGCCGGTCGAGGCTGTTGAACTCGTCCAGGGTCAAGGTGGCGCGGCGTTCACGCAGCAGGCGTTCGATGTGCAGCGCCTGATTGCGGTGCGAGAGACTGGCGCGATCGGCCGCGAGGCGGATGACAAACCGCTCCATGTCGCGGCGCAGGTCCAGCAGCATGCGCTCGCGCGCGAGGTCGATCGGCGCGATGTGCAGCCCGTGGCGCGGGCGGATGATGATGAGCGTGTCGGCGGACAGACGATTGACGGCGTGATGCACCGGCGTGCGGCCGAAGCCCGTGATCTGCTGCAATTCCAGCATGGTCATGAACTGGCCGGGCTTGAGCTCGCAATGAACCAGCAGCTCTTCAATCCGCTGATAGGCCAGCTCGAAGAAGTTGAGACGATTGCGCCGGGAGGGCCTGCCCCCGCCGTCCTCTGGTCTCACCACCTCGAGCGCGCGCTTGCGCCGTGCCATCGCATGTCCTCCCGACCGCCTGCGCTCTCGCTGCAGGGCGGCGCCTTAATTTGTGGCACCCTTAAAACATGTTGTGATATATTACAAGCGACGGTAAGACTTTCGCCGACGCCGCAATATGTTGCGGTGCGAAATGAAAACACGATGGCGCGAGGCGCCTTTGACGGGAGGACTTGCCGTGAAGATCACGTCGATCGAGACGCTGCGCACCGAGGAATTCTCCAACGTCATCTGGGTGCGCGTTCACACCGATAGCGGCGTGATCGGTCTCGGCGAGACCTTCTATGGCGCGGGCGCAGTCGAAGCGCAGATTCACGATACTTTTGCCGGCCGCCTGCTCGGCCGCAATCCCCTGCACATCGAGGCGATCCATCGCGACATGCTGAACCTGCCGATGGCGCAGTCCTCGACCGGCGTCGAATATCGTGCAGCCTCGGCGATCGACATCGCGCTGTGGGACCTGTTCGGCAAGGTCTGCAGCCAGCCGGTGCACCAGATGCTCGGCGGCCTCTGCCGCGACAAGCAGCGCATCTACAACACCTGCGCCGGCACGCAATATGTCCGCTCCACCAATATCAGCCCGGTCTCGAACTGGAACCTCGGTGCCTCCAAGGGACCCTACGAAGATCTCGACGGCTTCATGAACCGCGCCGATGCGCTGGCCGAGAGCCTGCTGGAAAGCGGCATCTCCGCCATGAAGATCTGGCCGTTCGATCCGGCGGCGCAGGAGAACAAGGGGCTCTACATCACTGCCGCGCAGATGAAGCAGGCGATCGAGCCGTTCGAGAAGATCCGTAAAGCGGTCGGCGACAAGATGGAGATCATGGTCGAGCTCCACTCGCTGTGGAATCTGCCGACCGCAAAACAGATCGCCCGGGCGCTCGAGCCCTACAAGCCGACGTGGTACGAAGACCCGATCCGCATGAACTCGCCGCAGGCGCTCGCTGAATACGCCCGCTCGACCGATGTCTGGGTCTGCGCCAGCGAGACGCTGGGCTCGCGCTTCCCCTACAAGGACATGCTCGACCGCGACGCCATGCATGTGGTGATGGCGGATTTGTGCTGGACCGGCGGCCTCACCGAAGGTCGCAAGATCGCCGCGATGGCTGAGACCTATCACCGGCCTTTTGCTCCTCATGACTGCATCGGCCCGATCGGCTTCATCGCCGCCATCCACATGTCCTTCAGCCAGCCCAACACGCTGATCCAGGAATCCGTGCGCGCCTTCTACAAGGGCTGGTACAATGAGCTCGTGACCACGATGCCCGTGATCAAGGACGGCTACGTCTTCCCGATGGAAGGCCCCGGCCTTGGCGTCGACCTTCTGCCCGCCGTCTTCGAGCGCTCCGATCTGATCGTGCGCCGCTCCAACGCCTGAGGATTATTTGAGATGAGCACCGCCCTGTTCGACCTTTCCGGCCGCACCGCCCTCGTGACCGGCTCCTCCCGCGGGCTTGGCCGCGCCATCGCCGAAGGCATGGCCAAGGCCGGCGCGAAAATCATCATCAACGGTGTCGACCCGAAGCGGGTCGAGCAGGCCGTCGCCGAGTTTCGCGCCGCCGGCCATCAGGCCGAAGGCGCGGCCTTCAACGTCACCGACGAGCCCGCGATCATTGCAGCGTTCGAGCGCTTCGACCGCGAAGGACTCGCGGTCGACATTCTCGTCAACAATGCCGGGATCCAGCACCGCAAGCCGCTGGCGGAATTCACCACCGACGAATGGCGCAAGGTGATCGAGACTGATCTCACCAGCGCCTTCGTGATCGGCCGCGAGGCCGGCAAGCGCATGATCCCGCGCAAGCGCGGCAAGATCATCAATATCGGCTCGCTCGGCAGCGAGCTGGCGCGCCCGACGATTGCGCCCTACACCGCGGCCAAGGGCGGCATCAAGAACCTGACCCGCTCGATGGCGGTGGAATGGGCCCAGCACGGCATCCAGGCCAATGCGATCGGCCCCGGCTACATGCTCACCGACATGAACGAGGCGCTGGTCAACAATCCCGATTTCAACAATTGGCTGATGGGCCGCATCCCCTCCAAGCGCTGGGGAAAGCCGGACGAGCTGGTGGGCGCGGCGATCTTCCTCGCCTCGGATGCCTCCACTTACGTCAACGGCCAGATCATCTATGTCGATGGCGGCATGATCGCCGCGATGTAGTCGCGAACAAGGAAACAGCACATGCGCGCCGTCGTCATTCACGCCCCGAAGGATCTGCGGATCGACAATTATCCTGATCCCGCGCCCGGCCCCGGCGAGGTCCGTGTCAAGATCGCCAATGGCGGCATCTGCGGCTCCGACCTGCACTATTACCACCACGGCGGCTTCGGCGTGGTGCGCATCCAGCAGCCGATGGCGCTGGGGCATGAGATCGCCGGCGTGGTCGCGGCGGTCGGTGACGGCGTCACCGGCGTGAAGGCTGGCACCCGCGTCGCGGTCAATCCGAGCAAGCCGTGTGGCCAGTGCCTGCATTGCCAGGAGGGCATGCGCAACCAGTGCCTCGACATGCGCTTTCTCGGCAGCGCGATGCGCTTTCCCCATGTCCAGGGTGGTTTCCGCGAGTTCATCACGGTCGATGCGACGCAGGCAGTCCCCATCTCCGACAAGCTGTCGCTGGCGGAAGCCGCGGTGGCCGAGCCGCTCGCGGTTTGCCTGCACGCCGGCAAGCAGGCCGGCCCCCTGCTCGGCAAGCGCGTGCTGATCACCGGCTGCGGCCCGATCGGCGCGCTGATGATCTTGGTGTCACGCTTCGGTGGCGCCTCCGAGATCGTGGTGACCGATGTCGCCGACGCTCCACTGGCCGTCGCGAAAAAGCTCGGCGCCACGCACGCCATCAACGTCGCGACCAATGCCACCGCGCTCGACCCCTGGCGCGCCGGCAAGGGCGTGTTCGACACGCTGTTCGAAGCATCAGGCAATCAGGCCGCGCTGCGCACCGCGCTCGACGTGCTCCGCCCCGGCGCCACACTGGTCCAGCTCGGCCTCGGCGGCGAGATGACGCTGCCGATCAATTCCATCGTCGCCAAGGAATTGCAGCTTCGCGGCACCTTCCGCTTCGATCCCGAGTTCGAGCTGGCGGTGCGACTGATGGGCGAGGGCCTGATCGACGTCAGGCCGCTGATCACCGCCACCATGCCGTTCGAAAACGCGGTCGCGGCGTTCGAGCTCGCCAGCGACCGCTCGCAATCGATGAAGGTGCAGCTGACGTTCTGAGGGCAGGCCGGCTTCAGGGCTGAGCCAGCGAAGCACCGCAGCAGTGGCTTTCCCGGCCGTTACCGGGAAAATTTCACGACGTTGCACCGCGGCAAGAGTGGCGCTTTGCGCAGGCAGGGTTCTGCCGGATAATGCGCAGGCGACAATTCCGTTCGCATCAGGTGCGCGCCGATGTGGAACCGTCCGAGATTCGATCTCAAGGTCCGCCTGACCTTGCGCGTGGCCGCCATATCGGCCGCCTGCTTCGCCGCGATATCGGCCTATTTCCTGATCACGGCGGACCGCGCCGCACATGGGCGCATCGACGCCGTTGCCGCCATCGTCGCAAAGACGCTGGAGCTGCAACAGGGCAAGGTGCTCTGGACCGCGAACCCGCGCCCGGACTTTCCCAACCTCGATCCCGTTTCGGCCTATGTGATGACGCCCGGCCTGTGCCTCGCCTTCCGGGGGCCCAGCGGCGAAATGATCCAGCGCTTCTGCAGCGGCGCGCCCGTCACGGCCGACCCGCCGCCGCAGATTTTTACGGCGTTCTACCTTGGCCTGTTCGACCCCGGCCGCGAGGCGGCACGGCCGGTGATGCTGCGTGGAAGCAGGCTGGGCGAGGCGGTGGTCTCGGTCGACCCCGCGGTGCAGACGGCCGATGCCTGGCACGAGGCTGGCCGCCTGATGCTGGCGCTTGCAATCGCCCTGCCGCTGTTGTGCGTGCTGGTCTTTGCCGCGCTGGCACGCGCGCTGCGCCCTACCCGCTTGATCAGCACCGGCCTCGAGCGGATTGCCGCCGGCGACCTCACAACGCGGCTGCCGCCATTCGACCTCGCGGAGCTCTCGGCGGTGCGCGACGTCTTCAACCATCTCGCCGAAAGCCTCGACACCGCGCTCGCCGAGCGCGCCGAACTGACACGAAAGCTGATCGCGCTCCAGGACGAGGAACGGCGCCACCTCGCCCGCGAGCTGCACGACGAGTTCGGCCAGTCTCTCGCCGCGATCCGCGCCCTCGCCTCCTCCGCCCGCCAGACCGCCGCGCAGGACTGCCCCTCCTTGCTCGGCGAATGCGACGGCATCGCGCGGACCGCATCGGGTATGATGGAGACGCTGCGCGGCGCGCTGTTCCGGCTGCGACCGCCGGATGTCGAGGAGCTCGGCCTCGTCGCCAGTCTCGAAGGCCTCGTTGCAGGCTGGAACGGACGCAGCCGCGGCGAGACGCGCTTTGCCATTCGCTTCGACGGCACGTTCGAGACCCTGCCGGCCTCGATCAGCGCCAATCTCTACCGCATCGTGCAGGAAGCGCTCACCAACGCCGCCAAGCACGCCGGCGCCACCAAGGTGAATCTCGAGCTGACCATGCATGAAGGCGAGATCGCGCTTGCCATCGACGATGACGGACGCTCGACCGATCCTGTCGCGAAATCGGGCATGGGTCTGCTCGGCATGCGCGAGCGTGTCGCGGCGCTGCGCGGCCGGCTGAGCTTTGAAGCCGGCCCGCAAGGCGGCTCCGCGCTGCGCGTCGTCATTCCGCTCGCATCAGCGGGGCCGCAGGCGCTGGAGCACGCGGCATGACCGCGACGATCCTGCTGGTCGACGACCATTCGGTGGTCCGCGAAGGCTATCGCTCCGTGCTGCAGAAGCAGCCGGGACTTCGCGTCATTGCCGAGGCCGGCGATGGCGCGGAGGCTTATCGCCTGTTCAAATCAGAAGCGCCCGACCTCGTCATCATGGATCTCAGCATGCCCGGCATTGGCGGCGTCGAGGCCGTCAGGCGTATCAGGCAATGGGACAAGGCGGCAAAAATCCTCGTCTTCACCATGCATGAGAATGCCGGGTTTGCGGTGCAGGCGATCCGCGCCGGCGCACGGGGTTACGTCACCAAGACCAGCCCGCCGGAGACGCTGGTGCGTGCGGTGATGGACGTGCTCGCCGGCAAGATCGCGATCAGCCCCGATATCGACCACGAGCTGGCGCTGAGCCGGCTCGGCGGCGAAAGCTCCGCCGCCGATGTCCTCACGCCGCGGGAGTTCGAGGTCCTGCGGCTGCTGCTCGCCGAGAACACGACGGAGCAGATCGCCGAGACGCTCCACGTCAGTCCGAAAACGGTCGCCAATTTGCATTCGCTGATCAAGGACAAGCTCGGCGTCGGCTCCGACATCGAGCTGGTCCGATTGGCGCTGCGCCAGGGCATACTCACGGAGCCCGATCTCGGCGCGGCCTGAGCCGATCATTCGCGCGCGACCACCTGATCCAGCCAGGCGCAGTTCAGCGGCGGCACGCGCGGATCGGGAACGCGCACACCGCGCGCGGCCGCATCCATCCGCATGTCGCGCAGGCGCTTGCGCTGCTCATCCGGCATGTTGAGCCGCTCGTGGCCCCAGAGGGACGGACCGTCGAAGGTCTCGTGCGGCTGCCAGGTCTGGGGATCGATGACACGCCCGCCCCAGCCATATTCGATGAAGAAGCCGGACGGCGTGTTCACATAGAACGAGGTCATGTGGTCGTTGGTGTGACGGCCCAACGTATAGGCGATGCGGCCATCGTCCATCTGCGCGAGGTCGTAGCCCTGCCCGACATCATCGAGGCTGCCGAGCTCGACCATGAAGTGATGCATCGCCTTGCGTCCCGAGCCAACCATCGCAAAGGAATGGTGGCGGCCATTGACGTGGAAGAAATAGAGGCCATAGGGCTTCAACCCGAAATCGGAGACATGGAAGCCGAGCACGTCTCGATAGAACGGCAGCAACGGCTCCACATGCTCGACATTGAGCACCACGTGTCCCATGCCGAGCGCGCCGGTGCGGAAGCCCGAGATGGGGCGGCCCGGCTTGAACGGCTCGCTCGCAAGCTCGGGCTTGCAGAACGCTTCCAGCCTGTTGCCGGCCGGATCGGCGAACGTGATGAGCTCGGCGACATGCCGCTCGTCAGCCAGCGCGCGCGAGCCGCGCGTGACCTTGACGCCATGGCTTTCCAGCCGGCCGGCGAGCTGGTCGAGCTCCGCGGTCGAGGCAACCTCCCAGCCCATCACCGCAAGGCCGGCGTCGCTGCTGCCGTCGACGATCAGGCGCTGCTTGCGGTCGTCCATGCGGAAGGCGCGCATCTTGCCGCCGCGATCGACCTGCTGCATGCCGAGCAGGCTAGTTGCCATCTGGCCCCACTGATCGAGCTGCGACGAATTGATGCCGATATAGCCGAGCGCGGTGATTTCCATCGAATTCCTCCCGAGAGCACCGCCTTCGCCGCAGTGCGGCGATCTTGATACCGGCCGCGCGCGATCCTACGGTGGCGCAATCGCTTCGCGTTCGCAAAGACGATAATCGCGTCGCGATCTGCCACAAGGGAGAAAACACGAAGTGTCCAAGGAGCGGACGCGGACCGGCCAACCGCGGCAGTCGGAAGGCGTCCGCGCCTTCAAGCGCGGTCTGGACGTGCTGCAGGAGGTCAACCGCTCCGGCGGCATCCGCGCTGGCGATGTCGCCCGCGCGCTCGACCTGCCCCGCCCGACCGTCTACCGCCTGCTCGAAACGCTGGAGGAACTCGGCTATGTCGCCCGCAGCGCCAGCGACGACCGCTTTCGCGTCACCCGGCTCGCCCTCAGCCTTGGCGACGGCTACGACCCCGGCGTGGTGATCTGCCAGGCGGCGGCGCCTTATTTGGCCGAGCTCAGCAAAACCCTGGTCTGGCCGGTCGATCTCTCGACCTATGAGAATGCCGCGATGGTGGTGCAGGAGACCACGCATTCCCGCAGCCCGCTCTCGATCGACCGCGGCATGATCGGCAAGCGCCTGCCGATGCTGCGGACCTCCGCAGGCCGGGCCTATTTGGCCGCCTGCCCGGCGCGCGAGCGCGACCTCATCATCAGCCATCTCCGCCGCATCGACGAAGCCGACGACCGCCCCTTCCTCGACCAGGGCCGCCTCGACCAGATGATCGCGGAGACGCAGGGGCGAGGCTACGCGATCCGCAGCGAGGGCGAATACAATCCGAAGACGGCATCGATCGCCGTCCCCATCGTGCGGAACGACGCGGTCTACGGTTGCATCTCCATCATCTGGATCCGCTCGGCGCTGGGGATCGAGGAAGCGGTGAAGCAATTTGCGGCGCAGCTTCAGGAGACGGCGCGGGCCATTCCGGTCGAGGTCTAGGGCCCGTCCGCAGAGCGGACACTTGGCGCGACGACGTTGATGCTGCGGCGCGGCTTGGGGAAGAGATAGCCCCATGCAAGATAAATCAACCCTCGAAGAATTCGATGTTGTCATCGTCGGCCGAGGCCCGGTCGGCGCGACGCTCGCCAACCTGCTCGGCCTCTGCGGTATCAGCACGTTGGTGCTGGAGCGCGAGGCGCGGACCTATCATCTGCCGCGCGCGGTGCATTTCGATGACGAATGCATGCGCGTGTTCCAGACCATTGGCCTTGCCGACGCCATCCTGCCGCACCTCATCCTCAGCCCCGGCATGCTGTTTCTCGATGCCCAGGGCAAGATGCTGCTGGACTGGTCGCGGCCGCAGACGCTGACGCCGATGGGCTGGAATCTCAGCTACCGCTTCCACCAGCCTGACCTGGAGGACGTGCTGATCTCAGGCCTCGCGCGCTGGCCGCATGTCAGCTTGCGGAGCCGCTGCGATGTGTTCGCACTCGATCAGGACGAGACTGGCGTGCGGGTCCGCTTTGAGGACCTCTCCAACGGCAAGCTCAGCGAGGTGCGCGCCGGTTACGTCATCGGCTGCGACGGCGCGCGATCTCTGGTGCGTCGCTTCATCGGCTCCGGCATGGACGATCTCGGCTTCCACGAGCGCTGGCTGGTGATCGACGCGCTGCTCAAGCGGGAGCGCGACGATCTCGGCGACTACAGCCTGCAGCATTGCGATCCCAGGCGGCCGGCGACCTATGTCCGCGGCACCGGCTCGCGGCGGCGTTGGGAGATCACGGTTCTCCCGGACGAGGATTCGAACGACGTCGCGCAGCCCGCCAAGGTCTGGGAGCTGCTGTCGCGCTGGATCACGCCTGACGATGCCGAACTTGAGCGCGCCGCGGTCTACACCTTTCATTCCGTGATCGCCCAGCAATGGCGGAACGGCCGGCTGCTGCTTGCGGGCGATTCCGCGCACCAGACCCCGCCCTTCCTCGGCCAGGGCATGTGCGCCGGCATCCGCGATGCCGCCAATCTTGCGTGGAAGCTGGCGAGCGTCATCAACGGCGGCGCCGATGCCAGCCTGCTCGACACCTATCAGAGCGAGCGCCAGCCGCATGTCCGCGAATTCATCGAGCTCGCCATCCGCCTCGGCGGCGTCATCAACACCAAGGCGATCGAAGCCGGCCTCGCCGCCGGGCAAGCGCGCAAGAATGCGCCAGTCAAACTTGAAGTCAAAAAGCCCCTGCTCGGCCCCGGGCTCGCGCTTGGCGATCTGCCGCTCGCCGGACATCTCGCCCCGCAGTTCGCGCTGAAGGACGGCAGCCGCAGCGACGACCGGATTGGTTATAGCCACCTGCTGCTTGTCGAAAGCGCGGCGCGCTTTGCTCGTTCACCGCCAGGGATCAACATCCTCGCCAGCGACGATGCCGAAGGCATTGGCCCTTGGCTGCGCGAGCACGGCATCGTCGCCGCGCTCGTTCGCCCCGACCGCTACATCCGCGGCGCCGCGCGCAACGATGCCGAGCTCGACCGGCTTGTCGCCACCGTTGCGCCTTCAACCCAAGTGCCGTCCGCGGCCTGACCCTACGCAGGATACCTCATGAAGCTGCTCTCTTTCATCGCCGACGGCCGCGCCTCCTTCGGAGCCGTCAAGGACAACGGCGTCGTCGATCTCGGCACGCGCATGGCAGGATGCACCACCCTGCGGCAGTTGCTCGAAACTGGCCGTATCGCAGAAGCCGCAAAGCTGGTTGCGTCCACCGCGCCGGATCATCCGCTCGACGCGATCAGCTTCGCGCCCGTCATTCCCGATCCCGGCAAGATTATTTGCGTCGGCCTCAACTATCGCGACCACGTCGCCGAAACCGGGCGCACCGTCACCGAGAAGCCGGCGCTGTTCGTCCGTTTCCCCTGCAGCCAGGTCGGCCATCTCCAGCCGATCGTGAAGCCGAAAGTGAGCGACGATTTCGACTACGAGGGCGAGCTCGCACTCGTCATCGGCAAGCAGGGCCGCCACATCCCCGCGAGCGGCGCGCTCGACCACATCGCCGGCTATGCCTGCTATAACGAGGGCAGCATTCGCGATTGGCAGCGCCACACCAGCCAGTTCCTCTCCGGCAAGACCTTTGCCGAGAGCGGCAGCTTCGGCCCCTGGCTGGTGACAACGGACGAGATTCCCGATCCGTCGAAGCTCACGCTGCAGACACGCCTCAACGGCACCGTGGTGCAGGACACGACGACGGATCTGCTGATCACCGCCATCCCCGAGCTGATCGCCTATATCTCGACGATCTGCCCGCTCGCCCCCGGCGACGTCATCGTGACAGGCACGCCCGGCGGCGTCGGTGCCAAGCGCACGCCGCCCTTGTGGATGCGCCCCGGCGACACCGTCGAGGTCGAGATCTCCGGCATCGGAATCTTGCGCAACAAGGTCATCGCCGAGGCAGCCTGACCCCTTGCAGCCGATTCATCAACGATAAAATCAGGAAACGCCATGGCCGCCATCCGCACCCCCTCCCCTGCCATCCTGCTGATCACATTGGCGCTGGCAGGCACTGCCCGCGCCGAGATCAAAAGCGACGCCGTCCGCGTCGGCGTCCTCACCGACATGAACGGCATCTTCGCGACCGCGATGGGCCCCGGCTCGGTCGAGGCGGCGCGGATGGCGGCAGAAGAGTTCGGCGGCAAGATCAACGGCAAGCCGATCGAGATCTTGCAGGCCGATCACCAGAACAAGCCGGATCTTGCGGCCTCGCTCGCGCGAAAATGGTTCAGCGACGGGGTGCAGGCGATCGCCGATGGCGGCAGCTCCGGCGCGGCACTCGCCGTGCAGGAGCTGGTGCGCGGCAACGGAAAGATCTTCCTGATCTCCGGCGCCGGCGCCAACCAGCTCACCGATGAGGCCTGCGCGCCGTCGAGCGTGCAGTGGACCCAGGACGCCTATTCAACCGCAACTGCTGTCGTCTCCGGCGTCATGCAGACCAGCAAGGAGCCGTGGTTCTTCATCACCGGCGACTACGCCTTCGGCCACTCCATCGAAGCGACCGCGCGCGACCGGATCGCCGCACTCGGCGGCAAGGTGGCCGGCAGCGTCAAGGCCCAGCTCGGCACGCCCGACTACTCGTCGTTCCTGCTCCAGGCGCAGTCCTCGGGCGCCAAGATCCTGGCGATCAATGTCGCGGGCGACAATGCCACCGCGATCAAGCAAGCGGAGGAGTTCGGCCTTGCAGATCAAGGCATCAAGATCGTGCCGATGTCGTTCCAGAACGTCGATATCGAGGCGGTCGGCCTCAAGGCGACGCGCGGCGATCTCATCGTCACCTCGTTCTTCGAGGACGTCTCACCGGCCGCGCGAAAGTTCTCCGATGCGTTCTATGCCCGCCGCAAGGCGATGCCCTCACAGATCCAGGCCGGCGTCTATTCCGCCGTGCGCCACTATCTGCAAGCCGTGAAGGATACGGATTCCGACGACAGCGCGACCGTGATGGCAAAGATGAAGGCGACGCCCGTGTCGGACGCCTATACGACGAACGGGCGCATCCGCGAGGACCAGCGCATGGTGCACGATCTCTATCTGGTGCAGGTCAAGACGCCAGCGGAATCCAAGGGCCCGTGGGACTTCGTCAAGCTGGTCGCGACCATTCCGCCCGACCAGGCCTTCCGCCCGCTCGACCGCAGCAAGTGCAGCCTGGTCGGGAAATAACCCTCAGGCGAGATACCGCGTGAGATAGCTTTCCATGGCATAGAGCGCGCAGAGCGCGAGGCTCGACCATACGGCGGCGCTGAAATACAGGAACATCCAGGTCAGCTCGCCCTTCCAATGCGCGATGTCGTGAGTGACCACCCAGCGCGTCGCAACGTCATGCAGGCCTTCGAGGAGGCCCAGGAATCTTCCGCCCTCGGCGTGCCCGGCCCGCCAGCGGCTGAGATACATGGGAACGTCGACGGTGACGAGGAAGGCGAGGAAGCAGGCGATGCCGACAATCCCCGCGATGAGCGCCCAGCGCACCACGCCCTGGAATTCCGGCGTCAGGCGGCACAGCGCGATGCCGGCGAGGAAGAAGGTCACCGCCCACAGCGAGTTCTCGATCGCGTTGAAGAGGAAATTGGTCGTCACCACCGCGTACCAGGAGAAGCACTCCGCGATGATGATAACAGGCACGATCACCAGCGCGATGTTCACCGCGGCGTCGGCGCCCGTCATCCGGCCGAGCTGATGCAGGATGATCGCCCACTGCGCGGCGAAGCAGACTTCGGCCACGGTCGCGACCGTGCGGCCGACAAACACGCTCGACAGCCAGGTGTCGAACAGGCAGATGCGCTGCACGTCCGCGCGCGGCAATACCGAGCGGAAGGCACAGCCGAACACATAGGCCGCGCAGAGCAGGAACATCAGCCCGATATCCGAGCCGCCGCCGACGCTGCCGGCGACGTTCGGATAGAACTCGCGATACAGCATGAACCAAACGAGAATATTCGCAGCGCTGACCAGCGTCAGGGACCCCCACCACCACGCCAGGGGATTTGACCGTGCCTGCCACCGCAACATGAACCGCTCCGCCGTAGTCATCTTGACATCCAACGGTAGCAATCCTGTCATAAATCCTTCGTTCCCGGCGACAGAAATCTGAGTGACGCCACTGTCATAATTGGCCTGGGCGCGCTGTCATAATCGCAAAGGCGCCTGCGCTTCCAGGTCTATTCCGGGGACGCCACTTCGAGGGCGCCCCCGAATCCCGTCGGCATCTATTTCTTCAGCCCGCCGACATAGGCCGCCAGCTTGTCCAGCGTCTGGTAGCCGTATTCGACGGCGCCGAAGCCGATCATGCCGTCGCGCTGTTCGGTGCTCGCGGCCAGCTGCCGCATCATCAGCACGGTCTTGCCGTTGGCCTGCTCGGCAAAGGTGATGGTGAAGCGGAACATGCCGGGATCATCGTCCTGGTCGTCGCCGTGGTGCATCTCCAGGAGGGACGGCCGCTCGATGCGGAGGAAGCGCATCCGGTTCGGATAGACGGTGCCGTCGGGGCCGATCATGTTGAAGCGCCAGACGCCGCCGACCCGCACGTCAATCTCGAAGGTCTCGATGCTGAAGCCCTTCGGCCCGAACCATTGCGGCAGATGTTTCGGGTCGGACCACGCCTCGAACACCAGATCGCGCGGCGCGTCGATCACGCGCGACATCACGATCTCTCGGTCGAGCGACCATTGCGACAGGGCAGCGTTGGCAGAATACGACATTACTCAGCACCTTTCCGTTTGCTTGGCTTGTTGGTTGTCTTCTCTGTTGTCTTGGCCGGCCGCTTGGCGGCCGCCCTCTCCCTCTTGAGCTTCATCACATAGGCCTCGAAGCGGTCGAGCCGCGCCTCCCAGATCGCGCGCTGGTGCTGGAACCAGTCTTCCGCACCGACCAGCGCCTCGGGACTGAGGCGGCAGGTGCGCACGCGGCCGGACTTCTCCGACTGCACGAGGCCGCTCAGCTCCAGCACGTGGATGTGCTTCATGAAGCTCGGCAGCGCCATGTCGAACGGCTCGGCGAGTTCGCCGACCGAGGCCTCGCCGGCGCAAAGCCGCATCACGATCGCGCGCCGCGTCGGATCGGCGAGCGCCGCGAAGACCTGGTCGAGCTGGGTTAATTGGTTAGCCATGAAGCTAACTATAACCGCATCGCGAGCGGGCGTCAATGATTGTTAGCTCAGAAGCTAAGTATTTGTTGTAGCCCGAAGCGGAACCTGCACGCGCAATCGTGAATTGGGATGCGCAGCCCTCCCCGCTAGAACAACATTCGGGGGCGCACCGCATGATCAGACCGAGCACGTGCCGCCTGCTGCCATCTCCCCTTACATCACCCGGCGATCTCTCGCCCGCGCCGCGCTGGTTCCCCTGGCGGTCGCGCTGGCGAGGCCGCGCCGTGCCTTGGCGGATTCCGACATGATCGCCCAGATCCGCGACATCGTCGCTGCCGAGCTCGCGCCCACCGCGACGCCGGATCACCCGGGCGGCCTCACCGCCGCGCTCTATGCCGGCCGCCATGTCGAATTCTTCAGCTACGGCCTTGCCGACGCCGCCACCAGGCGGCCCGTGACGCCGGACACGCAGTTCAACCTCGCCTCGTTGCGAAAGCCGTTCGAGGCCGCGCTGGTGGCAGCAGGCACGCTGCGCGGCGAGCTCAGGCTCGACGATCCCGTGCCGAAATATCTGCCGGAACTCAGCGGTGACTATATCCGCAACGTCACAGTCGGCGAGCTCGCCACGCACACGTCAGGACTGCTGCTGCCGACCGATCACCCGCCCTGGCCCAACGAGTCCTATTCGCAGGAGCAGTTCATCGCGATGCTCAACGCCTTCGCGCCGCCCGCGGGCGTCGCGCCGGGCAAGCAGCGCATCTACAGCCACGCCGGCTACGTCCTGCTTCAGCTCGTGCTCGAGCGCTGCTATCGCACGCCGATCGCCGGACTGATCGAAAGCCGCGTGCTCAAGCCGCTCGGCATGCGCGCAACATCCGTTCCCGAACGAGGACCGGACAACTGCGCGGTCATGGATGAGGCCATAATGCGGCGCGTCGTGCAGGGCTATTCCGACCAGGGCAGCGCGATCGGCCCGATCGGAGGCCAGCAGAGTTATTTCGACTTCCCCGGCACGGGCCAGATGTTCTCGTCCGCGCGCGATCTCGCGACATTCGTCGCGGCCTGTGTCGACGGCCGCAGCATCGACCCGCGTCTGCGGGAGGCTTTGCGCATGACACAGCGCGAAGCCTTCCACGTCGACCAGAGATACGAGCAGGCGACCTTCGGCCAGGCCATGGCCTGGGAGACCGTCCACCTGCCCGGCGTCACCATCGTCGACAAGCCGGGCGGCCTCAACAACGCATCGGGCTATATCGGCCTCGTGCCGGCGCACCGGATCGGCATCGTGCTGCTCGCCAATCGCGGCGACTATCCGCACGAGATCGCCCGCTACAAGATCCTGCCTGCGCTGGCGAGACTGGTGGCGCACGCCTGAGCTCCTGCCTCAGACCGAGCGGGTCAGCCCGCCGTCGACACGGATGTTCTGGCCGGTGATGTAGGCCGCGCCCTCTGACGCCAGGAACGAGACGGTCGCCGCGATCTCCTCGACCTTGCCGTAACGCTTCAGCGGCACGCTGTCGCGACGCGAATCCGTCTGCGGCAGGCTGTCGATCCAGCCCGGCAGCACGTTGTTCATGCGGATATTGTCAGCCGCATGGGTGTCGGTGAAGATCTTCGTGAAAGCGGCAAGACCCGCGCGGAACACGGCCGAGGTCGGAAACATCGCGCTCGGCTCGAACGCCCAGGCGGTCGAGATATTGATGATGGCGCCGCCCTTCTGCGCCTGCATCACCGGCGTCACCAGCCTGACAGGACGGATCACGTTGAGCAGATAGGTGTCGAGACCGATGTGCCACTGCTCGTCGGTGATCTCCGTGATGGCGGCGCGCGGGCCGTGGCCGGCGCTGTTGACCAGCACGTCGATGCGTCCCCACTTCGCCAGCGCCCCATCGACGAGCCGCTTCAGATCGTCATTCGACTTATTCGAGCCGGTCACACCAAGCCCGCCGAGCTCGGCTGCGAGTGCCTCGCCCTTGCCGGAGGACGACAGGATCGCGACGTGAAAACCGTCGGCGGCAAGCCGCTGCGCGGCTCCTGCTCCCATGCCGCTGCCGCCTGCGGTGACGAGCGCGACCTTCTCTGCTCCCATGACTGATCATCCCTGTGATAATGTAGAGGCGAACCCAAATTCAGGCTGCTATGGCTCAGCCTATCGTCTGGCCTTCTACAGCCAGACTGGCCCGCAAGCCAGACTTGCTAATAAGCCCATCGTCACGAGGCACCACGACATGAGTGATTTGCAGATCCGCAATCTGCGCCCTGAGGAGATCTCCATCGCCATCGACTGGGCCGCGGCGGAAGGGTGGAATCCCGGCCTGCGAGACGCCGCCTGCTTCGCGATATCAGACGCAAAAGGCTTCTTCGTCGGCGAGATCGACGGCGAGCCGGTCGCGACCGTGTCCTGCGTCACTTATGACGAACGCTTCGCCTTCCTCGGCTTCTACATCGTGCGCGCAGGCTTTCGTGGCAGAGGCTACGGCCTACGTATCTGGAACGCCGCGATCGCGCATGCGGGCGCGCGGGTCATCGGGCTCGACGGCGTCGTGGCGCAGCAGGACAACTACAAGAAGTCAGGCTTCCAGTTCGCTTACGCCAATATGCGCTATGGCGGCATCGTTGCATCGCCGCCAAAGCCACCCGCCGAGATTGTTGCGCTCGATACGATCCCATTTGCGCTTGTACAAGCTGACGACGCCACCGTCTTCCCTGCCCCGCGCGCGGCGTTCTTGCGCGCCTGGATCGATACGCCAGGACACGTCGGCCGCGCACTGCTGCGCGACGGCAAGCTTGCCGCGTGGGGCGTGATCCGCCCCTGCCGGACCGGCCACAAGATCGGCCCGCTGGTAGCCGATGACCGTGCCGCGGCGGAAGCGGTTGCGCAGGCCTTGCTGGCGAGCCCCGGCTGCAACGAATTTGTGCTCGACATCCCCGCGATGAACCGCGATGCTGTTGCGCTTGCGGAATGCCTTGGGCTGAAGCCGACATTCGAAACGGCGCGAATGTACACTGGACCGATCCCGTCACTGCGGCTTGACCGCGTGTTCGGCGTAACCAGCTTTGAACTGGGCTAGTCCCGATCTTGATTTAGGCACGTGCCGTCCTGGAATTTGTAATCTGGTTCACGTCGCCGCTGTGGCGCAGCGTGTATGCGTGTTGCATCCGCCAATTTTGCCGCACGGCTCGAACGACATTTCTTGACCAGCGCTATTTCATCGAGAGGATTTCATGAGCGAAGCCAGAACCAAGATCCCCTCTTCCCAGCATACGGGCGATGACACGGAGCGCCTCGGCATCGCGGCCGCGTTGGTGCTTGCCGTTGTGGCGGCCCTCGGACTTCACACGCTCGTCTCTGTGCCGACGATCCGGGAAGCCGCGCAGGCCGAGCTCGCGCGCGTCATTGCCGATGAGGATCGGGATATCTGCGGTCAGTTCGGGCTGCGCCCGGGAACGAACGCGTTTGTCGTCTGCAGCCGTGAGCTCGCCAATGTCAGGCGAAAACAGTCCGAGCGCGACCAGGCGGCCGCCGTAGGCATTTTGTAGCAAGCCGTGAAATGCGGCGCGCTGCTCAGTAGCAGCGCGTGATGTTGACCGTGTGCTCGGCACCACCGCGGCCCGGCACCGTCACCTGCTCCGTTGGGCAGCTCGACACATAGGGCCGGTCGGACGGCACGACGTTCGGCGGGAAGCGATGCGCCCAGTCCCAGGGAACGTCGTAGGTGTAGGTATAGCGAACATCGTTGGTGGCGGGCTGGTCGGCGTAAGCGAACGGCTCGCTGTAGCCGGCTCCGTCGCTGTAGAAAGCGCCGCCACCGGGCCAGTAAACCCAGGGATTGTTGAAGCGATGGCCGTGGCCATGGAACCGCGCGCCCGGCGCGATCGGCGGGCGCACTGCCGGCGCGGCGGTCACCATGCCGTGCGGCGCGGCGCCGCCCGGTCGTGCAAAGCTTTCGCTGGAGCTGAGAAGCAGCGCGGCTGCGCTGAACGAGGCGAACAAGGCCCCATATGATCTGGACATCATGATACGCACCACACTCGTTTGGCTTCGCGAGACTGCTCCCCATCGCAACGCTAGGCCGGTCCATCACCTGCCCGCAAACCTATAATTAATTATTGGTTAAGGCACGCGATTAATGGGACCCCGGTGGTCTCGTAGGGTGGATTAGACGACGGCTGCGCGAAGCCCAGTCGACGGCGTAATCCACCGCGTTTGTCACCGCGAAGAGGACAGTGGTGGATTACGCCTTCGGCTAATCCACCCTACGAAGGGGCGACAAGATCTTGCGTTGGCTGTCGGGCAAAACACCCAAAATGCCGGTCAATCCGCTCGCCTAAAAATATTCAACTTTACCGAAATTCGGAAATGGCGTATATGTCGAGGCAACCCGGCCCATGGAAGAGGGGCGTATCGCGATCGTCACGACGCGGGCCGGACGGCGGTGGGCGTGGGCCACATCGGCGCGATCAGGCTTTGCAGGGCGGGCAACCGTGAGCGAAGACATCGCGCAAACGACCGGTGTGGTCCGCGTACGGCAAAATCGTGTGGTCCTGGCGCCCGGAGCCTGTGCGCCAAGGCTCGTGGTGATGCGTGTGACCCGACCGGGTCCTTGCATCAGTCATCTGCGAGACGACGGGGGCAATAGTGCATCGCTCCCCGGGGAGATCACGACATAAGCCGTCAAACCACTGCGCAGGGAAGGCCGGATGTTTCGGCTTCACCTGTATGCCGCTGTGCAGCCTCTTGTAGCGCAACCTATCGCACAGTGGACCGCGGGTGCCAGTCGGGCACCCGGCCTTCCCTGCACCCTCTTTCATTGAGGGTTAAGGCGATGAAACAAAGCTCGGGCAAGATGAGCCGCGAGGATGCGAAAGTGTGTCTGCGATGAAGATGCGGATTGAAGAGCGACGCCGCCACCACACACTCCGTCATTGCCAGCGCAGCGAAGCAATCCAGAGATGTATCCGCGGAAAGACTCTGAATTGCTTCGCTGCGCTCGCAATGACGGTGTTGATGCAGGTGCGCCCAAAACGCAAACTCGTGCCCCGGACGCAGCGCAGCGTACCCGGCGATGCGGAGCATCGTCCGGTGCGGTGCGCTGCAGAGCCGGGGCCCACGCCACAGCATGCCTGCCCCCTCCCCATCACTTCTGCATGCCCGCTCGCTCTTGTAACATAATCGTCATACAGCAAAACTAAACGATTGCCGGGGGCCGCGGATCGGCGGCCGAGCCGCCTCACCGCTAGGAGATTTTGATGCGACGTTCACTGCTGCTGCTGTCGGCCGGGCTGACACTGCTGTCCAGCGGTTTTGCCTCCGCTGAGAACAACACGCCCCGCAACCTGATCCTGTTCATTCCTGACGGGCTGCGCGCCCTGAAGATCACCCCCGAGACCGCGCCGGCCATGGCCGAGGTCCGCGACAAGGGCGTCAACTTCAAGAACTCGCATTCGCTGTTCCCGACCTTCACCATGGCCAACGGCTCGGCGATGTCGACCGGCCACTATCTCGGCGACACCGGCGTGTTCTCCAACACGATCTGGACCAACTACACCTCGGTGCCAGCCGGCGACACGGTCGTGCCCTTCATCGAGAACGACGCCGTGCTCGGCGACATCGACGAGCATTTCAAGGGCGACTATCTCAACGAAGAGACGATTCTGAAGATCGCCCGCGACAAGGGCTACAGCACCGCCGCGCTGGGCAAGCATGGTCCGACCTACCAGTTCGACCACACCGACAAGCCCGAAAAGCCCGGCCTGCATTCGGTCGTGTTCGATGACGCCACCGGCGGCAAGAACGGCGTGGCGCTGTCGGACGAGGTCAAGGAGGCGCTGACCAAGGCCAGCCTTCCCCTCGCTGCGCCGTCGCGCGGCGACAACGCAAAGGCGGGCGACGCCAAGACGCCTGGCACCACGGTCGCCAACGTCGCGCAGCAGGCCTATTTCGCCGACGTCGCCACCAAGGTGGTGCTGCCGATGTTCAAGGCACGCAACAAGCCGTTCGTGCTGGTGTTCTGGTCGCGCGACCCTGACGGCACCCAGCACAATCAGGGCGACAGCCTCAACCAGATCCTGCCCGGCATCAACGGACCGAGCACGATGGCGAGCATCAAGAACGTCGACAACAACCTCGCCCAGATCCGCAAGGCGCTGGACGAGCTCGGCCTTGCCGCGAGCACCAACATCATGATCCAGGCTGACCACGGCTTCTCGACCATCTCCAAGGAGAGCAAGACCAGCCCCTCGGCCAAGGTCGGCTATGACGACACACCGAAGGACTTCCTGCCGATGGGCTTCGTCGCCCTCGACCTGGCCAAGGCGCTCGACCTGCCGCTATTCGACCCCAACGACAAGAACGCCGCCGTCACCGGCAACGCTCATCCGAAGGCCGGCAACGGCGTGCTCGGCAAGGACCCGACCAAGCCCGACCTCGTCGTTGCCACCAATGGCGGCTCGGACCTGATCTATCTGCCGAACAAGGACAAGAAGCTGGCGGCCAGGACCATCAACGCCCTGCTGGAGCAGGACTACGTCTCCGGCCTGTTCGTCGACGACGCCCTCGGCCGCTTCCCCGGCACCCTGCCGCTGTCGAGCATCAATCTGCGCGGCAAGGCGGCGACGCCGACGCCGGCGATCGTGGTCAACTTCCGCTCCTATGCCAGCGAATGCGGCGAGGCGCCGACCAATTGCTCGGTGCAGGTGGCCGACACCGTGCTGCGCCAGGGCCAGGGCATGCACGGCAGCTTCAGCCGCGGCGACACCTACAACTTCATGGCTGCGATCGGTCCGGACTTCAAAGCCGGCTATGTCGACGAGCTGCCGGTCAGCAATGCCGACGTCGGCATGACGGCGGCGCAGCTGCTCGGCCTGCGCGGTTCGCAGAATGGCGGCCTGGTCGGCCGGGTGATGTCGGAGGCGCTGCCCAACGGCGTCGTGCCGAAGGCGTTCAAGTCAGTCGAGCGGTCGAAGAAGAAGTCCGAGAACGGTCTGGAGACCGTGCTCAACGTCCAGCGCGTCGGCAGCCAGCGTTATTTCGACGCCGCCGGATTCCCCGGCCGCACGCTGGGCCTCGAGCCGGCGAGCGGCAAACAAAAAACGGCGGGGAAATAACCCCGCCGCTTGCTCTCGCGCCTCGCAAGGGGCGCGGGACTATCTCGGTTCTTACAGGCCCAGATTCTTTTACATTCCAATGTCGAAGACGCTTGGCAGTTGGCCCGCCAGAGGCAGCGCGGTGGCACCCAGGAACGTCGCCACCATCGCCATCAGGCGACGGTTGTTCTGGCGCTTGCCGCGCATCTGACCGGCGATCCACTCCAACATCTCGCTCTTGACCTTGGAGGCATAGGACGGTGCCCAGCTCTCGATGTCGGTGTCCTGAGCCAGCGCGACGCTGCGCGGCGGCACTTTCAAGCCCGAAGCGCTCGCGGCATAATGGGCGACGGCCTTGGCCAGCAAATCGTCGAAGCGGCCCCCGTCGGCACGTTCGGTCGCGGCCTCGTTGATCTCGAACAGCGCCTCGGCTTCGGCGCGGCTGACCGGCTGGTCGTTGACCGCGGCGGCGGTCAGGATGCGCGCGCACCAGGCGGTGTCATCGGCATCGATGGAGCGGGAAAAGTGCACCCGGCCCTTGGTGGTCGGACCTTCCCCCGTGATCACGCCGTCGCGCACAATGGTGAGGGCATGGGCCGCAGTATCGCGGCAGGACGGTTCGAGCGACGGCGACTCAACGGACTCTTCAAGGGACTTGGGTAGTGCGGCAGACATAGTTCACTTCCAGATTTCTTCTGATCGACCAGCATTTTCATGCGGGCGTAAAGGGGTGGTTAATGATTGGATACGGGGGTCGCGACTTTTCTCAATGGTTGCCGATTAGTCGCTGCGAGGACCGTTCCGGTTCCGTAAGAGCGTCGGGCGGGCGTGATGCGGGTTATAAAAGGCATTATCGGGGCAAGCGAGACCGTGAAGCCCCGGTGGAGATGTTTCGCCGCAGGTGCGGCCGTAACAAAATTGTGCTGAGAAATCAGCCCTTCAGAGCAAGAATTCACATTTTACTTCAAGCCGTTCAGTTGGCGTTCACTTGGCGCCGACAAGTCCCTATACTGGGCCTGACGGTCAGACGGTAATTTCCAAGCAATTTCAATGCGATGAGGTCAAACCATGACACTTCCGATCGGCACCACCGCCCCCGACTTCGAAGCCGAGACCACTGAAGGGAAGATCAAGTTCCACGATTGGATCGGTAATAGCTGGGCCCTGCTGTTTTCTCACCCCAAGGACTTCACGCCGGTTTGCACGACCGAGCTCGGCGCACTCGCCAAGCTGAAGCCGGAATTCGACAAGCGCGGCGTTAAGCTGATCGGCCTCTCGGTCGACCCGATCGACCGCCATGCCAAATGGGCCGAAGACATCAAGGAGACCCAGGGCGCCGCGCCGAACTATCCGTTGATCGGCGACACCGACTTCAACGTCTCGAAGCTCTACGAGATGCTGCCGGCCTCGACCTCGGGCGATCCCCTCACCCGCACGCCCGCCGACAACCAGACCGTCCGCAACGTCTTCATCATCGGGCCGGACAAGAAGATCAAGCTGGTGCTGGTCTATCCGATGACCACCGGCCGGAATTTCCAGGAGATCCTGCGCGTGATCGACTCGCTCCAGCTCACCGCCAAGCATCGCGTCGCAACGCCGGCCGACTGGTCGCAGGGCGAGGACGTCATCATCGCGGGCTCGGTCTCCAACGACGAGGCCAAGACGATCTATCCGCAGGGCTGGAAGGAACCGAAGCCCTACATCCGCATCGTGCCGCAGCCGAAATAACCAATCGTCATCCCGGGGCGATGCGAAGCATCGAACCCGGGATCTCGAGATTCTCCGGTGCGCAAGCGCGCACCTGAGCTCGGTCCTGCGGACCGTCCCGGAATGACGCCATCAAGTAAAACGATCCGTCAGCAACAGACCCGCGGTCGACGAGACCGCGGTCACCACCGCGCCCCAGCCGATGTCGACGAACGCGACCGGCCAGCTCCAATGCTTGAGCAGTGCCAGCGCGGTGAGATCGAACGTCGCATAACAAAACAGGCCGAACAGCGCGCCATAGAGCAGCGTCGATTGCCAGGTCGCATCCGCAGAGCCGCTGACAAAGATCAGAACGCCGCCGACATAGAGCAGGTAGAACAGGATCGCCGGCAAAGGCTTCAGCTCACCCAGCATGTCGCCAACTTCCGCGGTGAAAAAGCCCTTGGCGATCAGACCAAGGAACAGGAAATCCAGCCCGGTCAGCACGACAAGGGTTGCGACATAAAGCACGGCGATGCGGTTCACTGGCGGCCTCCCCTGCCCGCAAGGCGCAGGCAGTCACATCTTGCCGTCAGCTACGTCACAGCGGGCCGATGGTTTCGGCCCGCCTCGCTCATCAAGCCGCTTGCACGCGATCGAGGAAGCTGTCGACCTCGGCCTTCAGGCTCCGGCTCTCGCCCGACAATGCCTGGGCGGAGGCAAACATCCGGCTCGAGGTTTCGCCCGTCTCGCTCGCGCCTTCGGCGGCCTGACGGACATTGACGGCCACGTCGGCGGTGCCCGAGGCCGCCGCGCGAACGCTGGCCGCGATATTGTGCGTGGCGCTGCGCTGCTGCTCGACCGCAGCCGAGATCGAGCCCGCGATGCCGCTGATGCGCTCGATGGTCTCGGTGATCGCCTTGATGGCGGTCACCGACTCCTCGGTCGCAAGCTGCATGCTCGCGATCTGGGTCGAGATCTCGTCGGTCGCCTTCGCGGTCTGGCCCGCGAGCGTCTTGACCTCCTGGGCCACCACCGCAAAGCCACGGCCCGCATCGCCCGCGCGCGCCGCCTCGATGGTGGCGTTCAGCGCCAGCAAATTGGTCTGCTCGGCGATCGAGGTGATGAGCTTGACGACGTCGCCGATGCGCGCGCCTGCTTCCGAGAGCTGCGCGATGCGCTGATCGGTGGCCTCGGCCTGCTGCACCGCCTCGGCGGAGATCGCGTTGGATTCCTGTACCCTTTTTGTGATCTCGGAGATCGACTGCGAGAGCTCGTCGGAGGCCGATGCCGCCGCTCGGACGTGGTCGGAGGCCTGCTCGGATGCGCCGGCCGATTTCGCCGACAGATCAGCGGTGGAGCGCGCGGTGTCGGTCAATTGCCGCGCCACGCGCTCGAACTCGCCGGAGGAACGCAGGACCTTGTCGAGCATGCCACCGACGCCGCTGCGGAATTCAGCAACGAAGTTGCGAAGGTCGGCCTTGCGCTGCTCGGCTGCCGCCGTCGCGGCTTCCGCCTGTTCGCTGCGCATCCGCGCCCGCTCCAGCGAATTGCTCTTGAACACCGCAACGGTGCGCGCGATCTCGCCGATCTCGTCGGCACGGTCCTCGCAATCGAGCGCGACATCGCTCTTGCCATTGGCGAGAGCCGTCAGCGAACGGGTGACCGAGCTCAGTGGCCGGGTGACGCGGCGGACGACCAGCATGGTCAGCACCAGGACCAGCAGCGCGGCGATGCCGGCCGCAATTGCCATGCTCGCGATGGCCTGAGACAGCATGGTCTCGTACTGCGCCATGGGGATGCCGACATAGAGAATGCCGACGATTTTGCCAGTCGCATCCGAAATCGGGAAATAAGCCGTCATGAAGGACTTGCCGAACAGCGTGGCCGGCCCCTTATAAGCCTCGCCACGGCGCAGGCCTGCTTGTGCCGGATGGTCGGCGGCAAGCTGGGTGCCAACGGCACGGTCGCCGTTCTCCTTTTTCACGTTGGTCGAGCGGCGGACGAACTGCCCGCTCGCATCGTCGAACACGAACAGGGTCGCATTGCCCCCGACATAGGACACCGCACGATCGACGATGGCGTGATCTTTGAACTCGGGCATCTTGGCGATCTCGGCGCGCGCCACCGCACCATCGCGCATGGTGATCCTGGCGTCAGGAACGACCTCGGCGAAGGCCAGCGCCAGCGTGCGCAGGCTGACCTCGATGTCGCGCAACGCGCGATCGTTGAAGGCGGAGGTAAGAGACCAGTAGCCGGCGCCGACCACCAATGCGGTATTCATCGCAATCAGCAGGACCGCGCACAGGACGGCCTTGGTCCCCAGCTTGAACCGAGGCAAGAACTTCACCGTTAACGAGTTGGTCATGAATGGAACTACCCCCGGAATTCCTGCATATTCATGCAATCCGCTTACGGCCCCATTAACGCTGGTTCACACCACCTCCCGCGGCATACTTTCCAAAGCGTAAACGAGGACGCACCTGCCCCCGCCAAGCCCCCCGCCTGTCATCGTCTGGCTCCGCGACGACCTTCGACTGTCCGATCACCCCGCCCTGCACGCCGCCGCCAGATCCGGCGCGCCCGTGATTTGCCTTTATGTGCTCGACGAAGCGGCCGGACGGGCCCTTGGCGGCGCGGCGCGCTGGTGGCTGGCCCAATCGCTGCGCGCGCTCGGCGCCGACATTGCAGCGCACGGCGGATCGCTGGTCCTGCGCAAGGGATCGGCGGCCTGGGTGATCCCCGAAGTGGTGCGGGAGACTGGCGCAGGCGCCGTCCATTGGAATGAGATCGCTCAGGCCCCGCATCAGCTCGTCGAGAAACAGCTCGAAACAGCGCTGGCGAGGCTCGGCGTGGACTCGCAAAGTTTTCCCGGCGACTTGCTGGTCCAGCCGTCGGCGATCCGCAACAAGGAAGGCCGGGGCTTGCGCGTGTTCACGCCATTCTGGCGGCGGGTGCTGTCGCTCGGCGCCCCACCCAAGCCGCTGCCCGCACCGAAGGAGCTGCGTCCGGCTCCGAAGATCGCGAGCGACAGACTGGAGAGCTGGCAGCTCGAGCCAAGCAAGCCCGACTGGGCTGGTGGCCTGCGCGAGAGCTGGACGCCGGGCGAGGCATCAGCCCGGACGCGTCTGCGCGACTTCCTCAAGCACACCGTGCACACTTATGCCGGCGACCGCGACCGCCCCGATCGCCAGAGCACCTCAGGCCTGTCACCGCATTTGCGGTTTGGCGAGCTTAGCCCGCGCCAAATCTGGCACGCGGCGCGCTTTGCCGCGGCGGCGAATCCGCGGATTGGCTCAGGCATCGACAAGTTCCTGAGTGAGCTGGGTTGGCGCGAGTTCTGCCGCCACCTGCTCCACGACCATCCGAATCTCGCCACCGAGAACCTCCAAACCAACTTCGACGATTTCCCCTGGAAGGCTGACAAGAAGGCGTTCGCCGCCTGGCAGCGCGGCCGCACCGGCTACCCCATCGTCGATGCCGGCATGCGCGAGCTCTGGCACACCGGCGTGATGCACAACCGGGTCCGGATGGTGGTCGCATCGTTCCTGGTCAAGCACCTGCTGATCGATTGGCGCGATGGCGAAGCCTGGTTCTGGGACACGCTGGTCGACGCGGACGCCGGCAGCAATCCGGCCAATTGGCAATGGGTCGCCGGCTGCGGCGCCGATGCCGCACCTTATTTCCGCGTGTTCAATCCGGTGCTCCAAGGTGAGAAGTTCGATCCTGAGGGAGCCTATGTCCGGCGCTGGCTGCCGGAGCTGAAGGACATGCCGGCAAAGCTGATCCATCAGCCGTGGCAGGCCACACCAATTGAGCTTGCGAGCGCAGGCGTTACGCTCGGAAAGACCTATCCACAACCGCTCATCGATCATGCCAGGGCACGCGAGCGAGCGCTCGCCGCCTACGCAAAGATCCGCAAAGGTTGAGCGTTGCTTTGACACAATCGTGAAACCCGCTATCGTCATCGTTCCATGCAAACCGTGGGGGACACGATATGGACGACGACAAGCCGATCACCGCGCAGGTGATGGAGACGATGACCACCGCCGTGGAAGCAACCAAGGACGCCGCCGTCAGCGCCGTCAAGAAGGTGAAGAAGGCCGCCAAGAAGGTCGCGAAGAAAGCCGCGCCCAAGAAGGCTTCGAAGAAGAAAGCCAAGAAGGCTGCAAAGAAGGCTGCAAAGAAGTCTTCGAAGAAAGCAGCCAAGAAGTCTGCGAAAAAGGCTGCCAAGAAATCTGGGAAGAAAGCCACCAAGTCGAAAAAGAAGGCCAAGAAGGCCAAGCGCTGATCACAGCGCAAAGTGGGTCTCCGGGTGTGGGCGCGTCCGGAGGCCCCTCCTACCCTCGCCGCTTGGCGGCGCGCCGCCCCGGGTGATGCTGGCCCTTCGGATCGCGAAACTCGCTGCGATGGCCCCGCCGGTCCTCTTTCGCGAAGCGTCGCCGCTTCGCAGGTGAGCCGAACGCCCTGATCACCTTCCGTCCGTTGACCTTCTTGATAACGTAGCCGCCCTCGGCCATCGAGAACGGCGCTTTCAGCGTTCCCTTGTGGTCGAACTTGGTGCCGCGGGGATGCCTGAACGGCTCGAACCAGGACGGATAAACGAAGTTCGACATCGGCAAACCGTCGACCTTGAAGGTGTCTTCCTCCACGGCGTCGCAGACTTCATAGGCGTATTGGGTGTTCCGATTTTGGTCGGCCCAGAGATTGGCCATGGGATCGAGCACCATCTCAAACAGTTCGTGCGAGGCCGCCACGCTGACCGCCTCGCCATCCAGCGCCTTGACGAAGATCTTCGAGATCGGTTGGCCGCGATAGGTGAGCTCGTGGCGTCCGAGCATATTCTCGTGCAGGGCATCGTCGAAATAAACCAATTGCCAATCGGTGGCCTTCGGCTTGCGCGTGACATAGAGGTCGACCGGATAGCCCCACACCGGCAGGAAATGTTTGTCGTAACACTTTTGCAGTGCCGCGGTGAGCAGCCTCATATCGCCGTCGCCAATCGACTCCCGGGCATAGTTGATGCAGGCAATCCTGACCGGCTTCAGGGACCTGCCGAGCAATGCGCGTTTTGCCGTCTTCATGGAAATCACCGTGTGCGCGGGCCGCTGAAATACGGTCAGCCTAACATGATCGACCTTGCACGTCAGGGATGTATTCCGGCAAGCCCGCCTACGCGCCGAAGCGGCGGTTGACCACGAACACCGCAGCCGCGCACATCGCCATGCCGGCGATCGCCAGCGCGTCGAGCTTCTCGCCGAATAGCAGATAGGCCATCAGCGAAGTCACGGCTGGCACCAGGTAGAACAGGCTCGCGACCGATGTCGCCGCAGCGTGGCGGATCAGCCAGTACAACAGGCCGATCGATCCGATCGAGAGCGCGACCGCAAGCCAGGCCAATGCGAGCACGAACTCCCGTGTCCAGTGCACGACCCGATCTTCGAACAGAAAGGCGCCGAGCGTGAAGAAGATCGTCACCGCCACGTACTGCACGAGATTGCCGGCACGCCAGTCGATGTGGTTGCAATAGCGGCGCTGGTAGAGCGTGCCAAGCGTGATGCTGATCAGCGAAACCACCGAGGCGAGCCAGCCCAGCCCGGCTTCGCCGGACATCGGGCGGTTGTGCAGGATCAGCCCGACGCCGCCGAGGCCGAGCACGAGGCCCGCCCATTGCACCGGGGTCACCTTCTCGCCCAGCCAGCGGTTGGCGATCGTCGAGGTCAGGATCGGCTGCAGCCCCGGGATGAGCGCGGAGAGCCCCGCCGGAATCGAATGCGCGATCGCAATCGCGGTGCCGCCGAGATAGAAGCCGTGGACGAGGACGCCGGCGACGGCGCTGTGCGCTATCCCTGCGCGATCAGGCCATTTCGGTCGGGCGATGCCTGCGATGATTGCCATCAGGCCGACCACCACCGCCATGCGGATGGCGAGGTAGGTGAAGGGATCGGCGTTGTCGACGACGTATTTGGTGGCGATAAAGCCGGTGCTCCAGAGCAGGACGAACAGCACCGGCGCTGTGCGGGCAGCGAGATGATCTTGGTTATGATTCATTGCCCCCTCATTGCCCGAGCGAGCGGTCGTGCGGCAATGCGAATTTCTGATGCTGCGCTGCGATGGACGCGGCGGCTCAGATCAGCCGCTCACCATTCTTCCGGACAGGGATCGATGATCTTCCAGAGTTCGACCCCGTTCTTGATCTTCTTCATGTCGGTGGTGAGCCCGCCATTGCGGCGGATCCAGTCTTTCACCGTATCCGGATAGTAGGACATCAGGTCGGACGTCCCTTCCGCACTGGTGACCTTGATGCCGAAGGTGAAGGCCTTGTCGTAGTAGGCCTGGTGGAAGCCGAGGCTCGCCTTGGGCGTCACGCAGATCTTGTTCAGCGGCACGATGCCGAGAACCAGCGTGCAGGCCGAATTGCAGATGCCATCGATGATCACGCGCTCGCCGGTGTCGCGGACGCGCTTGTATTTGGCCTTGTACTCCTCGACATAGCCGCCGTGGTCGCGGGTGATATGCAGCTGGGCCCGCGCGGGAGTAGCGGCAGCGACGAAGAGCAACAGCAGGCTGAGGAGCGTGATGCGCATGGCAGCTTGACGACGAAAACCTTGCAAGGAAACGAACCGGCCCCGAAGAGCACCCCAGACAAAACCCCAAAGGAGCCGGCGCGAGAAATCTTTAACCGGATTCTCTTTGGCCATACTTGTGTGGGGAATTCGTTAAGCATCCCGAAAAGGCCAAAAATGGGCAGCGTTCGCCCCTGGGACCGGCAATTCTGTCACACCCGTCGAGGAATCTGCCGGATTTGCCCCGATTTCGAGGCTTCAGACGGGTGCCCCGGCGGCCCGAAATGGCTATAGATGACAGACTTATTTGCGGGTTCCGGAGAATCGAGATGAGCAAGTTGGCCCTTGTAGCCGCTGTTGCTGCCCTGTCGGCGGCAGTCCTTGCCCCTGGCTACGCGGAGGCGCGGGTGCACCACCGGTACCATCGCTATCACGCCAATCCGCTGCCCTACCCGATCAGCTATCTGCACAATTATGGCCCGGGTATCACCCCGGGCACCTTCGCCTACTATGACGGCCCGTCGACCAACCACTGCTACCAGAGCGCGGCTGGCTATGTCGGTCAGGACCGCCGCCGGCACCCCTGCTACTGAGGGGCGCCGCGAGCGTCCTCTCCCGGCGGGCAGTCCCTATCCGACCGCACCCGACAGCAGCAACTGCTTCTCGATCTCATAGACCGGCAACTTGACGAGGTCCTTGCCGACCTCTCCGCGAAGCGCCCTGCGCACAGCGTCCGAATAATCGGTCCGGATCATGCCCAGCGCGCGCGGTGAGGCCACCATGGTCAGGCCTGAGGTCTCTCCGGTGCTGAGCGCGGTATCGAGCCGCTCAGCCAGACTGCGCAGGAATGTGCGTTCGGCTTCGTCGTGCCAATCGGTCTGCTCCGCCGAGCTGCGGGCACCGCCGACGGATGCATGGAACCTGCCAGGCGCGTCGGTCCCTTGCGCGGCCGTGGATGGATTGTCCTGCTCGCGAACCTCCCTGGTGTGAAGGTTCGGAAACATCTCGTCACCGAGATTTTCCAGGATGAGCGCCTTGCGTCCGTCGCACACGACGAGCCAGTCGCCCTTGTCGATCCTCATCTTGTTCATTGCACTGCTCCAAACCATCTGTGCGCCTATTCTTCGAATTCGGCGAAGGACGGCCACCATTGCAAGATTAGGCACGAAGGCGCACTGACGAATTGCGCAGGATCAACAAGGGTGGCGATGATCGAGGAGCTGGCCCGGCAAGTGATGGTCGGGCCTACGACGGAAGAGCGGAAGATTTGTTCATCAGCATTACATTTCGGCTCCGCCACAATTTCATCAGAACAACTTCGATATCCTTCGTTGCGTAAACGGAGGAATACATCATGAATCTCAAGATCGGCCTCGTCGCCGCGTCCCTGTTCGGTGCTCTTGCGGCATCGTCGACGGCGTCGGCCATGCCGGTTGCGCCGGCGCCTGCGACCGCGCAGGTCTCTGACGTCGAGCAGGTCCGCATGGTCTGCAACGCCTGGGGACGCTGCTGGTGGCGGCCGAACGTCTATTACGGTTACGGGCCCGGATATGGATATTATGGGCCGCCGCGCTATTACGGCCCGCGTTATTATGGCCCTCGCTATTATGGCTATTACGGCTATCGCCGCTGGTGAGATTTGCAGGGGCCCTCTGGGCCCCTTCGCTTTTGCGAGATAGCGGGACTGCCACGGCCGATCAGCCTGGCGCAATTCCAAAACTGATCTAGATCAAAGATAAAATTTGCCCTGCTGTCATTCTGTTCTGATGGCTGATTTGATTGTTTTCCGATGCCCGCAGACGGGCATGAATGTGCAAACCCATCTCGAAAGGCGGCAGGAGCACGAGGGCCGGAGCTTTGAATCCTTTAACTGCCCCGCCTGTACAAGGCTCCATTTCATCGACCTTACCACCGGTCAGCCGATGAGCCGCGACCGTTGACGGTGACATCGATGGCGGCATGATGTCCGCAATACTAAGGCCGGATATCCGGTTTACTGAATCGCCATGTTTCGCCATGGATGGCCACATATCGACGTTCATTTTATTGTCACATTGCAGCATCCGGCCAGACGCATGTTCTTCGACGCTCTCGCCCCCTCCTCCGCACTCCAGGTAACCCGGTTTACCGATGTGGACTCGTTTCGACCGGCCGAAGCCTTGGAAGATTCCCGGAGCATTCCCCTCGACGTCGCCAATTTCGCGGCAGCGCGAGCAATCGTGAACCTGCCGGCATGCCGGATCATCGTCGCAAGGTCGTTTGCGCGCATCCTCGAGACCACCTACCGCGCGCCGGGCGGCATGGTGATCCTGCCCATGAGCGATGATCTGCGCGCCAGTTCGAGCGGAATGGAAATCGATTCGCGCTTCTTCATCGCCCTGCGCGGCAACCACCATTGCCATTTCGTCGAGCCCCAGATCAATCATCACGCGTTGATCATGTTCTCGCCCACGCTTCAGGACCGCGGCTGGTTCGATCATGCCGATGCCTTGTGGGTCCGCATTGCCGACCCCTCCGCACAAACCTACGCGCGGCAGCTTGTGCAGGACATCCTGTGGACCGCGTCGGTCCAGCCACAGATGTTCGAGACCACGGAGGCCGCCGCCCATCTTCAGGAGGGCCTCCTGCTCGCCTTCGACGACCTGTTTCGAATGAACCCGCTGTCGGATCGCTGCGCCCCAAGAGCGGGCGCACGGTCGGCCAGGCTCGTGCAGCAGATCGACGACTACATCAGTGCCTATCCGACCGCTCCGATCTATACGGCCGATCTCGCCGATGAATTCGGCGTCTCGGTCCGCACGCTCGGGGGCGCCGTGGCCAAGGTGCGCGGCATGAGCCTGCATCAATACATCCGCCTCAAGCGGCTTTGGGCCACCCGCACACAACTCCTCAGAAGCGGGGGCACCTCAATCGCCTCGTGCGCGCGCGCCCAGGGCTTCCATCACCTCGGCGAGTTTGCCGCGGCCTATCGCGCGACCTTCCACGAAGCGCCCTCGGACACACTGGCGCGGGCCCGGCAAACCCGGCTCCAGGCCTTTTAACGCGCAGCGGATGGCGCAGTCATCATCAAGCGCGCCGCCGCATACCAGGCCCTGTTCACGGTCTTCCAGACGCAACGCCTATCCATGAACGCAGGCGGCTTCCCTGTGATGACGCGGTCCCTGTTCCGGAAATTATCCGCAGCTGACGGCCCGGCCTGGCGCGCTCGGAAGGATTCGAACCTCCGACCCTCGGAATCGAAATCCGATGCTCTATCCAGCTGAGCTACGAGCGCCTGACCCCAGGTATTGGGCCACCAGCCGAAGCGCCGCGGTCGTATGCTGGCAGGCCAGCACACCGACGACGTTCGGTTCGGTTCGAATTAGCAGAGAGGCCGGACAATAAAAAGCCCTCCCGCCTCGTTTCGAGACGGGTCAAAAGCGCTCTCACCAAGTGGTGTTGAACAGACCGAAATGCGGCTGCTGCGCCACCAGCATCATCGGCTGGCCACGCTGCGGCATCGGACGCGCCCGGACGACCTTGCGCCTCGGGTGCGCCGGCGCCTGGGGCGTCTGGGCCTGGGCAACCTGAGCTTGCGGATTGGCGTCAGCCTTCTTGGCCGCAGCCGCATCGGCTGGCGTGAGCTGAGCGAATGTCTCGCGCACCCGTGCCTTGGCTGACATGTCAGCCAACACGTCTGCCTGCGCGGTCGGCTGTGGCGCCGCGGCGGAAGCCGTCCTCACCATCGGCGCGGCAACGGTAGGTTGGTTGGTGTCGAGCACGACCCGGTCAGGCAAATGGCGATCGGACCGGATCCGGATCAGCGGCTGGTCGTAACTCGCAACGCCGACGGTTTGGGCAATCGGCGCTATCGGCCAAACAAAATCTGCCGCAAACAACAATGCGAGCAGCGCTCCACCGACAAACATGAAATACCGAAAGATGGGCATTGACCGCGCTCCGCCCCGCATCCCCGCGTGGGCCCATCGCCTCAACCGGCGATCCTCTAATTGGTTCCTGCTCCCAGCCTTAGGTTCAATTGGCAACGCCAAGATTTTTGGCCAAGGGGCAAGGACGGTAACTTTTCCGCTAGCGGAATGGCCCCTCAGGCCCGCCGCGCCGTCACCAGCGAACACTTCGCCTGATCGGCGTTCACGTTGACGAATCCAACGGGAACGCGCGCAAAAGTCTTGCGGCTCTTCATGCTGACCGTATCCGCCAGAACGCGGCTGCGGTCGGTCAGGTGGCTGCCGTCGCGCCGCATGAACGCACAGACGATCTCAAGATCCTTTACGGCATAGTCGTTGCCATTTCGCACGGTGAACGTCACCAGCGCCTTCGAGCCGAGCCCGCCGCGACGCCAGGTCTGCGACGAGATCTTCATCCGGTCGAGCCCGGCGGCTTCCAGAGCCGAGGTATCTGAGGCTGAAATTGGCGAAGCAGAATCGTCACTTGCCAGTGCCAATTTCACGGGTTCGGTTTGGACGACATTGCCTTCGGAGGGAGGCATCAACAGCCAGACGGAAGCGCCGACCACGCTCACGGCCAGCAGCCACAATAGGCCTCGTTTCAACCAAATGCTGGTGGCCGCCTGGACCCGTTGCCGCTCCTCGCCGTTCCCGACGAAAGGTCCCAGTCCGATCCGGCCAAGCCCTGATTTCATGGATGCGTTGCTCGCTCCTCGTTTAATCCGCGAGACGAATTGAGGTTCCCGCCGCTGTGGCAAATCTCAGGGCGGAGCCATAGTGGCGATCGTCGATGGGGATCGCTAACATGCGCTGCAACATCGAAGGCCTTATCGGGAGGAATTGAAATGCCTTTCGCCGTCACCTGGGATCACGTCCATCTGCGCAGTCCCGATCCGGAAGCGACCGCGGCCTGGCTGCGCGATATCCTCGGCGGCGAGATCGTGCGCGCACCGGGGCGAATCGACGTCAATCTCGGCGGCGCAAGGATCTTCATCGCGCCGCTGGAGGGTGACAGCGCCGTCAACCCGCCGCCTCAACATCCGCATCAGGGCCTCGACCATTTCGGTCTCACCGTGAAGGACATCGACGCCGTCGCTGCCGAAATCAAGGCCAAGGGCGTGACGTTCACGCGCGAGCCGACCACGATTCGGCCCGGCGTACGCATCTGCTTCATCCGTGGTCCCGAAGGCATCTCCGTCGAGCTGCTCGAGCGCGACAAGAAATATACCTGACGCGGCGGGCGAGGCGCCGCCCGGTCAGCTAGGTCATGCTACCGGGCATAAAGCAGCGAATGGTGACGCCCATATAGCCATAGATCGGCCACACCATGGTTCGTCCAACCCGATTGGGCTCCGAGATCACGGCCTCCTCGGGCACATCAACCCAGACCAGCTCTTGCTGCTTGCCTTCGATGACGTAGCCGAGGCGCGGGATGCGCACACGATAGTGCCCGTCCTTGCTCTCCCAATCGGAATCCGATATCGCCGAGCCGTCTGCATCGGAGCAGCATGGTCCCTTGCCGCTGCGTAAGCTGTCGAACCAGGCCTTCAGCTCGGTACTGGTGTTGACGAACTGGCCGCGGTCGCGCGCGTGCCCGAGCGGGGCAATCAGCGCCAGCGCGCAAGCCACACTTGCCGCGCTTCGCCATCGTGTGGAACGGCCGATCCGCCGTCGTTGTATTTCACAAATCGTGGTAGTCGCACCGTACAGACGCGGCTCTTCGCCGCCGGAATTGATCCAGTTGCTCACGTTCGTCTTGCTCCAGCACCCCGCGGCCAGTGCAACAATGGTTATGCATTTCGCGGGCCAACTCTGATTCGCAACGACTGGCCTCGCTGCATGATCAGACCGTCATATCTGCATTACAGACAAGCCGGGACGACTACGGGTCGCATGCCGGCACAGGACACCGCCGGCAAAATTGCCGCGTTGCGCGAGGGGTTGCGCTTTGGCATAAAGCTTCACCGGTGACGCCATTGGGCGATGGTGGCCGGCCGATGGGACGTTATGAAGAACGGCCTCTATTCGATTCACGTGAGCCTGCTCGATGGTCGAGTCGGGAAAGGCAGCGGCGTGATTCTTTTTCGCGACGGCAAGATCCTTGGCGGCGATGCCTACCTCTATTACACCGGCCGCTACGTGGTGAAGGACGACCACACGTTCAAGGGCGAGGTGCTGGTGCAACGACACACCACGCCGCGCGGCGATGACAATCCGCTGTTCGGTGGCCCTGCCCCTGTTGGCATCGGCGTCAGCGGGACCTACACCGATACTCGTGCGGAGATGACGGGAACGGCGCTGGTCGGCAAGGCCAGCCTGATTTTCGGCGCGACCCTGCACAAGCTCGTCGACGTCGATTAAAGCGTTTTCGAGCGAAGTGGATACCGGTTCGCGTCAAGAAAACGCGTCAAAACAAGAATCTGGAGCCCCGTTCCGATTCCATCGGAACGGGAAAGGCTCTAGCGCGTACTATTCTGCGGCCTGCTCCAGTGGTGCGACGCGCGGCAAGATCATCTGGATGCGCGTGCCGCCGCCAGGCTCGGAATCGAGATCGAGCCGGCCGCCGAGCCGGTTGGTAACGATGCTGTAGACGATGTGCAATCCGAGACCGGTACCGCCCTGGTCGCGCCGCGTGGTGAAAAACGGATCAAAGGCGCGGCGCCGCACGTCGAGGCTCATGCCACAGCCATTGTCGGAGACGATGACCTCCACATTGTCCTTGCCGGACTCGCGCACCTGGATGTCGATGATCCCGGGACGTCCGTCGGGGAAAGCGTGCGCCACCGAATTCAGGAACAGATTGGTCAGCACCTGGCCGTACGGGCCGGGATAGCTGTTCATGGTCAGATTGGGCTGGCACTCAACGTTGAGCGTCAGGTTCTGCTTGCGCAGGCCCGGGCGCAGGCTCATCACCACCTGCTCGGTGAGGTCGGCGAGGTCGAAGGTGCGCTGGTCTGAATAATTGCGATCGGCCGCGACCTGCTTGAATGACTGGATCAGCTCGGCCGCACGATTCAGATTGGAGACGAGCTGCGAGGACGCATCGCGACTGGTGTTGAGATAGTCGTTGAGCGTCGAGCGGCGAAGCTCGCCGCGCTCGACCTCGGCGCTGAACATGGCGGTCTTGCGCTCGAGCGCAGAGGCGACCGTCAGGCTGATGCCGACGGGATTGTTGACCTCGTGCGCGACGCCGGCGACCAGGCGTCCGAGGGCGGCGAGCTTCTCCGCCTCGATCAGCGAGGCCTGGGTCTCGCGCAGATTGCGCAAGGCGGTTTCGGCGGCGTCCTTGGCCTTGCGCATCTCCTGCTCGCCGCGCTTGCGTTCGCCGATGTCGAGCGCCACGGTGACGATCCGCTCGATCTCGCCCTCGGCATCGAGCAGCGGCAGCTTGTTGACCAGCCATTGCCGCATGTTGCCGGAGGCGTCCTTGTATTCCTCCTCGTAGAATCCGAGCCCCTTGCGCTGGCTCAGCACTCGCTTGTCGTTCTCGTCGGTCTTGGCAGCGCCATAGCGCGACATCAGGTCCGCGGTGGTGCGGCCGAGCGCATCACCGGGCTCGATGCCGAAGATGCCGGCCATGTAGCGGTTCATCAGCACGTAGCGGAGATTGCGGTCCTTGACGTTGATGACCGCGGGCACGGTGTCGATGACCTGCTGCAACAGGCGCCGGCCTTCGGCGATGGCATCTTCCGCCCGCTTCTGGTCGGTGATGTCGCGCAGCGTGCCCTCGTAGCGGACGATCGTGCCCTGCTCGTCCCGCACGCCGGTTGCGCTGTCGGAAAGCCAGAGGATGTCGCCGCTGCGCTGCCGCACCTGATACTCGAACTCGCGCACCATGCCGTCGCGATGCATCAACCGTTGATATTCCGCGCGCGCCTCGGGATGGACATAGATGGTGTGGGCGATGTCGTTGATGCTGTCGATCAGGTGCTGCGGACTGTCATAGCCCATCATCCGCGCCAGCGCCGGATTGGCGTTGAGAAGATCGCCTGCCGGCGTCGTCACGTAGATGCCGTCGACCGAGCCCTCGAACAGTTTTCGGTAGCTCTCTTCGGCCAGCCGCTGCTCGGTGAGCGCGCGCACCGCCGCTTCGCGGGCCGTATCGGCCTCCTCCAGCGCACGGCGGAACACTTCGGCCGCGCGTGCGATATCGCCAATCTCGTTGTTGAGATCGGCCGACGGGATCGACGTATCCTTCACGCCAGCCGCAAGCGCGCGGATGGAGCGCGCGATCTGCGCCAGCGGCCGCACCGTGCGCCCCACCACGAGGACGGCGGCGAGGATGCCGATCAAGACGCCCATACTGCCTAGCACGATGCTCTGCCAGCGGGCCTCCGCCAGCGTCCGGGCAAAGTCGCGCGACAGCACATGGCCACGGCGGTCGCTGACGTCGCGCAGCAATTCGGTGACCCGCCCGATCAGCCGGCCCTCGGTGCCCAGCACCTCGCGGTCGATATCGGCGATCTGCCGTTCGCGCACGGCGACAGCGATGATGGCATCGGCGTAATTGTTCACCGCCGTCTTCAATTTGCCATCGGCAATGTTCATCGTCCGCATGCCCTGGGCGGCCTGTTCGGCCGCCGAGGGATTGCGCGCGAGCAGCCCAAGCGCGATCCGGCTCTGGGCTTCCGACAGGCGCGCGGCGAGATCACGGTCCCCGCTTTCGGAGACCGCCGCGTCGAACTGGTCGCGCAGCGGGGGCAGCCCGGCAAGCAGTTGCGCGCGGCGATCGATCAGGGTCGATATCCGATCCAGCCCGCTGCGATAGGTCGCGAGCCGCTCGGAGACGCCGTCGATCATGTCCTGCTGCTCGGGCGCGAGCTCGATCCGGGTCTTCTTGAGGATGTCGCTCAGCGTCGAGGCGGCCTCGCCGACCTGCTTGAACTGGATGCCGGCGCCGGGATCGGTGACGAAGTCACGCGCGGCGAGCCGCAAATCGTTCATGCGGCGGTCGATGTCTTCGGCGAGATCGCCGACGCTTTGCAGCCGCTGGAGTTCGGCGAAGGTGGCATCGATGTGCCGGATCGCGATCACGCTCGCAGTCGAGGTGACGATGATCACCGCCAGCACCAGGATGAAGCTGCCATACGTCATCTGGCCGATCGATAGCGAAAATGATCGCTTCGGCGGCGGATTCGGTGGCGTTTCGGCGGACATTGGGACGGAACCGGACTCCATACGCCCCTAATATACGCTGTATCGCCCCTCCGGGGGAACATGCCTCCACGGGCCGGAAGGGGCTGTTCTTCATGATGGTTTAGCGACAGCCGCCCGCCGCCCCGGGATCGTCATGGCGGCGACACCGAGGACGACGCAGGCGAGGCCAATCCATGCGGTCCGGCTCAGGGTCTCGCCGAGGAAGGCGACGCTGATGGCCACTCCGATGGGGACGCGCAGGTAAGCCTGAGCGGTGGTGCCGACCGAGCCGAGGGTCTGGATCAGGCGGAAATAGATCGCGAAGGCGGCTGCGGTCGAGAATACCGCGAGCGCGAGCAGCGCGAGGACGGAGCTTAGCGACGGCGACAGCGTCCAGGGCTGCTCGAGCAGGAGCGAAGCCGGGATCAGCACGGCCGCGCCCGCCAGCAGCGAGCCGGCGGCGGGCGCCATGGGATCGAGGCCCTTGAAGCTGCGGCCGAAGATCGCGGCGCAGGCGTAGCAGATGGTGGCGGCGACGATTGCCGCCTCCGCAGCGAGGCCGCGCCCGATCTCGCGGAACGCATCGACGCCGACGATCAGCAGGATGCCGGCCATACCCGCGACCACGCCGAACAGCTTTCGTGGCGTCGTTGCCTCATGGCGGGTGATGATCGCGGTGAGCAGGAAGGTGAAGATGGGCCCGGCCGAATTGAGGATGGTGGCGAGCGCGGCATCGACGTGGCGTTCGCCCCAGGCGATCAGGGTCCATGGAATGACGCTGTTGAGCACGGCCTGGAACGCGAAGCGCTGCCAGGTCGCGGCATCCGTCGGCATGCTGATGCCCCTCGCCCACATGACCGCGAGCAGCAACAGGCCCGCAACCGTCGTGCGCGCGGCGATCAGCGTGACCGCAGGGATGGTGGCGACGCCGAGCTTGATGAAGGTGTAGGAGCCACCCCAGAGGGTTGCGAGCGCGACCAGCAGCGCCAGCTCGACGGCGATATTGGTGTCCTGCCTGGCGTCCATCTGATCCGTCCCATCCATTCGCGATGGACGGAACCTAGCTCATCAGTGGTCGCCAATACTTCGTTCGGTATCGAAGTGTTCTAGCCGACCGCGCCGACCTCGAACACCTCGCCGTCATAGCCGGCCTCGCGGGGGATGCGGAGCTGCCGCCCGCTTTCGGTTTTCGTCATCACCGGCATCACCGTGACGATCGACATCCCCTTGGCATGATCGAGCGCAGCCCTCACGCTTGGCTGCTTCGCCAGCCGAATCAGATTTCGCGTGGTCGGGAACGGCAGCTTGAAGCGGCCGCTCTCACCGCCCTCCACCGCCTCGCGTGCTGACAGCCAGATCGAGTCGGTCGACTCCCGCCCGTCATGCGCGCCGAGCTGGTCGGGCGGTGCAGCCGCGAGAAAAAACCAGGTGTCGAAACGCTTGGGCATGCCCTCCGGCGTGATCCAGTGCGCGTAAGGCACGAGCGTGTCGAGCGCGAGCTGAAGGCCGTTATCGTCGAGGATTTTCAGGAAGCTGATCTTGTGCTCGTTGAGCGCGACGCGATGCGCCTCGGCGATCTCGCCGGCGCGTTTGGCATCAATAGGCCTGTTCGAGCCTTTCGACCGTGCCAGCAGGATGCCGCTCTCCTCAAACGTCTCGCGGATCGCGGCGATACGAAAACCGCGGTCAGCTTCGCTTAAGCCCTCGCCGCCCGAATAAAGATCGGCGCGGGCAACGATTTCCTGATCGCCCGCATCGATGCTGCCGCCCGGAAACACCAGCGCGCCCGAGTTGAACTCGATCTGATGATGGCGGACCATCATGAAGATTTCGACCTCCTTGGCGCCATCACGCAGCAGGAGGATTGTCGAAGCCGGGCGCGATGTTGATGTCTCGGGCATTCAACTAACCTGCGGCACTGGATTGCGGGCCGAGATTGGCGCGCTTGTCGAAACGGGCGACGCGCGACAAGAGATAGTCGACTTCCGCTTTCGCGGTCGCCGTCATCGTCGCGCCCGGCTTGCGCTGTGCGCTGGAGGCGATGATGCCGCGCTTCTGCAGCACGTATTTGCGCACGGTCAGGCCGACGCCGGGCTGCTGCTCGTAGCGGATCAGCGGCAAATGCGCGTCGAAGATGTCATGCGCGGCATCGCGCTTGCCGGCCTTGGAGAGGTTGACGACGTCGATCAGAAGCTCGGGGAACGCATAGCCGGTCATGGCGCCGTCGGCGCCGCGCTCCATTTCAAAGTCGAGGAACGTGCCGCCATTGCCGCAGAGGATCGAGAGCGGACGGAGCGAGCCGTCCTTCTGGAAGCCGCGCAGGGTCGTGATCTTTTCCAGACCCGGCCAGTCCTCGTGCTTGAGCATCACGCAGTTCGGATTGTCCATGACGATCTTGCGGATCACGGCGGGCGTAAACACCACAGTGAGCGTCAACGGATAGTCCTGGAGCACCCAGGGCACATCGGGGCCGATCGCCTCGGCCGCCTGCTTGAAATAGCCAACGATCTGGTCGTCGGTGCGCAAGCTGGGCGGCGGCGCGATCATGACGCCGGCCGCGCCTGCGTCCATCGAGGCCCTGGCCAGCGAGCGCATGGTGGCAAAACCCGGCGCGGAGACGCCGACGATCACCTGCATCTTCCTGGCGCGCTTGACGTAGCGCACCGCGACCTGCTCGGCCTCGGCGGCATCGAGCTTCGGGGCCTCGCCGAGGATGCCAAGCACCGTGACACCGTCGCAGCCGACCTCCTCGTAGAAATCGGTCAGGCGGTCGATCGAGCGCTCGTCGATCCGGCCGTCGTCGTGGAACGGCGTCGGCGCGATTGCGAAGGTGCCCTTGGCGTCGGCGGTGAGTTTCATCGTCGTCCTTGTCTCTTCCGTGGCTAAAACCGCCGCGCCCCCATCTTGATCTGCTCCTCCGAGAAGAAGATCTCGTTGGCGTGATCGACGATGTCCTGGGCCTTCCAGCCCGAGTGCGGCGGCTTCCAGCCTTCCATTTCCATCATCCGCATTTCGCGCACGCCGCGGGGCCCGGACACGCCCAGCACCTTGCCGGTCTGGTCGCCCGACAAATCGCTGACCATGTATAGCACGGCCGGCGCGATGCCGTCCGGCCCCAGCGCTGCACCTGGGTTCTCCTTATAGCGGGGCAGGTCTGCGGTCATGCGGGTCAGGGCGCCCGGCGCCAGCGTCCAGATCCGGATGTTGTACTTGCGACCCTCGATCGCCAGCACGTTGGACAGGCCCCAGATGCCGCCCTTGGCGGCGCCGTAATTGGTCTGACCGAAATTGCCGATCAGGCCTGAGGTCGAGGAGGTGTTGACGATGACGCCGCCGCCATTTTCCCGCATCCAGCGAAACACCGGCATGGTGCAACAGAAGGTGCCTTTCAAATGCACCTTGATGACCTTGTCCCAGTCGGCCTCACTGGCCTTGTGAAAGGTCTGGTCGCGAAGGATACCCGCGTTGTTCACCAGGATATCGGCGCGGCCGAAATGCCTGATGGCGTCGTCGAACACCGACTGGCCGCCCTCCATGGTGGAGATGTCGGCGCCGTTGGCGACCGCCTTGCCGCCCTCGGCCTTGATCGCGTCCACCACCTGCTGCGCCATGGACTTATCGGCACCGGAGCCGTCGCGGGGCCCGCCGAGATCGTTGACCACGATCGAGGCCCCTTCCCGCGCGAACAGCTTTGCGTAGGCCTCACCGAGCCCCCCGCCCGCGCCGGTGATCAGCGCAACCTTGCCGTCGAGTAGTCCCATGGTGGCTTCTCCCTGTTCTTGTTTGTTGTCATTCCGGGGCCCGCGAAGCGCGAACCCGGAATCTCGCGCCACAACCTCTGGATTCCGGGTTCAGCCCTGCGGGCTGCCCCGGAATGACGAAGCACGCTAACCCAACACCGTCTTGCCGTTCTTGATCACCGTGACCCCGCGCGACTTCACCTTGGCTTCGAACGAGATCGTGTTGCCGTCCTTCCAGAGGTCCATGGTGACAGTCTCGCCTGGATAGACGGGCGAGGAGAACCGCGCGACGTGCTGGCGGAACGCTGACGCATCGTAGTCGGCATAGGTCTGCAGCACGCCGCGGCAGGTGATGCCGTAGGTGCACATGCCGTGCAGGATCGGGCGCGGGAAGCCGGCCTTCCTGGCGAACTCGGGATCGGAGTGCAGCGGATTGCGGTCGCCGCAGAGACGATAGACCAGCGCCTGGTCCGGGCGCGTCGCGATGTCGATGGTCTTGTCGGGCGCGCGCGAGGGGATCTTGTGCGGATCGGGCTGGGTGAGATTCGGCCCGCCGAAGCCGCCGTCGCCGCGAGCGAAGCGCGAGGCGACAAGTGTCGCGAGCTTCTCGCCCTTCTCGTTCTTCAGCACGGTCTGGTGGCTGATGACGACGCCCTTGTCCTTGCCCTTGTCGTAGACCTCGAGCACGGAGGAATCGGCGGTGATGTTGGCGGCGACCGGCAGCGGCTGGTGGAAGGTGATGTCGCGCTCGCCGTCAACCACCATGACGCGGTTGAGATTCATCTCGCCCGGGCCCGAGCCCCAGGCCGCGACGGAGGCAAAGGTCGGCACGACCTTCAGCGGCCGCGGCGTGAGCGTGCCCTCGTTGACGAAGGCGAGTTCGTTCTCGTCCATCGGGTCGGCGCCGAGACCGATGCCGTAGGCGTAGAGCATCACCTCGCGGTCGGTGTAGGCATATTTCTGGCCGAGGTTTTTCAGGCCTTTGAGTTCTTCGTATCTGGCGGACATTTTTTGGTTTCCTCCCGGTGGTTCTCATCCTCATGGTGAGGAGGCGCTGTTGCGCCGTCTCGAACCATGAGGATGCCCGAAACGCTTCTTGTCGTGGCCATCCTTCGAGGCGCTTGCTTCGCAAGCTCCTCAGGATGAGGACCTACACCGGCGTAAAAAACGGCAGTGGCGCCCCGTCCGTCGGCTTGAACACCACCTTCACCTTCTGGCCGATCTTGAGCTTCTCGAGATCGCAGTCGACGAAATTGGTCTGCACCGACGGTCCCTCCTTCAGCGTGACGTAGCCGATGGCGTAAGGACCGGTCGGAGATTTCCGCATCAGGCTATAGGTGTAGATCGTGCCCTCGCCCGAGGCTTCCTCCCACACCGTCTTGTCGGAGTAGCAGAACGGGCAGATCGAGCGCGGGAAGTAGTGCGCTTCGCCGCAGGCGGTGCAGCGCTTGATCATGAACCTGCCCGCTTTCGCCGCGTCCCAGAACGCAGCGGTCTCGGGGTTCGTGACCGGCGCTGGATATTTTCTCGCTTCGCTCATCACACGCGCTCCAGAATGGCCGTCGAGGCGGCGTGGCGAACACCCAAGAGGCCGCCGGTGCCGTGGGCGATGGCGAGATCGCAATTCGGAACCTGCACCTTCGGATGCGCCTCGCCGCGCAGCTGCCTAACGGCCTCGATGATCTTGGTCATGCCGCCGCGATTGACGGGGTGGTTGCTGCACAGGCCGCCGCCATCGGTGTTGAACGGCAGCTTGCCGACGCCCGAGATCAGATTGCCGTCGGCAACGAACTTGCCGCCCTCGCCCTTCCTGCAGAAGCCGAGGTCCTCGAGCTGCATCAGCACCGTGATGGTGAAGCTGTCATAGATCGAGGCGTATTTGATGTCCTTCGGCGTGATGCCGGCCTCCTCGAACGCTCGCGGGCCGGACCAGACACCGGCGGAGTAAGTGAGATCGAGATCCTTGCCGCCCCGCGGACCCTTCATCGCCTCGCCATGGCCGATCAGGCGCACCAGCGGCTTCTTCAGGCTCCTGGCGATTTCAGGCGTGGTCACGATCAACGCGCCGCCGCCGTCGGAGACGACGCAGCAATCCATGCGATGCAGCGGATCGGAGATCATCGGCGAATTCAGCACGTCCTCGACGGTGACGACGTCCTTGAGCATCGCATGCGGATTGTATTGCGCATGATGGGAGGCCGCGACCTTGATCCAGGCGAGCTGTTCGCTCGTGGTGCCATAGTCGTGCATATGGCGCATGGCACACATGCCATAGGCATTGTGCGTGGTCGCACCGTAAGCAGACTCGAAATCGGCTTCCGCGCCGGCCGCGCGCGGCGGCATCGCGCCGGTGCGCGGCTTGCCCGCAAGCGTGATGAGCGCGATCGAGCACTTGCCTGCCGCGATGGCTTCAGCGGCATGGCCGAGATGGATGATGTAGGAGCAGCCGCCGGTCTCGGTGGAATCGACATGGCGGAGCTTTTTGGTGTTCAGCCCGAGATAGTCGACCATCGGCCAGGCGCCGCCGGGCGCATCGCCCGCGCAGAAATAGCCGTCGACATCGTCCTTGCTGATCCCGGCATCCTCGATCGCGCCTTTGGCGACCTCGGCATGAAGCTGGGCGGTGGATTTGTCCGGCGCATGCCGGGTCGGGTGTTCGTAGATCCCGGCAATGTAGGCCTTGCCCTTGATGGTCAAAACAGAGGTCTCCGCTCGCGTCTCTTATTGGCTCTTTTTTCTGAACCGCGATGGGCGGATTGGCAAGCGCCGAAATATTCCGCCTCGCGAGAGGGCAACGGGTGGGCGCAATGACGGACGAGACAGCTCAAATCCTACAGGTGTTTTGCCCGACGGCACAAGCGACGTTTCGTTTTATCGAAATCGAAGCGCCTTATCGAAAACAACCCCATGCACAGTAGAACGGTGGTTGATTTCAAAGAGGAAATTGTAGGGTGGGCAAAGCGAAGCGTGCCCACGCCTTTTTCGTGGTCGAGAGAGATGGTGGGCACGGCGCAAGCGCGCCTTTGCCCACCCTACGGGACTACGGGACTTTCCTACTCCGCCGCGATCTGCCGCGGCGCCGGGGGCGGGCTCGCCAGATCGGCGGCAAGCTGGGCGTAGCGGGCCTTGGCGTCGGCCACGGCCTTCTCCTTCACCGGACCGTAGCCGCGGATGCGGTCGGGCAGTGAGAGGAGTTCGACGGCTGTGTCGTGCGTGAGCGGCGACAACAGGCCGAGCACGGTGGCGACGTCCTTCTCGTAGCCTGCGATCAGGTCGCGCTCGAGCTTGCGGTCGGCGCTGCGGCCGAAGATGTCGAAGGGGGTGCCGCGCAGGAATTTGAACTTGGCGAGCACGCGGAACGCCTTCAGCATCCACGGGCCGAAGGCGCGCTTCTTCGGGCGGCCCAGCGCATCGACGCCGGACGCCAAAATCGGCGGGGCGAGGTTGAAGCTGAACGTGTAGTCGCCCTCGAACTGGTCGCGGAGCTGCTGCTCGAAAGCGCCGTCAGAGAACAGGCGCGCGACCTCGTACTCATCCTTGTAGGCGAGCAGTTTTGCGTAGTTGATCGCGACCGCGCGCGGCAGCACTTCGCCATATCCGCCCTTGATCGCGGCATCGCGAACCTGATCGACCAGCTTGCGATAGCGCTTGGCCAGGCGGCCGTTCTGATAGGCGGTGAGATGCTTGGCGCGATGCTCGATGACTTCATCGAGAGGCATGGCGTCCAGCGTCTTGGGCGCGGCAACCTCGTCCGTGCCCCTCAGCATCTCGGCGAGGCGCGCAGGGTCCGCGACGGCAAGGCGGCCGAGGCGGAAGGCTTCCTTGTTCATCTTGATCGAGACGCCGTTGACCTCGATGGCCTGCTCGATCGCTTCCGCCGACAGCGGGAACAGCCCCTTCTGATAGGCATAGCCCATCATCATCATGTTGGTGGCGATGGCATCGCCGAGCAGCTGCTCGGCCGGCCTGGTGAAATCGAAGAACACGGAATCCTTGTGCAGCGCCGTCTCCAGCAGGCCGGTCAGCTTGCGGGTCTGGAAGTTGAAGTCGCGGTTGAGCACGAAATCGGCGGTGGGGATGACGTGACTGTTGATAATGCCGCGGGTGCGGCTGGTGTCGCACAGCGAGATGGTGTCCTTGGCGACCGCGACCACCTCGTCGGCAGCGAGCACGACATCGGCGGTGCCGGTGACGATGCGCGAGCACGTCACCTCGGCCGGATGATCCGACAGGCGGACGTGGCTGAGCACCGCGCCGCCCTTCTGCGCAAGGCCGGACATGTCGAGGATCATCGAGGCCTTGCCCTCGATATGGGCGGCCATGCCGAGCAGCGCGCCGATGGTGAGCACGCCGGTGCCGCCGACACCGCCTACGGCGATGTTGTAGGGCTTGTCCAGCATCGGCCGCGAAGCCGGCTCGGGCAGCTCACCGATATCGGCGAGCTCGGCCGGCGCGCGGTGGCGCGGCTTGCCGCCATCCACGGTGACGAAGGACGGGCAGAATCCCTTGAGGCAGGAATAGTCCTTGTTGCAGGCGGACTGGTTGATGGCGCGCTTACGGCCGAACTCGGTCTCCAGCGGCTCGACCGAGATGCAGTTCGACTGCACCGAACAGTCGCCGCAGCCTTCGCAGACGGCCGGGTTGATCATGACGCGGCGCGCCGGATCCTCCATCAGGCCGCGCTTGCGGCGGCGGCGCTTTTCGGCGGCGCAGGTCTGCACGAACACGATCGCAGAGGTGCCCTTGTACTCGCGGCACATCTTCATGACGTTCTGCAAGTCGTCGCGGTGATATTTCCTGACGCCGGGCGCAATGCTGTCGGCGGGATAGGCGTCCGGGTTTTCCGAGACCAGATAGATCTCGCGGATGCCTTCGGCGTGAAGCTGGGCCATGATCTTCTCCGGCGAAAGATCGCCGTCATGGCGCTGGCCGCCGGTCATGGCGACGGCGTCGTTGTAGAGGATCTTGTAGGTGATGTTGGCCTTGGAGGCGATCGCCTGGCGAATGGCGAGAATGCCCGAGTGGAAATAGGTGCCGTCGCCGAGGTTGGCGAATATGTGGTTCTCGTTGGTGAAGGGGGCGATACCGACCCACGGCACGCCCTCACCGCCCATATGGGTGAAGGTCTCGGTCGAGCGGTCCATCCACAGCGCCATGAAATGGCAGCCGATGCCGGCGAGCGCACGGCTGCCTTCAGGGACTTTCGTGGAGGTGTTGTGGGGGCAGCCGGAGCAGAAATATGGGGTGCGAGAAACCGGCGCCGTGGGGATCATCTGGGACGCCTGCCGGCCGTTGAACCAGTCGGCTTTCGCGCGAAGCATCTCCGCAATCTCGGGGTTGAGATTAAGTCGAAGCAGTCGTTCGGTGAGCGAGGTCGCAAGCGAGGCGACGCTGAGCTCGGCGGCGAAGGTCAGGAAGCGCTTGTCGTGCTCGTCCATCTTGCCGACGATGCGCGGGCGGACGTCGTCGCGCCAGTTGAACAGCTCCTGCTTGACCTGGTTCTCGACGATCTCGCGCCGTTCCTCGACGATGAAGATCTCCTCCAAGCCGACGGCGAACTGGCGCACGCCCTCCGGCTCCAGCGGCCAGGGCATGCCGATCTTGTAAAGACGAAGGCCGATTCTAGCGGCGATCTCTTCGGTGATGCCGAGCTCGCGCAGCGCCTGCCGCACGTCCTCATAGCTCTTGCCCGAGGCCATGATGCCGAAACGGGCGTTCGGCGAATCCATGGTGACGCGGTTGACCTTGTTGGCGCGTGCGAAGGCAATCGCAGCAAAACCCTTGTAGTCCTGCAGGCGCCGGTCCTGCTCGAAGCGATCGTCGGGCCAGCGCAGGTTGAGGCCGCCGGGCGGCAGCTCGAAATCGCTGGGGATGATGAAGGGCTTCATCTCGTCGGTGAGGTCGATCTCGGCGGTGGTCTCCACCGTCTCCGTGATCACCTTCATGCCGACCCAGCAGCCGGAATAACGCGACATCGCGATGCCGAGCAGGCCCATCTCGATCATCTCGTGGATGCTCGAAGGATAGAGATAAGGCATCAGCGCTGAGATGAAGGCGTGGTCGGACTGATGCGGGACGGTGGAGGATTTGGCGCCGTGGTCGTCGCCGGCAAGGCATAGCACGCCGCCGTTCTTGGCGGAGCCGGCGGCATTGCCGTGGCGGAAGACGTCGCCGCAGCGGTCGACGCCGGGGCCCTTGCCGTACCAGATACCGACCACGCCGTCATATTTGGCCCCGGGCGAGAGGTTGAGCTGCTGTGAGCCCCAGATGGCGGTCGCCGCCAAGTCCTCGTTCACGCCGGGCTGGAATTTGATGTTGTACTGCTCGAGGTGCTTTCGCGCGGCGAAAAGCTGCTGGTCGTAGCCGCCGAGCGGCGAGCCGCGGTAGCCGGAGATGAAGCCCGCGGTGTTCAGGCCGGCGGCGCGGTCGCGCCTGATCTGCGCCATGGGCAGACGGACCAGCGCCTGGATGCCCGTCGTGAAGATATGGCCGGTGCCTTGCGTGTATTTCTGATCGAGACTGATCGGACCCTGGTTGATGCCCATTCTTGTCCTCTTCCGCCCTTTTGAGCGTTTGGCTGCCTAAGCCGTTGCCTGCCCGTTGTTTTCAGCTAGGGCACGCCGACCACCTCTGCCACTCTATGTCGGATATTTAACGCAGCGCATCACAAATCTGGCCCTTCCGCGGCGACGGGAAAAAAACGCAATTTCGTGGCCGGAAAGACATTGGCGATTTTCAATTTGTGTCACCATACCCCCGCTGTCGCGAAACGACATGACGCCGCTATGATTGGGCATTCGACTGATGGTCGCAGGAGCAGGCTTTCGATGCGGACGATTCTGGCTGTTGCGCTGTTGTGCAGTGCGGTTGCGGAGGCCGCTCTCGCCGCCGAGCCGTCGCCCGAGCTGATCGCCTACGGCAAGACGCTGGTCGAGGCCGGCGACTGCGCGGGCTGCCACACCGCCGATCCCGCCAAACCCTTCGCCGGGGGAAGACGCATCGACACGCCCTTCGGTGCGATCTATGCGCCGAACCTGACGCCTGATCGCGACACCGGGATTGGCGCCTGGACCGACGCCGATTTCACCCGCGCCTTGCGCTATGGCACCGCGCCGGACGGCTCGCTCTACTATCCAGCCTTCCCGTACCCCTACTTCACGCGGATGACCAAGGACGACACGCTGGCGATCCGCGCCTATCTCGGCACCCTCGCGCCCGTCATCAGCCGCAACAAGCCGCCGGAGCTGCACTGGCCCCTCAACTATCGCTTCCTGATGCGCGGCTGGAACTTGCTGTTCTTCACGCCCGGGCTGTTCGAGCCGGACCAGAACAAGAGCGCAGCGTGGAATCGGGGCGGCTATCTCGTCACCGGGCTCGGTCATTGCGGCGCCTGCCACACGCCGAAGAACGCTTTGGGCGCAGACAAGAGCGCGCAGGCGCTGACCGGCAACGAAATCGACGGCTGGTACGCACCGCGCCTCGATGGCGCTGCGCGGACCGGGCTGCAATCGTGGAGCACTGAGGACATTACCGAATATCTGCAGAGCGGCCGCAACGCCAGGAGCCATGCCGGCGGGCCGATGGCCGAGGTGATCGTCAACTCGGCCTCGAAGATGAGCGATGCCGACATCCGAGCGATCGCGATCTATTTGAAGAGCCTGCCGCCGGCGCGGCGCGAGACCATCGTGGCGCCGCCCGAGGCGGCCGAGATGAAAGCGGGCCAGGCGGTCTACGCAAAATTCTGCATCGCCTGCCATGAAGCCGACGGCTCCGGCGCGCCCCGCATCTATCCGCCGCTTCCGGGCAATGCGCTGCTGCAATCCATCAACCCCTCCTCGACCTTGCGCGTCATTCTCGACGGCGCCCACACCGTGACGACGCCGCGCGCGCCGAACACCGGCGAGATGCCCGGCTATGCCAAGCAATTATCGGATGAGGAGATCGCGGCGGTCACCAACTACATCCGCAATTCCTGGGGCAATGCCGGCCTGCTGGTGACGCCGGCGCAGGTGGCGAAGGCGCGCAGGCAGGCGCCGTAGTGGTCGTCATGCCCGCGCTTGTCCCGGGCATCTGCGTTCTTTGTGCTGCGGGTAAGGTCGTGGATGGCCTGGACAAGCCCGGCCATGACGCCGTGGAGAGCGCTGGCCCTGAACTACGCGAGAAGTCGTTGAGCTACCGCTCCTCATCTCCCGTGAACACGAATTTCGGCATCTCCCATTTGTAGCGCACGGCGAGGAGACGAAAAGTGATGCCGAGGGCGAAGGTCAGGATGGTCCATAGCCCGGCGTTGAGATTCAAACCGAACGCGGTGGCATAGAACAGCCCCGTCACCACGGAGACACTCGCGTAAAGCTCGGAGCGAAACAAGAGCGGCACGTCGTTGCAGAGCACGTCGCGGAGCACGCCGCCGGCGCAGCCCGTCACCATGCCGGAAACGATCACGATCGGCAGCGAGGCATCCATCTGCCAGGCGATGTCGCAGCCGGCCATGGTGAAGACGACAAGACCGATGGCATCGAGCACGATGAAGGCGATCTTCAACCGGTGCACGAGACGCGCGAACAGGATCGTGAGGAACGCCGCCCCGCCGGCGAGCGCGAGATAGATCGGGTTCTGCACCCAGGCCAGCGGATAATGGCCGAGGAAGAGATCGCGTAGCGTGCCGCCGCCGAGCGCGGTGATGCAACCGAGGAAGCAGACCCCGAGCCAATCCATGCTGCGCCGTCCTGCCGCAAGCGCAGCCGTCATGCCTTGCGCGGCGACGGCGACCAACGACATGAAATGGAGCACGCTATCGGTCGGTGGCAGGCTCCACATCGCTGTGTTCCCTTCTTTTGCGGCGGAACTTACGCGCCGAGTTCCCGCATGAACAGGTTCCCGATTCCTCGCCCGAGGGCAACATCCGACGAAAGCACTAGGGAACCCGGAACAGAATCTCGCAGCCGAGGGTTGTCTGAGGGCAATCAACGAGGAGACCCAATCGATGGCTGACGACCGTTTTCCCAACGATCCGTACCGCCCGAACCTCGCCGACGATGAGTATCTTCGCGCGGCGCGCCGGGATGCCGACCTTCAGGCAGATCCCGAGCTTGGCGAAGGCCCCGCCTCCAGCGGCAAGATAGCGCTGTTCGCGGTGGCGATCGCCCTGGTGTTGGGCGCCGTGTTCTATGGCTTGAACAACACCGGCACCGGCAACCAGGCGAGCAATACGCCGGCCACGCAGACCGCGCAGCAGGCTCCGTCGACCAATCCGGCCGCCCCTCCCGGCATGCGTGACGTGACGCCGCGCAACAACACCGCGCCGGGCGTAACCACGGGTGCTGCGCCGACCAAGCCGGCGCCGGATACGCAGACGCCGTCTGACGGCGCGAAGTAACGGCACGACCGTCTTCGCGTAGCACACAAACGTCATCGCCCGGCTCGACCGGGCGATCCAGTACTCCGAGACGGTTGAAGTCGAATCGATAAGCCTCGGACTACTGGATGCCCCGCCTGCGCGGGGCATGACATCGAGAGGATGAGAGAGCGGCGGGATCGAAAGGTCCCGCCGCTTTCGTTGGGAGCTAGCTGAACATCTTGTTGAGCTCGCCGCCGGGATAGCCGCCGGCCAGTTCGCTAAACGTCCCCTTCTCCGCCATTTCCTTCGCCGCGCGCATGAAGCCGCCCCAGGCAGCGCGGGCGAGCGAGCCACCGACGCTGATGCGACGCACGCCGAGATCTTCGGCCTCCTTCAGCGACAAGCCGGAGCCGCCGATCAACAGGTTGAACGGCTTTGGCGCGACGGCCTTCACCACAGCGGCGATGTCCTCGCGCGTCTTCAAGCCCGGCGCGTAGAGGCAATCGGCACCGGCATCCGCGTAAGCCGTGAGCCGGTCGATGACGAGCTTGAGATCGGTGACGCCCCAGAGATAAGCCTCGCAGCGGCCGACCAGCAGCGTGCCACTGTCGCCAATCGCCTTGCGCGAGGCCTTGATGCGCTCGACCGCAAGCGCGCGATCATAGAGCGGCTTGTCCTTGTCGCCGGTGGAATCCTCAATCGACAGGCCGGCGACGCCGGTGCGCACGCCACGCTCGACATTTTCTGCGACCTGGTCCGGCTCGACGGCAAAACCGCCCTCGAAATCCGCGTTCACGGGAATGTCGACGGACGAGCTCAATGCTGCCAGATGCTGACAGACGTCCTCCACGGTGACGCGATTGTCGGCCTTGCCGATGGTCCAGGCAAAGCCCGCGCTCGACGAGGCGATCGCCTTGAAACCGAGATGCTGCAACGCCTTGGCGCCGCCGACATCGACCGGATTGGGCAGGATGAAGCAGCCGCTCTCGTGCAGCTTCCTGAACGTCGCGCGCTTGTCAGCCGTTGTCACATGCATGTTTCTCTCCCTTGTTGGCCGCGCAGAGATAGGGACGCTCGCAGGACGGCGCTAGTCCAATACCACCTTGCGCAGGAAGGTGCGCTCTTCCGCCAGGATGAACTTGTTGTCCTCGGCGAAATGGAAGTTCGCGATGCCTTCGCCATCCTGCCGCAGCCGCGCGCGATAGGCCTCGTAGGCGGCGAGGCTCTCGAAAGTGATCAGTGCAAAGGCGATGTTGTTGGTGCCTTCATGCGGCATGAAATAGCCGATCAGGTCGCCGCCACATTTCGGGATGATGGTCAGCCAGCGCTTCGAATAGTCCTCGAACTGCGCGCGCTTGAAGGGATCGAGCTGGTAGCGGATGAAGACGGTGACGGACATGTTGGGCTCCTGTTTTCGCGCTGTCATTGCGAGCGCAGGTCTCGTAGGGTGGGCAAAGCGAAGCGTGCCCACCTCGTCTCTTGCAACGACGATTGGTGGGCACGTCGCTCCGCTCCTTTGCCCACCCTACGGGTCCCGCGATGACGACTTGGTGAGACGCTACGCTCTTGCTCGACCACAATGCTTCGGCTACCATCGAAGCATGAAATCAGGACCCGACATCGCCATGGTCGCCGCGCTGGTCGGCGATCCCGCCCGCGCCAACATGCTCACGGCGCTGATGAACGGCCGCGCGCTCACGGCGAGCGAGCTGGCGCAGGAGGCCGGCATCACGCCGCAGACCGCGAGCTCGCATCTGGCCAAGCTCGAGGCCGGCGGGCTGGTCGAGCCGGAGAAGCAGGGCCGCCACCGCTACTACCGCCTCACCGACGACGACGTCGCCGGCGTGCTCGAAGGACTCGCCGGTCTTGCCGCGCGCACCGGCCATATGCGCGTGCGCACCGGGCCGAAGGATCCGGCGCTGCGCCGGGCTCGGATCTGCTACGACCACCTCGCCGGCGATCTCGGCGTGCAGATGCTGGACTCGCTTCGGTCGCGCAACCTCGTAAAGCAGAAGAAGCAGGAGATCGAGCTGACGACGGAAGGCGAGCGCTTCCTCGCCAAGCATTTGCAGATCTCGCCCGACATGCTCAGCCATCCGCGCCGCCCGGTCTGCAAGGCCTGCCTCGACTGGAGCGAGCGGCGCCACCATCTCGCCGGCACGCTCGGGGCTGCCATGATGCAGCGCTTTGCCGAGCTGAAATGGGCCGCGCGCGATGCCACGCCCGGCAGCCGTGTGGTGAATTTCACCCGCACCGGCGAGAAACAATTCGCGGCGCTGTTCGGGAACAGCAAGGACTGATCGCGCTACTATGATCCGCATTCTCCCGGCCGCTCTCGCCGCCGCCCTGCTCGCTTCCCCCTTCGCCACCGCCCACGCCGCCGACGCGCCCCAGCGCGAGCCTTACGGCATTGCGCTCGAAGGCTTTGCCTATCCCTATCCCGTGCATCTGCTGCCTGTTGTCAATGACGGCGAGCAGCTCGCCATGGCCTATATGGACGTCGCCCCAGCTCAGCCGAACGGCCGCGCCGTCGTGCTGCTGCATGGGCGCAATTTCCCGTCGAGCTACTGGGCTGATGTCATCAAGATACTCAACGACGCGGGCTATCGTGTGGTCGTGCCGGACCAGATCGGCTTCGGCAAATCCTCCAAGCCGATGGGCGAGTTGCATTTCGACAATCTGGCGCGCAACACCATCGCGCTGCTCGATCACCTCAAAATCGACAAGGTCGACATCGTCGCGCATTCGCTCGGCGGCATGTTAGGGGTGCGCATCGCCCGCGCCTATCCGGACCGTGTCGCCCATTTGGTGCTGACCGCACCGATCGGCCTCGAAGACTATCGTCTCTACGTGCCGCCGGTTCCGACCGAGACAATCATCGAGACCGAGGACAAGCTCACCGCCGACGGCTACCGAAAGCAGCTCCAAACCAATTATGCGATCAAGCTGCCGCCGGAGGCGATCACGCCGTTCATCGACGCCCGCTTCAACATCAAGGGCAGCCCCGACTATCCGCGCTGGCTGCGCGCCTTCGTCTCATCCGGCCAGATGATCTATCGCGAGCCGGTCGCGCACGAAATTCCTGAGATCACCGCGCCGACACTGTTCATCATGGGCGCCGACGACCACAACGCCCCGGGCCGGCCGAATGCGCCGGAAGCGTTGCGCGCAAAGATGGGGCAGAATGCCGAGCTTGCAAAAGCGTTGGCTGCGAAGATGCCGAATGCGCGCGCCGAGATTATTCCGGACACCGGTCACCTCGTCTTCCTGGAGGCGCCGGAGAAGTACCGAGAGCTCGTGTTGGGCTTTCTCGGCCGCTAAAGCGCGATGAGATTGGGTTGAATCGTCATCGCGCTTTAGCTCTTTGTTTGAGCATGATCTTTTCGGAAAACCGCTGCACACTTTTCCGGATCATGCTGTCGCGTCATCGATGTCGCGCGAAGCCGCACGCGAAAAATGTTCATGCCGCATTCAGGTCATGATTGGCAGGTTTGGATCGCAACGTAACGGCACGTACTCGTTTTAATGTGTCGAATCGTGTCTGTTGATTCATTGCGCGCCGCAGGCGCTAAGCCCCTGTCCCAAGAACTTGCTTCCAAGAACTTGCTTCCAAGAACTTGCTTCCAAGAACTTGCTTCCAAGAACTTGCTCCCAGAGACCAGAAGGAAAATCAGATGAAATATCTTTTCGCCGCCGCGATGCTCGCCAGCGCGGCCGTCGGCTTCAGCGAGTCCGCCAGCGCCGCCGGGGGTTGCGGCCCGGGCTGGTACCGCGGCCCCTATGGCGGCTGCCGTCCGATGGAGCGGGTCGTCGTGGCTCCCGCGCCGGTCGTGGTTGCTCCGCCTGTTGTCGTGGTGCGTCCGCGCGTGTGCCCCTATGGCTTCCGCTGGTACGCCGGCCGCTGCCGTCCGTTCTGATCTCTCGCAATTGCGAAACAGCAAAAAGGGGATCGCGATTGCGATCCCCTTTTTCATTCCGGACGCGGCGTTACCAGTGACGCCAATGGCGACGATGCCAGCGATGGCGCCAACCCCAATGACGGTGACGCCAGCCCCAGTGGCGGTGACGCCAGCCCCAGTGACGGTGATGCCAACCCCAGTGACGGTGATGCCAGTGGCCGTGACCCCAACGCACCTGCTCCGGCTGGAGCTGGGCTGCTTCCTCGCTGGTGGTGACGGCAGGATGAGCGTCCGGATTCGCCGATGGCAGGCTGTCTTTCCCCAGCACTTGCGGCGCGAGCGGCGCGGCCTGCGCGGCGGCGGTGAACGCGGCAGCTCCCGCCGCGACACCGAATGCAAGTTTCAAAAAGTTCCGGCGCTCCATGACTTAATCCTCTGCTTCATCGATCAAGTGATGCAGAACAAGTGTCGCGGCGCCGATATGAACCGCCGCTGAATCGACCGTTCAGGTTCACTGCAGAGAGCCCCGATGGAAAGAAGCTCCATCCGTCCTGCGCTCGGCCAAAAAATTCGCATCCCCCGTCGGAGCGCGCCGTCTCCATCCGTCCTAGGGCTGAGACAGCACGGAGACAGCCCATGGCCGACCTCACGGACGGAAGACCGCATGGCGCATGTCGCGGCGGCCGATAAGGCCCCGGGCAATGTGATCGACCGCACACACATGGCGTCGCGGTAGCTCTACAGTCATCACAGCCACAACGAATTGCCGCGAAGCCATTTCAGAGAAAGAAAGGTGTCCCATGTCCCGCATCGCATATCTCAGAGAACAGATTGCCCGCGCCGAGCGGCTGGCGAAAGCCATCCTCGACCGGCGGACGGCGGAGCAGCTTCAAACCTTCGCAGCCGAATGCCGCGCCGAACTGTCTGAGCTGACCCTCAAGACCGCCGCATGATGCGTACGGCCTGCCCGGGGCGTCACACCAGCTTCATCGGCGTATCCGCCACCACGCGCAGATCGATGCTGCCGATCAGCGCCGACCGGCGCGCCTCGGCAGCCCCGATCGCGTCGTCCGTCTGCCGCAACGTGCTGATGTTCGAGCCGAGCGAGACGATGCCGCCGAGCACCAAGGCGATCGAGCCGAGCGCAGCGGTCTGACCAAATCCAAACAGCCCGAGAATGGTGGCCAGGAGCAGCACCGCACCGCTGCCAATCGCGATCTTGGACGCCAGGATGTACTTCCGGCACCGCTCGGCGATCTCGGCGAGCCGCTCGATGCGATCTTCGATGTCGGCGATTTCGTCGGTCGGATCGTCTTCGGTCATGGGATTTTGATCGAACCTGTAGGGAGGGTTACGGCTTCGCCTAACCCACCCTACTCATTTCTCACAACGGCAAATTGTCGTGCTTCTTCGCCGGCATCTCCGTCTTTTTGTCCTTCAGCATCGCCAGCGCCCTTGCGATGCGCTTCCGCGTCGAATGCGGCATGATGACGTCATCGATGTAGCCGCGTTCGGCGGCGATGAAAGGCGACAGGAAGCGGTCTTCGTATTCCTTGGTGCGGGCGGCGATCTTGTCGGGGTCTCCGATGTCGCTGCGGAAGATGATCTCGACCGCGCCCTTGGCGCCCATCACGGCGATCTGGGCGGTCGGCCAGGCGTAGTTCATGTCGGCGCCGATCTCCTTGGACGCCATGACGTCAAAGGCGCCGCCATAGGCCTTGCGGGTGATGACGGTGACGAGCGGCACCGTGCACTGCGAGTACGCGAACAGGAGCTTGGCGCCGTGCTTGATCAGGCCGCCATATTCCTGCGCGGTGCCGGGCAGGAAGCCCGGCACGTCGACGAAGGTGACGATCGGAATGTTGAAGGCGTCGCAGAAGCGCACGAAGCGCGCGGCCTTGCGTGAGGCGTCAGAGTCGAGCACGCCGGCCAGCACCATCGGCTGGTTGGCGACGAAGCCGACGGTGCGGCCGGCGATGCGGCCGAAGCCGGTGACGATGTTCTTGGCGAAGGCTTCCGCGATCTCGAAGAAGTCGCCCTCGTCCACGACCTTCAGGATCAGCTCCTTCATGTCGTAGGGCTTGTTCGGATTGTCGGGAATCAGCGTGTCCAGGGACATGTCGACGCGGCCGATGTCGTCGAAGCTCGGCCATTCCGGCACGCCGTCGCTGTTGTTAGCAGGCAGGAAGTCGATCAGGCGACGCATCTGCAAAAGCGTCTCGACGTCGTTCTCGAAGGCGCCGTCGGCGATCGACGAGCGCGTGGCGTGCACCGAGGCGCCGCCGAGCTCTTCAGCGGTGACGACCTCGTTGGTCACGGTCTTCACGACATCAGGCCCGGTGACGAACATGTAGCTGGTGTTCTTCACCATGAAGATGAAGTCGGTCATAGCAGGCGAATAGACGTCGCCGCCGGCGCAGGGGCCCATGATGACCGAGATCTGCGGGATCACGCCCGAGGCCAGCACGTTGCGGCGGAACACGTAGGAGTAACCGGCAAGCGCGGCGACGCCCTCCTGGATGCGGGCACCGCCCGCATCATAGAGGCCGATGATGGGCGCCCTCGCCTTCATCGCCATGTCCTGGAGCTTTGTAATTTTCAGCGCGTGCGTTTCGGACAACGAGCCGCCGAACACGGTAAAATCCTTGGCGAAGACGAAGGTCTTGCGGCCGTTGACGGTGCCCCAGCCGGTGACGACGCCGTCGCCCGGCACCTTGGTCTTCTCCATGCCGAACTCGGTGGAGCGGTGCTCGACGAACATGTCGAACTCCTCGAACGATCCCTTGTCGAGCAGGAGCTCGATGCGCTCGCGCGCGGTCAGCTTGCCGCGGGCATGCTGCGCCTCGATGCGCTTCTCCCCGCCGCCGAGCTTGGCGCCGGCGCGACGATCTTCAAGGGCGTCCAGGATATGTTTCATTTGCTCCCGCCAGTTCTTAAGCCTTAAGTGCTGGGCGTTCTAACACGGCATTTTGCAGGCCGGGAAGCGGCTTTCGGCGCCGCAGGGCTGCTTTGACGTAGCGTGAAAGCGCAAGGAATTCCAAAGTTTTGCCCTGGAGGCCACGATGGACGAGAGAGCTGTTGACACCGGCGCCGTGACCGGCGGCGTCAGGGCCCTGCTGCGGCTCGAGGGGCTCGCTCTGTTCGCGGCCATGACGGCGCTCTATGCGACCTGGGGCGGCTCCTGGTGGGTCTATGCCCTGCTCTTCCTGGTGCCGGATCTGAGCTTCCTGGCGTACCTCGTGGACGGCAAATTCGGTGCGCTGGTCTACAACGCCGCCCACAGCTACATGGCGCCGGTGGCGCTGCTGACGCTGGGGTTTGGCCTCGCCGCGCCCCTCACCCTCTCCATCGGCTTGATCTGGCTCGCTCATATCGGCATCGACCGGGCGCTGGGCTACGGCCTGAAATATTCCGCCGGGTTCGGCTTCACCCATCTGGGGCGGATCGGCCGGCAGAACGGCGCCTGAGCTGCCGCGCGAGCGGCGGGATGACCGTGATTTTGTCGCGGCTGGCCGGTTGACCGGGCCTGCCGATTCAGGCTTGCTCCAGGCTTGCGATCAGGCGCCGAATGTTGCGTGAGCTCAGTCGGTACGGCGGCGGTCATCACGTCCGGCTGCAAGCATCACCTCATGTCCGCCACCGTCGTTCCCTTGCCTGCGAACAGCGCGTCCGAGACCACCGACTTCCTGCGGCGCATGGCCAGCATGGTGTCGGGGCGGAACGGCGAGATGCTGCTGCGCGCGGCCGCACTGATTGAATCACTCAAACAGCGGGCCATGTCGGCCGAACGGCTGTTTCACGAGCAGCAGGAAGAGAACAAGCGCCTGGGGGAGCTGCGCGAGGCCACTGAACTCGCATCCGACGCGATGGTCAGCCAGATCGCCGCGCTGCGGACGCAGCTAGCCGAGGTGACGACCGCCGCGGCCAGCGAGCGTGCCGCGTTCGACACCGAGCGCGGCAAGCTGCTCGGCCTGATGCAGGATGCGGAGAGCCATATCGGCAAGCTCGCCACCGAGCTCGATACGTTGCGCGCCTCGGTCGATGCTTTCAACGAGACCGCGGTGACCGTGCCGATCGAGGTGCTGCGGCTGGCGCGCACCCAGTTCGACTATCTCTCCAGCGGCTTTGCGCGCAAGGGCGACGTGATCGCGCAGGCGATGAGCGAGATCGGAGGCTTTGCGATCGATCAGGCGCTGACGGCGAAGAAGCCGGACGACAAGGTGTGAAACTGCCGCGCGCAAATTGACAGCGCGCATGGGCATTGATCTACTTCCCCAAAACTTTAGGGGAGGATCAATGCCGACGGCATTCCGCGTCGCTGTGGCGCTCATCGCACTCTGCGTTTCATCAGGGCTCGCCAGCGCTCAATCGCTTCCCAAGGAAGCCCCCGCCCGCACCGAGATCTTCCCGATCCCGTCACTCACCCTCTCCGACCAGCAATTTCTGAGCGGCGATGAAGCGGCCGGGAAGCCGGTGACCGTCGCCGGCGAATTCCGCGTGGCACAGGGCACCGGCAAGATGCCGGTCGTGGTGCTGATGCACGGCTCGGGCGGTGTCAGCGCCACCACGGAGGCCTGGGTGCACGAATTCAACGCCATGGGCATCTCGACCTTCGTGATCGACGGCTTCACCGGCCGCGGGCTGACGGTGACAGGGCCGAACCAGGCCCTGCTCGGCCGGCTCAACCTGATCATCGACATCTACCACTCGCTGGAAATCCTGGCCAAGCACCCGCGCGTCGATCCTGACCGCATCGTGCTGATGGGTTTTTCGCGCGGAGGGCAGGCGACGCTCTATGCGAGCCTCGACCGCTTCAACAAACTCTGGAACAAGTCTGGCCTCCAGTTCGCGGGCTATATCCCGTTCTATCCGGACTGCTCGACCACCTATCAGACCGACACCGAGGTCGCGGCCCGCCCGATCCGCATCTTCCACGGCACGCCTGATGATTATAACCCGGTGAAGAGCTGCAAGGCCTTCGTCGAACGGCTCAAGGCTGCTGGCCGCAACGTGGTGCTGACCGAATATCCTGACAGCGCGCACGGCTTTGACAGCGGATTGCTCGGCGTCAATGCGGTGACGGTTTCAGCCAACGCTCAGACCGTGCGCAACTGCCATATCAAGGAGGGCGACGGCGGCGTGCTGATGAACGGCGATACCAACGCGCCCTTCACCTACAAGGACGCTTGTGTCGAGCTCAACCCGCATGTCGGCGGCAATCCGACAACGGCCGCGGAGTCGAAGAAAGCAGTCGTGGAGTTTTTGCAGGCGCTGTTCAAGCTGGGATAGCGACCCCACACACCGTCATTGCGAGCGCAGCGAAGCAATCCAGAGCCCCTCCGCAGAAAGATTCTGGATTGCTTCGCGGAGCCTGTCATCGGGCCGCGCTTTGCGCGGTCCCGTTGGCTCGCAATGACGTGTGGAGAGAGACGCGCTGGCGTTGTGCGCTAGCGCGCGCGGCCCGACAGCCGCAGCACGAACACCAGAACTTCGGCGACGGCCTTGTAGAGGTCGGGCGGGATTTCGTCGCCGAGCTCGACCTTGGAGAGCGCCCCGGCCAAAATCTCGTTCTCCTCGATCGGAATGTCATGAGCCTTGGCGATCTCGACGATCTTGGCGCCGATGGTGCCCTTGCCCTTGGCAACCACGACGGGCGCACCACTACCCTTCTCGTAATGCAGCGCAATCGCGAGCTTGGATTCGTCGCTCATGTGGCGCGATCCAGGAAATGCCCGGCGCGCGCCGGCGCGGCCAGCGGCGGCGTGCCGTCGCGCACGATGATGTCGCCGGGCTTGAGCTCGGCCTTGGTCAGCGCCTGATTGAGCTCGCCGATGCCGGCGCGGAGCTGCTGCGCGGTCGCCGGCCGTTCGGCCCACATCCGCACAAAAGTCTTGTCGCCGTTGAGCGTGATCAGCGCGTGCACGGGTCCTGATGGCTCGACATTGATGGTGAAGCGCGCGCGCCAGGCGCGCTTGGCGGGATCGGGCGTTTCGTTGCCGCCGTCGCGCGAGATCTCGAATTGCGCCATCGCGGTACCTTGCGGGGTCGCAAACGGAATCTCGAAATTCCACTGCGGCGCGGTCGGGTCGCTGCGATGGCCACTGGCGTCAGCGCGATCAGGCAGCGAAGCGACCTGAAGCAGCGTCTGCCGCGCGATCGCAGCATCGGTGTCGCCGAGCAGGCGATGCACGGTGGCAGCGAGCGGTGTGGTGGGCGCGAGCGACGGCGAAGCGACGGGTTGCTGCGCCGGTAGCGCGCCGCGGAACGGCGGTGGCGTCGTCGTGCGCGTAGCTGCCTCGAAGATATGGCCGTCAGGAACGGCCTTGGTCGCACCCGGCACGTTGCCGGTCAGGCGCGGCAGGCTTTGCGTGACCTCTTGCAGCAGGCTCGCGGCGACACCCGCCGACATGGTGGTGCGAGGCAGAGCCGCCTGCGGCGTTTCGCCGGCGATGTCGGCCAGAACGGCAGCGGGCTGCGCAGCCTCGCGCGGCAATTGTGCAGATTGAGCAATCGCCGCAGCAGGCGACGCAAGCACCGCCTGTGCTGTTTCGCCTGCCACCGGCAGCGCTGAGACTGCAGTCTGCAGAACAACCGGCGTGCCAGGCGCAGGTGCTGTGTTCTGTGCTGCGACTTGTGGCGCGGCAGGCGCTGGCGTGACTGACGTCGCCGCCAGTGTCTGGCGCAGCACGAGCAGCGCGGCCTTCAAGTCCGGCACGGCCCCTGGCTGCGGCGTTGCGCCCGCGGCCAGCGAAGCCTCGAGAAACAGGCCGGATTTCTGGAACGCGGATTCGATATCGCCGCCATCCAACGCCATGTTGAGTGGCGTCTGCTGTGCCAGCACGTCCAGCACGGCCTGCTTCAGTCCGGCCGGCAGATCGCTGCCTGATACGACCGATGCGAGATTGGCGAATAGCGGCGCCTGGCTGCCCTGTTTTGTGACTGCCTCGGCCGAGGCAGCGGTGACGGCGACCTGCTCCAAAGGTGTCAGCGTGTTGCGGGCCGCATTGACCGACGGCGCCAGCGGCGGGCTCTCGACCAGCGAGGCTGCGGTCGGCGTCAGCGTGACCTGATCGGCGCTGGCCTCGCCTGCCCCGTTGACCACGGCGAGCCTGATCGTGCCGTCGTTCTGCGAGACCGCGAGCTGGAGATTTTGCCCCGGGGTCAGCGACACCTCGGACATCACGTCCATCGAGAGGTTGGCGATCGCGATCCGCACCAAATTGTCGGCGAGCAAGCTGACGACCCTGGCATCGACGACGGTGCCGGCCTGGAGCACGAGGTCGGGCGTTGCCGCATCAGCCACGGGGCTGGCGGCACTGACCGGAAGGATCGAGCTTATCGGCGTCGGCATTTCAGGGGCCCGGGGAATGCGAATCCCACCCTAGGGCCCCGGCGTAAACCTCTCGTTAAGGACCTTAGGTCCAAGGCGGGTTCACCGCCGCCAGCACCGCGACGGCGGCCTCGAAATCCCTGAGGCGGGTGGCCCGGCGGGCGGCCGCCTCCTCATCCACGCCCCATTGGTCGATGTTCCAGTCCTCATCGACATGGGCCGCGGCCCAGACCTGGTCGGCGTCGCGCACGCCATGGGCCAGCGCCAGCGCCAGCAGCGCCGAGCCGGTCAGGGTCGTCACCATGTGGAGCGCGGCCAAGGACCAGGGATCGCCAGGCAGCGCCGCACGGGCAGCCCGGAGCGCCTCATCGGGCTGCCTCACATGCATGATGCCCTCGGAGAGGATGAAATGCGCTCCCAGCGCCTCTGCGGCCCAGAACAGCACGCCGTCCCAATGCGCGGCCTCTCGGGCGACCAGCCCCTCGGGATGGCCGGCGCGATAGAACAGCAGGTCGGTCTCGAAGTATTTGGCGAGATCGTCCCTGACGAGCTCGACGCGGTCGATCACGCCCTCGACCACGCTGTTGGCGATCCGCGTCAGCGGCATGGTCACGGGGTCGATCGCCTCACCCTGGGCGGCCCATTCCGCGGCCACGGCATCGGCCAGCGCCCGCGCCGGGATCACCACCTGGCGGCCGGACGGCGTGCGGATCGGCCTGCCATCGAGCGTGATGGCAAAGCCGCCCTCGGTCTCGGTGACGCCGACCTCCTTGTAGAAGCGCTTGCGCAGCGGCGTCCGCGCGGAGGCGCGTGCCGATTCCCGTGGGTCCGGCGGGGGCTGGCTGGCTGCTTCTTCGAACAATTCGCGCATGTGAGTTTTCGGTCCCGGTCGCTGGGTGCTAAAGCGCGATGAGATCAGGATGAACGTCATCGCGCTTTAGGTTATTGTTTGAGCATGATCTTTTCGGAAAACCGCTTCGCACTTTCCCGGATCATGCTTTAGGCTTCTAAAGTAAGACCTGTGGCCGATAAAGCGAGCGGCGGGCATGAGGGAACTTGCGGGCATTGTGGCCCTGTTCGCCGGGCTTTGGCCGGTCGCGGCCGGGGCCGGCTTTCGGACCCCGGAATCGCTGATCCGCAACGTCTATGCCCATTACGGCAACGGCGCGCCGGAGCTGTCGAGAGGCCTGCCGCGGGACGATGCCACGACCCGGCAATTCTTCGACCCCTCATTGCGCAAGGCATGGTCCGCGCCGCGCAGCGAGCCCTATGACTTCCTGGTGCAGAGCCCGAACTGGAAGCTCGGCCCTGTGACGATCGCGATCACCCGCAAGCAATACGACAAGACCTATGTCGCGGCGAATTTCGACAATCACGGCCGCAAGGTCGCGCTGAACTTCATCCTCGTCAACGGCCCCGAGGGCTGGCTGATCATGGATGTCGAGAGCCCGCATGACAGCTTGCGGATGTTTCTGGAGCAGTTTCGGAATTGACTAGGGCTGCAATCGCCAGCCCAATCCTCGGTGTCGTCCCGGCGAAGGCCGGGACCCATACTCCGCAGCGGGCTTTGGCGAAGACCGGTAGTCCCAATCCGCTCGCCGGTACAAGCACCGCCCGCTACCGATAGATTCCGCGGTATGGGTCCCGGCCTTCGCCGGGACGACACCCAACACCTACTCCTCCGGTGCGTTCTCGATCGGGTCGAACCGGCTGGCATCGAGCCCGAGCAAATTCCACGACTGCTGCATGTGCGGCGGCAATGGCGCGGTGGCGTCGATGACGCCGCCGCGGGGATGCGGGATCACGATGCGGCGCGCGAGCAGATGCAGGCGGTTTTGCAGGCCGCCCGGCAGCTGCCAGTTCTCGATGTTGAAATATTTGGGATCGCCGACGATGGGATGGCCGATATGGGCCATGTGGGCGCGAAGCTGGTGGGTGCGGCCTGTCACCGGCTTCAGCGACACCCAGGTCAGCTTGTTGCCGGCGGTCTCGACCACCGCATAGTAGGTCACGGCGTGGCTGGCGCCCTCGTCGCCATGCTGGGCGATGCGCATGATGGTGTCGTCCTCGCTCTCCTCCTTGGCAAGGAAGGTCGAGATGCGGCCCTGCTTCGGCTTCGGCAGGCCCGGCACCAGCGCCCAATAGACCTTGCGCGCCGAGCGCGAGCGGAACGCGCCGGTGAGATGCGAGGCAGCAAATCGCGTCTTGGCGATGAGCAGACAGCCCGAGGTCTCGCGATCGATGCGATGCACGAGGCGCGGCTTCTGCCCCTTGGCATCGCGCATCACCTCCAGCATCTGATCGATGTGGCGCGTCATGCCCGAGCCGCCCTGCACGGCAAGGCCGGCGGGCTTGTTCAGCACGAGGACGTCGTCGTCCTCGTAGATCGTCATCTCCTTCAGCGCCTTGAGCGTCTTCTGCGCGGCCTCCGAGAGCTCGCCGACGGCCTTCGGTGTGTCGAGCTTCAACGGTGGAATGCGGACGCTCTGGCCCTCCTCCAGCCGGTCCTTGCTGTCGACGCGCTTGCCGTCGACGCGTAGCTCGCCTTTGCGGACGACGCGCTGGATGTGGGAGAATGACAGGCCGGGAAAGCGCGCTTCGAGGAAGCGGTCGACGCGCATATTGTTCTCGTCGGCCGTCACCGTGACGGTCTGCACCTTGGTCGGCAGCAGCGCCTCGACAGGCTTCTCCGATGCCGGCCTTTCCTGTGCAGCCTTGTTCTGTGCAGCTTTGGGCGGACGTCGCTCGGCGCGCTCGCCGGCAAAGCGCGGCGGTTTGCTGGGCTTGCCGCCCGGACGCGGTCCCGCTTTCTTCGCGCTCCGCGACTGATGCGGACGCGAATCCTTGCGCTCATCGCGCGAACGGGGCTCTTGATTGGTTCTTTTGATACGGCGGCTCATGGCTGCCTGCGTACCCTAAAAGCGGCCCTTCGTCACGGCGAAATGGCCACCTCTAACGCGAACCCCGCTCCTTGCGCAGCTTGGCCCAGTAATCCAGCCGTTTCCTGATTTCGCGCTCGAAGCCGCGCTCAGGCGGATCGTAGAAGGTCTGGCGTCCCAGGGCCTCCGGGAAGTAGTCCTGCCCCGAAAAAGCGTCGGGCGCGTCGTGGTCGTATTCGTAGCCTGAGCCGTAGCCTTCCGACTTCATCAGCTTGGTCGGCGAATTCAGGATGTGCTTTGGCGGCAGCAGCGAGCCGGCCTGTTTTGCCACCTGCATCGCCGTGCCGAAGGCCGTATAGACCGCGTTCGATTTCGGCGCGGTGGCGAGATAGACCACGGCCTGCGCGATCGCCAGTTCGCCTTCGGGATGGCCGAGGAAGTCGAAGGCGTCCTTGGCCGCATTGGCGATGACGAGCGCCTGCGGATCGGCAAGGCCGATGTCCTCCACCGCCATGCGTACCACACGGCGCGCCAGGAACAGCGGGTCCTCGCCGGCATCGAGCATGCGGCAGAGATAATACAGCGCAGCATCGGGATCGGAGCCCCGCACCGATTTATGCAGCGCCGAGATCAGGTTGTAATGGCCGTCGGCCGATTTGTCGTAGATCGGCGCGCGCCGTTGCAGGATGTCCTGCAATTGCGCGGCGTTGAAGATTTCATCTGCCCGCGCCGAGCGCCAGACTTCCTCGGCGAGCGTCAGCGACGCGCGGCCGTCGCCATCGGCCATGCGCACCAGCACCGCCCTCGCCTCCGCATCGAGCGGCAGCTTGCGGCCCTCCACCGCCTCGGCATGCGCGAACAGCTTTTCGATCGCGGCGGCATCGAGCGAGCGAAACACCAGCACCCGTGCGCGGGACAAAAGCGCCGCGTTGAGCTCGAAGGACGGATTTTCCGTGGTGGCGCCGACCATGACCACGGTGCCGTCTTCCATCACAGGCAGAAACGAATCCTGCTGGGCGCGGTTGAAGCGGTGCACCTCGTCCACGAACAGCAGGGTGCCCTTGCCCATCTCGCGGCGGGCGCGCGCGGCATCGAACGCCTTCTTGAGGTCGGCGACGCCGGAGAACACCGCGGAGATCTGCTCGAAATGCAGGTCGGTCGCATCCGCGAGCAGCCGCGCCACGGTGGTCTTGCCGGTGCCGGGCGGGCCCCAGAACACCAGCGATCCCAGCGTGCGCGTCTCCAGCATGCGCGTCAGCGCGCCGTCGGGCCCGAGGATGTGATCCTGGCCGACGACCTCCGACAGCGTCCGCGGCCGCAGCCTGTCAGGCAGCGGATGCGGGGCATCGTGATCGAGCCCCGCCGCGGCGAAGAGAGTTGGCGTCTGCTGTGGTCGCTTCGGACTCATCCGCCCAGCGTGACGTTGATCTGCTGACCGCCCCGCACCAGCGTGATGCGCCAGAGCCGCTGGTTGACGGCCGCCGCCTTCTCGAGGTCGCCGGTCTTGCCGATCTTCTGGTTGTTGACGGCCAGGATGATGTCGCCCTTCTGGAAGCCGACCTGGGCGGCGGGCGAGTCATCACCGAGATCGGTGATGACGACACCTTCGGTGTCGGCGTCGAGATGCAGCTCGTCGGCAACCGCAGGCGTGATGGTCGAGACCTTGGCGCCCTGGAACGGCGAGCGGGCGGTGACGACGAGCTCATTGCGGCCGGTATCGGGCGCGGTCTCGAGCGCGATCGTCAGCTTGATCGGCTTGCCGCCGCGCTGCACGTCGATCTGCGCCGTGCCGCCGATCGGGCGAGTGGCAAAGCGATAGTCAAACGCGTTGGGATCGTCCACGGCCTGGCCGTCGATGCCGGTGATGAGGTCGGAGGATTTCAACCCGGCCTTCGCCGCGGGCCCATTGGGAACGACGCTCGCGACCAGCGCACCGCTTGGCGAACGCAGGCCGAGACTATCGGCGATCTCCGGCGTCACCGCCTGCAGCTTCGCGCCAAGCCATGGCCGCTTCACCGCCTTGCCGCCGCTCTTGGCGGAGGCGACGACGACGCGCACCATATTGGCGGGAATTGCGAAGCCGATGCCCTGCGAGCCGCCGGAGCGCGAATAGATCGCGGTGTTGATGCCGGCGAGCCTGCCGTTCATGTCGACCAGCGCGCCGCCGGAATTGCCGGGATTGATCGCAGCATCGGTCTGGATGAAGAACTGATAGTCGGTGATGCCGACCTGGGTGCGCGCCAGCGCCGAGATGATGCCGTGGGTCACGGTCTGGCCGACGCCGAAGGGGTTGCCGATCGCCATCACGACGTCGCCGACCATCAGCTCGTCCGAATTGGTGAATTCGAGCGCCGGGAACTTTTCCTTGGCATCCTTCAGGCGCAGCACCGCGAGATCGCTGCGGGAGTCCTTCAACACGATCTCGGCCTCGAACTCGCGCTTGTCCGACAGCGACACCTTCACCTGGTCGGCACCTTCGATGACGTGGACGTTGGTGACGACGAGCCCGGAGGCGTCGACGATCACGCCCGAGCCCAGCGATCGCTGCACCTGCTCCTGCTGCTGGCCGCCGCCGAAGAAACGGCGGAAGATGGGGTCGTCCAGCAGCGGGTTGCGGTTCTGTACCACCTTGGCGGCATAGACGTTGACGACCGCCGGTTGCACCCGCTGCACGATCGGCGCATAGGACAACCGCAGCTCGGCCTGCGACGAGGGCACGCGACGGTCCTGCGCCGCAGCCGGATTGAAGTGGGCCGAAAAGCCTATGCACAATGCCGTGACGACGGCGGTCAAGTTCGCTCGAAACATCCCTACCTCTTGGAAAAGACGCCGGAATATAGGCGCGTTCGCCCCCCAATAGAAGGGCGCCGGGCGGCAATATTCAGCCCCTTTCCGGTGTGTCCCACCTGCAAGCGCAGCGTGCGAAATCACAATCTGCCGCGACGATGGATTGGCATGATGCGCATCATCCTGCATGCTCGTGCCAGGCGGATTCGGTTGCGGCGAATTGGCATCAGTGGGAACCGCAGAGCCGGGCGCGCGCGTCGCGGGGCAGTCATCGATCACTCTTAGGCTCTCCCGTTGCGACTTGGGGAAGTTCGTCAAAGGATGGAGCACGATATGAGCAGGACAAGACTAGCAGCCACGGCGATCGGTCTCGCCGGCGTGCTGACGGCTTCACAGGCCCAGGCCCAATCGGCCAGTACCAGCGAGCAGGAGATCGCGCTCCTGAAGCAGCAGTTGAAAATGCTGGAGCAGAAGCTCGACAAGCTCCAGAGCCAGACCGCCGCGAACACGGCCGCCACGGCGAAAGCCAGGCAGGAAGCGAAGGCCGAGGCCAAGGCTGAAGCGCGCTCCGAGGCGAAAGCCGCCCTCGCCAATGCCAACGCGGCCATTCCGGTCAAGGGCCCGGTGGCCCCATCAGGCGTCGTGGTGACGATGCCGAACAACCGGCCGACCATCTGCACCGCGGACGAGCAGAACTGCGTTGCCATCACGAGCCGCGTGCACTGGGATGTCGGAGGGTACAATTACCGCCCCGACACGGCATCAACTGTGCCGCAAAAGCTCGACAGCGGCGAGAACATCCGCCGTGCCCGTATCGGCATCGTCGGCAAGTTCTTCGGCGACTGGAACTACTCCCTGATCTACGATTTCGGCGGCACGTCCGACGGTTTTGGCGGCACTGGTGCGGCCGGCGCCACCGCCGTCGGCTTCCTGCCCGGCGGCGGCACGTCGGGCATCGAAAATGCCTTTCTCAGCTACACCGGCCTGAAGCCGTTCGGCGGCAAGATGGCGGTGGAAGCCGGCGTCATGGACATTGCCTGGACGCTCGACGAGTCCACCAGCTCCAACGACATCATGTTCCTGGAGCGCGCCTCGGCTGGCGTGATCGCGCAGAACATCGCAGCCGGTGACTTCCGCTCCGCCGTCGGTACCCGCTGGTGGAATGACAAGCTCTGGGTGGGTGCCTATGTCACCGGACCGACCACAGGCCAGATCCACTCGGCCTCCAGCGTTTCCCCGCCCGGGAGCAGCGAGCAATATGGCGCAGTCGCCCGCATTGCCGGCAACCCGATCAGCGGCAACGGCTACTCCTTGCATATCGGTGCCGATGCGGAATGGCTGATCCAGCCGCCGCGCAATTTGGTGACGCAGGCGCAGACGCTGACGCTCAGCGATCGGCCCGAACTGCGGATCGACCCGACGACGCTGATCTCGACCGGCGCGATTGCCAATGTGTCAGGCGCGCAGGTCTACGGCGTCGAAGCGGCCGCGACCTACGGCTCGTTCATCGCGCAGGGCGAATATTACTGGTTCAACGTTGACCGCACCGCGAATACCGGCCTGCCGCCATTCGGCGCGTCGAGCCTGAAATTCGATGGCGGCTACGCGCAGGTCGGCTACGTGCTGACCGGCGAGAGCCGAGCCTACAATGCGGCGAGCGCCTCGTACGGCGGCATCAAGCCGGCCAATCCCTTCTCGCTGGCCGGTGGCGGCTGGGGTGCCTGGGAAATCGCCGGACGCGTGAGCACGATGAATCTGAACGATCAGCTCGCGACCGCCGCCGGCATCGCGGGGGGACGCCAGACCATCTACACCGCGGCGCTGAACTGGTACGTCAACAACAACGTCCGCTTCATGCTCGACTATCTGCATGGCGACATCGCCAAGCAGGCAAGTGCCACCTCCTCGGTGAACACGGGCTCGACGTTCAACGCCGTGGCGATGCGCACGCAGGTCGCGTTCTGAGGCTCTCATCCGGGAGCGGCACGCCGCTCCCGGAGCTCTACGCCGCGCGCTTCGGCTTCTTCACGACCACAGGCGGCGGTGCGCAGGACAGCCGCTGCTGATGGCTCTCGCCCCAGGCTTTCAGAATATCGATTACCGGCCGCAGGCTCTCGCCTAACTCGGAGAGGCAATACTCCACGCGCGGCGGCACCTCGGCATAGACCTTGCGGATGACGAGCTTGTCCTCCTCCAGCGCGCGAAGCTGCTTGGTGAGCATGCGCTGGGTGATGCCGGGCATCGTGCGCCGCAATTCGCCGAAGCGCCGGGTGCCGCTCTGCAGGTGATAGAGGATCACGCCCTTCCATTTGCCGTCGATCAAATCCAGCGTCGCCTCGACCGAGCAGCCGGGACGACGGGCAAAATCGCGCCGTTTCATGCGTTTTTCCCAATAGTATCCAAACAGGGACTATGTCCCCGAATGTACAGTACTTGCCAAATTGGAGCCAGCGCGACAGGTAAGACGCGGGCGAAAACGCCATCTGATGGAGACAAGCCATGAAGGCCGTCGGCTACAAGAAGTCGCTTCCGATCGAGGATCAGGATGCGTTGATCGATTTCGAGACCGCCAAGCCAGAGCCGAAGGGACGCGACATCCGCGTCGCCGTGAAGGCGATCTCGGCCAATCCCGTCGATTACAAGGTGCGCAAGCGCGCCGCGCCGCCCGAGGGCGAGACCAAGATCTTGGGCTATGACGCCGCCGGCATCGTCGAAGCCGTCGGGCCCGAGGTCACGCTGTTCAAGCCGGGCGACGAGGTGTTTTACGCGGGCTCGATCCTGCGCCAGGGCACCAATGCCGAATTCCACCTGGTGGACGAACGCATCGTCGGCAACAAGCCGAAATCGCTCTCCTTCGCGCAGGCCGCGGCGCTTCCCCTCACCTCCATTACAGCGTGGGAATTGCTGTTCGATCGCCTCGGCGCCGTCCCGGGCAAGAGTGTCGATCCGCGCGCGCTTCTCATCACCGGCGGCGCCGGCGGCGTCGGCTCGATCCTGATCCAGCTCGCCCGCCGCCTCACCGGCCTCACCGTGGTTGCGACCGCGACGCGGCCGGAATCGCAGAAATGGTGCCTCGATCTCGGCGCGCATGCGGTGATCGATCATGGCAAGCCGATGAAGGAGCAGATCGAGAAGCTCAAGCTGCCGCCGGTCGCGCTGGTCGCGAGCCTTACCTTCACCGATCAGCACTACAAGAGCATCGCCGAGTTCATGGCACCGCAAGGCCGGTTCGGCCTGATCGACGATCCCCCGGAATTCACCATGAGCACGTTCAAGGGCAAGGCGATCTCGGTGCACTGGGAATCGATGTTCACGCGCTCTTCGTTCCAGACGCCTGATATGATCGCGCAACATCACCTGCTCAACGATGTCGCCGATCTGATCGACAAGGGCGTGCTGCGTACCACGCTCGACCAGACCTTTGGCACGATCAACGCGGCCAATCTCAAGCGCGCGCACGCGCTGCTCGAGAGCGGCAAGTCGCGCGGCAAGATCGTGCTGGAAGGGTGGTAGGCAACGGCTGCGTAGGGTGGGCAAAGGCGCACTTGCGCCGTGCCCACCACCTCGCAATGGCGGCAAGAGATGGTGGGCACGCTACGCTTTGCCCACCCTACGATTTCTCGCTCTATCGCAATATCCCGGACAACGCCGACAACAGCCGATCGATCTGCTCATCGGTGCCGACGGTGATGCGCAGGAAATCCGAGATGCGCGGCGCCGAGAAGTGACGGACGATCACCGCCTGCTCCCGTAGCGCCGCCGCAAGCTTGGCCCCCTCGTGCGCGGGATGGCGCGCGAAGACGAAATTGGCGAGCGAGGGCAGCACCTCGAAACCGGCGCTTTTCAAGCCGCGGGTCAGCCGCTCCCTGCCCTCGATCACGCGACGGCGGCCTTGCTGGAAATAAGCATCATCCTCGAGGGACGCGATCGCACCTTGCTGGGCAGGCCGGCCGAGCGGATATGAATTGAAGCTGTCCTTCACGCGCGTCAGCGCATCGATCAGATCGGCGTCCCCAATGGCATATCCGACGCGAAGCCCGGCGAGAGCGCGCGACTTGGACATGGTCTGCACGACCAGGAGATTGCGATGAGACGCGACCAGCGGAATCGCCGTCTCGGCGCCGAAATCGACATAGGCCTCGTCCACGACGACGGGCACATCAGGGTGGTCGTCGAGCAGTGTCGCGATCTCGGTGCGCGACAGCGCGATGCCTGTCGGCGCGTTCGGATTGGCGATGATGATCGCGCCGGCCGGCCGGCGATAATCAGCGGTGCGGATCTGCATGGCCTGATCGAGCGGCACGGTCTCGCAGGTGATGCCGAACAGGCGGCAATAGACCGGATAGAAACTGTAGGTGATATCGGGAAACAGCAGCGGCGCATCGTGCTTCAGCAGCGCGACGAAGGCGTGCGCCAGCACCTCATCCGAGCCGTTGCCGACGAACACCTGCTCGGGTCTCACGCCGTGATAGGCGGCAAGGGCCGCCCGCAGCGCGGTCGCCTGCGGGTCCGGGTAGAGACGCAACGTATCGGCCGCCGCGCCCCGGATCGCCTCCAGCGCACGCGGCGACGGACCAAGCGGGTTCTCGTTGGTGTTGAGCTTGACCAGATCCGCCATGCGCGGCTGCTCGCCCGGCACGTAGGGTTTCAGCTCATGCGTCAAGCTGCTCCAGAAACGGCTCATCTTCCTTCTCCCTCACGCGGGCGCGTGGCGCGCTCAACGAAGCCCTTTGCGAGCGCGTGATAGATACCCTCCTCGCAGATCATCCGCGAGACGAAATGCGCGATCAGGGCGGCCGCCATCAACGGCACGACCATGCCGTGATTGTCGGTCATCTCGGTCACGATCACGAAGGCGGTGATTGGCGCCTGCACGACGCCGGCGAAATACGACACCATGCCGAGCAGCATGATCGCACCGAGCGGCGCGTCGTGGAAGAACGCGGCGATGTTGCTGCCGATGCCGGCGCCGACGGCGAGCGAGGGCGAAAAGATCCCGCCCGGTATGCCGCTGATCGCGGCGAAGCTCGTCGCCAGCAGCTTGAGCACGCCAAAATCCTGCGGCAGCGGGGTGCCGTGATCCAGCGCCTCTTTCACCTGTACGTACCCCGTGCCGTAGATGGTGTCGCCGGATACCAGTCCGCAAATGGCGACCGCGAGGCCACAGGCAAAGGCGAACCACAGCGGATGGCCCTTGATCGCGCGTCCGAGCGGGCTCTTGAAACCGCGCGCCATGGCGATGACGACGCGGCTGAACAGGCCGCCGACGAGGCCACCGACGACGCCGCAGGCCGGAACGGCCAGCCAGTCGGCGCCCCGCGAAAGCGTCATCGCGCTGCTGCCGAAATAGGCGTAATTGCCGGCCAACGCGAGCGAGGTCAGGCCGGCCGCGATCACGGCGGCAATGATCAGGCTGGATGTGCGGGTCTCGAAGGCGCGGCTCATCTCCTCGATGCCGAAGACGATTCCCGCCAGCGGCGTGTTGAAGGCCGCGGCGACACCGGCGGCGGCTCCGGCCAGGATCAATCCAGGCTGGCGGCGCGGCGAGACACGACCGAGCGCGAACATGATGGAGGCGCCGACCTGAACGGTCGGCCCTTCCCGCCCCACGGAGCCGCCGCACAGCAGCCCGAACAGCGTCAGGATCATCTTGCCGATCGCGATCCGGATCGAGACCAGGCTCTCGCGGGCGGCCTGATCGGTCAGCTGCCGCGCGGCAACCGCCTGTGGAATGCCGCTGCCCTGCGCATTCGGGAACAAACGGAGGGTCATATAGGCCGACAGCATGAAACCGAGCGGCGTCACCGCGAGCACGGCATAGCGCGACTTCGCCAACAGGAGTGCGAAGGCGTACTGCGCGAGATCGGCAAGCTGCGCCAGCGCGACGGCTGCTGCGCCGACCCCGATCCCGCCGAGCAGAAAGATCGCCCGCCGCTGCCAGCGTGCGGAGGTCAGCCTGAACAGGCGCTTGTGGCGGGTCGAGAGGGGCCAGGGCCAGAGCATGGAGGCCCCGTTTTAGCCAGTCCCGGCACGAATGAAAGGGGGCGCAAGAGCAGAGCAGCTAGGCGGCCCCTCCAGCGCCAATCGCGGCTTAAGCGATGGTGTTGACGATGCCGCCTTCGGCACGCAGCGCCGCACCGTTGGTCGCTGATGCCTCCTTCGAGGCGACATAGACCACCATGTTGGCGATCTCCTCGACACTGGCAAAACGCTGGATCAGCGAGCTCGGGCGATGCTGCCTGACGAAATTGGCGGCGGCTTCATCCACCGATTGCCCGTTCTGCCTGGCCAGATCCTTCACGAAAGTCTCGACGCCCTCGGACATGGTCGGGCCAGGCAGCACCGAATTCACGGTGACGGCGGTGCCCTGGGTGAGCTGCGCGAGGCCACGGGCGACCGCGAGCTGAGCCGTCTTGGTCATGCCGTAGTGAATCATCTCGGCGGGAATATTGAGGCCGGACTCCGAGGAGATGAAGACGATGCGGCCCCAATTGCGCTTCAGCATGCCCTGCATGTAGGCGCGCGAGAGCCGCACGCCGCTCATCACGTTGACCTCGAAGAAGCGGATCCAGTCCTCGTCCGGAATCTCGAAAAAGCCCTTCGGCTCGAAGATGCCGGCATTGTTGATGAGGATGTCGACCTCGGGCAGCGCCGCAACCAGCGCCTTGCAGCCGGCCGCGGTCGAGACGTCGGCGGCGATGCCGCGCACCTTGGCACCCGCCCCCTCCAACTTGCGCACAGCGGCATCGACCTTGTCCTGGCCGCGTCCGTTGATCACGACGCTCGCACCAGAGCCCGCAAGGCCCTTCGCGATGGCGTGGCCGATGCCGGCAGTCGAGCCGGTGACGAGGGCAGTCTTTCCGGAAAGATCGATCTTCATATGTCATCTCCGCTGAGGTTGAAGCGGATATCGTGCGCTGCACGGGCGGGTGCAATCACCGCTCACCGATGCGTGAGAGCTGCCACAACGGCAAATTTGTAGGGTGGGCAGAGCGGCCTGTCCGCCGAAGCTCGAAGAGCGAAGGCGGAAGCGTGCCCACCATCTGCAGGTGGTGGGCACGGCGCGCGAAGCACGCGCGCCTTTGCCCACCCTACAGCACCTATTTCTTTGGTTGCAGCGTTCTGACAAACGCGGCCGCCGTGGCCCGGAGAGCGAAGGCAGCGCGAGAACCTGTAGGATCGATAGGCCGACATTCTCCAAACAAAAACGGCGCCCGAAGGCGCCGTTTTCAAACTCAATGCTGCGAGTTGGCTTACGCCGCCTCGGCTTCCTTCGCCTGCACCGGACCTGAGTCCTGGCCCTTGGCATCGACGTCGCGATCGACGAACTCGATCACGGCCATCGCGGCGTTGTCGCCGTAGCGGAAGCCCGCCTTGATGATGCGGGTATAGCCGCCCTGACGATCCTTGTAGCGGGGCGCCAGCACGTCGAACAGCTTCTTGACCTGGTCCTTGTCGCGCATCTCGGAGATGGCCTGGCGGCGCATCGACAGGCCGCCCTTCTTGCCGAGGGTGACCAGCTTCTCGACGATCGGACGAAGCTCCTTGGCCTTCGGCAGCGTGGTGACGATCTGCTCGTGCTTGATCAGCGCGGCCGCCATGTTGGCGAACATCGCGCGGCGATGCTCGGCCGTGCGGTTGAGCTTCCGATGAACCTTGCCGTGACGCATGTAACTATTCCTTGTTCTAGAACTGCCGCGACGGTTCGTCGGACCAGTTGCTCAGGTGGGCTGCCTGCGTTCGCCCGCGAAAGCGCGAGGCGCTTTCGCTTTCTTGTCAGAGCATGATCCTTGCCGGAAAACCGCTCCGCACTTTTCCTGGATCATGTCGTCATTCCGGACGGCGCGAAGCGACGATCCGGAATCTCGAGGTTCCGGGTTCGATGCTGACGCATCGCCCCGGAACGACGAATTCTCAGTAGTGATCTTCGAAGCGCTTGGCGAGCTCGTCGATGTTCTCCGGCGGCCAGCCCGGCACTTCCATGCCGAGATGCAGACCCATCTGGGCCAGCACTTCCTTGATCTCGTTCAGCGACTTGCGGCCGAAGTTCGGAGTGCGGAGCATTTCCGCCTCGCTCTTCTGCACGAGGTCGCCGATGTAGACGATGTTGTCGTTCTTCAAGCAGTTGGCCGAACGCACCGACAGCTCGAGCTCGTCCACCTTCTTGAGGAAGGCCGGGTTGAAGGCGAGGTCCGGGATGATCTCCTGGGCGACTTCCTTGCGCGGCTCTTCGAAGTTGACGAACACGTTGAGCTGATCCTGCAGGATGCGGGCGGCGTAGGCCACCGAATCATCCGGCGAGATCGCGCCGTTGGTCTCGATCGTCATGGTCAGCTTGTCGTAGTCGAGGATCTGGCCCTCACGGGTGTTCTCGACCTTGTAGGAGACCTTGCGGACCGGCGAATACAGGCTGTCGACCGGGATCAGGCCGATCGGCGCATCCTCGGGACGGTTGCGCTCGGCGGGCACGTAGCCCTTGCCGGTCGAGACCGTGAACTCCATGCGGATCTCGGCGCCCTCGTCGAGGGTGCAGATCTGCAGGTCCGGGTTGAGCACCACGACGTCGCCCACGGTCTGGATGTCGCCGGCGGTGACGACGCCCGGGCCGGACTTCTTCACGACCATGCGCTTGGGGCCTTCGCCCTGCATCTTGATCGAGATGTCCTTGATGTTGAGCACGATGTCGGTGACGTCCTCACGGACGCCAGCGATCGAGGAGAACTCGTGCAGCACGCCGTCGATGTGCACCGACTGCACCGCCGCGCCCTGGAGCGAGGAGAGCAGGATGCGGCGCAGCGCGTTGCCGAGCGTCTGGCCGAAACCGCGCTCGAGCGGCTCGGCGACGATGGTCGCGAAACGCGAGGGGTCGCTGCCAGGGGTCACCTGGAGCTTGTTCGGCCGAATCAGTTCTTGCCAATTTTTCTGGATCGTCACTGTTTCACCCATACAGGCCAGCCGATTTGAAAATTCAAATACTGGCGTTGGAGAAAGGCCGCAGATCAAACCCGCGGCTTCTTAAAAAAGCATCGCGGGCACCACAGCGCCCGCATCTTCGTATCAGACGCGCCGACGCTTGCGCGGACGGCAACCGTTGTGCGGGATCGTGGTCACGTCGCGAATCGAGGTGACGGTGAAGCCCGCGGCCTGCAGCGCGCGGAGCGCCGACTCACGGCCCGAACCGGGACCGGCGACTTCGACTTCCAGCGTGCGCATGCCGTGCTCCTGCGCCTTCTTGGACACGTCTTCAGCGGCGACCTGCGCGGCATAGGGGGTCGACTTGCGCGAGCCCTTGAACCCCATCGTGCCGGCGGAGGACCAGGCAATGGTGTTGCCCTGCGCGTCGGTGATGGTGATGGTCGTGTTGTTGAAGGACGAGTTCACGTGCGCGACGCCGGAGGCGATGTTCTTGCGCTCACGACGACGAACGCGGGTGGCTTCCTTGCCCATAGAGTACCTTTCCTGAAGATCTCAAACGCCGCCGTAATGCCAGCGGCTACACCTGTGGAACGAAAGGCGCGTGGCGAAAGGGTTTCCCCTATCGCCACACGCCGCGATTGGAATAGAAAACTTACTTCTTCTTGCCGGCGATGGCCTTGGCCGGACCCTTGCGCGTACGCGCATTGGTGTGGGTACGCTGACCGCGCACCGGCAGACCGCGACGATGACGCAGGCCGCGATAGCAGCCGAGGTCCATCAGACGCTTGATGTTGATACCGACTTCACGACGCAGATCGCCCTCGACGAGATAGTCGCGGTCGATCACTTCGCGGATCTGGAGCACTTCAGCGTCGCTGAGCTGATTGACGCGACGATCCTCGGGGATCTTCACCTTTTCGAGGATCTCACCAGCGATCTTCTGGCCGATGCCATGGATGTACTGGAGCGCGATCAGCACGCGCTTGTTGGTCGGAATGTTCACGCCGGCAATACGGGCCACGGCCTTCTCTCCTGTTGCCGACCCCTCGTCAGGAATCGGGCTTTAAGTGCTTATGTTTCTCGGGCAGGTGTTCACAAACGCGAACACGACGCCCACCCCTGGTCTTCCTGGGGCCCGGCATCGTTTGAAACTATCCGACTTGGATGCGGGGCTTATTAAGGGATTCCGGGGGCTTTCGTCAACCGCCGCTAGCGCTTGGCTCGCTTTTTCGTGACCTTTTTTGCAGCCTTTTTGGCACCTTTTTTGACGGCCTTCTTGGCCGCCTTTTTGACCGTTTTCTTGGCCGTTTTCTTGGCGGTTTTCTTGGCCGTCTTTTTGGCGCCCTTCACGGCCTTTTTGGTAGATTTGGCGGCCTTTTTGGCGGATTTCGCCGGCTTTTTGGCTGCCTTCTTGGCCGGCCCTGCCTTGGCGGCGCTCTTGGCGTGAGTTCTGGGCTCGATTGCGCCCAGCGCCAGGAGCTGGCGGTGGATGGCGCGGGTGACCTCATCGATGGCCATCATGCCGTCGATGGTCGAAAGCTTGCGGCGCTCGGAATAGTAGTGAATCAGCGGTTCGGTCTGGCTGCGATAGCTGGCGAGACGCTTGGTCAGGACCTCCGGGGTGTCGTCGACCCGGACCTCCTCCCCGCGCTCCCGCATCTGGGCGACACGGGTCTCGACGCGGTTCAGAAGCGCGCTCTCGTTGACACGAAGTTCGATCACGGCGTCGAGCTTCATGTGCTTGTGCTTCAGCAGCTCGTCCAGCGCTTCGGCCTGCGGCACGGTGCGGGGGAAGCCATCCAGGATGAAGCCGTGCTTGGCGTCCGGCTGGTCGATGCGGTCGGAGATGATTCCGACCACGATATCGTCAGGGACGAGACCGCCGCTTGCCATGATCTCCTTGGCCTTCAGCCCGACCGGCGTGCCGGCCGCGACCGCTGCACGCAACATCTCGCCGGTCGAGAGCTGGACAATACCATAGCGCTGCACCAGCAGCTGCGCCTGGGTCCCTTTGCCTGACCCCGGCGGTCCAAGAAGTATAATTCTCATCGGCGTACGCCCCCCGGATTGGTGAGCGATACGTCGCGCACCCGTGTTTGAAACTTCAGCAACAGTGCAAATCATAATCAGCGCCGCGCCGCTACCCATATCATAAGGGAGCAAGTGCCCGGACGCCAAGAAGGCCTTTGAAATCAGGGATTGCGCTGCAGTGAGAGCAGCTCATCCGATGCGACCAAAGGACGGGCTGATCGCCTTGGCGGACGCCGCGCATCGCTTGCGCGGCGAATCGGGTGGCACAGGCGTGCCGCCCGCGAGAGGACGCCGAGCCCTAGCGGCGGCGGCCTCGCAGCTTCGACTTGCGGATCAGGCCTTCATACTGGTGGGCCAGCAGATAGCCCTGCACCTGCGCCACCGTGTCCATGGTGACGCTGACGACGATCAGCAGCGAGGTGCCGCCGAAGTAGAACGGCACCGAGGCGTAGGAGATCAGGATTTCCGGGATCAAGCAGACGATCGCCAGATAAATCGCACCCAGCACGGTGATGCGCGACAGCACATAGTCGATATATTCGGCCGTGCGCTCGCCCGGACGGATGCCAGGGATGAAGCCGCCGTGCTTCTTCAGATTGTCCGCCGTCTCGGTCGGGTTGAACACGATTGCGGTGTAGAAGAAGGCGAAGAACACGATCAACGCGAGATAGAGCACCAGGAACAGGGGACGGCCGTGGCCGAGCTGGGTGGTGATCCACTGGAACCATTCCGGTCCCTTGCCCGCGTTGAAGTTTGCGACCGTGGTCGGCAGCAACAGCAACGAGGATGCGAAGATCGGCGGGATCACGCCCGACGTGTTGAGCTTGAGCGGCAGATGCGAGGACTGGCCCTCGAACATCTTGTTGCCGACCTGGCGCTTCGGATACTGGATCAGCAGCCGGCGCTGAGCGCGCTCCATGAACACGATGAAGGCGATCACGGCGACTGCCATCACGATCACGATCAGGATCAGGCCGGTCGACATCGCGCCCTGACGGCCGAGCTCGAGCATGTTGGCGAGCGCCGCCGGGAGCTCGGCGACGATGCCGGAGAGAATGATCAGCGAGATGCCGTTGCCAATGCCGCGCGAGGTGATCTGCTCGCCCAGCCACATCAGGAACATGGTGCCGCCGGTCAGCGTGATCGCGGTGGAGAGACGGAAGAACATGCCGGGGTCACTGACGACGTTGCCGGCGCCTTCGAGACCGACCGCGATGCCGTAGGACTGGAACGCGGCCAGGATCACCGTCAGATAGCGCGTGTACTGGTTCAGCGTCTTGCGGCCCGCCTCACCTTCCTTCTTCAGCGCCTCGAGTTGCGGCGAGACGGTGGTCAGGAGCTGGATGATGATCGAGGCCGAGATGTACGGCATGATGTTCAGCGCGAAGATCGCCATGCGGTGGATGCCGCCGCCGGCGAACATGTTGAACATGCCGAGGATGCCGCCTGCCTGCGACTTGAACACCTGCTCCCAGATGTTGGGATCGATGCCGGGCAGCGGGATGTAGGTGCCGAGCCGATAAACGAGCAGCGCACCCAGGGTGAACCAGATACGCTTCTTCAGTTCGTCGGCTTTGGCAAACGCGCCGAAATTGAGGTTGGCTGCCAGTTGTTCCGCTGCTGAGGCCATATTGGACTTTCTCCCGCCGCCTTTTGCGCCGTCATACCCGCGGCCGGGCTACTTTAGCGGACGCCGGACATTATCTGGCGCTTCGGCTTCGATAAGTCCATCGTCCCGCATGCGAAAAGGCCCGCGAGCCGCGGGCCAATGACGCAGTTGTTACGCCGCCTCGCCTTCTTCCTTCGCAGGGGCAAGGATCTTCACCGATCCGCCGGCCTTCTCGACCGCTTCGATTGCGGACTTGGTGGCGCCGTGGACCTCAATGTTCAGCTTGGCCTTGAGCTCGCCGCGGCCGAGCAGCCGCAGACCGGCCTTGGCGCGGCGCAGCACGCCCGCCTTCACCAGGGCCTCGACGTTCACGACGCTGCCGGTGTCGAGCTTCTTGGCATCGACCGCATCCTGGAGCCGGTCGAGATTGATCTCGGCGTACTCGACGCGGAAGATGTTGTTGAAGCCGCGCTTGGGCAGACGGCGATGCAACGGCATCTGGCCGCCTTCGAAACCCTTGATGCGCACGCCCGAACGCGCGGTCTGGCCCTTGCCGCCGCGGCCCGACTGCTTGCCCTTGCCCGAACCGATGCCACGGCCGACGCGCATGCGCTTCTTGCGCGAGCCGGCGTTGTCGGCGATATCGCTGAGCTTCATCGCCCTGCTCCTTGTGTTTTGCGCATGATCTGGCCCGAAAACCGGGATCATGCGCGCTATCTTACTTCTCGTCGACGATGCGAACGAGATGGTGAACCTTTTCGATCATGCCGCGGACGGCCGGGGTGTCCGGCAATTCGCTGACGCGGCCGATCTTGTTGAGCTTGAGCCCGATCAGCGTGGAACGCTGCGAGTGATGGCGGCGGATCGCGCTGCCGGTCTGCTCGAGCTTGATCGTCTTTGCGGACTTAGCGGCGTCCTTGGCCATCGTGATCTACTCCGAAAAGCGTTGGTTAGTCCGCAGCCGCCTCGGCATCGCCGCCGATGCGACGACCCTGGAGGGTGGACACCTTGATGTTGCGGCGCGCCGCGACCGAGCGCGGGCTATCCTGATGCTTCAGCGCATCGAAGGTCGCGCGAACCATGTTGTACGGGTTCGACGAGCCGATCGACTTCGCCACCACGTCCTGGACGCCGAGCGTCTCGAACACCGCACGCATCGGACCGCCGGCGATGATGCCGGTACCGGCCGGAGCTGCACGCAGATAGACGCGGCCAGCGCCATGACGGCCGGCGATGTCGTGATGCAGGGTGCGGCCCTCGCGCAGCGACACGCGGGTCAGGTTGCGCTTGGCGGACTCGGTGGCCTTGCGGATCGCCTCAGGCACTTCGCGTGCCTTGCCGTGACCGAAGCCGGCGCGGCCCTTCTGATCGCCGATGACGACGAGCGCTGCGAAACCGAAGCGCTTGCCGCCCTTGACGACCTTGGCCACGCGATTGATGTGGACGAGCTTGTCGACGAACTCGCTGTCGCGCTCCTCGCGCTCCTTGCGTTCACGTCCGCCGCCGCGTTGATCGCGTCCACCACGTTGTTCGCGTTCTGCCATTTTTCCAATCCTTCAGAGGCTTGCGCCTCAATCCTCAAATTCTGTTAGAAGCTCAGCCCGCTCTCACGCGCAGCGTCGGCGAGAGCCTTGACGCGCCCGTGGTAGAGGTAGCTGCCGCGATCGAACACGACTTCCTTGACGCCCTTCTCGGCAGCGCGCTCGGCCAGCAGCTTGCCGACCGCCTTCGCCGCATCGATGTCGGCGCCGGTCTTGCCGCCGTCGCGCATCGCCTTCTCGAGCGAGGAGGCAGAGGCCAGCGTCTCGCCCTTCAGGTCGTCGATGACCTGGGCGTAGATGTGCTTGGACGAGCGGAACACCGACAGACGCGGACGACCACCGCCGGAGCGGCGCAGCTTCAGCCGCACACTCCGCTTGCGCCGGGCATTGGTAACCTTGGCTTTGGACATGACCGGCTCCGTTACTTCTTCTTGCCTTCCTTGCGGAAGATGAATTCGCCCACATACTTCACGCCCTTGCCCTTGTAGGGCTCCGGCGGACGATAGGAGCGGATCTCGGCGGCAACCTGGCCGACGCGCTGGATGTCGCTGCCCGAGACCGTGATTTCGGTCGGCTTCGGCACGGCGATCGTGATCCCTTCCGGGATCGGATAGATCACGTCGTGGCTGTAACCGAGCGCGAGCTGCAGGTTCTTGCCCTGCATCGCGGCGCGGTAACCGACGCCGGTGATCTCGAGCTTCTTCTCGAAGCCCTTGGTGACGCCTTCGACCAGATTCGCGACCTGGGCGCGAGCGGTGCCATACAGCGCCCGCGCGCGATTGGTCTCGGCCCGCGGCTTGACCTTGACCTGGCCGTTCTCGAGCTTCACCTCGACGTCGTCATGGACGACGAACTGAAGCTGGCCCTTCGGCCCCTTCATCTTGACGGTCTGCCCATCGACGGTCGCGGTCACACCGGACGGCACCGCCACAGGCTTTTTGCCAACTCGTGACATGGATCAAAAACCCTTCTCAGAACACCGTGAAGAGGACTTCACCGCCCACGTTCGCTTCACGCGCACTGTGGTCGGCCATGATCCCCTTCGGCGTCGACAACACCGAAATACCGAGCCCGTTATTGACCCGCGGCAGGTTCTTCACCGAGGCGTACACGCGACGCCCGGGCTTGGAGACACGTTCGATCTCGCGGATGACGGGCTCACCGTCGAAATACTTCAGCTCGATCTCGATCTCGCTGCGGCCCGAGGCGTGCTCGAGGGTCGCGTAACCGCGGATATAGCCCTCGCTCTTGAGCACTTCGAGGACGTTCTCGCGCATCTTCGAGCCCGGCGTGGAGACCTTGCTCTTGGAGCGCATCTGCGCGTTGCGGATGCGGGTGATCAGATCGCTGATTGGATCGTGCGTAGACATCTAAACGACCCTCCTTACCAGCTCGACTTCACGAGGCCCGGGACCATGCCCTTGGAGCCAAGGTCGCGGAGCGCGATACGGGACAGCTTGTTCTTGCGATAGTTCGAGCGCGGGCGCCCCGACAGCTCGCAACGCAGACGGATGCGGGTGGCCGACGAATTGCGCGGCATTTCCGCAAGCTTCAGGGTCGCGGCGAACCGCTCCTCCATCGGCAGCGTCTTGTCGGCGATGATCGCCTTCAACCGCTCGCGCTTCGGGGCGGCGTTCTTCACCATCCGCTTGCGCCGGTTGTTCTTCTCGACTGAACTCTTCTTTGCCATGCTTGGCTCCTGGGTATCCGCGTTTGAGAGGCTTTAGGTCAGCGTCTCACTGCCGGAACGGGAAATTGAAAGCGGTCAACAAGGCCCTCGCCTCTTCGTCGGTCTTGGCCGTGGTGCAGACGGTGATGTCCATACCGCGGGCTTCCGTGACCTTGTCGAAGTCGATCTCGGGGAAAATGATGTGCTCCTTGATGCCGAGCGAGTAGTTGCCGCGGCCGTCAAAGCTCTTCGGGTTCAGGCCGCGGAAGTCGCGGACGCGCGGCAGCGCGACGTTGACCAGGCGATCGATGAACTCGTACATACGGGCCTTGCGCAGCGTGACCTTGCAGCCGATCGGCTGGTTCTCACGCAGCTTGAAGGTCGCGATCGCGATCCGCGAGTAGGTCACGATCGCCTTCTGGCCGGCGATCTGGGTCAGCTCGGCAGCGGCGGTCTCGGCCTTCTTGCGGTCGTTGACGGAATCGCCAACGCCCATGTTCAGCACGACCTTGTCCAGACGCGGAACCTGCATGACGTTCTGATAACCGAACTTCTCGGTCAGCGCCGTGCGGATCTTCGCATCGTATTCCGCGCGCAGGCGCGGGGTGTAAGCGGTCTCAGCCATCGATCTCAGCTCCCGAGCTCTTGGCGATGCGAACCTTCTTGCCGTCCGCCAGAATCTTGAATCCGACGCGGGTCGGCTTTCCGTCCTTGCCGACATACGCGATGTTGGACAGTTGGATCGGCGCCTCTTTCGAGATGATGCCGCCCTCCTGGGCCTGCGTCTGCTTCTGGTGACGCTTGACCATGTTGATGCCGCGCACGAGCGCCGTGCCGGCGTCGGGGCGAACTTCGAACACTTCGCCGGTGCGGCCCTTGTCGCGACCGGTCAGCACGACGACCTTGTCGCCCTTGCGGATCTTCGCAGCCATCACAGCACCTCCGGCGCGAGCGAAATGATCTTCATGTGGTTCTTCGCACGCAGCTCGCGCGGCACGGGCCCGAAGATACGGGTGCCGACCGGCTCGGCCTGGTTGTTGATCAGGACGGCGGCGTTGCGGTCGAAGCGGATGACCGAACCGTCGGCGCGGCGGATGTCCTTGCGGACGCGCACCACGACGGCCTTCATCACGTCGCCCTTCTTCACCTTGCCACGCGGAATGGCTTCCTTGATCGAGACGACAATGATGTCGCCGATCGTGGCATAGCGGCGCTTGGAGCCTCCGAGCACCTTGATACACATGACACGGCGTGCGCCAGAATTATCGGCCACGTCGAGGTTGGTCTGCATCTGAATCATTGATGCACCTCGTCCTCTTTCTCTTTGCGCCAGCCTAGCCGGCGCTCAACATTTCCCTGAAGTCGGTCGGCCAAATGAACGGCCGAGGCCAACAGATCAGGCGCTTTTCTTGTGTTCGCCCCGGATCACGATCCAGCACTTCAACTTCGAGATCGGCTTGGTCTCTTCGATCCAGACCATGTCGCCCGGCTTGAACTCGTTGTTCTCGTCGTGCGCGTGGTAGTTCTTCGAACGGCGGATCGTCTTCTTGTAGATCGGGTGCGTGAAGCGGCGATCGACGCGCACCACGACGGTCTTGGCAGTCTTGTCGCTGACGACCACGCCTTGCAAAGTACGTTTCGGCATATCCGTTAGCCCCTTACTTCTTCTTCGCGCGCTGCTGCGCGGCGACGGTCTTGATCCGGGCGATATCGCGGCGAGCCTCGCGCAGACGCGAGGTGTTCTCGAGCTGCCCGGTGGCACGCTGGAAGCGCAGGTTGAAGCGCTCCTTCTTCAGGTTCAGGACGGCATCGTCCTGCTGGTCGGGGCTCATCGCGCGGATGTCTTCGATCTTCATCTGGGCCATGGCCATTACTCCGCAATGCGCTCGACGAAGCGCGTCTTGATCGGCAGCTTGGCGGCCGCGAGCGTCAGCGCTTCGCGCGCCGTCTGGGTGTTGACGCCGTCGATCTCGAACAGCACCCGGCCCGGCTTGACGCGGGCGACCCACAATTCCGGCGACCCCTTGCCGGAGCCCATGCGGACTTCGGCCGGCTTCTTCGACACCGGAACGTCGGGGAATACCCGGATCCAGACGCGGCCGGCGCGCTTCATGTGGCGGGTCAGCGCGCGGCGGGCGGCTTCGATCTGGCGCGCGGTGACGCGCTCCGGCTCGGTCGCCTTCAGGCCGAACTGGCCGAACGCCAACGTCGCACCCGACGACGCAACGCCGTGGATACGGCCCTTATGCGCCTTCCGGAACTTCGTTTTCTTAGGTTGCATCATGGCTTTAAGCCCTCAAATTCCTGTGCTGATCAGGCCGCAGCCGTATCGCGGCGCTGACGGCCACCACGATCACCACTGCCACCCGTCTCGCCCTCGGCCATTCTCTTGTCCTGGGCCATCGGATCGTGCTCGAGGATCTCGCCCTTGAAGATCCAGACCTTGACGCCGCAGGTGCCGAAGGTCGTGAACGCGGTCGCAACGCCGTAGTCGATGTCGGCGCGCAGCGTGTGCAGCGGCACGCGGCCTTCGCGATACCACTCCATGCGAGCGATTTCCGCACCGCCCAGACGTCCCGAGCAGTTGATGCGGATGCCTTCCGCGCCGAGACGCATCGCCGACTGCACGGCGCGCTTCATGGCACGGCGGAACGCCACGCGGCGCTCCAGCTGCTGCGCGATCGACTCGGCCACCAGCGTCGCATCGAGCTCCGGCTTGCGGATTTCGACGATGTTGATGACGACGTCGGACGAAGTGATGTCCGCGACCTTCTTGCGCAGCTTGTCGATGTCCGCGCCCTTCTTGCCGATCACCACGCCCGGACGAGCCGAGTGGATGGTGACGCGGCACTTCTTGTGCGGACGCTCGATCACGATGCGGGCGACGGCCGCCTGCTTGAGCTCCTTGTGCAGGATCTCGCGGATCTTGACGTCCTCGTGCAGCAGCTTGCCGTATTCCTGCTTGCCGGCGAACCAGCGGGAATCCCAGGTCCGGTTGATGCCGAGACGCAGACCGATCGGATTGATCTTTTGACCCATCGTTTTCTCCTGCGACCCTTAAGCCGCTGCTGCTTCGGCTTCGACCTGACGAACAATGATCGTCAGCTGCGAAAATGGTTTGTAGACACGGCCCGAACGGCCACGGCCGCGGGCGGCAAAGCGCTTCATCACGAGGCCGTTGCCGACGAAGGCCTGCGCCACGACGAGATCATCGACGTCGAGGTCGTGGTTGTTCTCGGCATTGGCGATCGCCGATTCCAGGCACTTCTTCACGTCGACCGCGATCCGCTTGCGCGAGAACTGCAGGTCGGCGAGCGCGGCGGAAGCCTTCCGGCCGCGAATGAGCTGGGCGACCAGGTTGAGCTTCTGCGGGCTCACCCGCAGCATCCGGGCGACCGCCTTGGCCTCGTTCTCGGCGAGGCTCCGTTCGCGCTTAGGTTTGCTCATCGTTTAATCCTCAAGCCTTCTTGGCTTTCTTGTCGCCGGAGTGGCCATGGAAGGTCCGGGTCGGCGAGAACTCGCCGAACTTGTGACCCACCATTTCCTCGTTGACGGCCACCGGCACGTGCTTCTGACCGTTGTAGACGCCGAAGGTCAGGCCGACGAATTGCGGCAGGATCGTCGAGCGACGGCTCCAGATCTTGATGACGTCGTGACGGCCGGACGCGCGGGCGGCATCTGCCTTCTTGAGCAGAGAACCCTCGACGAACGGGCCTTTCCAGACTGAACGAACCATGTCCGGCGTTCCTTACTTCTTCCGCTTGTGGCGGCTTAGGAGAATGAATTTGTTGGTCGACTTGTTGGTGCGGGTCTTCTTGCCCTTGGTCGGCTTGCCCCACGGAGTGACCGGGTGGCGACCGCCCGAGGTGCGACCTTCACCACCGCCGTGCGGATGGTCGATCGGGTTCATGGCGACACCACGGTTGTGCGGGCGACGGCCCATCCAACGCTTGCGACCGGCCTTGCCGATCGAGGTGTTCATGTGGTCCGGGTTCGACACCGCGCCGATCGTGCCGCGGCAACGGCCGTGCACCAGGCGCTGCTCACCCGAGTTGAGGCGGATGATGACGTAGTCCTGGTCGCGGCCAACCAGCTGGGCGTAGGTGCCGGCGGAACGGGCGAGCTGACCGCCCTTCCCGATCTTGACCTCGATGTTGTGGATGATCGTGCCGACCGGCATGTTGCCGAGCGGCATGACGTTGCCCGGCTTCACGTCGACATAGTTACCGGCGACGATGGTGTCACCCACGGCCAGGCGCTGCGGCGCCAGGATGTAGGCCTGCTCGCCGTCCTGATACTTGATCAGGGCGATGAAGCCGGTGCGGTTCGGATCGTACTCCAGCCGCTCGACGGTCGCGGGAACGTCGGTCTTCTCGCGCTTGAAGTCGACGGTGCGCAGCGTCTGCTTGTGGCCACCGCCACGGAAGCGCACGGTGATGCGGCCGGTGTTGTTGCGGCCACCCGAGGACTTCTTGCCTTCGGTGAGCGCCTTGAGCGGCTTGCCCTTGTAGAGCGCCGAACGATCGACCATCACCAGCTGGCGCTGGCCCGGCGTCGTGGGATTGAATGTCTTCAGTGCCATCGTCGTGCGACCTTACAGACCGGTGGTGACGTCGATCCGGTGGCCCTCTTCGAGGGTCACGATCGCGCGCTTGGTGTTCGACTGCGAGCCGAGATTGCCGCGGAAGACCTTGACCTTGCCCTTGCGGACCAGCGTGTTGACGCTCTTGACCTTGACGTCGAAGAGCTTCTCGACCGCTTCCTTGATCTGCGGCTTGGTCGCCTTGGCGGCCACCTTGAACAGGACCTTGTTGTGCTCCGATGCCAGCGTCGCCTTTTCGGTGACGACAGGGGCGACGATCACGTCATAATGCCGAGGCTCGATGTTCTTGCTCATTTGAAGCGCGCCTCCAGCGCATCGATGGCGGCCTTGGTCAGAACGAGCTTCTGACGGCGCAGGATGTCATAGACATTGATGCCCTGGATCGGCAGCACGTCCATGTTCGGGATGTTGCGGGCCGCAGCGGCGAAGCCGTTGTTGAGCTCGGCGCCGTCGATGATCAGCGCGTTGGTCAAGCCCAGGCCCGAGAAGTGACCGAGCAGCGCCTTGGTCTTGGCGGCTTCCAGCGCGGCCTTCTCGATCACGAGCAGATCGCCGTCCTTGGCCTTGGCCGACAGCGCATGCTTGAGAGCGAGCGCGCGGACCTTCTTCGGCAGGTCGGTGGCGTGCGAACGCACGACCGGACCGAAGGCACGACCGCCGCCGCGGAACTGCGGCACGCGGGCCGAGCCGTGACGAGCACCGCCGGTGCCCTTCTGCTTGTACATCTTCTTGCCGGTGCGCCAGATCTCGGCGCGGCCCTTGGCCTTGTGCGTACCGGCCTGGCGCTTGTTGAGCTGCCATTGCACGCAACGCGCAATGATGTCCTGGCGCGGCTCGAGGCCGAAAATGGCGTCGGACAGCTGGACCGAGCCAGCCTCCTTACCCTCAAGGGTGGTGACCTTCAGTTCCATCTCACGCACCCTCTTGCTGGGCCGCAGCCTCGGCTTCGCCGCCCGCAACCTTGAACTTGCCGGGCTTCGGAGCTTCCTTCGGCAGCGGCTTCTTGACGGCGTCGCGCACGCGGATCCAGCCGCCCTTGGAGCCGGGAACGGCGCCTTCGACGAGGATCAGGCCACGCTCGACATCGGTCTGGACGACGCGAAGGTTCAGCGTGGTGATGCGGTCGACACCCATGTGGCCGGGCATCTTCTTGTTCTTCCAGGTCTTGCCGGGGTCCTGACGGCCACCGGTCGAACCGATCGAACGGTGCGAGATCGACACACCATGCGTGGCGCGCAGACCGCCGAAATTCCAGCGCTTCATACCGCCGGCGAAGCCCTTACCGACCGAAGTGCCGGTGACGTCGACGAACTGGCCGACGACGAAGTGATCGGCCTGGATCTCGGCGCCAACGGGGATCATGGCGTCCGCGGTGACGCGGAACTCCTCGACCTGGCGCTTCGGCTCGACCTTGGCGACCGCGAACTGGCCGCGCTCCGCCTTGGGCATGTACACGGTCTTGCGGCTGCCAGAACCCAGCTGGAGCGCGACGTAACCGTTCTTCTCTTCAGTGCGGTGGCCTACGACCTGGCAATTGCCGAGCTTCAGCACGGTCACGGGGATATGTTCGCCGGCCTCTGTAAAGACCCGCGTCATCCCGACCTTTTGTGCGATCACTCCGGAGCGCATCGGCGTGCTTCCTGTTCTTTCTGTCCGCTAGGTGCGAACGTGATCCAAAATCTTAGAGCTTGATCTCGACGTCGACACCGGCGGCCAGGTCGAGCTTCATCAAAGCATCGACGGTCTGCGGGGTCGGATCGACGATGTCGAGCAGGCGCTTGTGAGTGCGCATCTCGAACTGCTCGCGGCTCTTCTTGTCGACGTGCGGCGAACGGTTGACGGTGAACTTCTCGATGCGGGTGGGCAGCGGAATGGGTCCGCGGACCTGCGCACCGGTGCGCTTCGCCGTGTTCACGATCTCGCGGGTCGACGTATCGAGAATACGATGGTCGAACGCCTTGAGACGGATACGAATGTTTTGGCCGTTCATTGCCGTGGTCTCTCTTTAGTGGGGGGTGGCGAATAGCGAATAGCGAATGTCCCCATTCGCTACCCGCCAATCCCTATTCGCGTAATTACTCGATGATCGAGGCGACGACGCCGGCGCCGACGGTGCGGCCACCTTCGCGGATCGCGAAGCGGAGCTTCTCTTCCATCGCGATCGGCACGATCAGGTGCACTTCCATCGCAATGTTGTCGCCCGGCATCACCATCTCGGTACCCTCCGGCAGATGCACGACACCGGTCACGTCGGTGGTGCGGAAGTAGAACTGCGGACGATAGTTGGTGAAGAACGGGGTGTGGCGACCGCCCTCCTCCTTGGTGAGGATGTAAGCCTCGGCCTTGAACTTGGTGTGCGGCTTGACCGAACCCGGCTTGCACAGCACCTGGCCGCGCTCGACGTCTTCACGCTTGGTACCGCGGAGCAGCGCACCGATGTTGTCGCCGGCCTGGCCCTGATCGAGCAGCTTGCGGAACATTTCGACGCCGGTGACGGTGGTCTTCTGGGTGGCGCGGAGACCGACGATCTCGATTTCCTCGCCGACCTTGACGACGCCGCGCTCGACACGGCCGGTCACGACGGTGCCGCGGCCCGAGATCGAGAACACGTCTTCAACCGGCATCAGGAACGGCTGGTCGATCGGACGCTCCGGCTGCGGGATGTAGCTGTCGACGTTCTTCATCAGCTCGATGATCGCGTCGTGGCCGAGCTTCTTGTCCGAATCTTCGAGAGCGGCGAGAGCCGAACCCTTGATGATCGGGATCTTGTCGCCCGGGAAGTCGTACTTGGAGAGCAGCTCGCGAACCTCGAGCTCGACGAGTTCGAGCAGCTCCGGATCGTCGACCATGTCGCACTTGTTGAGGAACACGACGAGCGCGGGCACGCCGACCTGGCGGGCGAGCAGGATGTGCTCGCGGGTCTGCGGCATCGGGCCGTCAGCAGCCGACACGACCAGGATCGCACCGTCCATCTGGGCGGCGCCGGTGATCATGTTCTTCACGTAGTCGGCGTGGCCGGGGCAGTCGACGTGCGCGTAGTGGCGGTTCGGCGTCTCGTACTCGACGTGTGCGGTCGAGATGGTGATGCCACGCGCCTTCTCTTCCGGCGCCTTGTCGATCTGGTCGTACGCGGTGAACGTCGCACCGCCGGCTTCGGCGAGAACCTTGGTGATCGCCGCGGTCAGCGACGTCTTGCCATGGTCGACGTGACCGATGGTGCCGATGTTGCAGTGCGGCTTGGTACGTTCAAACTTTGCTTTGGCCATTTGACTCTCCGTTCAATCGTCAGCTCTGGACCGACGACAATCAGGCAAACTTCTTTTGGACTTCCGCCGACACGTTAGCCGGCGCTTCTGCGTAGTGATCGAACTGCATGGTGAAGGTCGCGCGGCCCTGGCTCATCGAGCGCAGGTTGTTCACGTAACCGAACATGTTCATGAGCGGCACCATCGCATTGATGACGTTGGCGTTGCCGCGCATGTCCTGGCCCTGGATCTGACCGCGCCGGGAATTCAGGTCGCCGATGACCGAACCGGTATAGTCTTCCGGGGTCACCACTTCGACCTTCATGATCGGCTCGAGCAGGACGGACTTGCCCATCTGCAGCGCTTCGCGGAAGCAGGCGCGCGAAGCGATTTCGAAGGCCAGCGCCGACGAGTCAACGTCGTGATACTTGCCGTCGACGAGCGTCACCTTGACGTCGACCACGGGGAAGCCCGCGACCACGCCGGACGACAGCACGCTCTCCAGACCCTTCTCGACGCCGGGAATGTATTCCTTCGGCACCGCGCCGCCGACGATCTTCGATTCGAACTCGTAGCCCTTGCCGGGCTCGTTCGGCTCGACGATGAACGATACGGCCGCGAACTGGCCGGTACCGCCGGTCTGCTTCTTGTGGGTGTAGCTGTGCTCGACGCGCTTGGTGATCCGCTCGCGGAACGCAACCTGCGGCGCGCCGATGTTGGCGTCGACCTTGTAGGTACGCTTGAGGATGTCGACCTTGATGTCGAGGTGGAGTTCGCCCATGCCCTTGAGGATGGTCTGGCCGGACTCGTGGTCGGTCGACACGCGGAAGGACGGATCCTCCGCGGCGAGCTTGGCCAGCGCCACGCCCAGCTTCTCCTGGTCGGCCTTGGACTTCGGCTCGATCGCGATCTCGATGACCGGCTCGGGAAATTCCATCTTCTCCAGGATCACCTGCTTGTCGGGATCGCACAGCGTGTCACCGGTGCGCGCTTCCTTCAGGCCAGCCAGCGCGACGATGTCGCCGGCATAGGCTTCCTTGATGTCTTCGCGGTTGTTCGCATGCATCAAGAGCATGCGCCCGATGCGCTCCTTCTTCTCGCGGGTCGAGTTCACGACGCCGGTGCCACTCTGCAGAACGCCGGAGTAGATGCGGCAGAAGGTGATGGTGCCGACGAACGGGTCGTCCATGATCTTGAAAGCGAGCAGAGCCAGCGGCTCCTTGTCGTCCGCCTTGCGCACGACCTCGTTGCCCTTGTCGTCGGTGCCCTTGATCGCGGGCACGTCGAGCGGCGACGGCAGATAGTCGACGACCGCGTCGAGCAGCGGCTGCACGCCCTTGTTCTTGAAGGCCGAGCCGCACAGCACGGGATAGAACGCGCCAGTCAGCACCGCCTTGCGGATCAGGCGCTTCAGGGTCGCCTCGTCCGGCTCCTTGCCGTCGAGGTAAGCGGCCATGGCGTCGTCGTCGAGCTCGACGGCGGCTTCCACCATCTTCTCGCGGTATTCCTTGGCCTGGTCGACGAGGTCTTCCGGAATGTCGACATAGTCGAACTTCGCGCCGAGCGACTCGTCGTTCCAGACGACGCCCTTCATCTTCACGAGGTCGACGAGACCCTTGAAGTTGTTCTCGGCACCGATCGGAAGCTGGATCGCGACGGGCTTGGCACCCAGACGGTCGACGATGTCGGCCAGACATTTGAAGAAGTCGGCACCGATCTTGTCCATCTTGTTGGCGAAGACGATGCGCGGAACCTTGTACTTGTCGCCCTGGCGCCAGACGGTCTCGGTCTGGGGCTCAACGCCCTGGTTCGAATCGAGCACGCAGACGGCGCCGTCGAGCACGCGCAGCGAACGCTCGACTTCGATGGTGAAGTCGACGTGGCCGGGAGTGTCGATGATGTTCAGGCGCTTGCCGTTCCAGAACGCGGTGGTCGCAGCCGAGGTGATCGTGATGCCACGCTCCTGCTCCTGCTCCATCCAGTCCATCGTCGCGGCACCTTCGTGCACTTCGCCGATCTTGTGGCTCTTGCCGGTGTAATAGAGGATGCGCTCGGTCGTCGTCGTCTTGCCGGCGTCGATATGCGCCATGATACCGAAGTTACGGTAGTCCTCGATGGCATGTTGGCGGGGCATGGGGTGTTCCTTGCGAGTCCGTTTGGTTCGCCGTTACCAGCGATAATGCGAGAAGGCGCGGTTGGCTTCCGCCATCCGGTGCACGTCTTCACGCTTCTTGACGGCGTTCCCGCGGTTGTTCGATGCATCCAGCAGCTCTGCCGAGAGACGCTCGGTCATGGTCTTCTCGTTGCGCTCGCGTGCAGCCGAAATCAGCCAGCGGATGCCCAGGGCCTGACGGCGGGTCGAGCGAACTTCGACCGGAACCTGATAGGTCGCGCCGCCGACGCGGCGGGAGCGCACTTCGATCGTCGGCATGACGTTCTCGAGCGCCTGCTCGAACACGCCGAGCGGGTTCTGCTTGGTCTTGGATTCGATGATGCCGAACGCACCGTAGACGATGCCTTCCGCGACCGACTTCTTGCCGGCGTACATCACCGAGTTCATGAACTTCGTGACGATGATGTTCCCGAACTTCGGATCGGGAAGAACTTCGCGCTTTTCCGCTGAGTGGCGACGAGACATTGAGCTGGTTCCCGCTTACTTCGGACGCTTCGCGCCGTACTTCGAACGACGCTGCTTACGGTTCTTGACGCCCTGGGTATCCAGAACGCCGCGGAGGATGTGGTAGCGCACGCCGGGCAAGTCCTTGACGCGGCCGCCGCGGATCATGACCACCGAGTGCTCCTGAAGGTTATGGCCCTCACCCGGGATGTAGCCGATCACCTCGAAACCGTTGGTCAGACGCACCTTGGCGACCTTACGAAGCGCCGAGTTCGGCTTCTTCGGGGTCGTGGTGTAGACGCGCGTGCAAACGCCACGCTTCTGCGGCGACTGCTGCAGCGCTGGCACCTTCTTGCGCGACTTCTGCACTTCACGCGGTTGAGCGATCAGCTGGTTGATCGTCGGCATCCTGGCCTTACCCTTTGTTATCGCAGCCCCTTGCGGGTCCGCTGTCTTGCCGCGAGCCCGTTGCCGGGACCGCAAATTCTGTCGCGCTACCCGCCCGACGGGGCCGCCTCGCACGGGAACAATCCGCACAAAGCGAAATCGCGCCAACCGCTCCATCGCTGAGCGGAAAGCGCTTCGACGCCACAGAGGACCGCAGTCTTTGGGCCGATCAGCGTAAAGCGACGGCCCGCGCACTGAGGTCATGCATCCGAATTCGGCCTCGCGAGAACATGCTCGGAAGACCTAAAATCGCACTGGCATTGCCTAGCTATTATCGACAGCGTTTGAGCGGCATTCGTCGAGGTTGGTGCCCGTCTTTGCGACCCCTCAGGGATCAAACGGGTAGCCCGTTCCGACGTTGGCGATGCTCACCGCCTGTCGTTAAGTGAGGCGCTTTCTATAAGTGAGAATCGTTCAAGTCAAGGCGAAACGACAGTCACAAAGCGCTTCTCGCGCCTTCAGAAATTGCCTGCTTGGCGCCCTCACAGCGCGCCCCGGATATGGGAACGAAGCCCCTGCTCCGCCAGCCTCAGACCAATTTTTACCCGGATGTAATGTACTTTTATAACAAACGCTAAGGCTTTTTTTCTGCTCACGCGGCAATCTGCCCACTTTCGGCAGAGGCAAGCGCGATGCGGTACACCGATATTGCCATCATTGGTGGGGGACTTGCCGGCTCGACCGCCGCCGCAATGCTTGGGCGTGCCGGAGCTTCAGCCGTGCTGATCGACCCGCGCGAGACCTATCCGGCCGATTTTCGTGTCGAGAAACTCAGCGGTCACGCGCAGCTCGAGCGATTCCAGCGCACGGGAATCGCCGACTCAGTGCTGCGCCGCGCGACTTTATCCGGCGAGAACTGGATCGCACGGTTCGGCCATCTGCTCGACAAGGCGCCGAGCCGGCAGTTCAACCTCCTCTATGATGCCCTGGTCAACGCGATCCGCGCCGAGATTCCCGGCACCGTCGAGCGAATCTGGACCAAGGCGGTCTCGATCGAGACCAGCCCCGAACGGCAGAGGGTGGCGCTCGCCAATGACGAGACGATTTCCGCCCGCCTGGTCGTGCTCGCCAACGGTCTGAATGTCGGCTTGCGGCACCAGCTCGGCATCAGCAGAAACATCGTCAGCGCCTGTCATTCGATCTCGATCGGGTTCGATGTGGCTCCGGCCGGGCGGAACGCGTTCGACTTCCCGGCGCTGACCTATTTCTCCGAGCGGCCGAGCGACCGTATTGCCTACATCTCGCTTTTTCCGATCGGCACCCGGATGCGGGCCAATCTGTTCGTCTATCGCAGCTTCGACGATCCCTGGCTGAACGAATTCCGCCGCGCGCCGGCCGAGACCTTGAACGCCGCCCTGCCGCGGCTCAAGTGCATCACCAGCGCCTTCGACATCATGGGCGAGGTGAAGATTCGCCCGGTCGATCTCTATGTGAACGATGCCAGCGATCAGCCCGGCGTGGTGCTGGCAGGCGATGCCTACGCAACCTCCTGCCCGGCTGCGGGCACGGGTTGCGACAAGGTGTTCACGGACGTCGAGCGGCTCTGCAACGTCTACATCCCGCAATGGCTGGCGTCGGACGGGATGGATGCGAACAAGATCGCCGCCTTCTACGCTGATCCCGTCAAGCGGGCCTGCGATGAATGGTCGGCGGCGAAAGCCTTCGACTTCCGCTCGGTTTCGATTGCGACGAGCCCCTACTGGACGGCGCAGCGCTGGGCGCGCTTCATGGCATGGTCGACCCAGGGATTAATGCGGCGGCTCGGAGGCGCTGTCCACCTGGAGCCGAACTTCCTCGGTCACTCCTCGTCCTCGTCGTCCTCGTCGAGGTCCTCATCGTCCTCGTCGTCATCGCTGTCATCGTCAGCCTGAGCGGCCACGCCGTGCGGCTGGTGGATCTGGTCGTTCCACAGCTTGCGATAGGTGCCGTTCTTGGCGAGCAGCTCGGCATGCGAACCGCGCTCGATCGCCCTGCCCCCTGAAATCACGATGATCTCGTCCATCTCGACCACCGACGTCAGGCGATGGGTCGACCAGATCATGGTGCGGCCCTTGGCGACCTTCAGCAACGTGCGGTTGATCGCGGCCTCCGTGGTCTGGTCGAGCGCCGAGGTCGCCTCGTCGAGCAGCAGCACGGAGGGATTGCGGATGACCGCGCGCGCGATCGCGATGCGCTGGCGCTGGCCGCCTGAGAGTGTATCACCGCGCTCGCCGACCGGGGTGTCGTAGCGCTGCGGCAGGCTCATGATGTAGCGGTGGATCTCGGCCTTCTTGGCCGCCTCCTCCACCTCATCATCGGTCGCGCCCTCCTTGCCGAGCCGGATGTTCTCGCGGATCGACATGTTGAACAGCATGTTCTCCTGAAACACCACCGCCATGCTCCGGCGCAGCGAATCCAGAGTCACTTTGCGGACGTCGACACCGTCGATGGTGACGCGGCCCTCGTCAGGCACGTAGAGCCGCAGGATCAGGTTCAGCAGCGTGCTCTTGCCGGAGCCCGAGGGTCCAACAATGGCGATGCGCTTGCCGGCGTTGAGCCTGAGGCTGAGATTGTCCAGCACCGGAGTCTGCGCGCCCTCGTACTGGAACGTCACGTGGTCGAAGGTGATGTCGTGGGTGATGCGCGGCAGATCGGGCGCGCCGGGACGGTCCGCAGCGCGAGTTGGCTCGTCCAGCAACTCCTGCATGTGGCGGATCGCGGCGGCCGAGGAGATCGACACCGGGATGAAGTGCATCACATGGGCGATGTTGTAGGAGACCTCCCAGAACGCGCTCTCGAAAGTGACGAAAGTTCCGATGGTGATCTGGCCCTTGGTCGCCAGGTAAGCGCCGATCGCGAGCACGACGAGGTGCAGCAACAGCACCGAGATGGTGACGGTGCGCTCCACCATCGTCGACAGGAACCCGGCAGCCGCGATCTTGTTGCGGGTCTCGTCGTTGCGGAAGGTGAAGAAACCGAACATCTTGCGTTGCAGGCTGAAGGCCTTGATCACGGCCTGCGCCGCCACGTTCTCCTGCACCATGCCGAGCAGCGCGCTTTCGTTGAGCTTCTGCTCGTAATTGGCCTGCACCGCCTTCGGCGTCAGGATACGTGGACCGATCAGCGTGATCGGGAACACCAGCAGCGCGACGACTGCGAGCTGCCAGTTCAGGAACAGCATCAGGATAATGCCGGCGATCAACTCCAGGAACGGCAGCGCGGCGCTGTTGGTGAAGGTCTTGACCGAGCCTTCGAAGGCCGAGAGGTCGACCGAGAAGCGCGACAGGATCTCGCCGCGCTTGGTGCGGCCGAAATAGGCGGCGGGCAGGTCCTGAACGTGCTCGAACAGGCGCTTGCGGACATCGGAGATGACGCAGGCGGCGAGCCGCGCGTCCCAGCGTTCGTACCAGACCGCGACGATCGAGGTGAAGATGCCGGCGGCCGCGAGCACGCCGAGGATCTTGTACAGCGCCTGGAAATCCTCCTCGCCGAGCGCGTCGTCGATCAGGAACTTCAGGCTGAGCGGCATGATGACGTTGAACAGCGTCTCGACCAGAACGCCGAACGCCACATAGCCCAGGATGCGCTTGTAGTTGGACAGGAAGGGCTTGACGAAACCCAGGATGGTCGCGAGCGCGCCGGCGGCTTCGCGCGCGGTAAAGACGACAAGATCCTCATCATCATCGTCGTCGTCGAGCTCAAGCTCGTCATCATCCTCCTCTTCGTCGCCCTCGTCGTCTTCGAGGTCCGGCTTGAGGCTGGAGGCGAGCTTGTCGTCGAGCTCGGCCGCCTCTTGCGCGGCGAGCTTCTGTTTGTCGGGAGAAAGGGGCCTGGACGCCATGAAACCAACCGATGCTGACGGCCGGCATGACCGCAGAGAAAGCAGAAAATAGCGGAAAGCCGCTACTTGCACCGATTCTATGCGATCAGGATGAATTCGGCAAAGCAATTGGCGAATTCATTCCGCCTTGAAGTGCTAGTCGTCGTCTTCGTCCTCGACCTTGTCGAAGAAGGAATAGCGCAAGCTGTCGGCGTCGGCATACCACTGGCCCGGGCCCTTGCCTGCGGCGAGCGTCGCGGTCCAGAGCGCATCGGTGCAGTCCTTGCGGTGCATCGACAGATCGAAGCCGTTGCCGAAGAACAGTTCGGACCATTCCCACCACGTGCCGAGCTTCTTGACCCCGCGCAGGAGGTCGTAGCGGTCGATCACGGCCGGGGCCATGTCCGAAGTCACCGAGCCGAACACGAGTCCGGTCTTGACCACGCGGTTGAGCTCACGGATCGCGCGGACCACCTGCTTCGGGGCAATGTGACAGAGGCAGGTCTCGAACACGAAATCGAACGAGCCATCCTTGAAAGGCATGTCGGTGATCGAGCCGAGCTTGTTGTACTTCTTCAGCGCCTTCGGCGTCTTGGCGTGGATGGCGCGGTTGTTCTCGATGCCGAAGGCATCGATGCCGCGCTCGCGCAGCGCGCCGACAAGCTCGCCGCTGGCGGAGCCCGCGACCAGGAGCTTTGTGCCCTTGGCCCTGCCCCAGACGATGCCGATCAGCTTGGTCAGATAGTCGGGATCGGTGAAGTGGCTCCACGCCTCGCTATAGGGGCCGAGGCCGCGATAATTCTCGAAATAGTCGCGATCGATCTTGTCGGAGATCGGCTCGCCCTTTTGCTGCGCGCGCTCACGGCGCAGCCGCATCATCTCGGTCAGGATGATGTCGGTCGCGGCATCCGAGGAATCGAGCAGGCCGTTCAGCGTGGAATCGAACAGATAGTCGCCGACCACGACGATCCCAGGATGTTCCTTCGGCTCGGGCCGGTGATTGGTCATGACGTCGCGCACGGGCAGACCGCCCGGTATCGCATTGACCGAGGACAGCCAGCGGTGGATCTTGCCTTCCATGAAGTGCGCACGGGCATCGCCGAGCGACGCGGGGAGCGATTTCAGCGCAGCGTCGATCAGCTCCTGGTCCGACAGATTGGCGAAGGCGAGCGCATCGGAGCCGGGAATCAGCCAGTTCAACACGCCGTGCTTGCCGACGTCGTGGCGCGCGCCCTCGTTGTAGACGCAGCAGCCGCCAAAGGCTTCCGACATGAACCAGGCGCCGGGAATCATGTCGCCCCAGAACGGGCTATCGAACAGGATCGAGACGCGCAAATAATGCGCGGGACGGTCGAAATAAGCGACGTGCTTGACCATCGACTTGCGCAGCTGCTCGCCTTCCCAGCCCATCGTGGAGAGCCAGGAATGCGGCAGGCAGACCAGCACGAGATCGAAGTCGCGCGTCTCCGGCCCCTTCCCGTTCATCATCTTGAGCTGATAGCGGCCGGTCGGCGCCTTGCCGACGGCGAGCACGCGATGATTGAGCTGGATGTCGGCGTTGACCTCGGACTGCAGGCACTCGATCAGCTGCTCGTTGCCGTTCTGGATGGAGTAGAGGCCGATATAGCCGTCGACATCCATCAGATAGTTCTTGAGAGCGTTGAGGCCGTTGGTGTTGTGGCTCTCGGTCGCGATGTCCGAACGCGCCATCACCTTGAAGAAGCGCTTTGCGGTCTCGTCCTCGACCTCCTCGTCGAGCACCTGTTCGGCGGTCTTGTAGGCCCAGGGGTTCTCGTTGTCGTGCGCGCCGACGCCCTCGTAATATTCGATCGGTGACATCACCTCGGTGCAGCGCTTGCGGAACGCCTCGATTGCCGCTGCGGTCTTGGCGCCGTATTTGCGGCGCATGCCGGCGACGTCGTCGAGCAGCTCACCGCCGAACTGCACCTGCTCGGCGTCCATCGGAATGGTCTGCAGGCCGAAATGCTGGATCAGCTCGCGCAGCGGATCCGGGCCCGTCATCGAGTAATCGTAGATCTCCGCAACGCCGGCTTCGTACATCGCCGGCGCGGAATCGAATTTGCGCGTGACGATCTTGCCGCCGAGCCGGTCGGAGGCCTCGAAGATGGTGATGCGGCAGAGGTCGCCGAGCTTACGCTTCAGGTACCAGGCGCTCATCAGCCCGCCGGGGCCGCCGCCTACGATTGCGAGATCAAGCATGTGAGTTCCGTGGTCTCCGGCCCTGCCCCCGTCACGGGACCACCGGTCTAAGCTCCCTTAGCAGAAGCGCTTTTCAGGCTGAAGGAAAGATGAACAAAGGTTGATCCCGCATCGCAGCAGACGGAGAAAGCAACAAAAAGGCCGGCAAAAGCCGGCCTTTCCGTTATCCTCAGTAATCGTACGGAGGAGCTATTATTCCGCGGGCGGCAGCGCAGGAAGCTCGGCCTCCGGCGCCGGCGACACGACGGCCGCCTGCTTCTCGCGTTCGTCCAGGATCAGCTTGTCGCGCTTCATGGCGACTTCGCGGATCTTGGCCATGGAGGCGCCGGTGCCTGCCGGGATCAGCCGGCCGACGATGACGTTCTCCTTGAGGCCTTCGAGCGGATCGATCTTGCCGTTGACCGCCGCTTCCGTGAGGACGCGAGTGGTCTCCTGGAACGAGGCCGCCGAGAAGAAGGAGCGCGTCTGCAGGCTCGCCTTGGTGATGCCGAGCAGAACCGGCGTACCCGTGGCGGGCTTCTTGCCCTCTTCCTTGGCCTTCTCGTTCAGCGCGTCGAACTCGATCTTGTCGACCTGCTCGCCGGAGATCATGTCCGTGTCGCCCTGGTCGGTGATTTCCACCTTCTGAAGCATCTGACGGACAATCACCTCGATGTGCTTGTCGTTGATGAGCACGCCCTGGAGCCGGTAGACCTCCTGGATTTCGTTGACCAGATAGGCGGCCAGTTCCTCGATGCCCTTGACCGCAAGGATGTCGTGCGGCGCCGGGTTGCCTTCAACGATGAAGTCGCCCTTTTCGACGATGTCACCGTCCTGAAGGTGGATGTGCTTGCCCTTCGGGATCAGGTACTCGCGCGGCTCGTCGGTCTTGTCCATCGGCTCGATCGAGATGCGACGCTTGTTCTTGTAGTCGCGTCCGAACCGGATGGTGCCCGCGATTTCGGCGATGATCGCCGCATCCTTCGGACGCCGTGCCTCGAACAGTTCCGCCACCCGCGGCAGACCGCCGGTGATGTCACGCGTCTTGGCGCTTTCGGTCGAGACACGGGCGAGGATGTCACCCGGGTTGACCTTGGCCCCGACGTCGACCGAGAGAATGGCGTCGACCGACAGCATGTAGCGGGCATCGCCGCCACGGGCGAGCTTGAGCACCTTGCCGTCCTTGCCCTTCACCACGATGGCCGGACGCAGGTCCGAGCCGCCGCGGGTCGAGCGCCAGTCGATGACCACGCGCTTGGCGATACCGGTGGCCTCGTCCAGCGTTTCCGAGATCGACTGGCCCTCGACCAGATCCTCGAAGCCGATGGTGCCTTCCACTTCGGTGAGAAGCGGACGGGTGTACGGATCCCACTCGACGATGCGCTGGCCGCGCTTGACCATGTCGCCGTCGTCGACGTGCAGGCGCGAGCCGTACTGGACACGATGCGTCGCGCGCTCGGTGCCGTCGGCGTCGACCACCGCAACCACCATGTTGCGCACCATCGCGATCAGGTGACCTTCGCTGTTGCGGGCGATGGCCTTGTTCCGGATCACGATCTTGCCGTCGAAATTGGCTTCGACGAACGACTGCTCGTTGAGCTGCGCCGCACCACCGATGTGGAAGGTGCGCATGGTGAGCTGGGTGCCCGGCTCGCCGATCGACTGCGCCGCGATGACGCCGACCGCTTCGCCGTGGTTGACCGGCGTGCCGCGGGCGAGGTCGCGGCCGTAGCACTTGCCGCAGATGCCGTTGACGAGCTCGCAGGTCAGCGCCGAGCGGATCTTCACCTCCTGAACGCCGCCCTGCTGGATGGCCTCCAGATGGCTCTCTTCCATCAGCGTATCGCGCTTGATGATCACCTTGCCCGAAGCGTCCTTGATGTCTTCGCAGGCCGTGCGTCCGAGGATGCGCGAGCCGAGCGAAGCGACCACGGTGCCGGCATCGACGATGGCGCGCATCTTGATGCCGAGCTTGGTGCCGCAATCGGACTGCGTGATGATGCAGTCCTGCGCGACGTCGACCAGACGACGGGTCAGGTAGCCCGAGTTCGCGGTCTTCAACGCGGTGTCCGCGAGGCCCTTGCGGGCGCCGTGGGTCGAGTTGAAGTACTCGAGAACCGAGAGGCCTTCCTTGAAGTTCGAGATGATCGGCGTTTCGATGATCTCACCCGACGGCTTGGCCATCAGGCCGCGCATGCCGGCGAGCTGGCGCATCTGGGCCGGCGAACCGCGGGCACCGGAGTGAGCCATCATGTAGATCGAGTTGATGTCGGCATCGGCTCCGCTCGCCGTCTTCTTGGTGGCGGAGATTTCCTTCATCATCGCCTTGGCGATTTCTTCCGTGGCCTTCGACCAGGCGTCGACGACCTTGTTGTACTTCTCGCCATGGGTGATCAGACCGTCGTTGTACTGCTGCTCGAAATCCTTCGCCAGCGTACGGGTGGTGTCGACGATCTTCCACTTGCCGTGCGGCACGACCATGTCGTCCTTGCCGAACGAGATGCCGGCCTTGAACGCGTTGTAGAAGCCGAGCGCCATGATGCGGTCGCAGAAGATCACAGTCTCCTTCTGGCCGCAGTGACGATAGACCTGGTCGATGACGCCCGAGATCTCGCGCTTAGTCATCAGCTTGTTGATGATCTCGTACGAGATGCGCGGGTTCTTCGGCAGCAGATTGCCGAGCATGACGCGGCCGGCGGTGGTCTCGATCCAGCGCTTGGAGACCTTGCCGGTCTCGTCCATGCCTTCCCACCGGTACTTGATCTTGGTGTGGAGGTGGATGACCTTCGCATGCAGGGCGTGCTCGAGCTCGGCCATGTCGCCGAACAGCTTGCCCTCGCCGGGCAGGCCTTCGCGCATGATCGAGACGTAGTAGAGACCGAGCACGATGTCCTGCGACGGCACGATGATCGGCTGGCCGTTCGCCGGATGCAGGATGTTGTTGGTCGACATCATCAGGACGCGCGCTTCCAGCTGCGCTTCGAGCGACAGCGGAACGTGCACGGCCATCTGGTCACCGTCGAAGTCGGCGTTGAACGCCGAGCAGACCAGCGGGTGAAGCTGGATCGCCTTGCCCTCGATCAGCACCGGCTCGAACGCCTGGATGCCCAGACGATGCAGCGTCGGCGCGCGGTTGAGCAGCACCGGATGCTCGCGGATGACCTCGTCCAGGATGTCCCAGACCTCGGGCCGCTCCTTCTCGACCAGCTTCTTCGCCTGCTTCACGGTGGTGGACAGGCCCTTGGCGTCAAGCCGGGAATAGATGAACGGCTTGAACAGCTCGAGCGCCATCTTCTTCGGCAGGCCGCACTGATGCAGGCGCAGCTCGGGACCGACCACGATCACCGACCGGCCCGAATAGTCGACGCGCTTGCCGAGCAGGTTCTGACGGAAGCGGCCCTGCTTGCCCTTCAGCATGTCGGCGAGCGACTTCAGCGGGCGCTTGTTGGCACCCGTGATGACGCGGCCGCGGCGACCGTTGTCGAACAGCGCATCGACCGCTTCCTGAAGCATGCGCTTCTCGTTGCGGATGATGATGTCGGGCGCGCGCAGCTCCATCAGCCGCTTCAAGCGGTTGTTGCGGTTGATGACGCGGCGATAGAGGTCGTTGAGGTCGGAGGTCGCGAAGCGGCCGCCGTCCAGCGGCACCAGCGGACGCAGGTCCGGCGGGATCACGGGAACGACGGTCAGGATCATCCATTCCGGCTTGTTGCCGGAGTGGCGGAAGGCCTCGACGATCTTCAGGCGCTTGGCGAGCTTCTTGTGCTTGATGTCGGAGTCGGTCTCCTGCATCTCGGCACGCAAGCTGAGCTCGAGCTTCTCGAGGTCCATGCCCTTGAGCAGCTCGCGGATCGCCTCGGCGCCGATCATGGCGGTGAAGCTGTCCTGGCCGTACTCGTCCTGCGCCTTCAGATACTCGTCTTCCGACAGCAGCTGACGGTCCTTCAGCGCGGTGAGGCCCGGCTCCAGCACGACGTAATATTCGAAGTACAGGATCCGCTCGAGATCCTTCAGCGTCATGTCGAGCAGAAGGCCGATGCGCGAGGGCAGCGACTTCAGGAACCAGATGTGGGCAACGGGCGCCGCGAGCTCGATGTGGCCCATGCGCTCGCGCCGGACGCGCGACAGCGTGACCTCGACCGAGCACTTCTCGCAGATGATGCCCTTGTACTTCATGCGCTTGTACTTGCCGCACAAGCACTCGTAATCCTTGATCGGCCCGAAGATGCGGGCGCAGAACAGGCCGTCGCGCTCGGGCTTGAAGGTGCGGTAGTTGATGGTCTCCGGCTTCTTGATCTCGCCGTAGGACCAGGACAGAATCTTCTCCGGGGACGCGATCGAGATCCGGATCTGGTCGAAGACCTGAGCCGGCGTCGTCGGGTTAAAGAGATTCATAATTTCTTGGTTCATCGTCTTCTCCTCGCGTACCGGTCGCCTCCGGCCGCAAATTCGAAAATCACTCGAGCGGGGCGCCCTGCCCTCAAGGCATCGGAAAGGGCGCCAATGCCCGGCCGCGATGGCCGGGCATGAAAGGTCGTGTTACTCGGCCGCTTCCGACGTCGGCGCCGGACCCATCTTGGAATTGTGCAGATCGACGTTGAGGCCGAGCGAGCGCATTTCCTTGACCAGCACGTTGAACGATTCCGGAATACCGGCCTCGAAGGTGTCGTCGCCACGCACGATCGCCTCGTACACCTTGGTACGGCCGGCGACGTCGTCCGACTTCACGGTCAGCATTTCCTGGAGCGTGTAGGCCGCGCCGTAAGCTTCGAGCGCCCACACCTCCATTTCGCCGAAACGCTGGCCGCCGAACTGCGCCTTGCCGCCCAGCGGCTGCTGGGTGACGAGCGAGTACGGACCGATCGAACGCGCGTGGATTTTGTCGTCCACGAGATGGTGCAGCTTGAGCATGTAGATGTAGCCCACCGTCACCTTGCGATCGAAGGCGTCGCCAGTGCGGCCGTCATAGACGGTCGACTGACCCGAAGCGTCGAGACCCGCGAGCTTCAGCATCTCCTCGATGTCGGTCTCCTTGGCACCATCGAATACCGGCGTCGCGATCGGCACGCCGCGGCTCAGGTTATGGCCGAGTTCAAGCAGCTCGTTGTCGTTGAGCGACTTGATGGTTTCGTCCTCGCCGTAGACCTTCTTCAAGGTTTCCTTGAGCGGCTTGATGTCCTGCTTCGACAGGTAAGCATCGACCGTCTGGCCGATACGCTTGCCGAGGCCGGCGCAAGCCCAGCCAAGATGCGTCTCGAGGATCTGCCCGACGTTCATGCGCGAGGGCACGCCGAGCGGATTGAGCACGATGTCGGCATGCGTGCCGTCCTCGAGGAACGGCATGTCCTCGATCGGCACGATCTTCGACACCACGCCCTTGTTGCCGTGGCGGCCGGCCATCTTGTCGCCGGGCTGGATCTTGCGCTTCACCGCGACGAAGACCTTGACCATCTTCATCACGCCGGGCGGCAATTCGTCACCGCGCTGAAGCTTCTCGACCTTGTCGAGGAAGCGCTGTTCCAGCCCCTTCTTCGACTCGTCGTATTGCTTCCGCATGGCCTCGATCTCGGCCATCAGCTTGTCGTTGGGCGAAGCGAACAGCCACCACTGCGACTTCGGGTACTCCTCGAGCACCGCACGGGTGATCTTGGTGTCCTTCTTGAAGCCCTTGGGACCGGCGATGCCCTGCCGCCCCTCGAGGAGCTCGGCGAGACGGTTGTAGACGTTGCGGTCCAGGATCGCCTGCTCGTCGTCGCGGTCCTTGGCCAGACGCTCGATCTCTTCCCGCTCGATCGCCAGCGCACGCTCGTCCTTGTCGACGCCGTGGCGGTTGAACACGCGGACTTCCACGATCGTGCCCTGCACGCCCGGGGGGACGCGCAGCGAGGTGTCGCGAACGTCGGACGCCTTTTCGCCGAAGATGGCGCGCAGCAGCTTTTCTTCCGGCGTCATCGGGCTCTCGCCCTTCGGCGTGATCTTGCCGACCAGGATGTCGCCCGCACGCACTTCCGCGCCGATGTAGACAATACCGGCTTCGTCGAGGTTCTTCAGCGCTTCTTCCGAGACGTTCGGAATGTCGCGGGTGATTTCCTCAGGCCCGAGCTTGGTGTCGCGCGCCATCACCTCGAACTCCTCGATGTGGATCGAGGTGAAGACGTCTTCCTTCACGATCCGCTCGGAGAGCAGGATCGAGTCTTCGAAGTTGTAGCCGTTCCACGGCATGAACGCGACGAGCACGTTGCGCCCCAGAGCGAGCTCGCCGAGATCGGTCGACGGACCGTCAGCGATGATGTCGCCCTTCTTGACGATGTCGCCGACCTTCACCAGCGGACGCTGGTTGATGCAGGTCGACTGGTTGGAGCGCTGGTACTTCATCAGACGGTAGATATCGACGCCCGACTTGGTCGGATCGAGATCTTCCGTCGCACGGATAACGACGCGGGTCGCGTCGATCTGGTCGATCACGCCGGAACGGCGCGCCGCGATCGCGGCACCCGAGTCACGCGCAACCACGCCTTCCATGCCGGTGCCGACGAACGGCGCCTCGGCGCGAACCAAAGGCACCGCCTGGCGCTGCATGTTCGAGCCCATCAGCGCGCGGTTGGCGTCGTCGTTCTCGAGGAACGGGATCAGCGCCGCGGCGACCGAAACGAGCTGCTTCGGCGACACGTCCATGTAGTCGACCTTGTCGGGCGTCAACGGCACGACGTCGCGGGTGCCGCTGGCGCGGCAGACCACGAGGTCCTCGGTGAAGCGGCCCTTGGCGTCGACAGGCACGTTGGCCTGCGCGACCGAATAGCGGCCTTCCTCCATCGCCGAGAGGTACACGACCTCGTCGGTGACGCGACCGTCCTTGACCTTGCGATACGGCGTCTCGACGAAGCCGTACTTGTTGACGCGCGCGAAGGTCGCAAGCGAGTTGATCAGACCGATGTTCGGGCCTTCCGGCGTCTCGATCGGGCAGATACGGCCGTAATGCGTCGGGTGCACGTCGCGCACTTCGAAGCCGGCGCGCTCGCGGGTCAGACCGCCCGGTCCAAGCGCCGAGAGGCGGCGCTTGTGGGTGATCTCGCTGAGCGGATTGGTCTGGTCCATGAACTGCGAGAGCTGCGAGGAGCCGAAGAACTCGCGCACGGCGGCAGCCGCCGGCTTGGCGTTGATCAGATCCTGCGGCATGACCGTGTCGATATCGACCGAGGACATGCGCTCCTTGATCGCGCGCTCCATGCGGAGCAGGCCGATGCGGTACTGGTTCTCCATGAGCTCGCCGACCGAGCGCACACGGCGGTTGCCGAGATGGTCGATGTCATCGATCTCGCCCTTGCCGTCGCGCAGGTCCACCAGCGTCTTGATGACGCAAAGGATGTCTTCCTTGCGCAGCGTACGCTGGGTGTCGGGCGCATCGAGGTCGAGGCGCATGTTCATCTTGACGCGGCCGACCGCGGAGAGGTCGTAACGCTCGGCATCGAAGAACAGCGACTGGAACATCGCCTGCGCCGAATCCAGCGTCGGCGGCTCGCCCGGACGCATCACGCGGTAGATGTCGAACAGCGCGTCTTCACGCGTCATGTTCTTGTCGGCCGCGAGCGTGTTGCGGATATAGGGACCGACATTGACGTGGTCGATGTCGAGCAGCGGCAGTTCCTTGTAGCCATGCTCGTTGAGCACCTTCAGAGACTTGTCGGTGATTTCCTCACCGGCTTCGGCGTGGATCTCGCCGGTCTTCGGGTTGACCAGGTCCTCGGCGAGGTAGTTGCCGACGAGCTCTTCATCCGACAGACGCAGCGCCTTGAGCCCCTTTTCCTGGAGCTGGCGGGCGGCACGGACGGTGAGCTTCTTGCCGGCTTCGAGCACGACCTTGCCGGTGTCGGCGTCGATCAGGTCGTTGACGGTCGAGTAACCGCGGAAACGGTTGGCGTCGAACGGAACGCGCCAGCCTTCCTTGGTCCGCTTGTAGAGGATCTTCTTGTAGAACGTGGACAGGATCGCCTCGCCATCGAGGCCGAGGGCGAACATCAGCGACGTCACCGGAATCTTGCGGCGACGATCGATACGCGCATAGACGATGTCCTTGGCGTCGAACTCGATGTCGAGCCAGGAGCCGCGATACGGGATCACGCGGGCAGCGAACAGCAGCTTGCCCGACGAATGGGTCTTGCCCTTGTCGTGGTCGAAGAACACGCCCGGCGAACGGTGCATCTGCGAGACGATGACGCGCTCGGTGCCGTTCACGATGAAGGTGCCGTTCATCGTCATGAGCGGAATGTCGCCCATGTAGACGTCCTGCTCCTTGATGTCCTTGACCGACTTCGCGCCGGTTTCTTCATCGATATCGAACACGATGAGGCGCAGCGTCACCTTGAGGGGGGCCGCGAAGGTCATGCCGCGCTGGCGGCACTCGTCGACGTCATACTTGGGCTGCTCGAACTCGTAGCGGACGAATTCGAGCATCGAGGTGCCCGAGAAGTCGGAAATCGGGAATACGGAACGGAACACAGCCTGCAGGCCCTCGTCGAGGCGCCCGCCCGCGGGTTCATCGACCATCAGGAACTGGTCATAGGACGCCTTCTGAACCTCGATGAGGTTCGGCATCTCGGCGACTTCCTTGATGTGTCCGAAAAACTTGCGAACGCGTTTGCGACCGGTGAATGTCTGCTGCGCCATCGTGGCCTCTCATTTTCGTCGCCCGATTTGGGCGAACCGTCCGGAACGCAGCTGCCGCCGCCCCCGGGTTGAATTTTTCGAACCCGTTTTGGGGGACCAAAAAACCAGTTTCAGGCCGTCATGTCCTGAATCTGTTCTTCAGACCTTCAAAACGCAAAACGACGCGCGGGGCGCATAGGCACGCCCGCCCGTCACAACGATCGTCTTCACGGACTGCAAAAGCCCGAAATAGCCTGCTCTCCCAACGGCTTACAGGGAAACCCGGCATCCCTGCCCACCGCGCTTTCGTGCTGCCGACCCGATATGGGGCGACAATAGTGCAGATTCGAGGGTCAAACCCTCAAATCCCCACACATTTTCGTGTGTGGCCCGCGTCGGGACGATCCGTCGCACGCCTTTTGCATCTGGCCCCGCCCCTTGCGATCGTCATGGCCGGGCCTGACCCGGCCATCCACGATCTCGAGACGAGATCCCGGGTCTCGCTTCGCGAGCCCGGGATATCGCTGAAGCAACCTGTGTTACTTCAGCTCAACCTTGGCGCCAGCCTTCTCGATCTGGGCCTTGATCTTCTCGGCTTCTTCCTTGTTCACGCCTTCCTTCAGCGGCTTCGGAGCACCCTCGACGAGGTCCTTTGCTTCCTTGAGGCCGAGACCGGTGATGGCGCGGACTTCCTTGATGACCTCGATCTTCTTCTCGCCGGCGGAGGCGAGAACGACCGTGAACTCGGTCTTCTCTTCAGCCGGAGCGGCGGCAGCGCCACCACCAGCCGGACCGGCCACGGCGACAGCCGCGGCAGCCGAAACGCCCCACTTCTCTTCGAGGAGCTTCGCCAGTTCAGCGGCTTCGAGCACGGTGAGGCTCGAGAGGTCGTCAACGATCTTCTGCAAGTCAGCCATTGTTCAGTTTCCTTAGGTGTAAGTCTGGTTCGGGTTTGAGTTTTGCGAAGGGCGTCAGGCCGCTTCGCCCTTTGAGGCATGAGCCTGGATGACGCGCGCGAGCTTGCCCGCGGGCGCGTTGGCGAGCTGAGCAAGCTTGGTCGCCGGGGCCACAAGCAGGCCGACGATCTTGCCGCGCAGTTCGTCAAGCGACGGCAGCGAGGCAAGCGCCTTCACGCCATCGACATTCAGGACGGTCTTCCCCATCGAGCCGCCGACGATGACGAACTTTTCGTTCGCCTTGGCGAATTCGATGGCGACCTTCGGCGCCGCTACCGGATCGTTCGAAGTGGCGATCACGGTCGGTCCCTTCAGCATGGGGCCGATGGCAACGACGTCGGTGCCTTCAAGAGCAATTTTGGCGAGACGGTTCTTCGAGACCTTCACCGAGGCACCAGCCTGCTTCATCTGCTTGCGCAGGGTCTGCATCTGGGCAACGGTCAGGCCGGAATATTGAGCAACGATCGCGACGCTCGTGGTCTTGAAGACCCCGTTGAGCTGTTCGACCGCCTCTTTTTTTGCCGCTCGTTCCACAGCAAGCTCTTTCCGGTTGGCGGTCATCGCGAAAGCGGGACCGCCGGGTTGCACCCATCGTCCCGCCCAAACCTGAACCTCAGGGCCAAAACCCATCGGACACGCCGGGCAAGACGACAATTCAAAGCCTGCCCTCCGGGAGCCCAAGGGCCCACGGCGTGTCGAGGTCCGAACCAGACCCGTTCCGCAACCACCTTTAAGGTGGAAGGCGAAGTGAAATCCGGTCTTCACCCGTCTATGCAGGCCATGCGATTAAGCCGTTGAGAAATCGAAATTTCCCGCGGGCGCCTGCAGTCTTGGACAGGACAAGGCCAGCCGGCGAACCGCCTGACCCCTGCCCGCATCCCACCGGCCGATGGATTTTCCTTCCTTTTCGGGCAAATCCTTACGGACGTCCTGAAAAGGAATGATCTCCTACCGTGTCGGTTTTCGGAATGCGTGCACGAACGCGCCAGCCAAGGCCGGCACGTCCGGAAGCGGTTCTTTAACCGCTCTCTGCCGGATTGCCAAGAGCAAAATTCACACCAGTTTCAATCCGTTGCCGACTCGGCTTGATCCGGGCCAACAAGGGCCGATTCAGGCCGATTTGACCGCATAAGGCAGCGGCTTGCCCTCGAAAAACGCTGTGAGGTTGGCCAGCACGCAGTTCTGCATGGCGACCTGCGATTCGAGGGTGTGGCCACCGATATGCGGGGAGAACACCACGTTCGATAGCGCCGTCAGCGCGTCAGGGGTGTGCGGCTCCTTCTCGAAGACGTCGAGACCGGCACCGGCGATGGTTTTGTCGATCAAGGCCGCGAGCAGGGCCTTCTGGTCGATCACCGAGCCGCGGGAGATGTTGACGACGTAGCCGTCCGCGCCGAGGCGCCCCAGGATGTCGGCGTTGACGACGTGCTGGGTCGCCGCCCCTGCCCGAACTGCGATCATCAGGACGCTGCACCAGTCGGCCAGCGCCTCCAGGGTCGGGAAATATTGATAGGGCAGATCGTATTTGCTGCGGCTGAAATAGCCGACCTCACTCTCGAACGCGGCGCAGCGCGCCGCGATCTTGCGGCCGATCTCGCCCATGCCATAGACGCCGATGCGCCGGCCGGGCATGCCGGCTTGCGGGCGCATCATCGGCGAGGGCTTCGATGTGGCCCAGTCGCCGCTGCGGACATATTGGTCGGCGACCGTGAGCCGCCGCGTCGTCGCCAGCATCAGGGTCATCGCAATATCCGCGACTGAGGCCGCATTGGCGCCCGGGCTGTGTCCGACAGCGATGTTGCGCGCGGCCGCGGCCTCCAGGTCGACCCCGTCATAGCCCGTGCCGTAGCAGACGATCGCGCCGAGCTTCGGGAACAGTTCCATCGCATCCGTATCCAGCGGCGATCCGCCGGCCGTGAGCAAGGCGCGGACGGAGCCGAGTTCGTCCGCCGAAAACACCTCCTGCGCAGGCTGGCCGCGCGTGTCGAGCAGTTCGAACCGCTCGGCGAAGCGCGCGATCATCGACTTGGGAAAGCGTGAGTAGACCAGGACCTTGTCAGCCATTGTTGTTTCCGATGAGTGCCGCCCACAAACGACGAGGGGCGGAATCGGTTGCCCGATTCCGCCCCTCGCCTCATGCAATTTCCAGACTTAACCGAGAATGGTGCCCGGTTCGACCTTCACGCCCGGGCCCATCGTCGAGGACACCGCAACGCGCTGGATGTAGGTGCCCTTGGAGCCGGCCGGCTTTGCCTTGGCGACCGCATCAGCGAGCGCCTTGATGTTCTCGACCAGCTTCTCCTCTGAGAAGGAGGCCTTGCCGACGCCAGCCTGCAGGATGCCGGCCTTCTCGACGCGGAACTCGACCGAGCCGCCCTTGGCCCCCTTGACCGCACCGGTGACGTCCATGGTCACGGTGCCGATCTTCGGGTTCGGCATCAGGCCGCGCGGGCCAAGCACCTTACCGAGGCGGCCGACCAGTGGCATCATGTCGGGGGTGGCGATGCAGCGGTCGAAATCGATCGCGCCGTTCTGCACCTTCTCGACCAGGTCTTCGGCGCCGACGACGTCGGCCCCGGCGGCCCTGGCTTCGTCAGCCTTGGCGCCGCGGGCGAACACACCGACGCGGAGCGTACGGCCGGTGCCGTTCGGCAGGGTCACCACGCCGCGGACCATCTGGTCGGCGTGGCGCGGATCGACGCCGAGATTGATCGCGACCTCGATGGTCTCGTCGAACTTCGCCTTGGCGCGCTCCTTGACCATCTTGATGGCGTCCGTGAGCGGGTAAAGCTTTTCGCGGTCAATGCCTTCGCGGGCCTTGTTCAAACGCTTTCCGATTGCCATGACCGCTTACCCCGCAACTTCCAGACCCATCGAACGGGCGGAGCCCTCGACCATCTTCATGGCCGATTCGATGGTGTCGCAATTGAGATCCTTCATCTTCTTCTCGGCGATCTCGCGCACCTGCGCGCGTGTCACCTTGCCGGCCTTGTCACGACCCGGCGCCTTCGAGCCGGACTGGATCTTGGCGGCCTGCTTGAGGAAGTAGGACATCGGCGGCGTCTTCATCTCGAAGGTGAAGGAACGGTCCGCGTAAATGGTGATGATCACCGGGATCGGGGTGTTCTTCTCTTCCTTCTGGGTCTGGGCGTTGAACGCCTTGCAGAACTCCATGATGTTGAGACCGCGCTGACCAAGCGCGGGACCGATCGGGGGCGAGGGATTCGCCGCACCGGCCGGGACCTGAAGCTTCAGGTATCCGGTCACTTTCTTTGCCATGTATCACTCCTGTTGTGCCGGCTGACGCCGGCGGTTCAGGTTCGTGGTCTGGGTCGGATGCGGCTGGCGACCGCCCTCTCCCTCCCACGGCCTCTCTTTGCGCGAGACCTGAGTCTCACGCGTACCCGGTCAGACCTTCTCGACCTGACCGAATTCCAGTTCCACGGGCGTGGCGCGGCCGAAGATCGACACGGCGACCTTCACGCGCGAGCGCGCCTCGTCGATTTCCTCGACCACACCGGAGAACGAAGCGAACGGGCCGTCGGCCACGCGCACGTTCTCGCCGATCTCGAACGACACCGACGCCTTCGGCCGTTCTACGCCTTCCTGCACCTGGTGCAGGATGCGCATGGCCTCGGATTCCGAGATCGGCATCGGCTTGTTTTCCGCGCCGAGGAAGCCCGTCACCTTCGGCGTGTTCTTGATCAGATGGAACGCCTCGTCGGTCAGCTTCATCTTCACCAGCACGTAGCCCGGGAAGAACTTGCGTTCGGCGTCGATCTTGCGGCCGCGGCGCACTTCCGTGACCTTCTCGGTCGGAACCAGCACCAGCTCGAACAGCTCCTCGAGCCCGCGCTGCTTGGCCTGCTCACGGATCGATTCGGCGACCTTCTTCTCGAAGTTCGAATAAGCGTGGACGATATACCAGCGCTTGTCGGACGATTGGGTTGCGGCGGCTGTTGCCATCAGTGAATGCCCAAAAGGAAGGTGATGAGGTAGCGGATGATCTGGTCGGCGGCGAAGAAGAAGATCGAGGCCACGGCGACCATCACGAACACCATGATGGTGGTGATCGTGGTCTCACGACGGGTCGGCCAGGTGACCTTGGCGGTCTCCGAGCGCACTTCCTGCAAGAACTTGAACGGGCTGACTGCCATCGTTTGAGACGCCAATAAGGATTTCAGGGATCCGAACAGCCGCCTGTGGCCCAGCCCTCTGTCTCGAAGGATGAGCCGGAAAACCGGGCTCTGATGTTCGGGGATTTCAAAGCCGCGCCGGAGATCCGCGTTTAACGGGCCGGCTGCGAGTGCCGGGTATCTACTGCGAATGAGGCCAAAGGTCAAGATCGAGGGAGCCTTCCCGTCCCTTCCGGCCCTGCCTGGGCGACGAGGCAGAGCCCAAGCCGATCAAGGATTTATCTGTCCCTTGGGGCGCGCCGAAAACGGCTTTGACCCGTTCCCTGCAGATCGCCCATCAGCGCCCTCGGCTTGGGCCCTCGCCTTTGGGCGCTCGCCTTTGTGGGAACAATCATGCGGTCGCGGAAAGACGAGCGGCGCTGCAGGGGCGGCGCAATCGAAGCAAGGGCTTCGAGCCCAACCCTTGCCTCTCGCCGATAGACGCGCCGGCAGACCAAACCTTCATCGCTTCTGCAACACGGTCGAGAGCGCCGAACCGTCGTTCAAGATCGAAAAGACCTCCCGCGAAGACAGATGTTCTGCGGCCTCCTCGAAAGTATCGCTCGCATCGACCTTGGCACGGCCGACCGCCAGATTGGGGTCGACCATGTCGGGCCTGGCGGCGCGGGGGGGCGGCAGCTGCGCGAGATGGAAGGTCAGGAGCGCAGGGTCTTCGCGCAGCTCCACCAACGCGGGTTTGATCCCTGCATCCGCCGACGCGCTCAATTCGTTCGCCCGACGCAGGATCGGAGGCGGCTCTCGTTCTTCGGGGGTGACAAACAAATTGCCCGAGACGGGCTGGGAGGTGAGCGCGCCGATGGGAACGGCGAACAGCAGTCCGACGATAACCGGCGACATCCAGAGCAGAAGCGGCAGCGAAACGGCGTAGGCGCTTGCCGCCATCGCCACGCCGCACAGGGTTGGAACGCCGTATTTCCGATAGAGCTCGCGGCGCTCCACCGTGCCGTCGTCGCGCCTTTGCGTCTGCCAGCCCGCATCGCGACCGGCCAGAATCTCGACCACCGCGATCGACTGAAAGATCATCATCACCGGTGCCATCAGCGCGGATACGATGATCTCTGCGAAAAGTCCGGCCAAGGCTCGCAATGCGCCGCCGAATTGGCGTCGCGCCGAACCCCGCATGCAAAGCAGGATTAGGCTGAGCAGCTTCGGTAGCAGCAGCAGACCCATGGTGGCGACGAACACCCAAATGGCGAGTACGGGATCCTGGGCCGGCCAGGTCGGAAATAACGAGAACCCCTTCGGAAAATACTCCGGCCGCACGAAGCGGGCCTGCAGCGAGATCAACATGCCCAGCAGCAGGAAGAGCAGCCACAGCGGTGCCGTCAGATATGCCCCGATTCCCACCATGAAATGCAGGCGCGACACCCAATGCAGACCTCGCGCCGGCACGACAGCGAGATGCTGAAGATTGCCTTGGCACCAGCGTCGATCGCGCGCCGCAAAATCGAGGAGCGATGGTGGCACCTCTTCGTAGCTGCCGCCAAGCGCCGGCAGCATGTAGATGCCCCATCCGGCCCGCCGCATCAGTGCGGCCTCGACAAAATCGTGGCTCAGGATGTGGCCGCCGAATGGCTTGCGTCCGCGCAGCTGCGGCAGCGCGGCCGATTCCGCGAAGGCCTTCACCCGGATGATCGCGTTGTGGCCCCAGTAATTGCCTTCCGAGCCGTGCCACCACGCCACGCCGGCGGCGATCATGGGGCCGTACAGGCGGCCCGCAAATTGCTGGACGCGGCTGAACAGGCTTCGCGCGTTCACGACCATGGGAAGCGTCTGGACGAGCCCGGCGCTCGGGTTGCTCTCGATAGCATGGACCAATCGGACGATGGTCTGCCCGCTCATCAGACTGTCGGCATCGAGCACGATCATGAAGTCGTAGATGCCACCGAACCGCGTGATCCAGTCGGAGATGTTACCGGCTTTCCGCGCCGTGTTGTCAGCCCGGTGGCGATAATACAGCCGCGTTCCAACGGCCTGTCGCAACGCGAGCAGGGCTTTTTCTTCGGCCACCCAGATGTCCGGATCAGTGCTGTCGCTCAGAACGTACCAGTCAAACAGCTTTTCGTGCGCTGTCGTCTCCAAGGATTCGATCATCGCACGAAGCCGCGCCGTCAATCGGTGCGGGTCTTCATTGTAGGTGGGAAGCAGCATAGCGGTGCGGCTTGCGACGGCAGGCAGCTCCGTCGCCGGGCCGTCCCCGTCCGGACGATGGGCCAGCAGCACAAAGAAGCCGGCCAATGCAGACGCGAAAGAAAAGGCGACCCAAGCGAGCAGAACCAAGAAGAGCGCCAGCACCATGGCTTCGAGGATGGTAACGCCGCCGACCTGCAGCACGCGATACATCTCGTAGCCACCCGCTCCCGTAAGCGCCGCCGTGGAGACGAGGATGACGCCGCGTCGCCAGGCCAACGCGGGCACAGCCGCCGCAGGAAGACGGTCCGGTATCCGGCTCTTTCCGAGGTCACCAGCAGCCATCGGAAGCGGGGCCTCGCGCGGCAGCAGGCGCTGGGTCGCGATATCGCCAGCCATCGGCTGCGGAGCAGTCAGGGTGCCCATCGGTAGACCCAGATTTCCGACAAGGGCTTGTCGACTTGGGTGAGAAACGCGCGCAGCTCGATCGGCTCGCCTTTCACCTGGCACTGGAAGCTGAGCCGCCAGCCGCCGGTGTACGGGTTGGGCTGCGTCACGATGTTCTTCACCTCGGACTTCTCCGCCGTCACCACGCCCTTGACGGCCGCAGGATCGATGCCCTTGAGGTTGTCGCCGACCAGATCGAGCACGAAGAGGCGCGCGTCCTCACCCCTCGCGCCGATTCCGCTTCGGGTGAATCTGGCGAGCGAATGCGGTTTTGGGCTATCCGGTCCCCAATGCAGCCGATAGGTGTAGTTGTGTTCGCCTTTAGCCTGGAGCGGGGTTTTGGGCCGCCAGAACGCGGCGATGTTGTCGTGGACTTCCTCTTTGGTCGGGATCTCGAACAGCATGACGCCGCCCTCGCCCCAGTCACCGATCGGCTCCATCCACAGACTTGGGCGTTTCTCGAAGCCGGATTCGATGTCTTGGTAGGCGAAGAAATTTCGCTCGCGCTGCATCAAGCCAAACCCCCGCGGATTGAGATCCTGAAAGGTGCTGATCTGCAGATCGCGAGGGTTGCTGAGTGGGCGCCAGAGGCTTTCGCCCTTTCCGTTGAAGATCGCAAGCCCATCGGAATCGTGGACGGACGGACGGAAGTCGTCGATGTCGTTGCGGTCGTTCGGGCCGTAGAAAAACATGCTGGTCATGGGTGCGAGGCCGGCGCGCTGCATTTCGACTCGCGGGTAAACCGACATCTCGACATCGAACACCGTCGTGTCCCCGGGCCGCACGGTGAACCGGTAGCTCGCTGCGCAGCTTTTGCTATCGAGCAGAGCATGGATCACCAGCGAGGTCGCACCCGGTGCCGGCCGCTCGAGCCAGAAGGCCTTGAAGAGCGGAAATTCCTCGCCCTTGGCTTCACCCGTATCGATCGAAAGCCCCCGGGCGGAAAGCCCGTACGTCTGCCCCTTGGCCACGGCGCGGAAATAGCTCGCGCCCAGGAAGACGCAGACCTCGTCGTAATAGTCGGGGCGGTTTATGGGCGAGTGTATGCGGAAGCCGGCGAACCCGAGATCGATGTCTTCGAACGCCGGGACCTTCTCGCCGAACGAGAAGTCCGCCTTGCGGTACTTGAACTCGGTTGCCTTTCCGTCGGCGACCTCGAAGATCGTCACCTTGTTCTTGTAGAAGAAGCCGCGATGAAAGAACTGCGCCTCGAATGGAAGATTCTTGTCGCGCCAAAGCGCCCGTTCGGTCAAAAAGCGGATCGAACGGTACTGATCGTAATCCAAGTCCTTCAATTCGCTCGGAAGCTTTTCGTCGGGAGCCTCGTACGGCTTGCCCGCCAGCATGCGGGCCAAGTCTCTCACCGTTGACGGCCCAAACACACCATCCGGCGCCGCGGCGAAACCGCTGCGCGAAGCGAGCAGCAACGCCGGCAGCACTGCCGACCCTTGAACAAGCTGGCGTCGGTTCACATGCCCTCCTACTCGCTCCTGCTGCCGCGGCCATGCAACACCCACCGCGCCCGCGAGTTCCATGGCCGGATCGACCACGGAACGGACGAAATTGGACGAGCTCAAACTCCTCCGCCTTCTAGAACGGCTGATGGCCCGCGCTTAACCGATGGTCGCCAGCGCCCCCGCCGGTAGGTAGGAACTGCCCGAGTGCTCCCGCGTTCCCGCCACGTCTGAATTCAGCGAATGCGCCGGCTTGGCGCGGCGGCGATGCCTTCGGAGGATAAATGTCGAGATTGGCGCCCGGAGCCGCTCCCAGATCGCTGCTGCATCCCGGCTTCATCGGTGCCGGATCAACCCTGCTGATCGCAGGGTTGGCGACCGATATCATGTACTGGAATACGTCGAACTGGCAGTGGGCCAATTCGTCAACATGGTTGATCGCGGCAGGCTTGGTCCTGGCTCTGTTCGCCACCATCATCCTGATCATCGATTTTCTCACCAGCCGAGCTGGACGGATCAATTGGGTCCCCTTCCTGCTCGTGGCAGCGGCGGCGCTGCTGTCGCTCGTGAATGTCTTCGTTCACAGTCGCGACGCTTGGACCTCGGTAGTGCCGCAGGGGATTTCGCTTTCCGCGATCGTGACGATTCTGCTCCTGATGGCCGCCGCCACCGGTTGGAAGGTGACAACGGTTCGTACCACCGCGACCGGAGACAACCTGTGACCCATGCAATGCTTCGAGCCTTGCCAGCCCTCTGCGCCCTCCTCGCGCTGACCGCCTGCAGCGACCAAGGCGGTGATCCAATGCGGCAATACGGGTCAGATCCCTACCTGCCGGAGCCTCAGAACTACTTGTTGCCACCCATGAGCGTTCCCAAGGAGATTGGCTGGAAACCAGGGGAGACGCCAACGGTCGCGGGAGGATTGAAAGTTCAGGCAATGGCGACAGGGCTGATGCATCCTCGCATCGTCTATCCTCTGCCGAACGGCGACGTCCTCGTTGTCGAGGGCAACAGCCCCGGCACCACACCTTTCCGGCCCAAGGACTTCATCCAAGGCAAGGTTAAGGCGCGGGCCGGAACCGCCGGCAAGGGCGGTAACCGCATCACACTGCTTCGCGATGCCGACGGAGATGGAACGCCGGAGCAGCAAACAATACTCGTCGACCACCTCCACTCACCCTACGGCGTGGCTTATGTGGACGGCACACTCTACGTAGCCAACACGGACGCGATCATGGCGTTCAAATACACGCTCGGACAGACCAAGATCACGGAGCCAGGTTCGCAGCTTGCGGACCTTCCTGCCGGACCGATCGACCACCACTGGACGAAGGCGATGGCTGCGAGCTCCGATGGATCCAAGCTCTACGTTGGGGTCGGGTCGAACAGCAATATCACCGAAAACGGCCTCGACGCCGAAGAGGGTCGCGCCGCGATCTATCAAGTCGACCGCCAGACTGGTGCCAAGCGCATCTTTGCTTCGGGTACGCGCAATCCAACTAATCTGGCGGTCGATCCCGACACTGGCCGGTTGTTTGCGGTGGTGAACGAGCGGGACGAGATTGGCCCGGATCTTGTCCCGGACTATCTCACAATGGTGCAGGAGGGCGCCTTCTATGGCTGGCCTTACAGCTATTGGGGCCAGCACATTGACGTCCGAGTCCATCCGCAGAGACCTGACCTTGTGGCCAAGGCCGTCAAGCCCGACTACGGCCTAAGTTCTCACGTGGCCGCGCTCGGCCTTGCATTCAGCAAAGGCGAGACGCTATCTCCGAAGTTTGACAACGGCATCTTCGTCGGCGAGCACGGCAGTTGGGACCGCAGCCCGGTCAACGGTTACCAGGTCATTTTCGTGCCGCTGGTGAATGGGCGACCGGAGGGCAAACCCATCCCGGTCGTCAGCGGATTTCTCGGCAATGATACCGATACGGTGCATGGTCGACCCGTGGGCGTAGCGCTTGACCGCACCGGTGCGCTGCTGGTTGCCGACGATACCGGCAACGCGGTGTGGCGCGTCAGCGCGCAAAATTCGGCTCGTTAGTCCAGAGGATCGTCACGTCGGCCTATCCTGTCCTAAGACGATCGTCGGGTTCACGGCAGTCCAAGCCAAGTGAGTAATTGAGCGCTCCCTCCTCCATCTGTCGATGTCGCCTTTCGGTCCAGTACGACCTGTGGTAGCTTGCTTCTATCATCGGTCGAGGCTTTGTCCGTAGGCACCGGTGGCTGAGAGACCGAGCGAGCTCCCGCCTGCATAATTGGGAGCACAGCCATGCCGCACCAAAAGCTCATCAGACGCTTGCTTGCAATCGCTCGCCGGGGACCTTCGGGCCAACATAAGTCACTACCAGTCGCGCCAATCTAGGAACGGCGCGCTATCGCTGCTCATTGTGCTGGCGATCAGTCCGTATGCCACCGCATCTGGACCGCGATGACATCATCTCGCGCGATCGAGATCGAGGTGGCCACTTGGCCGGAGCCAGTTCGCTGCACATTGAATGCGTCAGGGTTCGCGAGCACTCTTGGCTCATCTCAGGAGGTCATCATGACCACGCCTGAAGGCCAGACCAATACACTGGATGGACTTGACGGTTGCGTGATTACGGCGGAGCTGGCCCGGCGCCCGTGCAAGGCCCCGGACTATGAGGCCGAGAACCGGGCCCTGACTGCTCTGGTTCAAGATATGACCGCCGAGCCGCGCGCCGTGCTTCAGAAATGCGCCGAGTTGGCCGTGTTGCTATGCCATGCCGACTCCGCTGGCATCAGCCTTCCCGAACGTGGCGACCGGGTTTTCCGCTGGCGCGCCATTAGCGGCGAGCTCGCGGCCGAGGCTGGCCGTACCGTGCCTGATGACGCTCGCCTGAGCGAGGCCGTGATCGCTCGCGACAGCGTAGTCCTGTTCCGCGAAGGGGAGCGGCTCTTTCCCGGGATGACGGGACATGGACCGCATGTCTACGAGGTCCTGCTGGCGCCCTGGCATGCGCGCGGGAAGCCGGTCGGCGCGCTCTGGGCGATGAAGCATACGCCGGAGGGGCAATTCGACGGGGAAGATGCCCGCCTGTTGCAAAGCCTTTCCCACACCGCGGCCGGCACCTTCCAGACTACCGAGGCGTTGGATAAAGCAGAAGCCCGCTGCATGGAACTGCAGCGGCGGATTGAGGACCGCACCCGCGACCTCTCGGAAGCCCAAGAAGGCGCGCGAAAAAGCGAAGCCAGACTCGCGCAAGAGCTCGAAGGTGCTCGTCAGCTCCAGCAGGTCAGCTTGGAGCTGCTCTCCAACCGCCCTGAGCTTCTCTACGAGCAAATTCTCGATGCGGCCATGGCGGTGATGCGCTCACAGGGTGCGAGCATGCAGATACTTGAGCCGGATACGGGGATTTTGAAGCTGCTGGCCTGGCGCGGCTTTCATCCGGACGCGGCGGCGTTCTGGGATCGCGTCGACTGCAACTCGGCGAGCACGTGCGGCGAAGCGCTGAAGACAGGACGGCGCATTCTCGTCAGCGACACCGAGACCTGCGCCTTCATGGCGGGGACCGAGGACCTGGAGGCCTACCGCCTCTCCAGCCTGCGCGCGGTCCAGTCGACGCCGCTGCAGTCTCGCAATGGCCGCGCGCTCGGCATGGTCTCGACCCATTGGCGGGAGCCGCACGAGCCCAGCAAGGACGATTTCAGCCGCTTCGATGTGCTGGGCCGGGAAGCGGCCGACCTGATCGAGCGGGCGCAAACCGAAGCGGCCTTGCGCGAGAGCGAAGCGCGGCTAAAGGCTGCGGTCGACTTGGTAGAATTGGGCCGCTATTCCTGGAACCCTCAAACCAATGAGCTGAAATGGGACGAAAAGTGCCGGGCAATGTGGGGCCTTCCAGCGGATGCGACCGTGGACTACGACACCTGGCTCACAGCGGTGCATCCGGAGGATGTGGGAGCTGTCGAGGCTGCTATTCAACGATGTATCGATCCACAGGGCGACGGGGTTTACGACGTCGAATATCGGGTGCTCGGCAATGACCGCGGGGAGCGTTGGATCGCGACGCGTGGCCAGACGCAGTTCGAGAATGACAAGCCCGTTTGGTTTTATGGTGTCGTGATCGATGTCACCGACCGAAAACGTATTGAGAAAAGACTCGAGCGCCGCGTCGAAGCACGAACTCGGGAGCTGGAAGAGGCCAATAACGCGCTGCGCTCTCAGATAGAGAAACGGGAGATCGCCGAAGCCGAGGTCCAGCAGTTGCAGCGGCTCGATGCGATCGGGCAAATCACATCAGGCGTGGCGCACGATTTCAACAACCTGCTGAGCGTGGTGCTCACCAATGCGCGTCTGCTTTCCCATACGGTGCAAGGGCCTTACGATCAGGAAGGCATCGAATTGATCCGGTCTGCTGCCGATCGGGGTGCGAAGCTCATTGCGCAACTCCTCGCCTTTTCGCGGCAACAGCGGCTTGAGCCCGACCAGGTCGATCTGAACAGCAGGATCGCCGGAATGGGCGATCTGCTCGGTGTCACCCTGGGCGGGAGGGTGCAACTCAAAATGATATTTGCTCCGGACCTCTGGCCCGCTTTGGTCGATCCAAACCAAATCGAGATGATCGTTCTCAATCTTGCCATCAACGCCAGGGACGCGATGCAGCCCGGCGGCACGCTCACCATCGAGACGTTCAACACCGTTATCGAAAGCGAGTCCTTCCGGCCGGAAGAGCCGTCGCCGGGAGACTACGTGGTTCTCGCCGTCAAGGATACCGGCACCGGTATCCCAGACGATTCCCTGCTGCATGTTTTCGAGCCGTTTTTCACGACGAAGGAACCGGGAAAGGGCTCGGGCCTCGGATTGGCGCAAGTCTTCGGTTTTGCTAAACAGTCCGGGGGTGGCGTGCGTATTGAGACCCGCCTCGGCCAGGGTACTGCGGTGAAGGTCTTCTTGCCGCGCGCTGCGATCGACGCTGCTGATCACCATGCGGACTCCGTCGATGCGAGCAAACGTCTGCAGACCACGACGCGACTGCGTGTTCTGGTCGTGGATGACGACAAGGCTGTTCTGAGGTCCACGGTCAGGATGCTCGATGTTCTCGGATATGCAGTGGTGTCGGCGGAGAGCAGCAGCGAAGCGCTCCGCGTGCTCGCAAGCAATCAGGAAATAGATCTCGTTCTCGCGGACTTCGCGATGCCGGAAATGAGCGGCGGCGAGGTTGCGAAAGCGATCCGCGCGATGCGGCCAATTTTGCCGGTCGTCCTCATGAGCGGCTATCGTGATCTGAATGTCCGGAAGGAATTCAACGACCTGCGAATAATTTTGAAGCCATTCACGGAAAACGACCTAGTTAACGCGATCAGCGCCGCACTAAAATAGGGCGAGCTTCGATATCGGTTGTTGTGCCCATCGCTTCCATCATGGCGTCGCGGCGAGATGTCCGAAGGCGGAGGTAAACAGGAAACGCCCGATCGCAACGGCGCTTTTGACCAAAAGCGAGCTATCTCCGGGGTGGCAATTGACAGGTCTCCTGAAGCCCAGTCCGCGCAGCGGCGTCCCGGCGGCGGGCTCGTTCCGCTGCGATCATGAGGATCGTCAACAGCTGGACCTGGCCAAAATCTTCCGATGCACACGTTGCCAATGCGAAGGCGATGTGCGGTGCCTCTTCGGCCGACGCTTCGACCTAACCTAGGTTTACGCGCGACGTCTCGCGGCTCGGTTTGGCGCGTCGACAGGAACGATGTCGGAAGGACAGGATTGTGTCGTGATTTCCCCAAGTGAGAGGCCGACGCGATGCGCCCAAACCTGTTCGGTGACTGCGCGGCAGTGCTCCTGTCGGTCGCATCCGCTGGGAAGGTGCTGGCAGGTCGTTCGCATCTCGAAGCGTGTGGCCCCTTCATTGCGTGGCGGACGGACCGCGACCCTCCACTACCCAGCGGTGCAGCGCGCATAAATGGGATGGCGAAACGGATGGCGCGCTACGGGGAACAACGGGCGGGCGACGTTGGTTTCCTGCCCAGGAGCATTCCATGAGATTGAGGAAATCGATCGAACGTCTCGGACCTTATCAGTCGCTGCTCCTGCTGGCAGTTCCGGTGGCGACCGTAGAACCACTGAAACTCGTCGCGGTGGCGGTGGCCGGCAAAGGCCACTGGATTACAGGTACGGCGATGATGGTTGCGTGCTACGCGCTTAGCCTTCTCGTGGTCGAGCGACTTTTCATCATCGTCAAACCGAAGCTGCTCACAATTCCATGGTTCGCGAAAGTCTGGGAAGCGTTCGTGTCGGTCCGTACGCGCGCTTGGGGCGCCTTCAGAGGGTAGATCGGGCTTCGCGAAGACTCCAAAGCATCGCCATTGGAGTGCGCCGGCTGCGGCCTCTGGAATGAGTCGTGAGATTCGGCGGCTCATTTTCGGCCGCCTGGCTCAAGATTTAGAACTGCGAGATAGTGGCCCATCGCAAGGCCGTCCGGCCTCACGACTGCTTTGCCTTTTCCTTGGCTGCTTTGACGGCATCCGTTCCCGCTTGCTTCATCCGATCCACCGCCTCGGCACCCATATCGCCCGCCTCCGCCACCAGCGTATCGGCCGCTTCGCGCAGCGCCTTCGACACGGCAGTCCCACGCCTGCTCAGATCATCCTTCACCTCGTCGCTGACCCCGCCGATGTACTCGTCTTCGATCTGAGACGTTCGAAACGCGCCCGCGAGTGCGGCGCCGATGGCCAAGCCGATGGCGCCGATGACCAGCGGCTGCCTCTCCATAATCTCGCCGAGCGAAGACTGAGCTTTCGCCAAGGTCTCTGCTGTGCCCACGTTGGCGAACCGTTCGCGAGCGTAAGCTACGCCTTCCTCGAAATGGTCCCGGACGCCCTCCGCCGCATCAGACATCGTGTCGGCTGCAGATCCGGCGGCCGAGCGTATCGTCCCGCCCGCATCGCTCCCCTCATGGTCAAACTCCGGGGCAGTCGGCGGTGCTGCCGTCCGCTGCAAGCCCGAGGCGGCAGCCCGAAGATTGCTCGCGCTGGTGTCGACGACATCTGACGCGACGTTGGCAGCTGATCGTGCAGCACCCTTAATCTTCTCGTCGCCAACCAGCAGCCAGAGTGCTCCAGCCCCGATCAGCGCGGCGGAGAGCGGGTTTTCTCGGGCCGCAGCGAGGAGACTGTCAAAAAAACCGGTTTGCGCACCACCGCTCATCGCACCATTCCCTTCACAGTGTCCTTGTCTTTTTCAAGCTGCCGTATCGTCTCCTGCGGCGTGAGGTTGCGCGGGTCCAGCCGCTTCACGCCAACAGCAAACAAGGCGCCCGATATGGCGGCCGCGACAATCGCCGCGCTTAGGTAGGCCAATGTCGGCGACCACCCGGCACTGATCAGCGCCGATGACAACGCGAACAATGCCATCACTACGGCAGGTATAACCAGGACTGCGCCTCCGGCAAATAGTCCAACGGCTCCACCGAGCCTCTGCACCTTTTCCGCAAGTTCGGCCTTCGCCAGATCAAGCTCATTCTGGAAAAGCTTCGCGACCTGAGCCATTGCGTCGCCGACGAGTCCCGAAATTTTGTGAAGATCGTTCTCGCCGGTTTCGATATCGTGCTTGATGCTCATGATGCGCCACCATTCCCCGAAGGTGACTTCTGCTGCTGTCCAGTCGTCGATTCCGTCGAGTTTTGGCCACTGAAGCCGCTCGCGTAGGCGGCTCTCTGCCCAGATGAGCCAGCTCCTGCGGCTGTCGTCGAGCCCGTTCGCTGTGAGGTCGAGGAGCCGCCCGAAGCCTTTAGAAAGCGTACTGCGGCGAACCCGGCCAAAACGGACAGGCCTAGAAATGCCGCGGGTTGCCGCTTCGCAAAATCGGTCGCACCGCCCACGAGTTCGCGGAAGCTGCCGTCGCGAACCTTCGCGGCCGCTTCTTCCACGTAGTCCGCAGCTGAATTGATCCCTCGTGCGGCGAATGGCACGTCAGTCTCGAAGGCGCCGGCGGCCTGGCGGAAGTTGCCCGCTAGGCGCTCGATGAAATCGGCGCCCGCTCGCTGTTGTCCCCGCGCATGCTCTTGGATTTGGTCGACGGTACCATTCGCGACGTCCTTAGCGGCATCGGTGGCTTCGCTGAACCCGTCACGGGCCATGTCCGCCGATGCCTGCAGGGCCTCCGTGGCGCGCTGCTTCATCTCGGCCCCGGCGTCCCCAACCTGATCCTTCAGGCTTGTGGAGGAGCTGTTCTTACCTTTGTTGAAGTTGGCCGGTTTGATCACATCTGAATCGCTCATGTTCTGTCTCTCAGGTGCTCGATTTTGAGGGTGGGCTGAATGCTGCGTCGACGGCCTCGCCCGCCGCCTCCTTGAGGTTGTCGGCAAAATTGCGTGTCATGCGGCTCGCGTGCCGCCCGAGATCGGCTTCACTCACAGATCTCGTGGCAGCATCGGCGGCAGACAACGTGGCCTCCTTGGCTGCCTCGAAACCGGATTGAGCCATTTCGCTTGCCGCCTCCTTAAGGCTGTCGCTGGTCGGGCCTGCCGTCCTGTCCTCGAATTTCGTTTCCGGGAGCGCGGCCGCAATCATGGCTCCGATGGCGATACCGAGTCCTCCAATCAGCGCGGCATTGTCGCCGACGATCTGGCGCGCCTGTTCCGGAGCGGCGGTCGCCGAATCCCTGATGGCGTCCATTCCCCCGGTGATCTTGGTAGCTACTGTTCCAGCCGCCTCCGTTGCTCGCGTCTTGAGGTCGTCGGCCGCCGTCTTGGCCGCGTCCATCGCATCGTTGACTGCGCCGGCGGCCCGTCCTTGGAATTCGGAAAATTTCGCCTTCGCCTGCACTCCCTCGGCAGTTTGGCCGATGAATCGGCCCGCACCATCCACCAGCGGCGACGCCGCTCCAGCAGCCCGCTCGCGGACGCTCTTGGAGGTAAGAGCGAGGCCCGCAGCAATCATGAGAAGCGGCAGGGGTACACCTCGCGCCAATCGCAGCAGAGGCACGGCCACTGCGGTGCCCGCGGCGATCGCATGCATCGGGTTGTCCATCGCCTGCTGTTTGAGCCCTTCGACCCAGCCTTGAGCTTTGTCGTTCACATACTCCGACACTTCCGATTTGACGTGCTGGGGCGAGACCATCTGACGCAGATCCCGCGTCGTTTCGGAGATCCCCTGCTTCAGACGGTCGACCGTGGCCGCCAACTCTGCCCGGCTACGCTCGGACTCGCGTCGTAGCTCCTCCACCGATCGAGTCATGTTCGTCCTCTTGGTCTTGTTTTCAATTGTTGTCTCGAGGACGAACTCACCTTCTGTTGGATCGTTCCTAGTAGCCGCTCCAACCACTCCGCGACCAAACAAGCAGGAAAGCACTGCGGAGGAACGCAACCGGGATAGCCAGGTCCGATCACTGTCACATCGCCACGTCTCCACGATCGACTATTCTAGACCCTCGGAAAGAACGCGGGATCTCGGCCTACCAATCCTCGAATTGCCTGCGGCTCGTCTGGAGAGATAAGGCTTGGTGTCCTTAGGAACGCTGGAACCGGCGGCGAATTGTTATGCGCTGGTTTGCTGGCTGCATCGGCGAGCGGCCCTTTCCCGCGGGGAAGGGACCACGATTTTGCGCAAGGTCCTCATGTCGTGGACGAAGAGCGCGAGCGGAGGATAACTTGCGGGTTCTTGTAGCAGAGGACGAAGACCTGATCCGTGACGTGGTGGTGGACATTCTGGAGGCGCACGGACATCAAGTGATGGAGGCCGATAGCGGCGAACGCGCGCTCCAGCTCTGCGCGCAGGCCGCACCCGAACTTCTATTCACCGATATAAGGTTGGCCGGCACTTTGTCGGGATGGGATGTAGCCATCAAATGTAGGGAGTCGAATCCACGCATCCCGGTCATCTACGCGACCGGCTACACTCACACCGCGCCGCGTCCGGTATCGGGCAGTGTCATGCTTCAAAAGCCATTCAGACTTGAACGCCTTCTTGAGGCGATGAAGTCGCTCACCGGCAAGTAGCGGTGCCCGAAGTGACGGGTGACCAGCGAGCTATGAACATCCTTGCCGAGCTACATGAAGCTGAGGAAGAGCTGATAGGGCGCGCCGTCATCTTGACGGACGGTAAGGCAGGTTCGATTGAACGCCTATTTCTCGACGACATTCATGGGCTGCGCATATCCATAGTTGGACATGATGGTCAGTGGCCCATTTCAACGATCAAGAAAATTGAGGGTTGATCGCCGGCCATGAATCCAGCAGGACATCGGAGTGGACCGCGCGCACGCCCCCGACGCTTTCTTCCCATGCGATGTCAGCCGGGACCATATGGCCGGAGGATATTCTGCCGCCCAGACTGGTGTCAGCGTGTCCGGCGCTCATGGCCTCACGCTCTTCACTTTTACCGCGATCCAATTGAGAACCGTCAATGCGCGGCCCCTTAGCCTTTGCGATGAACCAAACGCGGTGTCCACCATCGCTGCCCTTTCCCGGGCGTCCTCCCTTGACTTGGACCGCCAGCACACAGCTGAGCGGTCCTTTCTTTCTCCACGCGAGTGAGAGACAGGCGTCGCCGGCGCGGATCCACGCACAGCACAGCGGCCACAATGCCCGGCCGGACGAAGAGGCCGAGCAGTTCTGTCGATCGCTCCCACCGATGGTACCGATCAGCACGATCGTCCCCCTCTACGAAGGGTGGCCGGGGTCCAAATGGTAGAGCGGCGTCTTCTTCGCGCGCTGCGGCGTCATCTTGGCGGGGTCTGGCGCTCCGGGAACGCCGCGCGGCCCCAACATCTCGCGTTGAATGTCATCTTCTGACTTCTCGGGTTCAACGCCGTTCATGGGACGGTCTTTCGGCACGCTCTTCTCCTTGCCTCTGCAGAGGTACTCGCGCCCCTGCTCATCATACTGCTCAAGGGCGGTTCTGCCATCTAGAAGTAATACGTAAGACTCTACGATCCGAATTCTCTCGGAGCGCTCAAAGCTTGATAGCTGTCAAGGCACGTCCTGGCGGCAGGTCGCTAGTATGGCGGGGACCTGGAACCGACGGCTATTCTTGGAGCTAGACATGACCAGCACGACGTTCAACAGCAATGCTGACTTCAACATCGACTCCGCCTCCCCGATGCTTGCCAAGAATTGGTGGCTGTTCCTGCTGCGGGGCATCTTCGGAATTATCTTCGGGTTGCTCGCTTTTCTCTTTCCGGGGCCCACCATGCTTTCGCTGGCGTTGTTGTTCTCGGCTTACATGTTGGTCGACGGCATAGCAGGAATCATTTCCGCCGTTCGGGCGATGCGACGGAAGGATGAATGGGGACTGCTGATATTTGAAGGCCTTCTTAATATCGCCGTCGGCGTTGCAGCCTTTGTCTGGCCTGGCCTGACGGTGCTTGCCTTTGTTTTTCTGGTCGCCGCCTGGGCGGTCATCTCAGGCGCGCTGATGCTGGCTGCTGGCTTTCGCCTCAAGCTTGACCATGGCCGCTGGTGGATGGTTCTGGGCGGGCTGTTGTCTCTCGTTTACGGCGCGCTGCTGGCTGCTATGCCGCTGATCGGGGCAGTGGTACTTACGTGGTGGATGGGAGCCTACGCGATGGCCTTCGGTATTGCGCTGGTCGTTCTGTCCTTCAAGTTGCGCGCCCGCCAGAACGAGCAGACTGGCTCCTCCGCCGTGGCGGCGTGAGGGATGAGCGGACCTGCGACGCTTTCCATCAGATCGATCGCCTTGTCGGGCAGGAAACGGTTGGTGATATAGCGGTGCGACAACGTCGCAGCCGCAACCAGCGCGGAATCAGTGATGCGCACCCCGTGGTGCTGCTCGTACTTGTCCTTCAAGCCGCGCAGGATCGAGATGGTGTCCTCGACCGAGGGCTCGTTGACGAAGATCGGTTGGAATCGCCGCGCCAGCGCGGCGTCCTTCTCGACGTGCTTCTGGTACTCATCGAGCGTGGTCGCACCGATGCAGTGCAGTTCGCCGCGGGCAAGCGCGGGCTTGAGCAGGTTGGACGCATCCATTGCGCCGTCGGCCTTGCCTGCGCCGATCAGCGTGTGCATCTCGTCGATGAACAGGATGAAGGTGCCCTCGCTCGCAGTCACTTCCTGGAGCACGGCCTTCAACCGCTCCTCGAACTCGCCGCGGTATTTCGCGCCAGCGATCAGCGCTCCGAGGTCGAGCGCGAGCAGCTTCTTGTCGTGCAGGCTCTCGGGCACGTCACCATTGACGATGCGCAGTGCGAGGCCTTCGGCGATGGCGGTCTTGCCGACGCCGGGCTCGCCGATCAGGACGGGGTTGTTCTTGGTCCGACGCGAGAGCACTTGAATGGTGCGGCGGATCTCCTCGTCGCGACCGATGACCGGATCGAGCTTGCCGTCGCGCGCAGCCTGGGTCAGGTCGCGGGCATATTTCTTCAGCGCGTCATAGGCGTTCTCGGCCGTCGCGGAGTCAGCCGTGCGGCCCTTGCGCAGCGATTCGATCGCAGCATTTAGGTTCTGCGCGGTAATGCCGCCCTTGGCCAGTAGCTGGCCTGCCTCGCTGTTCTTGTCCATGGCGAGGCCGAGCAGGAGACGCTCAACCGTGACAAAGCTGTCGCCGGCCTTTTCGGCTGCCTTTTCCGCGGCGTCGAATGCTCGGGCGAGCTCGGGTGCAAGATAAACCTGGCTGGCACCGCCGCCGGAGACCTTTGGCACCTTGTTCAGGGCGTCCTCGGTCGCCTTCAGGATTGCACGGGAATTGCCGCCGGCGCGGTCGATCAGACCGCCAGCAAGGCCCTCGCTGTCATCAAGCAGGACCTTCAGCAGATGCAGCGTGGAAAACTGCTGATGACCTTCGCGCATCGCCAACGACTGCGCGGACTGGATGAAACCGCGCGAGCGCTCGGTATATTGTTCAATATTCATCGTCCTCTTCTCTCGGCGATGCCGCTCCGCCCCCGAGTGCGATCAGCAAAAGATGGGTACCGGTTTTGCGTTCGATCGCGATCAAGGTATTGAAGATCCACGATCTGGTCGCCAAACCGCACGCCGTTTGGTGATCTATGCGCAAGGCGCGCACGCTGCATGCTCTTTGGGTTTCCACAAGCTCGCACTGACATTCGTCAACTCGCCAACGGGTTTTCGTCGTCGCTGAAGCCTGTCGCGACAGTGGGCGCTCATCTTCGCGTTTGAGCGCTGCCGTGTTTGCCGGCGCCAGCTAACCGCTCCGACCGCGCGTCTCACCCGCCGTCTCACGCTCTCCCACCAAAGACTCGGCGCGGCTATCGGACTATCCAGCTCGACCCGGCAATAGTGGCGATCCTGTTGGCTGAAAAGGAGCGGCAGCTTCGGCTGCTCACCGAGCTTCACGACCCTGACGTAGACCTATCCATGATCGGCCTGCCGGAAGCAGCTCTCATGTTTGCAGCCATCTCCGTGTCGGCTACCCCCATGGCATCCCCGGAACTTCTCTCGGGACTATCATCCACGCCCCAGCCCTGCTCGACGCAGGTGTGCCGATCCACAGCCTGGCCCAGCGGATGGGTGACGACCCAGCGGTTTTGCAGCGCACCTGCACGAAGCGCAGGCGCAGCCGGCAAGCCGATCAGCCCCTGACGAGTACCATCACTGACTTGGCAGCAAGCTTCCTGCTTGACGAGCCATCAGAGAAAATTGGGTACAAGGACGGTAGAAACCCTCGTTCTACCGCACTCACATTTAGGCTAAGTTATTGATTTTGCTGGCAGGAGTGGCAGGGCTCGAACCTGCGACCCCCGGTTTTGGAGACCGGTGCTCTACCAATTGAGCTACACTCCTACGAACCTGCGTCGCCGCGGCTCAGGGGCGCTTTCAAGCACAGGGGACGACCGGATTGCAAGGGAGAAGCGCATCGGGGCCGCTTGTTCACAGTGCCGCTTCTGGGCCAGTGTTGCGCCCTAACGACAAGAACACAGCCGGGAGCCCCCATGAACGCCCACGCCGCCACGACAGTCGCCTCTGCAGCCCGCACACCGGCCCTGCCGGACGCCCGCCCCGAAACCCTCGGCCTGTCGCGGCCCCGCCTGCAGGCGATGTCGGATGCGTTCAAGCGCGAGATCGACAAGGGAACCATCCCCGGTGCGACCGTGCTGGTCGCCCGAGGCGGCCAAGTCGGCTGGTTCGAGGCGCTCGGCAAGCAGAGCCCGGCAGCCGCGGCGCCGATGGCGCTTGATTCGATCTTCCGGATCTTCTCGATGACCAAGCCGATCGTTTCGGTCGGCGTCATGGCGCTGGTCGAGGACGGCCACCTTCTGCTCGGCGATCCCGTCGCCAAGTTCATTCCGGAATTCGCTAATCAGAAAGTCGGCGTCGTCAGCGGCGGCAAATTGGAACTGGTTGCACCAAAGCGGCCGATGACAGTGCAGGACCTGCTCCGCCACACCTCGGGTCTTACTTACGAGCACCAGGGCGACGGCCCCGTGCACAAGCTCTATCAGGAATCCCGCGTCCGCAGCCGCAAGATCACCAATGCGGAGCACGCCGCACTGGTGGCGAGCTTTCCGCTGGTCTGCCATCCCGGCGACGAATTCAACTACAGCCGCTCTACCGATATCCTCGGCCGCATCATCGAGGTCGTCAGCGGTAAATCGCTCGGCGCATTCCTGTCTGAGCGTATCCTTGCGCCCTTGCAGATGACCGAGACCGGCTTCTCGACCTCCGAGGCCAATGCCGGCAGGCTCGCCCAGCCGTTCGAAGCCGACCCATGGACCGGCGACAAGGTCGCGCTGTTCAACATGCTCGAGCAGCCGGTGATGGAGTCCGGCGGCGGCGGTCTGGTCTCGACCACGATGGACTACGCCCGCTTCGCACTGATGCTGCGCAATGGCGGCACCCTCGACGGCGCCAGGATCATCGGTCGCAAGACGCTGGAGCTGATGGCCTCGGACCACCTCGGACCTCACGTTCAGACCAACGGCACGCTGCTCGCGCCCGGCCACGGTTTTGGCCTCGGCTTCGCCGTGCGTCGCGAAGCTGGTATCGCGCCCTTCCCCGGCAGCGTCGGCCAGTACTCCTGGAGCGGCATCGCCGGAACGTTCTTCTGGATCGATCCGAAGGAGGACCTGGTCACGGTGTTCATGAGCCAGGGCCCGGGACAGCGTGATTTGACAAGGACGCTGGTGCGGAACCTGGTTTACGCGGCGGTGGAGTAAGGTTGCTTCCCTTCGTCTAGTCGCAACGCCGCATCCTAATCCTCGCTGTCATGCCCCGGCTTGACCGGGGCATCCAGTACGCCGAGGCGGATGTTGTGAGAGCGAGCTCTCTATCGCCGGCCACAGGGATACTGGATCGCCCGCCTTCGCGGGCGATGACACCTGTTGTTATCTCAACTAATCGTCGCGCCGCCGTCGATCACCATGGTCTGGCCGGTCATGAAGTCGCCGGCCTTCGAACCCAGGAACACGGCTGCACCCGCAATCTCGTCGGGAATGCCGATGCGCAAGAGCGGCGAGCGCGAGGTCGACGCTTTCAAATTCTCCGGATTGTCCCACAGCGCCTTGGCAAAATCGGTCTTGATCAGGCCGGGCGCGATGCAGTTCACGCGGATGTTGTGCTTGCCGTATTCGCAAGCGAGGTTGCGCGCGAGCTGCATGTCGGCGGCCTTCGAGATCGCGTAGGCGCCGAGAATGGTCGAGCCTTTCAGTCCGCCGATCGAGGAGACGATGATGATCGAGCCGTCCTTGCGCTCGATCATCTTCGGCACCACCATCGAGATCAGCCAGTTGTTGGCGACAATGTTGTTGTCGAGAATCTTGCGGAACTGGTCGTCGGAAATGCCCGCGAGCGGGCCGTAGTACGGGTTCGACGCGGCGTTGCAGACCAGCACGTCGACCTTGCCGAAGGCGCGGTTGCTCTCGTCGACGAGGTTTTGCAGATTCTCCTTCGAGGAGATGTTGGCGGCGATCGCGACCGCGGTGCCCTTGCCGTACTTCTCGTTGATGTTCTTGGCGACCTGCTCGCAAACGTCAGCCTTGCGCGAGGAGATCACGACCTTGGCGCCGTGCTCGGCCATGCGCTCGGCGATCGCAAGCCCGATGCCGCGCGTCGAGCCGGTGATGACGGCAACTTTACCCTTCATGTCGAACAAGGTCATGCTTTCCTCCCAGATTGATCTTCAATGTCATTCCGGGGCGATGCGAAGCATCGAACCCGGAATCTCGAGATTCCGGGTTCGGCTCTTCGAGCCGCCCCGGAATGACTGCGAGCTCACGCGAGCTTCTTGACTTCCGGCCCTGACGGCTGATGCATCTCGGCATGGGCATCGTCGGCGATCCAGGGCTGCTGGTTCACCATCGGCAGCCGCCAGACCGAGCGCTCGGGGCTGGCGAAATAATCGAGCCGCGTGATCGAGACGTTGTCGATGTCGAAGGACAGCGCCCGCTCGACCTGCCCGTCGAGCGCAAGGCCGATCGCCGCCTTGATGGTGCCGCCATGCGCGACCGCGATCACGTCCCGCCCAGCCGCGTCATTGTTGATCCGATCGATGGTCCGGCGCGTCCTGATATAGAGATCCATAAAGCTCTCGCCGCCGGGTGCGGGCTCGTTGATGTCGGCAAACCAGTTCGAGCCGACGGGACGGCTCGCAATGAAGGCGGCGCGGTTCATGCCCTGCCAGCGGCCGAGATTCTGCTCGGCGAGGTCCGCCTCCCATGTCATCGATTCAGGCTTTGGATAGCCCGCCGCCCAGATCGCTTCCGCGGTCTGATGCGTGCGCATCAGATTGCTCGAATACCACACCGCCTGGCGTGGCAGCACCTTGGCAACGGCATTGAAGACGTAGGTGTCGCTGGTATCGCAGGCGATGTCGCTCTGCCCGTAGATGTTGCCGCCGTCGTTGCGCACCGGCGCATGCCGGACCCACCACCATCGCGTGATGACCACATCAGGCTTGTCTTCGGCTGCCATCGAAACCCTTCCATCCTGTCTCATGTCGCTGTACGTGAGGTGCGGACGTGTCTCAAGACACTTTACTGTTTGAAATCTTGTTTGAAATTCCGTCGCGCGGCAAGCGTCGCGTGCGAAGCAAAGGGAGAAACGCATGGGCCGCCTGCAAGGCAAATCCGTCATCATCACCGGCGCCGGCAGCGGCATCGGCCGCGCGGCTTCGCTGCTGTTCACCAGAGAGGGCGCCAAGCTGATCGCGGTCGATCGCACCGAGGCGGTGAAAGAGACCGTCGACGAGGTGAAGAAGGCCGGCGGCGTTGCGGAAGCCATGATCGCCGACGCAGGCTCCGAGAAGGATGTCATTGATGTCATCGACAAGGCGGTGACGACGCATGGACGGCTCGACGTGATCTGGGCCAATGCCGGCGTCTCCGGCGGGCTCGTTCCGCTCGGCGAGCAGACCGTCGAGCATTGGCAGGAGGTGCTGCGCGTCAATCTGATCGGGCCGTTCCTCGCGGTGAAGCATGCGATGCCGCATATGGTGAGGCAGCAATCCGGCGCGATCGTGCTCACGGCGTCGGTTGCGGGCCTCAAGGCCGGTGCCAGCGGACATCCCTATGCCGCGAGCAAGGCCGGCGTCATCTCGCTGGTGCAGACCACGGCCTATTCGCTCTCCGGCACCGGCGTACGCATCAATGCGGTCTGCCCCGGCCTGATCGAAACCGGCATGACCAAGCCGATCTTCGACCGCGCCAAGGAGCGCGGCACCCATGACAAAATCGGCCAGCTCAATCCGCTGAAGCGTGCGGGCCAGCCGCACGAGCTCGCGGCGATGGGATTGTTCCTGGCGAGCGATGAAGCGTCCTATGTCAACGGCCAGGCCTTCCCGGTGGATGGTGGTCTCACGGCGTCGATGCCGTATACGGGCAAGCCGGTTTAGCGGCTCCGGCGTCGGCGCCACTACATCGTCGGTGTCGTCCCGGCGAAAGCCGGGACCCATACCGCGGAATCTATCGAGCGCCGAAGATCGAAACGCCGAACAACCACTCGTCGCCAAACTCACGGTTGCCCGCCCTGCAAAAACCCTTCGCGCCGGTATGACCCACGCCCACCGCCTTGCGTGTTTTGCTCGTCAAGCAACTCAAGATCTCGTAGCCCGGATGGAGCGCAGCGTAATCCGGGATTCTCGCCAAGACCCGCGGAGGCCCCGGGTTGCGCTGCGCTCCATCCGGGCTACGGCCCCTGTGTTGATTTGCGCGCCCCAGCATCACGTTGGTATGGTTCATGCAGGCACCTTTGCCTCCGTCTTCCTCCGACAAGAATTGACAATGCCCAATCCGATCTTCCCGAACTCACGCCCCGACCGTATCCGCAACATGCTTGCCGAGCTTGTCGCCTTCGACACGATCAGCGACCGCACCAACCTGCCCCTGATCGCACATATCGAAAGCTACCTCGCCTTCCTCGGCGTCAAAGGCGAGCGCATCACCGACGAAACAGGGACGAAGGCCTCGCTCTGGGTCACGATCGGACCGGAGGATAAGCCCGGTCTCGTGCTGTCAGGGCACACCGACGTCGTACCCGTCGTCGGCCAGGACTGGAGCCACGACCCGTTCAAGCTGGTCGAGCGCGACGGCAAGCTTTTCGGCCGCGGCACCACCGACATGAAGGGCTTTGTCGCGGTGTGCCTCGCCATGGTGCCGGAGATGCTGGAGGCGAAGCTGACGACGCCGATCAATCTTGCGATCTCCTATGACGAGGAGATCGGGTGCGTCGGGGTGCGGCCGATGCTTGCCGAGGTCGCGAAGAAGAAAGTGAGGCCGCTCGGCGCCTTCATCGGCGAGCCGACCGAGATGAAGGTCATCATCGGCCACAAGGGCAAGCACGGCGTGCGCGCGACGTTCCACGGCCTCGCCCGCCACTCCTCGATCGCGCCCGACGGCGTCAACGCCATCGAATATGCCGCCGAGCTGATCACCGAGATCCGACGCCGCGCGGTGAAGCTCGCCGGCGAAGCCGAGCGCAACAGCCTCTACGACGTGCCGCATTCGACGCTGCTGACCAGCATCGTGCATGGCGGTGCGGCGCTGAACATCGTGCCTGATACCTGCACAGTCGATTTCGAATGCCGCGGCATCGGCATCACCGAATCCAAGGAGGTGACGGATGCGATCATCGCCTGGGCCAAAGCCGAGCTCGAGCCCGCGATGAAGGCGCGACATTCGGACTGCGGCATCGATTTCGAGGAGATCCTCGACTACCCCGCGCTCGACACCAGGGCGGATGCGGCCATCGTCACGCTGGCCAAGGGTCTCGCCGGCCGAAACGATCACGCCAAGGTCGCGTTCGGCACCGAGGCGAGCTTGTTTGCCAGCATGGCCGATGTCCCCTCGGTGGTGATCGGACCGGGCTCGATTGCGCAGGCGCATACGCCGGATGAGTTCGTGGAGATGGCGGAGCTGGAAAAGTGCGCGAGCTTCGTGGAGAGACTGATCGCGCATTGCGCGAAGAATTGAAAACGCAGGGCGGATTGGCGCAGCGTAATCCGCCATTCTCTCCGCTCTCAGCACCGTGGCGGATCACGCTGCGCTAATCCGCCCTCCGGGTCCGGCCTCAGAGTCAGCGTTGCGCCTCATCGCTCCTGCAACGCCAGCCGCACGCCGACGGCGCAGTAGATGGTCCCGACCACCTTGCCCTGCCACTTCACCACGGCAGGGTGGCGGCGCAGGAGATTGCCGAGCCGGCCGGCGCCGAGGGCGAATACGACGGTGCTGACCAGGCCGAGCAGCACGAAGACAATGCCCAGGATCGCAAGCTGAAGTCCGATCGAACCGTGCTCCGGCCGCACGAATTGCGGCAGGAAGGCGAGGAAGAACAGCGCGGTCTTGGGGTTGAGCACCTCGGTCAGCACGGCCTGGCGAAAGGCGCGGCCCGCGCCGATCGCAGGCGCGCCGCCGTTCGGCTCGATCGGCGCCTTGTCGAGCATGGCGCGAATGCCGAGATAGATCAGGAACGCGGCGCCCGCATATTTGACGATGCTAAACAGCAGCGCCGAGGTCGCGATGATCGCCGAGAGGCCGACGATGGCCATGCTGGTGTGGATCAGGTCACCGGCGGCAATCCCGGCGCCGGTCGCGATGCCGGCCTTTGTGCCGGAGCTTGCGGCGCGCGCCATGGTAAGCAGCGTCGCCGGGCCCGGGATGAAGACGAAGCCGAGAACGATGAGGACGTAGGTGATGAGAGTGGCGTGATCGATCATGTGGCGGGCTCCGGAGCGGATCAGCACAAGAGGAGATATGATGGGATGGCGGGGTGTCAATTCCGCCCTACGCATCAGTGCGGATAGGGCGTCTCGCAATTTGCCTCAGCGTCATTGCGAGCGCAGCGAAGCAATCCAGACTGCAACCGCGGAAAGATTCTGGATTGCTTCGCTGCGCTCGCAATGACGGCGGAACGAGCTTACCCCACCGCAGGTGTCATGCCCCGGCTTGACCGGGGCATCCAGTACGCCGCGGCATCTCGCTTCAATCACGCCTTCACGGAGTACTGGATTGCCCGCTTTTGCGGGCAATGACGCTGTGTACGTAGAAGCAGCATTCGCACCAAACAAAAGCGCGGCCACCGGCCGCGCTCGTTCGTCCCTACACCGCGCCCGCCTTCTGCGCGTATTCCCACGATGCCTTCGACAGCGGGACGGTGCGCCTGGCTGACTCCAGCGCCTTGGCGTTGGCAGCGGTGCCGTCGCGGACGCGGCCGGCGATGCCTTGGGTGATGCCGGCGAGGCGGAACAGATTGTAGGCGAAATACCAGTTCAGATCAGGCACCGTCATCCTGGTAACGTTGCAATAGATCTGCGCGGCTTCCTCGACGCTCGGGATGTTGAGCGCCTTGAGGTCGGCGCCCTCGAGGCCCGGCATGATCCACTGCATCAACAGATAGGTGAAATCGGCCATGGGATCGCCGAGCGTCGACAGTTCCCAGTCGAGCACGGCCTGCACGCGCGGTTCCGTCGCGTGGAAAATCATGTTGTCGAGACGATAATCGCCATGGACGATCGAGACCCGCGCCTGCTCCGGCACGGTCTTGGGCAGCCATTCGGCGACCTTCTCGAACTCCGCAATGTGCTGGGTCTCGGACGCGCGATACTGCTTGGTCCAGCGGTCGATCTGGCGCGCAAAGTAGTTACCGGGCTTGCCGAAGTCGCCGAGGCCGATCGCGACCGGATCGTACATATGGAGCTTCGCCAGCGTCTCGATCTTGCTGGTGAAGATCTTTCGGCGCGCATCTTTGTCCTGGCTCGGCAGCGTCGGATCCCAGAACACGCGCCCCTCCTCCATCGACATGATGTAGAAGGCAGCGCCGATGACGCCGTCGTCCTGGCACAGCGCATAGGCGCGCGCGACCGGGAAGCCCTGCTTTCCAAGGGCTGCGATGACGCGATATTCGCGGTCGACGGCGTGTGCCGACGGCAGCAATTTGCCGAACGGTTTTCTGCGCATCACGTAGGAGCGCGTGGGCGTGTTGAGCCGGTAGGTCGGATTGGACTGACCGCCCTTGAACTGGAGGACGACCAGCGGGCCTTCAAAGCCTTCGACATGCTCGCGCATCCAGGCCTCGAGCCTGAGCTCGTCGAAGCGATGACGCTCCTCGACCGGCTTGGTGCCCGAGAACTCCTCGTCTTTCCTGACGCCGTCAGTCACGGTGACGCTCCCCTCTTTTCATTGTCGTCATTCCGGGATGATCCGAAGGACCAGACCCGGAATCTCGAGATTCCGGGTTCGATGCTACGCATCGCCCCGGAATGACGAGCTGGGAATATCCCGCGTTCTCCCCCGCTTAGTGCTTGGGAGAATTTGCATACTTCCGAACTTCCAACCTTGCAATGGCGCGATTGTGCACCTCATCAGGACCGTCCGCGAGACGCAGCGTGCGGATGTGGGCGTAGTCCTTGGCAAGGCCGGCCTCATCGGAGACGCCGGCGCCGCCGAACGCCTGGATCGCCTCGTCGATGATCTTCAGCGCCATATTGGGCGCGGCGACCTTGATCATGGCGATCTCCGCCTGCGCGGTCTTGTTGCCGACCTTGTCCATCATGTCGGCAGCCTTCAGACACAGAAGACGCGTCATCTCGATGTTGGTGCGGGCCTCGCCGATGCGCTGCTCCCACACCGAGTGCTCGACGATCTTCTTGCCGAAGGCGGTGCGCGAGGAGAGCCGCCTCACCATCTTCTCCAGCGCTTCCTCGGCCTTGCCGATGGTGCGCATGCAGTGATGAATACGGCCGGGTCCGAGGCGGCCCTGCGCGATCTCGAAGCCGCGGCCCTCGCCGAGCAGGATGTTCTCCTTCGGCACCCGCACGTTCTCGAGCAGCACCTGGGCGTGACCGTGCGGCGCATCGTCGAAGCCGAACACCGGCAGCATCTTCTCGACCTTGATGCCTGGCGTGTCGAGCGGAACCAGGATCTGCGACTGCTGCTGATGCTTCGCGGCGCTGAAATCGGTCTTGCCCATCAGGATCGCGATCTTGCAGCGGGGATCGCCGACGCCTGACGACCACCATTTGCGGCCGTTGATGACGTAGTGATCGCCGTTCTTCTCGATGCGGGTCTCGATGTTGGTGGCATCGGACGAGGCCACGGCCGGTTCCGTCATCAGGAAGGCCGAGCGGATCTCGCCGTCCATCAGCGGACGCAGCCATTTGCGCTTCTGCTCCCGGGAGCCGTAGCGGATGAAGACTTCCATGTTGCCGGTGTCGGGCGCGGAGCAGTTGAACACTTCCGAGGCCCAGGTGATGCGGCCCATCTCTTCCGATAGCAGCGCGTATTCGAGATTGGTCAATCCCGCGCCGCGGAATTCGTCGTCCTCATGCTCGCTCGGCGGCAGGAACATGTTCCAGAGGCCTTCGGCCTTCGCCTTCTTCTTGAGGTCTTCAAGGATCGGAATCACCTTCCAGCGGTCGCCGCTCTTGTCCTGCTGATCGTAGATCGGCACCGCCGGACGCACGTGCTTGGCCATGAAGGACTGCACGCGCTCGAGCCATTCCTTCTGCTTGGGCGACATATCGAAGTCCATGGGACGCTCCTCGTCTCTCGCTTTGAAAGCCTGTTTTGCGCCGGACTGTCCTCCCGCGGTGCGCGGCCCGCAAGCGCCATCAGCGGATTGCGGGGCGTGGAACCGGCGGCACCCTGGTGCGGCACAATTCCATCATGCGGATTGACTTTCTCCGGCCTTCAAACGATAGTTTCATACAAGTGTTTGAAATGCAACTCCCCTCGCTTCGTGCCCCCGCTCGTCATTCCGGGGCGACGCGGAGCGTCGAACCCGGAATCCAGAAGCTGCGGCGCGAGATTCCGGGTCCGTGACTGCGTCGCGCCCCGGAATGACGAGGTTCTCACCATGGCCAGCGATCATACGAGGTCTGCCATTCTCGCCGCCGCCGAACGGCTCTATGCCGATCGCGGCTTTGGCGACGTCACGCTGCGCGACATCGTCGCCGAGGCGGGCGTCAACCTCGCGGCGGTGAACTATCATTTCGGCTCGAAGGACGAGCTGATCGCGGAATTATTTGTCACCCGCTCGATCGCAACCAATCGCGAACGCTTGCGCGAATTGAAGGCGGCAGAAGAAGCCGGCGGCGGCCGCGCGCCGATCGAGGTGATCCTGCGCGCGCTGGTCGGTCCCACGCTGCGCGGGTGCCTGGGCCCCGAGAACCAGCGCTCCACCGCGGCGCGCTTCATGATCCGCGCCTCGATCGAGTCAGTGCCGCCGATCCGTCGCATCAAGAACCGCGAGATCGACCATTTGCGCAAATTCGCGGGTGCGATGCGCAGGTCCCTGCCCGACCGCAGCGACGTCGATATCTATTGGGGCCTGAATTTCGCGCTGGCGATGGCGCATCACACCATCCGCGAGAGCGAGCGCCTGACGAAACTGTCGGAAGGCCAGTGCGATCTCGACGACGTCGAGGACGTGGTCGGGCGCGTCGTCAGCGTCGCGACGATGGCGCTGACGGCGGGACGAACGGAGACCAAGGCGGCGTCGAAGGTCGCGGCGCGGTAGTCCTCACATCATGGCGATGCAGTCGATCTCGATGTCGAACGGACCGAACCATTCCGGCGTTACGACGAAGATCCGAGCCGGCGGATCTTCAGGGAAATAGCGCGCATAGATCGTGTTGAACGTGGCGAAGTGCCTGGTCGAGGTGCAGTAGACGTTGCACTTCATGACATTGTCGAGCGAGGCGCCGGCCGTCTGAAGGCACAGCTTCATCTGCTCCATGACGATTTCGCTTTGGCGCTCGATTCCCATCCCGCCGATCTCGCCCGTCTCCGGGTGAAACGGCGGCAGGCCGGCAACGAAGACCATGTTGCCGGCGCGCGTCACCGGCGAGGTCGGCGCCTTCACACGATCGAGAAAGGACGAGATCGGTTCGACACGGAGCACTTCGCGTTTCATGGGCCACCTTCGATTCAAGCGGACTGCTTGCTGACTACATTATTCTGCAGCCAGCATGTTTCGCTTCTGATCGAAGTGTGGGTGCGGGGCTAGCCCCGCTGCGGCATCTCCTCGGCCTCTTCCTTGGCGAGCAGCAGCAGCATCTCGATGCCCATGTCGCCTTCCTGCGGCGAGCGGATGAACTTGATCTCTTCGGCGCTTTGCCGCAGTGCGGCAATGATCGCGACCGCCTGGTTGGCTGTGGCCGCTTCGGTCGCCAGAATTGCCTTCTGGTTCTTTGCCTGGAACCCGATCGTGTAGGACATGCACCTGTCTCCCCGAACTCAGTGATGAGATCGAAACTGAGTCGGAGCCGAAACGAAAGCCTGTGCGAGTACGGACCGGGTTTATCTGGGGATTGCGCGCAAGCCTCAGATAAGGCCGCGCCATCGTCATGCTTTGGTCACCAGATGATGCGCAGGGCTAGATGATCCCCTGCTTCTTCAGCTCGTCGATCTTTCCGGCATCATAGCCGAGCTTGCCGCCGAGCACCTCCTTTGTGTGCTCGCCGAGCAGCGGCGGAGCGCGGTAGTCGGTGATCGGCGTGCCGGCGAAGGTCAGTGCATTGCGGATCAGCGACAGATCAGGCTGGAAGGGATGGTCCACCTTCACCCGCATGCCGCGCGACTGCACGTGCGGATCGGAAAACACCTGCTCGAAATTGTTGATCGGGCCTGACGGCACGCCGGCCTCCTCGAGCTTGTCCAGCCAATAGGCCACCGGCTTTTTCAGGAACAGGCCGGCGAAGATCGCCATGATCTCCTTGCCGTGCACGACGCGGTCGTTGTTCCTGACGAAGCGCGGATCGCTCGCGAGCTCGGGCTCGCCGAGCACGGCGCAGGTGCGCTGGAACTGGCCGTCATTGCCGACCACCACCATCAGCTCGCCGTCGGTGCAGCGGAATACGCCGGCCGGCATGCCGCCATTGCCCCAGGTGCCGCGGCGCGGCGGGATCTTGCCGTTGACGAGGTAGATCTGCAGCCAGTGGCTGAGCGAGGCGATCACGGTGTCGAACAGGCAGACGTCGAGATGCTGCCCGACGCCGCCATTGGCGTCGCGATGGTAGAGCGCCGAGAGAATCCCGATCGAGGCGTTCATGCCGGTCATGTAATCGACGATGGATGGACCGACCTTCATCGGGCCCTCGCCGGGCTCGCCGTCGATATGGCCGGTGACGCTCATCAGGCCGCCCATCGCCTGCAGAATGGCGTCGTAACCGGCACGCGGCGCGTAAGGGCCGGTCTGGCCGAAGCCGGTCACCGAGCAATAGATGATCCTGGGGTTGATCGCCTTGATCGTCTCGTAGTCGAGGCCGTAGCGCTTGAGATCGCCGACCTTGTAATTCTCCATGAAGACGTCGGCGTCCTTGGCGAGTTCGCGGATGATCGCCTGCCCCTCGGGCTTGGCGATGTTGACGGTGACCGACTTCTTGTTGCGGTTGGCGCAGAGATAGAACGAATTGTTGTTGTTGGCCTTGCCCTCGGGGTCGGCGAGGTAAGGCGGGCCAAAGGCGCGGGCGTCGTCGCCGGTGCCGGGCCGCTCGACCTTGATCACCTCGGCGCCGAGATCGCCCAGCATCTGGGCCGACAAGGGGCCGGCGAGGACGCGCGTGAGATCAAGGATCTTGATGCCTGAGAGCGGCAGGGCCGACATGCGATTTCCTCCGGGGAACTGGATCTTGAATCTGATCTTGGCGCAGCGGCGAGAGGCCGTGACCGCGCTCCCTGCGGATACACCATTTTGGTGCCCTGAGCACTGCACTGGCGGCATACGGCCATCTGCTGCCCTGGCAGCGGACGCAATCCGGCTGCGACGAATTCCGCGCTGCGAGTAACGCCTCAGGTCGCGGCCGCTGCGGCCAGCCGCGGCCGACGCCGTCCGAGCAGGACCAGGATCAGCACCGTCGCGCAGGAGATCACCAGCGTGAGGCCCAGCGCGCCGCGGCTGCCGAACTGGGTGAGCAGGCCGGCAAGCAGCGGCGGCGCGATCGCGGAGGCCAGATTGAGCGGCAATGCGATCATCGACATCGCCTTGGCGAACTCGGCCTGGTCGTAGAAGACCAGCGGGATCGTTGCCCGGGCCACCCCCATCGCGCCGCTGCCGGCGCCATAGAGCAGGATGAAGGTTGCGACCGCCCAGGTCGCGCCCTCGCTCAGCATCAGCACCACCATGGCGATGGGAAGCGCCGTACCGGCAACCAGCCCGGTGGTGATGCCGTCCCAGCGGCCGCCGCCGAGGAAGTCGAGGCCGCGGGCGCTGACCTGGATCACGCCCAGCATCGAGCCGAATGCAAGCGCCTGGGCGGGCGCGAGGCCCTCCGCTCGCAACAGCTCGATCAGGATGGCGCCGATGCCGAAATTGACGAAGGCGTTCATCGTGATCACGGAGGCGACGAGGCCGAAAGTGCTTCTTGGAATCGCAGGCCGCCGCACCGCCTTCACGGCCTCGGCATGTTCGTCAGTCACGATTTTGCGGCGCGGCGCGACGAACGCGTAGAGAGGGAGATTGATGCCGAGCAGCATGACTGCAAAGACCAGACAGGTGCCGCGCCAGCCGAGCAGGTCACTGAGGAACGAGGTGGTCGGCCAGAAGATGCTGCTGGACAGACCCGTCACCAGCATCAGCCCGCCGATGGCATTCTTGGCGCCCCGCCCCGCGATCTCGTTCAGCATGATGTAGGCGCCGGTCGACAAGGTGGCGCTGCCGCCCATGCCGAGAAATATCCAGCCGGCAAAATACAGGATCGGCTCGCGCGCGAAAAACAGAACGACGTAGCCCGGCGCGGAGACGACAGTGCCCACCATCATCACCTTGCGCGCGCCGTGGCGCGCAAACGCCTTGGCGAGCCAGGGCGCACACAGGCCCATGGTGACATAGAGCACCGAGCTGCCCGCGAACACCGCCGGCAAGCTCATGCCGAGATCGGCCGCGAGGTCGCGGCCGACCACGGCCGGAAGGCCGATCGTACCCCATGCAATGAGCTGGGTGATTGCGAGCACCAGCAGGACCCCGATGAGCCTGCTGTCAGATTTCAAGAACCGCATTCCAGTCGTCGCCTGCCCGGCAGGCGCCGATCACGCCTGTGAGCCCCTCTTACCGGGAGACTCAGCACACGGGAACGCCGGCCGCCGAATGGCAGAAGGCAGCCAGGAGCATGTCAGGTGCGGGACGGTCGTCCCCTACCGCACGATCCCGAGCAAGGATCGCGCCTCTGTTGCGGTTGCGGCTCGGCGGCCATGGCGCGCCAAGGCCTCGCAGGCGATGCTCACGAGCTCCGCATTGCTGGCGGCAAGGCGCGTCTTGTCGACCCTGATATTGTCCTCGAGCCCGGTGCGAACCGCATCGGCGCCGCGCGAAAGGGCCCAGTCCATGACCTCGGCCTGATGGCGGCCAATGCCGGCCGCGGTCCAGGTTGCCTTCGGGATCAGGCGACGCAGCTCGGCCAGCAGGATGTCGAGCACGTGCTCGTCGGCCGGCATCGCGTTCTTGACGCCCATGACGAATTGCACATGCGGACGCGCATCCATCAGCCCCGCCTCGATCAGGCGTCGTGCGCCATGCAGATGCGACAGATCGAAGATCTCGATTTCAGGACGAACGCCATTTGCCTTCATGCCGGCGGCGAGAGTCTCGACCAGCGCGGCGCTGTTCTCGTAGACAATGGTCGGAAAGTTCACCGACCCCGTCGACAGCGAGGCCATGTCCGGCTTCAGATAGAGCGATGACCCGCGTGCCGAGGGATCGCGGCCACGCCCGCCGGTCGAGAACTGCACGATCATCCCTGGGCAATGCTTCCGGATGCCTTCCTGCACCAGGGCGAAGCGCTCCGGGTCTGAAGACGGCGTCTCATCGTCGTTGCGAACATGAATATGGGCAAGCGTAGCACCGGCCTCGAAGGCCTGGTGCGTCGATTCGATCTGCTCGGCGGGCAGGATCGGCACCGCGGGATTATCCTTCTTGCGCGGAACAGAGCCGGTGATGGCGACGGCAACAACAGCGGGATTCATCCTGCAACCTCATCATGAGCGCTCACGCGCATACCAAGTCGATCGACCGTCAGTCTATACCGTGAAGCTGCGCCGCTGCGAGCGCCATCGATCGCAGCGGCGCGGCCTCTCTCGGTCAGGTCCGAGCTGCGGCAGCACCGGTCGCTGCCTCCGTCCGCTGCCGATCATAGTCGGCCCGCGCGATCGGAACGGCTTTGGGATTACCGAGATCGTCGATGCGGACCCGGTAGGTTTCCCGGGCAGTGACGGCTGCCAGCGCCGCGATGACCGTGATGCCGAAGGCGATCGCCCCCACCGTCAAGGGAATGTTGGCGGAGCCGGGAGGCGCCA
>NZ_LBJP01000081.1:0-144958 GCF_028128715.1 Bradyrhizobium sp. CCBAU 51745 | reverse complement strand
GTCGATCGCGTCCTCGAGCTTGCGCCCGAGATGATGGCGGCCTGATACGGCGGCATCGCCGCCGACGATCAATTGGAAGTCCCCCTCACAGGGGATAGGAAGCAGAGGCTCACATGCGAACTTGTCTCGTCGTTGATGATTCCAGCGTCATCCGCAAAGTTGCGCGCCGGATCCTGGAAGGCCTCGACTTCCAGATTCTCGAAGCCGAGGACGGTGAGAAGGCCCTGGAGGCCTGCAAGCGCGGCCTGCCCGATGCTGTGCTGCTCGACTGGAACATGCCGGTCATGGACGGCTACGAGTTCCTCGGTCATCTGCGCCGCATGCCGGGTGGCGACCAGCCCAAGGTGGTGTTTTGCACCACCGAGAACGACGTCGCCCACATCGCGCGCGCGCTGCACGCCGGCGCCAACGAATACATCATGAAGCCGTTCGACAAGGACATCGTGACCGCGAAGTTCCAGGAAGTCGGCTTGATCTGAGCAAACACCGGAGGCTGGACGGCTCCTTCGGCGTTTGTTGTCAACTAAACCGTTTCAGTCTGAGTTGGTGAGTAATGAGTGTGGCGTTCGCAGGAAAATCGATCATGAGCCCGTCGCGTGAGGCCGGGCCGCTGCGGGTGATGATCGTCGATGACTCCGTCGTCATACGCGGTCTGATCTCGCGCTGGATCGGAGCCGAGCACGACATGGAGGTCGCGGCGTCGCTTCGCACCGGGCTCGAGGCGGTCAACCAGCTCGAACGCATCAATCCTGACGTCGCCGTGCTCGATATCGAAATGCCCGAGCTCGACGGCATCTCGGCGCTGCCGCAACTGCTGGCGAAGAAGCGCGATCTCGTCATCATCATGGCTTCGACGCTGACCCGCCGCAATGCGGAGATCAGCTTCAAGGCGCTGTCGCTCGGCGCCGCCGACTATATTCCCAAGCCGGAATCGACGCGCGAGACATCGGCCGCCGATATCTTCCATCACGATCTGATCCAGAAGATCCGCCATCTCGGCGCGCGGCTGCGCCGGAAGCCGGCCGTAGCGAGCCCGCCGCTCGCGCCCGCGAGCCCTGCTGTGCCGGCCGCGCGGACATCGTTTGTTGCGCGGCCTGCCGCGCCCGCACCGGCCCCGGCTGCGCCCGCCCCCTCGGGTTCGCTATCCACACGTCCGTTCTCGACCCAGGCACCGAAGGTGCTGCTGATCGGCTCCTCGACCGGCGGCCCGCAGGCGCTGATGGCGCTCGTCACCGAGCTCGGCCCCGTCATCGACCGTTTTCCAGTGCTGATCACCCAGCACATGCCGCCGACCTTCACCACCATTCTCGCCGAACACCTGGCGCGTTCGAGCCGCAAGCCGGCGGCCGAGGCGGTCGATGGCGAGCCGGTGAAGCCGGGTCGCATTTATCTCGCGCCCGGCGGCAAGCACATGCGCGTCGTGCGCAATGGCGCGGACGCCGCCATCGCGCTCGACGACGGTCCCGCCGTCAATTTCTGCAAGCCTGCGGTCGATCCGCTCTTCACCTCCGCCATCGATGTCTGGCACGGCAACATTCTCTCCGTGATCCTGACCGGCATGGGCTCGGACGGCATGCGCGGCGGCAAGGACATCGTCGCGGCCGGCGGCAGCGTGATCGCGCAGGATGAAGCCTCCAGCGTCGTCTGGGGCATGCCCGGTGCGGCCGCCCATGCCGGCATCTGCGCGGCGATCCTGCCGCTCAACCAGATCGGCGCCAAGGTCAACCGCCTGTTCGCGGGAGACCGCACGTGACGCCGGCGGACTACGACTATCTGCGCAAATTCCTGAAAGAACGCTCCGGTCTCGATCTCTCGCCCGACAAGCAATATCTGGTCGAGAGCCGCTTGCTGCCGCTGGCCCGCAAGGCCGGCCTTGCCGGCATTCCCGATCTCGTTCTCAAGATCAGGAACGGCGACGGCCGCCTTGCCACCGATGTGGTCGAGGCCATGACCACCAACGAGACGTTCTTCTTCCGCGACAAGATTCCGTTCGATCATCTGCGCGACAGCATCGTGCCCGGCCTGATCCAGGCCCGCGCCGCGCGCAAGTCGCTGCGCATCTGGTCGGCGGCCTCGTCGACGGGACAGGAGCCGTATTCGATCGCGATGTGCCTGAAGGAGATGGGCGCGGCACTCGCAGGCTGGCGCATCGAGATTGTCGCGACCGACCTCTCGCAGGAAGTGCTGGAGAAGTGCAAGGCCGGCGTCTACAGCCAGTTCGAGGTGCAGCGCGGCCTGCCGATCCAGCTCCTGATGAAATACTTCACGCAAGCGAGCGACGTCTGGCAGCTCAATGCCGATGTCCGCGCCATGGTGCAATTCCGCCAGCTCAACCTTTTGCAGGACTTCTCCCATCTCGGCACGTTCGACGTGATCTTCTGCCGCAACGTGCTGATCTATTTCGATCAGGACACCAAGGCCATGATTTTCGAGCGCATGGCGAAGGGTCTGGAAGCCGACGGCACGCTGCTGCTGGGTGCCGCCGAATCCGTCGTCGGCATCACCGATGCATTCCGTCCCGTGTCCGATCGTCGTGGGCTCTACCAGCTCAATCCAGCGCGGTCTGGTCGCCCGATGGGCGGCTTGATGCCGCAGCCTCTGAAGATCGCCGCGGCGCGGTGAACTCTCCTCGTCATTCCGGGGCCGCGCGTAAGCGCGGAGTCCGGAATCCATAACCATTCGGGTGTCTCACAAAATCGCATGCGGCAGAAACCGCGAGCTGTTGCCCGTGATCGGGCTCTCGTCCTCGCGGATCGAAAGTCCGCACGGCTCGTGGTTCACCAGCCAGCTCCCGATCACCGGATAGACGCCGGAAAAACTCGGCAGCGGCGACAGCGCCTGCCGGATAAAGCCTTCGGCGCCGTAGGGACCTTCGTGCTTGTCGAGTGACATTCCGGCAGACACCAGCGTGACATTGGCGCCTTCGCGCGACAGCAGCGGCTTGCGGACATAGGAGCTGCCGAGCTCGGCGGCGCGCGGATCGTCCTCGAAATAGGCCGGCAGCAGATTGGGATGGTTTGGAAACATCTCCCAGAGCAGGGGCAGAATGCCCTTGTTGGAAAGCAACGCCTTCCATGGCGGTTCGATCCAGCGCGTCGGCGCGCCCTTGAGCTTCGCCCCGAAGGCGTCGTGGAACATCCACTCCCAGGGATAGAGCTTGAAGACCAGCTCCATGTCGCGGTTATCGAGGTCGACGAAACCGCCTGCCTCGTTGCGCCAGCCGATATCTTCAATGTCGAGCAGCGTCGTGGAGAGGCCCGCCTGGCGCGCAGTGTCTTCGAGATAAGCGAGCGTGCCGGCGTCTTCCTCGTTGGCGGTGGTGCCGGTGAGGTGCAGATGCTTGTTCGAGGCAATGTCCTTCCACGCCGCGATCAGCCGCTCGTGGATCGAGTTGAACTGGTCGGCGCGCGCGGGGATGATGCGCCGCTCGATCGCCTGTTCGAGCCAGGTCCATTGAAACACCGCGGCCTCGAAGATCGAGGTCGGCGTATCAGCATTGTATTCGAGCAGCTTTGCCGGACCGGCGCCGTCGAATTTCAGGTCGAGCCGGCCATACAGGCTGCGGTCGTCGCGCTCCCAGCTCTCGGCGATGAGGTCCCAAAATGCTTCCGGAATCTTGAGCCGGCGCAAATGGCGCTCGTCGCCGATCACGCGGCCGGCAAGCTCGAGGCACATCGCATCGATCTCGCCGGTCGGCGTCTCGATGTCGCGCTCGATCTCGGCGAGCGTGAAGGCATAGTAGGCGCGCTCGTCCCAATAGCGCTCGCCGTCGATGGTGTGGAAGGCGAAGCCGCATTGCTCGGCAGTCTGTTGCCAGTCGTCGCGCTCGGGACAAAGGATGCGTTGCATGTGTCAGCCGCCGCCGTGACCATGACCGCCATGACCTTGGCCGGGATGGCCGCCATGCATGCGATGCAGCGTGCCGCCGAAGCCGCCATGGCTCGGCCGGCAATAGGGCTTGCCGCCGATGCCGGGAACGGCTTCGAGGCCGGAGCCGCAGGGCCGCTCGCGGTTCACAAATCCCATCGAGACGGCGCCGGCCGCCGCGCTTCCCATCAACGTGAGCATGACCCTTCGCGAGCGCTTCATGATGTGTCCTCCCGCGCGATTTAGAACAGTGGTTACTTAAAGCAGGCTCGCGCGCGGCGTTGAATTCAAAACCGCGCGTGTCAGCTACCGCCCGAGAAGGCATGCGCGAACGAGCCGAAGCCGCCGCGCGTGACGCCGCCGGAGCCTGCATCGGACGAGCCTCCCGACGAAGAATGACCGGAGGAGTCGCTGCTGTAGAAGCCCGACCGCGACGACCAGTGCGAGCCGCTGCCCGAAGAACTGCTGCTGCAATTGGTGTTGGTCTGCGCCGTCGCCCCGGGAGGCGTGGGATCGCAGTTTCCCCGCGGCATCAGCATGAAGGCGGTGGTGCCGACCGCGATCGTCCCCATCACCAGCAGCGCGACATGGCCCGAGCGCTTGACCGGCTCCCGCGGCGGTAGCGGCAAGTCCGCTGGCAGGCGCGGACGGCGCTTGCCGAACTCCTGGCTGGGAGGTTTGTTGGCCATGTCACTTCGCTACCATGTCAGTAAATCATGCAGGCGGCGTTGAGGAGGCCCGCGGCGAGCGAGGACAACCCGAGCCAGATGGCGGGCGCCAGTTCGCCGGCGGCGATCCGCCCCGACAGGTTGGGTACCGGGATCTTGACGATGTAGAACACGGCGACCTGCACGATCAGCGCGATGAAAGCCCAGACCATGCAGTCCAGCACGTTGGCCGAATGGGCGATCGCGCTGAACAGCGGTGCCACGAAGCCGAGCAGGCTGAGCCCGAGCGCGATCGCCGCGGCAGGGTCGTTGTCCCGGATCAGCTGGAACTCGTTGTGCGGCGTGATCCGCGTGTAGACGAACAGATATGCCACTATCGCGATCAGCCCGGTGCAGAAATAGACCAGGAAGGCGGGCAGGCCGGCGAGCGATTGCAGGATCATGAGGAGAGGTCCGACGGTTGCGCCGCGAATTCTGGCACGATCGCTTAGTCGCGGCACCGGGCGGGCAGGTTCGATCCCCAGAAAGAACCGGCACCGCTTGCGCCCGGGCACCGCACAAAAATTCGGGCCGCATGAGACATGCTTCACAAATGCGTCTCGAGGTTGTGTGTGATAGTCTGAGCCATTGTTTTGCCGCCGCCCGTCAGTTTTGATCGGCCGCGCTCATTCGAGGGATGCTTCGTTCAGATCAAGAATCTTGTTGAGTGAGGCTCAAAATGCCCGTTGCCGAATACGAAGATTTCGAGCTCGAGATCGGCTCCGATCTGCCTGTGGGTGGCGGCCCTCAGCAATATTACGGCCGTGTCGTCAGGTCGCCGGCCGGCGAGGCGCCGAAGAGCCAGGTGAAGTTCTGGTTCTCCGCGCCCGGCGAACTCGCCAAGCTGCGCGGCGAACTTGAAAACGCCGTCCTCGAGATCGACGACAAGAAAAGCCAGGGTCCGACCACGCGCGGCGAGCAGGTGCTGCAGGATTTTGGTCGCGGCGTGTTTCGCAGCATCTTCATCGACGTGCCGTCGATCCAGCGGATCTATGAGCGCAGCAAGGGCGCGGCGCAGGATCTGAGGATCAAGCTGCGCATCGAGGCCGCTGACCTTGCTGGGCTGCCCTGGGAATATCTCTACGACGAAGACGACATGCCCCGCTTCGTCGGCCTGACGCGCCCCATCGTGCGCTATCTCGAGACCGCCGGCGGCGTCGGCCGGATGGGCGTCAAGGGACCGTTGCGCATTCTCGGCATGATCGCCGATCCCTCGAACAGCGAATGGCCGAAGCTCAACGTCGTCAAGGAGCGCGACCGCATCAACAAGGGCATCGATGCGCTCCAGCACGCAGGCAAGGTGGATTTCCAGTGGGTCCCCGGCGGGACCGGCAAAGACCTGATGAAGAAGCTGCTGGAAGGCGAGTGGCATATCTTCCACTTCATCGGGCATGGCGGGGTCGAGGAAGCCTTGCCCGGCGCGGGGGCATCCGGCTTCGTGGTCATGGTCGACGAGGACGGCAAGCCGGTGAAGAAATTCGCCTCCGATCTTGCGATGATGCTGACGGGAGCGCGGCGCAGCCTGCGCCTGATCGTGCTCAATTGCTGCGAGAGCGCCAGGATCAATGTCGGAGACCGCTTCGGCAATCCGGCGATCGGCTTGATGAAGACGGGATGGCTGCCCGCCGTGGTGGCGATGCAGTTTCCGATCACCGACAACGCCGCGATCTCGATGTCGGAGGGGTTTTACGCCGCGCTTGCGCGCAACCGTCCGATCGACGATGCGGTGACGCTCGCGCGCAAATTCATCCAGGAGAAGTCCCGCGTCGAGTGGGGCATTCCGGTCCTCTACATGCGCTCGCCCGACGGCCGCATCTTCGACGTCGAAGCACCGCAGCCGCAGGCGGCCCCGCCAGAGGCGGCGCGGCCCTCGAAGGAGATGCTGCAGCAGCGCCGCGATGAGTTCATGGAGGCGCTGCTGATTGCCCCGATGACGATCGAGGCGCTGGAGGACCTGACCCGGCGCGGACAGGAGCTTCACGGTCTCCTGGCCGACGATGCCGAGCTCTCGGCCCAGCTCGCAAAGGTCTATTTCGATCTCGGCACGCTCCAGCACAAGCAGAAGCAGATCTCGAAGGCCGCGGCGAGCTTCGCCTACATGCTCAAGCTCGACCCTACGAAGCCGGAATATTTCGTGCGAAGAGCCAATTTCAACGTGACGGTCGGTCTCTACGAGAATGCACTGAGCGACATCACCGAAGCGATCAAGCTGAAGCCGAAGAACCCGGAGTTTTACTGGATCAAAGGCGTGGTCAGCATGACCGCCGCCGGCACCGACGACAAGCGCGGCTATGTCGAGGAGGCGATCAAGGCGTTCGGCACGGCGATCGCGGCCAACGAGAACGAGCCGAAATATCTGGTGTCGCGCGCCAATGCCTATGCCCTGATCAAGGACGTGGTGAAGGCCCAGAACGATATGGACAGCGCGATTGCGCTGGCCCCCGACAATATCGATCTCCTGGTCCAGAAGGCCAAGATGGTCGCCCAGGCTGCCTGATTTCTCGCGAGTGTTGTCCGGCGCGCCTTTCAACAGCGAACCCTAGCAATAGGAGTTCATCGTGCAGATCGCTCATGTCGTCGATCCCTTGAATGCGATCTTCGAGTCCTTCGGTGGACCGGTTCTGGTCGTGCTGTTCTACTGGTTCCGCTTCCATACGATGAAAGGCACGCGCTCCTTCACGACGCGGCCGCTGTTCCTGTTCGGTCTCGCGGTCTTCATCACGCCGTTCCTCGTGATCTACGCCGTTCTGCCCGACAAGTTGTCGCCGCTCGCATCGGTCTGGCTCTTGATGTTCGTCTGGCTCATTCCGGTGGCGCCGAAAGCGTGGCGCAAATTCTGCCAGGAACTGGCCGGCATTCCCGTCGCCGCGCTCGCGCTGCGCGAGGCGCTGGCCGCTGCTCCCTTCCAGGTCGGTCCGGACGACATGCCGAGCCTGCAGCGCAAGCTGTCCAGGGTCGGCTACCAGATCGACGATTTCCGCGCCACGCAATCGACCGCGATCCAGTCGCGCTTCCTCAAGATTTCCGCGTTGATGCTTCACCTGGAGCGCTGGGCCTGCGAGCATGAGGGCTTCATGGAGCGCAACTCCGATCTCTATGCGGAACTGCTCGCGGTCTATGACGCGCTCTGCTTCCGCACCGTCCGCGTGCTCAAGAGCAGCACCGAGATCTACGGTGCGATCATGGAGGACAGCCATGTCGAGCCTGACGACTGGCAGGCGCTCGACAAGCTCTCGACCCGCCACACCGTGGTCAGCCAGCTTCAGCTCGCCGCCCAGACCGCGGCCGGATGCATGCTCGAGGATCTGCGCAAGGACATGGATGCGCTGCTCAACAATCTGCTGCTGTTCGCCGCGCGCGCAGCGCTCGCCGGCGAATGGACGTTTGCCCGCAGCCGCCAGCGGCTTGGCGCGATCGGCTTCACGCTGGAGCCGGCTCCGCCTGGCATCGCGAAATTCGTCGCGGTTGCGGCGGGCTTCGGCTTCGTCTGGTGCCTGGCCTGGCTGCTCGGGTCGGGCAAGATCGTGCACATGCCCGGAGACCAGGATGTCGGCATGATGCGGACGCTGCTGATGACGCCGCTCTATCTCATCGTGAATTTCTGGCTGGTGTATTATTTCAAGCGGCAATACGCCTTCGCGAACGAGACCATCTTCGGCCGGCTGCCCGTCGGCTTCATTCTGACGGTCGGCCTCTGGGGCGCGCTGATCCTTTTCCCTGTCCAGGCCGCGTTCGACTTCTACCAGTTTCCGCAAAGGCCCTATCTCGACGTCGTCCTGCACGAGCTGCCGATCCTGATCTTCCCCTGGGGGATCGCCGCGATGGCGGCGCTGCTGGTGCAGGATTCGACCTGGGGCAAGCGGTCGCGCAAGACGCGGCGGATGCGCGATGGACTCGTGTTCGGCGGCGGCATGACGGTGCTGCTGTGGGTGCTGCTTGCGATCCACCGGCTCAGCCCGATGCCGGTGATGGAGGTCGTCGACAACGTCTCCGGCTGGACCTTCGTCTGGTCCTTCGTGCTGCCGACCTTCGGCTTCGGCTTCACCATCGGCTACGCCTTCATGGCCTGGCTGCGCGAGGCCGCCTCGCGCGTTCCGGTCAAGAGGCCTGTTATGGCCACCACTTCACTCGCCAGCGCCTGACCAAGCCGCAAAAACGAAAACCCCGCCATTTGCGGCGGGGTGAGGGAGGGGCGGCATCGCGGATTTCCGTCGCAAATATCGCCGCGGACTGTGAACTCATTCATACCAAAATCTGAAATCGTCGTTAAGGTGAATTACAACCTATGGTGTTTGCCGCGCGGCGAGGCCGCCGCAGCGGCGTCTCCGGTCATTTCTCAGGCATCGCCCCTGAAATCTTCGAGGAGAACGACGATGAGGTCATCCGTCAAGATCGCGCTCGGTTGCTGTTGGCTTCTGCTTGGTACCATTCCTGTTGCGGCACAATCGGTGCCCAATCCGGCGATGGATGCGCCGGATCAGCTCGCCTGGCAGTTCTTCATCCAGGTCAATACGCGCGCCGGCGGCAACAATGCGCTATTCGAGACCTGGGCCAGCGACAGCGATACGTTCAAGGTGAACCCGCAATTCCCGACGACGGCGGTGCCGCTCCAGCTGCATGAACCGGCGGTGCCGGAGCTCGGCCGCTTCGCCCTGCAGCGGGCCGGCAAGCTGCTTCCGGCGATTCCGCCCGGCAAGGGGGTGCTGGAGGAATCCCGTCGCAACAAGGACTCGTTCGATTTCATCGTCCAGAACAACCTGTACAAGATATCCGGCCTCCGCGCCGCGTTCGGCAAGACCATCACGTTCCCGGTCGGCGCGATGGAGGTGAAGGCGAACTGGCAGCTGGTGACGGACATTCCCTCCTTCACCAACGGCAAGGTCGCGGTCGGCGATGTGCCAAAATTGTACCACGTCAACACCGGCGCGGACGGCAAGCAATATGCCTTCGTGTCCATGCATATCATCTCCAAGGCAGTGCCGAACTGGACCTGGGCCACCTTCGAGCACAAGTTCAATCCCGGGCGCTGCGACATCATCGGCTGCCGGGACTCGTTCGGCGCGCAGATCAGCCCGGTAGCGCCCAATCAGCAGCCGGGCCAAGGTTACCCCGATTGCGCGAAGACGCCGGCGCTGTCGGCGATGATTGCATCCGCCGATTGGGATCCGGCATTTGCCAATTATTGTCTGAAGGGATCGCAGACCGATTTCACCGATGCCACAGGGCTCGACATTCGCCTCGGCAATTCGGTGACTGAGGACGGTTTCGTCGATCAATCCTCCTGCATCACTTGTCATGGCCGCGCCGCCTGGGACAGCAAGGGTGCGCCGACCAGCGGCGCGGGATTTGACGACAATGGCGCCCCGCTCGGACCGATCCAGCCGAGCTGGTACTGGAGCTTCTCCAGCCAGCCGCCGATCTTCCAGGGCATGAGCGGCCTGTCGCAGATCGCGACCTCGGCGGACTTCGTTTGGTCGATTCCGTTCTGCGCGCTCGACGACACCCAGAACCCGCCGAAGGTCAATCGCAACTGCAAGGGCAAATGATCGAGCGGGCGGCGTGGTGACCATGCAAAGGGTCGAGCTCGCCGGCAGCTATCGCGCCCCTCCGCCGGACGCGGTCGATGTTGGCGAGGTCGATCCCGACGAACGTATCGTGCTGACGGTCTATCTCAAGCGGCGCACGCCCGACACATTCCAGCCGGGCAGCGCCGGGGACCTTGCCCGGCTGTCGAAACCGATCACGCGACAGGCTCTCGCGGCGCAACGTCGCCGAACCCATGGCCGCGCGGCCGCTCGCATCAAGAAGCTGGCGGCGCAGTTTCACGTCACTGTGCTCGATATCGACCTGTTACAGCGCATCGTCACGCTGCAGGCGACCGCGCGGCTGCTGACCGACATTCTCGGCGCCACATTGCGTATCTATGATGACGGCCGGTGCCGTTTCCGCACGCGGGTGGGTCCGTTGCTCGTGCCAAAGGAAATCGCTCCTTGGACGCGGGCAATCCTCGGCTTCGAGGACCGGCCGCTGTTCAGGCCGGTGCGGCGGCTGCGCGCGCTGGCCGGCGTTGGGGTCGGTGCCGGGCTCTGGCCGACGGAGGTCGCCGCAGAGTACGGAATTCCACTCGACCGGGACGTCTCGAAAATCTGCGTCGGCATCATCGCGCTTGGCGGCGGCTATCTCAAAACCGATCTCGACCAGGCGCTGACGGCGATGGGACGCGAGGCGCCTGTGGTGATCGATCAGGCCGTTACCATCGCGCCGGCCGTGCCTGGCGGCGCGACTGCACCTCTGAACGGCAGCAATCAGTTCGGCCACGATGCAGTCGCGGACGAGGAGATCGCGCTTGATCTTCAGATCATCGCAGGCTTGCTGCCGAAAGCGCGCGTCGTCGTCTACTTCGCCGGCAACAATATCCGGAACCTGGTTGGTGCGATAAGCCAGGCGATCTTCGATCATGTCAACCGACCCCAGGTGCTGTCGGTTAGCTGGGGCAGCGCGGAGCTGTTCTGGAGCCCTTCGGCGCGCGACGCGATGCAGGCAGTGCTGGCGGACGCCAAGCGATTGAACGTCACGGTGCTGTTCGCTGCCGGCGACCAACTCGCGACTGGCGGACTGAATGACGGCAAGGCGCATGTCTGGTTTCCCGCTTCGAGCCCGTACGCATTGGGTTGCGGTGGCACACAGCCTGCGGACGGTGGGGGAGCTGCGGCCGGTGAGGTGGTCTGGAGGGACGGCAGCAGCGGTACCGGCGGCGGGATCAGCGACGTCTTCCCGGTGCCGGCCTATCAAACCGGCCTCGCACTGCCGCCGTCGGTCAATGACGGTGCGCTGCGCCGTGGCGTTCCGGACGTCGCCGCCGCCGCGGCGGGCAACCCGGGCTACAAGGTCGTGCTCAATGGCGCCGTGGTGATCAAGGACGGCACCAGCGCGGTCGCGCCGCTCTGGGCGGGGCTGATCGCGATTGCCAATGCCGGACGCGACACTCCGCTCGGCTTCGTCAATTCCGCGCTCTATGCCAACGCGACACTGTTCAAGCCGATAGAGCAGGGCAACAACCGTGTCGACGGCACCGGCTACGATGCCGGACGCGGCTGGAACGCCTGCACCGGACTGGGCGTGCCGAAGGCCGCTGAGCTCATCGCTGCTCTGACCGCCGCTCCGGTTGCCGTAGTCTAGTCCAAAAACGAAAACCCCGCCGATGCGGCGGGGTCCAGGCTGGGAGGAGCGAGCCCTCAGGGCTCGCGACATAAAACGGATCAGGCGGGGATGCGCTCTTCGTGCTCGTGCGGCTCGCGCAGCACGTAGCCGCGGCCCCACACGGTCTCGATGAAGTTGCGGCCCTCGGACGCGTTGGCGAGCTTCTTGCGGAGCTTGCAGATGAAGACGTCGATGATCTTCAGCTCGGGCTCGTCCATGCCGCCATAGAGGTGGTTGAGGAACATTTCCTTGGTGAGGGTGGTACCCTTGCGGAGCGAGAGCAGCTCCAGCATCTGGTACTCCTTGCCGGTCAGGTGCACGCGCTGGCCGCCGACTTCGACCGTCTTGGTGTCGAGGTTGACGACGAGGTCGCCGGTCTGGATGACCGACTGGGCGTGCCCCTTGGAGCGGCGCACGATCGCGTGGATGCGGGCAACCAGCTCGTCCTTGTGGAAGGGTTTGGTCATGTAGTCGTCGGCGCCGACGCCGAGACCCTTGACCTTGTCCTCGATGCCGGCGAGGCCGGAGAGGATCAGGATGGGTGTCTTGATCTTGGAGACCCGAAGCTGCTTGAGCACGTCGTAACCGGACATGTCGGGCAGGTTAAGGTCGAGAAGGATAATGTCGTAATCGTATAATTTACCGAGATCGACGCCTTCTTCCCCCAAATCGGTCGTGTAGACATTGAAGCTCTCAGACTTCAGCATCAGCTCGATCGACTGCGCGACGGCGCTGTCATCTTCAATCAGCAAAACGCGCATGCCAGTTCCCCATAGTCGCCGCTCCTGGGCGTCAGGTCGGCCGCATTCGCGGCACTCAACAAAACGCCTTTGAACAACTGATTCGGATCCTGACAACAGATGGTTAACAAATCCTGATTCTGGAACGCAAGTCCCCCCGGTGCAATTTTTGTCGAATCGCCCTAAGGTCTTGCGCGAGAAGCAGCTTTCGTTATCCGGCTCCGTTCAAGTTCCACTTTAAGAGACGGGTCTAACCGACTCCCGTGACTCAGCCTTCTTCTGAAGGGGAGCCACGCTCAGTCACAAAGACAGTGACGCAATGATTAATGATGCGGGTAAACACCAAGTTAAGCGCCGTTCAGAAATATGGCGAAATTTAAGGGTTTCCCCGTGAGGGCCCGGATATCGAAGGCGAGCCACCTTGATGAAGGCTGTCGCGAAGGCGCGCTCTTAATGAAGGCTGCTCCATGAAAGCCCTTGCCGAACAGATCGGCGATATCGACGGCATCAATATCTATGGCCGCGTGGTTGGGGTTCGCGGGCTGATGGTCGAGGTGGCCGGACCCATTCACGCGATGTCAGTCGGCGCGCGCCTCGTGATCGAGACTGGCGCCAACCGTTCCATCCCTTGTGAGGTGATCGGCTTCTCCGGCAGCAATGCGGTGGTGATGCCGTTCGCCGGCCTCGACGGCGTGCGTCGCGGCTGCAAGGCCGTCATCGCCAACGCCGCCAATCTGGTGCGGCCGTCGCCGGCCTGGCTCGGCCGCGTCGTCAACGCGCTGGGCGAGCCGATCGACGGCAAGGGGCCGTTGCCGCAGGGCGCCTCCCCGATGCCGTACCGCAACTCGCCGCCGCCGGCGCATTCGCGCAGGCGCGTCGGCGCGCCGCTCGATCTCGGCGTCCGCGCCATGAACACCTTTCTCACCTGCTGCCGCGGCCAGCGCATGGGCATCTTCGCCGGCTCCGGCGTCGGCAAGTCGGTGCTGCTGTCGATGCTCGCGCGCAATGTCGACGCCGCAATCAGCGTCATCGGCCTGATCGGCGAACGCGGCCGCGAGGTGCAGGAATTCCTGCAGGACGACCTCGGCGAGGAGGGCCTCGCGCGGTCCGTCGTGGTGGTCGCAACCTCCGACGAGCCGGCGCTGATGCGGCGGCAGGCCGCGTATCTGACGCTCGCCGTCTCCGAATATTTTCGCGACGAGGGTCAGGACGTGCTCTGCCTGATGGACTCCGTGACGCGCTTTGCCATGGCCCAGCGCGAGATCGGCCTGTCCGCCGGCGAGCCGCCGACCGCCAAGGGCTACACGCCGACCGTCTTCACCGAGCTGCCGAAGCTGCTCGAGCGCGCCGGTCCGGGCCTCGGGGAGGGCGCCATCACCGCGATCTTCACGGTGCTGGTCGACGGCGACGACCACAACGAGCCGATCGCGGACGCCGTCCGCGGCATCCTCGACGGCCACATCGTGATGCAACGCTCGATCGCCGAGCGCGGCCGCTACCCCGCCATCAACATCCTCAAATCGGTCTCCCGCACCATGCCGAAATCGGCCGACCCGCAGTTCTGGCCTGTGATCCAGAAGGCGCGGGCGGTGATGGCGACTTACGCCGACATGGAAGAGCTGATCCGGCTTGGCGCCTACCGGGCGGGCTCCAGCCCCGAGGTCGACGAGGCGATCCGCCTGCACGAGCCGCTGGAGGCCTTCCTGCGCCAGCGCAAGGACGAAAATGCCTCGCTGGCCGACGGCTACCGCCAGTTGGCGCAAATCCTCGGTAATTTGGAAACGGAACGCTAACTTTGTCCCGTCATCATCCGTTCCCACAGAGTAGCAGAGCCGGTCTTGGCCCTGACAGGGCCAATGGGGAGACCGGTGCAGTCCCGATGTGTGTATGTCTTGCAGCCAAGGGACTTCTGGGGAGTACGAGTCGATGAAGTCACGTGATACCCTCATCCGCCTGAAGAAGTTTCAGGTCGACGAGAAGCGCCGCCGGGTCGCCCAGATCGAGTCCATGATCGCCGACTTTCAGCGGATGTCGACCGATCTCGATCGCGAGATCCAGACCGAGCAGGACCGCGCCGGGATCAACGATCCCGCGCATTTCGCCTATCCGACCTATGCCAAGGCCGCCATCCAGCGTCGCGAGAACCTGACCCGCTCGGCCGACGAGCTGAAGGGCCAGCTCGAGGACGCCAAGGCCGCGCTCGGCGAGGCCTTTGAAGAGCTGAAGAAGGTCGAGCTGCTGGACGAGCGTGACCAGGCCCGCGAGCGCGCCGAGGAAAACGCCCGTGAGCAGGCCGATCTCGATAGCATCGGCCTGATGCGTTCCCGGATCGGCGCCGTCGCGTAAGCGGCGGTCCGCGCCCCAAGCCCGAGAATTTGCGAACCCGGACCCGCAAGGTCCGGGTTTTTGCGTGTCCTGTCCACAGCGTGGCGCGCCGCCTCTTGGTGACGGGCTTGGCCGCGCGCTATGGTGGTGGCGATAAAGGCTGCGCCAGCGACGGCGGTGCCCACCTCTCCCCGTCGGGGAGAGGTGAAGAGAGACGCGACGGGGACCGCGCGTTGGGGGGCTGAATGCTGACGCCAGCAGAGCTGGTCGGGCTGATTGAGGCGGTGGCGAGGCGCGATTCTGCCGCGTTCGAGCGCCTCTACGCCGCCACGCGCGCGAAACTCTATGGCGTCGTGCTCCGTATCTTGCGCCGACAGGATCTCGCAGAGGAGGTCATTCAGGAGACCTACGTCAAGATCTGGAACAGTGCCGGCCAGTTCAATTCGCAACTGTCCTCGCCGATTACGTGGATGGCCTCGATCGCGCGCAACCGCGCCATCGATATCGTGCGCAAGAAGACCGAAGCCTCGATCGAGGAGGAACCGCAGGCGATGGAAGTCGCCGCCGAAAGTCCCGATCCCCTGGCGCGCCGGGAGATGTCCGAGGAGCTGAAGCGGCTCCTGGAATGTATTGGCCGGCTCGAGCCGGACCGTCAGCGGCTGGTGCTTCTCGCCTATTACAACGGTTGGAGCCGCGAGCAATTGGCGGAGAAATTCGCAGCGCCCGTCAACACGGTGAAGACGTGGCTGCGGCGCAGCATGCTGGATATCCGGGAGTGCCTCGGACTTTAGAGGATGATGAGAGTGCATAGGCTGGCGCAGCGTTCTTGCTTCACCTCTCCCGTAGGGAGAGGTCGGATTGCATCGCAAGATGCAATCCGGGTGAGGGACTGCGCTCTCTCATGGGACCTGAACCCCTCACCCGATTTGCTGCGCAAATCGACCTCTCGCTATGGGAGAGGTGAAAGCAATTGATGGCCTACAGCGAGGACCATATCGCGCTCGCCGCGGAATATGCGCTCGGCACACTCGATGCCGACGAGCGGGCGCAGGTCGCGACCATGATGGCGGTGGACCACGAGTTCGCCGCGATCGTGCAGGCCTGGCAATTCCGGCTCGGCGTCCTCAACCAGATGGTCGGCACGATCGAGCCGCGGCCGATCGTGTGGGAGAACATCAAGCGCGAGATCGCGCAGACGGTATCGACGCAAGAATCGCAGCAGGATTTGCAGCAGGATTCGCGGCAAGGCACGATCGAGGCGCCGCCGGTGCTGGTGGATGCGCCGCCACCGCCATTGCCGGAGCTCTCGTCATCGGAGCTTTCAACTCAAGAGCCTTCATCTCCTGAGCCGCCAGCGCAGCAAGCTGCCGCGCCGGACGTGCAGCCGCCGGCACCGACCGACTCCGATGTCATTCCTGATATCGCGCAGCAATTCATTCCGCAGACCCACGCGCCCGACCCGCGCATTGCGCCGGCGACGCAGGTGCCGGTCGTCGACGACACCAAGGTGATCTATCTCGAGAGCCGCGTGAAGCGCTGGCGCACGATCGCCTCCGCCGTGGGCGCGCTGGCGGCCGCGCTGCTGGTGACGCTGTCGCTGCAGATCCTCTCGCCCGATGCGCTGCCGGGCGCGCTGCGCCCCCCACCGCGCATCCAGACCGTCGAGGTCAAGACACCGCAGGCGCCGTCGGCCTTGCCCGCGCAATATGTCGCGTTGTTGCAGGGCCAGAGCGGTGGTCCCGCCTTCATCCTCACCATCGATGGCGCGACCAAGAACTTCACGGTGCGCAAGGTCGGCGCGACTCCGGAGCCGGGCAAGAGCTTCGAGCTCTGGCTGATCTCCGACAAGCTGCCGCGCCCGCGTTCGCTGGGTGTGATCGGCAACGGCGACTTCACCGCACGTCCTGTGCTCGCGGGCTACGATGCCGACGTCGTCAACGGCGCGACCTACGCCGTCACCGTCGAGCCCTCGGGCGGCTCGCCCAGCGGCCAGCCGACCTCGGCGCCGGTGTTCTCAGGCAAGCTGATCGAGACCGTGCCGCCGTCGCCGCCGCAGGCGCCTGCGAAGAAGTAGGGCCGCCTCCAAACGCCAGCTGTCATCGCCCGGCTTGACCGGGCGATCCAGTATTCCGTGACGGCCGCGATCAACCGATGAGCCGCGGCGTACTGGATACCCCGCCTGCGCGGGGTATGACCGCGATCGTTCTTGCGCGAGCCTCTGCGACGTCGCCACGGTCCATTCCGCCGTCGCAATCCGACAAGTCCCGCCAAATCCGCATCCGATTTGAACCTCCGGCCATTCCGCGGCGTCAAATGCCCGGAATTTGCAGTCGGCACGGCCGATCAAGGGTGCCGGGAAGGGGCTAGAAATCAGATGGATGCAGCCAAGCCGCCGGGCATTCTTATCCACCAATATACAGGCCTGCCGCAGGGGCCGGCGTTCGAACATTGGCGCGACCGGGCCCTAGGGGCCTGTGGCCTCGAGATCGGGCCGAGCCATGGCGACAGCATCGATTGCCGGTTGCAGATCAGCGTGGTCGACAACATCTCGCTCGCCATTCCCGAAGGCGCCTCCGCGCAATATTCGCGCACGCAGAGTGGCCTCGCCGACGGCAGCGACGATCTCGTGCTGATCGCAGCCCATGCCGGCCTCGTCAACGTCAGGCAGAACGGCCATGCCGTCGAGCTCGCGCCGGCGCAGATGGTGCTGGCCGACATGAGCATCACCGGCAGCGTCGGTCACACCGACGAGAACCGCTTCACCACCATCCGCATGCCGCGCCGCGCGCTGCTCGACATCAATCCGCGTGCCGAGGACAAGCTGTCGCAGGTGCTGTCCGACGGCGCCGTCGCCGAAACCATCTTTCGCTATCACGCGCTTGCCGCCCATCAGGCGCCGCATCTCGACGCCGTCGGCCAGCGCCTGACCGCGCAGCACATGGTCGATCTCGTCGGCCTGTTGCTCGGCGCCGACGCCGAGCACGCCGCGCTCGCGCGCGGCCGCGGCCATGCGGCGGCCCGTCTCGATCTCATGCGCGCCGACGTGATGGCCGCCCTCGGCCGCAACGATCTCTGCCTGTCCGAGGTTGCGACCCGCTCGGGCCTCAGCCCGCGCCAGGCGCAGCGGCTGTTCGAGCAGGCCGGCACCACCTTCACCGAATTCGTGCTGGAGCAGCGTCTGCTGCTGGCGCGAAAGCTGCTGGGCGATCCCCGCGCGCGGGCGCGCAAGATCAGCGACATCGCGCATTCCTCGGGTTTTTCGGATTTGTCCTATTTCAACCGCGCCTTCCGCAAACGCTTTGGCGCGACGCCGTCGGAACTGCGCGAGGCCCGAGGGCCTGCGGCGGCGCCGCTGCCGCATTTGGTCGATCCGTCCGGATGAGCTATATCTGCCCGCGCGGGGCGGATCAGCGGATCCCCGCAAGCAGCGAAGTCAACGGACATGGCGCGTATCGTCGTGCTCGGCGCCGGGTTTGCGGGCCTGTGGGCGGCCATCGGCGCCGCGCGCATGCGCGAGGCGATCGGTGAGACCGGCCGCGACATCGAGATCCACGTCATCGACCGCAACCCCTATCACAACATCCGCGTGCGCAATTACGAGGTCGATCTCCGCGAGGTCGCGTTGCCGCTGGCGCAGCTGCTCGATCCGGTCGGCGTCACGCACGGCATTGCCGAGGTCGAAGCCATCGATCCCGTGCGCCGCGAAATCTCGCTGGTCACGTGCCGCGGCGAGGAGACGCTGGGCTACGATCGCCTCGTGCTTGCGCTCGGCAGCGAAGTGATGCGTCCCGATATTCCGGGCCTCGCCGAGCATGCCTTCGACGTCGATAGCTATGCTGCCGCGCTTCGCCTCGAGGGTCATCTCACCTCGCTCGGACGCAGCGCGCCGTCGCCGGGACGGTCGACGGTCGTGGTGGTCGGCGCCGGCTTCACCGGCATCGAGGTTGCCGCCGAAATGCCTGATCGTTTGATGCGCGCCGGTGTCACCGGCAGCCGCCGCATCGTCCTGGTCGATCCCAATCCCGCGATCGGCGCCACCATCGGCGACCACGCGCGTCCCGTCATCGAGACCGCCTTGTCGTCGCTCGAGGTCGAGACACGGCTCGGCGTGCGTGTCGCATCGGTCGAGGCTGCAGGCGTTCGCCTGAGCTCGGGCGAGTTCATCCCGGCGCAGACGGTGATCTGGTGCGCCGGCATGCGCGCGAGCCGTCTCGCCGAAAATTTCCCGGGCGCGCGTGATCGCCTCGGCCGCCTTCTGGTCGATCCCTTCATGCGGGTCGCTGATGTGCCCGGCATCTTCGCCGCCGGCGACGTCGCCTCCAGCGTGATCGACGGCCTGCATCCGACCGTGATGTCCTGCCAGTTCGCCCGTCCCATGGGCCGTTTTGCCGGCCACAATGTGGTGGCCGATCTCGTCGGCGGGCCGCTGCTGCCGCTGCGGATCGACTGGTACGTCACCGTGCTCGATCTCGGCAAATGGGGCGCGCTCTACACCGAAGGCTGGGATCGCGAGGTGCGGACGACCGGCCAGGCCGCGAAAGCAACCAAGCAAACCATCAACCGCAAGCGTATCTATCCGCCGCTGACTGGCAGCAAGGACGAGCTGTTCGCCGCGGCCGCGCCAACGGTGCAGGCGCCGCCGCCGACTTATGGAGTGATGCGGCGTTGAGCTGAGGTGCGCACCCACAAGCCCATCGAACCGATGCGCAGAAGCAGTCAGCGGCGAGCCAGAAGCAGACATTGAAAGGGAGCCGGTCAGCCTGACGGCCAGGTGTGCGCTTCCTGCCGGCTCGGCGCGTTTCGCAAGCGCTTCAGCCGCCCCTACTTCGCAAAAGCGTCTCGGACGGCAGTTCTCCAAACGTGGCCTTATAGAGGTGCGATAGCTCTCCCATGTGCGAAAAGCCGTTCGCGAAAGCCGCCGATGAAACTGACGTTGCCGGCATGCCCCGTGCGAGTTGCGCGCGTAGAGACCATAGCCTTTTGTTGCGGAGATGCTGATGCAGGCTCGCTCCGTGAATGGCCTGGACGGCCAGCTGCAACGTTCGAACCGACGCTCCCAGCTCCTTGGCCAAGGCCTCGCTGTAAAGAGGAGTCTCTGGATGCGAATGCGCAAATTCATCGAGCTTCGAAACCAGCTTGCGATGTCGTTCGAAAGCGCGTTGGCCTGAACGTCGCTCGCTCCTCAGGACCAGCAAATTGTCCAATGCATCGATCAATTCATCCCGAAGCGATTCCGCAACGGATGCAAATTGCCGATGATGCATCGGCGTACAAGACAAAGCCAACGCGCCTCGAATGACGTGTTGCAGGCGCGAAAGACGCTCGCCGCTCGCATTGTGCAAATGCAGTTTTCCTTCCGACTCCTCCCAGCCGCGATTCTGCATGTCGGAAGCGAACCGGATGACAGCGAACGTGTTGGCAGCGGGCTCGTGAAGATCGAGCAAGATCTCGCGTCTGAGCAATCCGATTTCGGACGAGCTCCACGTTCTGCCGTTGAACTCGGCATGCGTATGGTTGCTCATCGGCACGACGACGGTGCAACCCATCGCGTTCATCCTGCCCGAGAGGGCGCGAGGCGATGTGTGCTCAAGCATGAGCAGCGCGCCCGGTAGCGCAGTAATGGCGCGGCCGTAAAAATACGGCCCGAGCAAAGCGTGGCGCTCGATATCCAGAAATCCGATGGCCCTGAATTCGTCGGGGCTCGAAACGCGTTGCAACCTCAGATGGGCAGATTGCTTCAGGTTCGAAAACGGCACGAGTTTGCACCGGGCGTTGAGGGAATCAATTTTGACCGAATTCCGATAAACACGGTCGTTGTCGATTATATGATCATCGGCATACTAAAAGGACAATCATTAAAAAGTGGAAACACCGCATGTCCAAGGTCGTGCCCTTCAATCAACGGTCCGTACCGTCAGCGGACGTGGCAATGGAGCGCTTGCGTCGAATCTCGAGGGAGGTCGAGACCTTCGTATCGCGCATGCAGATCGAGAGCCTTACGCCAAGCGAGATGGCCAGAATTTTGCGGGTTTTCGATACCGCCAACGCCTGCATCCGGATCGTCCTGTCGGATTTCGGCCAAGACCCTGCGGTTCATCAGCTCATCGAGCAGTCACATGGAATCAAAGAGCTGATCGAAGCCGCCCGGAAACGGATTGACGGTTTGGCTGTTGCTCCGTCCCAGGTTCGCTCGGCTTAGATTGGAGGAGCACGAAGGGACCGCGGCACAGCAATACCGGTCAAGCCGGCGGCGGCCAGATGACAGCTATCGCGACGCGGCGGTCTCTTTGATCTTCCCCGATCCGCCACATTTCGTGCAGGGACGAAACTCGTTCTTTTCGCCCAAGCGAACCGGATGCATGCCCCTGTCCTGGCCGGTCCCGTCACACTCCGGGCAATTGCGTTCGACGTCGTTCTGACCGGTCATTTGTAGCTCTCAGCTGGCCGCTTGGCGGGCCATCGGTTGTGAAGCTAGCCAATTAAAGCCATTAATTGTCAAGGCGTCCCTACACATCCACAATCCCTTGCGCTGCCTGACGGGCAAAACACCCAAAATGCCGGTCAATCCGCTCGCCTAAAAATATTCCACTTTACCGAAATTCGGAAATATCGTATGTATCGCGCAACCCGGCCCATGGAAGAGGGGCGTATCGCGATCGTCACGACGCGGGCCGGGCGGCGGTGGGCGCAGGTCACATCGGCGCGAAGGGTTTTTGCAGGGCGGGCGACCGTGAGCGAAACCATCGCGCAAACGACCGGTGTGGTCCGCGTACGGCAAAATCGTGTGGTCCTGGCGCCCGGAGCCTGTGCGCCAAGGCTCGTGGTGATGCGTGTGACCCGACCGGGTCCTTGCATCAGTCATCTGCGAGACGACGGGGGCAATAGTGCATCGCTCCCCGGGGAGATCACGACATAAGCCGTTCCAACCACTGCGCAGGGAAGGCCGGATGTTTCGGCTTCACCTGTATGCCGCTGTGCAGCCTCTTGTAGCGCAACCTATCGCACAGTGGACCGCGGGTGCCGGTCGGGCACCCGGTCTTCCCTGCGCCCTCTTTCAGATGAGGGCGACGTTGCAGAGCAAAGCTCGGGCGAGATGAGCCGCGAGGATGTGAAGCTGTGTCTGCGCCTCACTGTCATCGCCCGGCCTTGACCGGGCGATCCAGTATTCCAGAGGCGGATGTGATTGGGCCGAGAAGCCGCGGCGTACTGGATTCCCCGCCTTCGCGGGGAATGACGGCGTTGGTCCAGTTGCGCGCAAACTCAAGTCTCGTGCCCCGGACGCAGCGCAGCGTCGCGGCGCGCCAGGAACATGAGGGAGAGAAATGACGCGAGCTACCCCCAGACATGAGAAAGCGCCCGTGGGGGGCGGGCGCTTTCTGTAGTCGACTTGGGGTTGGGGTCGTCTACATATCCACGTGGCGACTTTGGGGGGCTGGTAAAGAGCCGCGTGAATTCCTGAAACTCAAAATCTCCTTAACGAACGAGCGATGCGTTCGAGCTGGTGATCACGACCGGCTTGCCGGCCTTGATGACGCGAGCAGTCTGTGTGAGGCCTTCATCCGAACCCGAGCGCGCCGAGATGCCGAAACCCGCAACTGCGATGCCGGCGACGAGCGCCACGGCCACCACCTTCAGGTGGGTCGAGCGATCCGCGCTGTAGATCGAGTGGTTCATGGAAGCCTCCTGCCGCCATCTACCCGAAGTAGTCGCCGGCCTCTTCAGGCAGGTTCATACTTCCGGTGCCCAACAACCTAGTATTGGCGGGATTCGTTCCCAAGAGGCCATCACAAGAGCGTGATAGGACGTGAAAGATCGCGATCAAAAGCAGCGCTTGATCCATCGATTTGGCAATTATTTCAACGGTATAATTTGTTCGAAAGGCGCCTTTTCAGACTTTGGTCGACAAGGCGCCAGGAACTCAAAAACCATTTGCCTGTGGCCGAAAAACACACGGCTTCTTAAGGCAAATCAGATGCTTCCGACCGTTTTCAACCTCGCCCTGGGGTGAATCTCGGCCTGCGACAGAACCGTCGTTTGGGCCCGGAACCGCTCGACCAGGGAGCGGACGAAGGGACGAATTGCCGCAGAGGTCACCAGCACCGGCGCCTCGCCTTCGCGGGCGGCGCGCTCGAAGGCCTCGCGCACGGCGGTCATGAATTCCGACAGTTTTGAGGGCTGCATCGCGAGGCTGCGCTCCTCGCCCTGGCCGATGATGGATTCGGCGAAGGCCTGCTCCCATTTCGCCGACAGCGCGATCAGCGGCAGGTAGCCGGCATAGGAGGTGTTTTGCGCGCAGATCTGCCGGGCGAGGCGGGCGCGGACATGCTCGACCATGGTCGCGGGGTTGCGCGAGAAGGCGAGCGAATCGGCGATACCCTCGAGGATGGTCGAGAGGTCGCGGATGGAGATGCGCTCGGCCAGCAGCAGCTGCAGCACGCGCTGGATGCCGGAGACGGTGACCTGTCCGGGCACGATGTCCTTGACCAGCTCGCTCTGCTCCTTCGGCAGCTCCTTGAGCAGCTTTTGCACCTCGCCGTAGGACAGAAGGTCCGACATGTTGGCCTTGAGCAGCTCGGTGAGATGGGTCGAGAGCACGGTGGCGGCGTCGACGACGGTGTATCCCTTGAGCGAAGCCTCCTCCTTGAGGCTGGCGTCGACCCAGGTCGCGGGCAGGCCGAAGGTCGGCTCGGTGGTGTGGATGCCGGGCACCTGCACCTGGCTGCCGCCGGGATCCATCACCATGAACTGGCTCGGCCAGATCTTGCCGGTGCCGGCGTCGACCTCCTTGATCTTGATGATGTAGGTGTTGGCCTCGAGCTGGACGTTGTCGAGAATGCGCACCGCCGGCATCACGAAGCCCATCTCGATCGCGAGCGAACGGCGCAGCGCCTTGATCTGCTCGGTGAGGCGGTCGGTGCCGTCGGGGCCGTTGACGAGCGGCAAGAGCGCGTAGCCGAGCTCGATCTTGAGGTCGTCGATCTTGAGCGCCGCCGAGATCGGCTCCTCCGCGGCCGCAGCGCCCGGTGCGCCGGGCTGACCGGCCGCAGGCGCGGCCTTGGCAACGGCTTCGGCCTTGGCCGTCGCGCGGTTGCGGTTACGCGCAGTCCAGGCCAGCGCGCCGGCACCGGCGCCGAGCGCGAGGAAGGGGAGGGTCGGAATGCCCGGCAGCGCCGCCAGGACCAGCATCACCGCCGAGGACATTGCGAGGGCCTGCGGATAGCCGGAGAACTGCTTCATCAGCGCCTTGTCGGCGGCGCCGGAGACGCCGGCCTTGGAGACGAGCAGGCCGGCCGCGGTCGAGACGATCAGCGCCGGCACCTGGGTGACGAGGCCGTCGCCGACCGTCAGCAGCGTGTAGCTGCGCCCGGCATCGGCAAAGGACAGGCCCTGCTGCGCCACGCCGATGATCATGCCGCCGACCACGTTGATGAAGACGATCAGGAGGCCCGCGATGGCGTCACCGCGGACGAATTTCGAGGCACCGTCCATGGCGCCGAAGAAGCCGCTCTCGTCCTCCAGCGCCTTGCGCCGCTCCTTGGCGACCTTTTCGTCGATCAGCCCGGCGGACAGGTCGGCGTCGATCGCCATCTGCTTGCCGGGCATGGCGTCGAGGTGGAAGCGCGCGGCGACTTCGGCGATACGGCCCGAACCCTTGGTGATGACGACGAAATTGACGATGATCAGGATGGCGAAGACGATGATGCCGATGACGAAATTGCCGCCCATCACGAAGCTGCCGAAGGCTTCGATGACGTGACCGGCCGCATCCGTGCCCTCGTGCCCGTGTGACAGGATCAGGCGGGTCGAGGCCATGTTGAGCGACAGCCGCAGCATGGTCGAGATCAAGAGGATGGTCGGGAAGGCGGAGAATTCCAGCGGCGCCTGGATGAACAGCGAGGTCATCAGGATCAGGATCGACAGCGTGATCGAGATCGCCAGGAACAGGTCCAGCACGATCGCGGGCAGCGGCAGGATCAGCACCACCAGGATGGTGAGGATGCCGAGCGCGAGCGCGATGTCGCCGCGCTTGAGGATGGTGACGATGTCGGAGAGGGAGGGGATCCCGGGCTTTGCGCCGCCTACGCCCTGACCCGCGGTGACGTCGACCATGGTAGCTGCCTCCCCGCGCGACTGCCGTCCGCGCGCCCCAAACGCCTGCGCAGCGGCCGAAGGGCCGCCGGTCCGAAAGTGAGGCACCGCACTGGCGTCCACGGGAGCTCCCGTCTTACGCGGCTGACGACACTCGACTTCACCCGGCAATTCTTGCCGGGTGTATGGTTAGCAAAGGGTTAACGAAGGGGGCCGGGGAGGTCGGGCCGGGGTATTTCGGGGGCTCGGCCGTCATTCCGGGGCGCCCAAAAGGGCGAGCCCGGAATCCATCGTGCGGTGGAGTTGGTGGATGAATGGATTCCGGGCTCGCGCTGCGCGCGCCCCGGAATGACCAAGGATCCTACTTCGCCTTTTCCATCTTCGTCACCGTGTAGCCCGACGCCGCCTCCTCGGCTTCGAAGGTCACCTTGTCGCCGACCTTCACCTGCTTGAGCATGCCGGGATCCTTGACGCGGTAGACCATGGTCATGGGCTCGTCCATGCCGAGGTTCTTCGCAGGGCCATGCTTGAGCGTGATCTTGCCGGCGCCTTCGTCGATTTTCTTGACCTCACCGCTGATGGAAGCGGCTTGCGCCAGCGTGCTGATGGTCAGGCCCAGCGCCAGCGCAAGCGCTGCGGTGGTGGTGCGGATGATTGGCTTCATTGATGTCTCCATTGTCTTCATTTCACGCTGACGTGGCCGACCATGCCGTAATCGCGATGGTCGGGGATCAGGCAGGAAAATTCGAAGGTGCCTGGTTTGGTGAACTTCCAGACGATCTCGGCCGTCTTGTTCGGCGCGAGCCGCACGCCGTTGGGATCGTCGTGCTCCATGTGCGGGTGTTTCTTCATCACCTCGGCATGGGCAAGATTTTCCTTAGGTGTGGCGAGCAGGAATTCGTGGTCTTCCCTGCCGACATTGCGCAGCACGAAGCGAATCTGCTCGCCGCGCTTCACCTCGATCTTCGACGGCTCGTAGGACATCTCGCTCATCGCGATCTCGATGGTGCGCGCCGGCTTGCTGGGATCGCCGGGCTCGCCGGCCGAGAAGCCGTGATGGCCGTGCCCCTCATGCGCAAGGGCCGGCGCGATTGAAAGCGTGGCCAGCGCCAGGACGATGCCGATTGTTCTTGTCATTGTAGTCTCCGGTTGGTGGTTGATCGAAACGCGTGGGTTACATCTTCATCTTCATCTTCGGCATCGGCGCTGCGGGTTGCCGTGCGGGCTCCGCCGCGGGCGAGGCGACTTCATAGGCGACGGTGCCTTGCGGGAATTGATAGGGGCCGGGATCGCGGTAATCGTCGCGCGCGAGGCCCTCGCGGATCTTCATCACCGTGAACATGCCGCCCATCTCGATCGGGCCGAACTGGCCGGAGCCGGTCATCATGGGCAGCGTGTTGTCGGGCGAGGGCATCTCCATGTTGCCCATCGCCATGCCGGTAGAACCCATCGCCATGCTGTCGGGCGCGAGCTTGCCGACCGCCTTGGCGAGATCCTTCCGCGACACGCCGATGAGGGTGCGCACCTCGTGTCCCATTGCATTCATGGTGTGGTGCGATTTGTGGCAGTGAAACGCCCAGTCGCCGGGATTGTCGGCGAGCACGTCGAACACGCGCACGGCGCCGACCGGGACATCGGTGGTCGTCTCGGGAATCTGCGCGGTCTCGGGAATCCAGCCGCCGTCCGTGCAGGTCACAGAAAAGCTGTGGCCGTGCAGATGGATCGGATGGTTGGTCATGCTGAGATTGCCGATGCGCACGCGCACCTTGTCGCCGAGCCGCACCGGCAGCGGATCAATCCCGGGAAACACCCGCGAATTCCAGGTCCACATGTTGAAATCGGTCATCTCGTTGACCTGCGGCAGATAGCTGCCGGGATCGACGCGATAGGTGCTCATCACGAAGACGAAGTCGCGATCGACGGGCCGGAAGCTCGGATCGCGCGGATGCACGACGACCATGCCCATCATGCCCATCGCCATCTGCACCATCTCGTCGGAATGCGGGTGGTACATGAAGGTCCCGCTCTTCCTCATCTCGAACTCGTAGACGAAGGTCTTGCCGGGCTCGATATGCGGCTGATTCAGTCCCCCGACGCCATCCATGCCGCTCGGCACGATCATGCCGTGCCAGTGCACGGTGGTGTATTCCGGCAGTTTGTTGGTGACGAAGATGCGGACCTTGTCGCCCTCGACCGTTTCAATCGTCGGCCCCGGCGACTGGCCATTGTAGCCCCACAGGTTCACCTTCATGCCTTCGGCGAACTCGCGCACCACGGGCTCGGCGACGAGATGGAATTCCTTCCACTCGCCGTTCATGCGGAACGGCAGCGACCAGCCGTTCAGGGTGACCACGGGGCGATAGTCCGGGCCGCTGATCGGGTGCAGCGGCGGCTGCATCACCACCTTGTCCATGGTCGGCGCTTCCGGAATCGATGCGGCCTGGACGCGGCCGCTGATGGCCGACGCGCCGGCAAGGGCAGCGCTGCCCAGAAATCCTCTGCGGGAAAACATGCTGGCCTCCATCTCAGTGGTCGCCGTCGGCAGATGCTGCCGCGGCGATGGTGGTCGAAGTGTCGCCGCCGGAAGCAGGCGCGCCGCCGCCATTGACGGCCGTTTGCAGGTCGGACTGGGCGAGGAAGAATCTTTGTCTGGCATCGATGGCACCGCGCAGCGATGCCAGGCGCTGTCGTGCCTCGGTCAGCAGTGCGAAGATGTCGACCTGCATGCTGGAGAAGCGCAGCTGCATCTCCTCGGTGATGATTTTTCGCAACGGTAGAATCTCGCGCTGGAAGTGGCTGGCGATGTCGTACGTGGACCGATAGGTGCGATAGGCATCGCGCGCCTCCGAGCGAACGTTCACGGCACGCTCGGTCAGGCGGTTGAAGGCGAGATTGTAGGTCTCCGCCGCCTGTCGCACGCGCACCTCGCCGCCGTCGAAGATCGGGATCTGGAATTGAACGTCGAAGCCGCGTTCGCGGAACGGTGCGCCCTCCGGATCCTGGGTGCGGCGGGAGATGCCGGCGAGATCGAGCAGCGTGACGAAGCGGGTTGCTTCGGTCAGGTTCAACGACTTCGCCAGCCCGGTCAGTTCGAGCCGCGCGATCTGCAAATCGATGCGATGGGCGACTGCATCGGCCTCGATCGATGGCAAGGCCTGCGGCCGTCGTGGCAGCGGCGGCAATGCGTTGGGCAGACGGAAGTCGAGGCCGTCGTCCCACAGCCCCATCAGGCGTGCAAGTCGTTCGCGCGTGCTGGTCGCGGCCTGTCGCGCGGTCGCGAGATCGGCGGTCGTCTCGGCGTAGAACACCTGTTCGCGGGCCTGGTCGAGCTTGTTGATCGAGCCCGTTTCGCCGAGCTTGACGGCGAGCTGGGCCGTCGATTCCGCCGTAGCCTTCGCATCCGTCAGCAGCGCCACGAGCTCGTTGCAGGTGACCGCGCGGACATAGGCGCGCCGCACGTCGGCGGCGAGCCGCAACGTTGCCAATGCTGCGCGCAATTGCGCCTGGCGAAAGCGATCCCGCGCGATCTCGGATCGGAACGGCAGTGTTGCGAGGGCGAGGATGTCGCCGACAACCTGGCGTTCGATCTCGTTCGCGCCATCGCCTGAGATGCGCGAGATCGAAAACACCGGATTGGGCGGCAAGCTTTGCTCGACCAGCTCGGTCTCGGCCAGCGCCAGCTCGTTATAGGCGGCTTGCAGCCCCTTGTTGTTGAGCAGCGCGACCTGCACGGCGGTCTCGATGGTCAGCGGGCGCGCCAGCAGCCGGCGGACGGTCGCATCGACGGCCTCGGCGCCTTCGGCTGATCGGACGAAGGCGACGTCCTTATTAATGGTCTGGCTGGTGAGGTCCGAGACCGTCGTCATGCCGCCGTCCGGCGAGAACGCCATGCAGCCGGCAAGACTTATTGATGAGAGTCCGAACGCGGTGAGCATGCGCAAGCCCCGCGCGAGACGATGTGCCATGGCGCGTCCCTACCGGTCTTGCTTCGGTTGCGGCGTCACGGCGTCGTTGCGTTGCCGCCATGGTGCAGGTGTCGCGGGCCGCAGGGTGGTATAGGGCGCGATGGTCGAGCGATAGCCCACGCGTGCCACCTTCGCCGCCGGATCGGCGGGGTCCGCACTGGCCACGTGCGTGGTGGCTGGCATGCAGCCGGACAGCGCCAGCGTAACCACGGCCAGCAGCGGCCAATTCAATAGAAAGAGTCGCCCACCCACCGCAGATGCGGCGGCAGACTTCGCCCCGAAAAGCGCAAGCATGATTCATCCCTGATCTGGAAACCACAGGTTCGCGCGCGCAAACGCGCGCTCGGACCGACGTCGTTGCGTCAGATCAGGCGATGGGGGGACGGTAGTGCTGGGGCGGCGCCGTGCTGTGCAGGCTGGCCACGATCTCGGGCGCGCAGGTCGACGTCGGCTGGACCGGTGTGGCAACGCTGGGCAGATCGGCTGGCAGCGCGCTGATGCACATCATCGCGCAGCATGGGCCCACCGTTCCCTTGCCGTCATGGTGATGCGGAGCGGGTGCGTCCTTGGCCGCAATTTGGTGATGCGCGTGGGCTCCCGCATGTTCATGCGAGGAATCCCCATGCATATGGCTCGCCATCTGAACCGGCACGAGGTCGGTGAGGAGCGCGTCATCGAGGCATGGCGCGGGACCGGTACCCAAAGCGAGGCTTGCCGCCGGCGCGAGCACGCAGAACAAATAGGCGAGAGCGATGATCCGCCCCACCTTCATCCGCACCGATCGCGTCAACCGCAGCAACATCCGTCGATAGGCTCCTCGCGCGGCAATGTTGCACACGCTGATTGCAAACTAATGGCAAAAGGCGATTTCGCCAAGCTCCTTCTTACCGCAGCGCACCGCGCATGCCCAATATATCGCCACGTTGCTTGACCGTGTGGCGATCCGCGGGCCATGGTCCGGCCCGTGCACGCGCCAAATCATCCCGAACAAAGACCAGACTCATTCAGCCCTGATTCCCGTCAGGCCTGGATACGGCTCGTCGTTGCGCTGCTGATCGGCTCGATCGGCAGCGTCGGCATGTGGGCCGTGGTCGTCGTGATTCCCGTCGTGCAGGCCGAATTCGCCGCAACGCGCGGCGCAGTGTCGCTGGCTTTCACGGTGATGATGTTCGGCTTCGGGCTCGGCGGCGTCATCGCCGGCAAGATCACGGACCGGTTCGGCATCGTGCCGGCGATGGCGATCAGCATCGCCTTTCTCGGCGTCGCAAATACGCTCGCGGGACTCTCGACCCAGCTCTGGCAGTTCGTTGCGGCGTATTTCCTGATCGGGCTCGGCACGTCGGCGACTTTCGCGCCGCTGATGGCCGAGGCCTCGCACTGGTTCGAGCGCTATCGCGGCCTCGCCGTGACCATCGTCGCGAGCGGCAATTACGTCGCCGGCACGATATGGCCACCGCTGGTCAACGCGGGCATGGAGACGATCGGCTGGCGCTACACGCATGTCGTCATTGCCTTGATCTGCGCGAGCTTGATGACGACGCTGGTGCTGGTCTTGCGCGCGCGGATCGGCGACGACAGAGTCCGCAATCACGCCAATGCGCCGCCGCCGCGTGTCGATCTGAAACTCTCAACCAACACGCTGACGGCGCTGCTCTCGATCGCCAGTATCTCCTGCTGCGTCGCCATGGCGATGCCGCAGGTGCATATCGTCGCCTATTGCGGCGATCTCGGTTACGGCGTGGCGCGGGGCGCCGAGATGCTCTCCCTGATGATGGCCTGCGGCATCGTCAGCCGCATTGGCTCGGGCTACCTCGCCGACAAGATCGGCGGCATCCGTACGCTGTTGCTCGGATCGCTGGCGCAAGGCTTTGCGCTGGTGTTCTATCTGTTCTTCGACAGCCTCACCTCGCTCTATCTGATCTCCGCGATGTTTGGCCTGTTTCAGGGCGGCATCGTGCCGAGCTATGCCATCATCGTGCGCGAGGCGATGCCGGCGAGCGAAGCCGCAACTCGCGTCGGCATCGTGATCTTCGCCTCCGTGTTCGGCATGTCCTTCGGCGGCTGGGTGTCCGGCATCATCTTCGATGCCACCGGCTCCTACGCCGCGGCGTTCGCCAACGGCGTGGCGTGGAATGCCCTCAATGTCGGCATCGTCTTGACGCTGCTGATCCGCTCGCGGATGAATTCGGTCAGGACAGGACCAACCCTCGCGACTTAAACCGCCTGTCCGGCCTTCAGCAGTGAGCAGCCGGTGATCTTGTAGCTGCCGTCAGCCTGCTGCTCGAGCGTGTAGAGCGCTTCCCAGGCTTCGCCATTGGCATCGATGATGTGAACGCGCTGGGCAACCGAGCTGCCCTCGGTCTTGACGTCGCCGAACTCAAAACTCTTATGGCGGTAGACCGGCGCGTAGCCGTTCTGCACCATCGACATGAAGATGTCGGGTGCAGGGAAGATCTGCTTGATCGCCGGCGCGGCATAGGAATAGGCAGCCGCCGCGTCGTCATGGACGAAGGCCTGCTCCTGGGCGCGGATCACGCCTTGCGCCGCCGAGACATCGTCAGCGCGCGCGGCAAAGGGGCTGAAGACAATAGCGAGGGCGACGACCAAGGCTGCGATGCGCATGACAGGCTCCGCGTTGATATGCCGGCGATGCTGATCCTAGCATGACCATTGGCAAATACGGGCGAACTATCGTCTCCGTTTCACCGCCGCCTTCGCCGGCTTGACTGTGCGCGCTTTGGCCTTTGCGGCGGGCTGCATGCGAAGACCGTCGACAAACACATCGAGCATCCGCAGCACCGAGGATTGCCAGCCGGGCTGGTCGTGCATGTAGCACATGCCGAAGAACGCGCGCAGCAAATCCTCGGGACTGATGTCGGCGCGCATCGCGCCGGCCGCGGCTGCGCGATCAAGCAGCGAGGCGATCGCCTTGGTCAGGCGCTCAAAGGAGAAGGCATGCAGTTCGGATCCGCTCTGCACGGCGAGTGCCAGGGCTGCCACCATGCCTTTCTTGGTGGCAACGAATTCGACACCTGAGCGCAGCCAGCGTCTGAGCGCGTCGACCGGATCCTTGGCGTTCTTCAGCTGTTCGGCAAGCTCGCTGAGCTGCTCGACCTCGCGCCGGTACACCGCCTCGAACAGATCCTCACGCGTCGGGAAATGCCGGTAGAGCGTGCCGATGCCGACGCCCGCGCGCTTGGCCACGGCCTCGAGGCTTGCTTCGGGCCCGCCTGCGCTGAACACGACCTTGGCCGCCTCGAGCACACGCTCGCGGTTGCGCACGGCATCGGCGCGGGGCTTTCGGGTCTGGTCGGTATGGTCGTCCATATCAGGCAATGTAGATCACGAATTGGTTAGGTTGAACCCCGAGCCTGCTGCATGGCGTTGTCAGTGCACGGCCTTTTTGACGAATTCCAATATTTTCTGAGGGGGCCCTTGTTAAACGGAGGGTGCCTCCGTATCTTCGCGGGGTGTCGGCTCGGAACATGTCCGCGCTGGTGCGATATCGACAGCGGTCACGGCGGTGACGCGCTGCGCGATGACTCATGTCCATATCTGATCGGAGCCCTGTATGAACCACTCCATCAGCCTCACCGTGAACGGTGCACGGCGCGATTTCGTCCTCGACGATCCCCGCGTCACGCTGCTCGATCTCCTGCGTGAGCGCCTCCATCTCACCGGAACCAAGAAGGGCTGCGACCGCGGCCAGTGCGGCGCTTGCACCATCCTCGTCGACGGCAAGCGCATCAATTCCTGCCTCGCGCTCGCCATCAGCCATGACGGCGCCGATATCCTCACCATCGAAGGTCTCGCTCGCGGCGACCGGCTTCACCCCGTCCAGGCCGCTTTCATCGCCCATGACGGATTCCAGTGCGGCTTCTGCACGCCCGGTCAGATCATGAGTGCGATCGGCATGATGCAGGAGGCGCAGGCCGGCAATGACCCCGAACGCATTCGTGAGTGCATGAGCGGCAATCTCTGCCGTTGCGGTGCCTATGCCGGCATCGTCGATGCCGTGCTCGAGGCGCAGGCCGGTGCCGACGAAACCAACCAGAGGCGCTCCGCATGAAACAGTTTGATTACGTCAGGCCTGCCACGGTCACTGAAGCCGTCGCCGCCGCCGCCCAGCCGGGCGCAGTCTATCTTGCCGCCGGCACCAATCTGCTCGATTTGATGAAGGGCAATGTCACCCGCCCAGATCGGCTGGTCGACGTCACCCATCTCGATGGGCTCGATGGAATCGAGCGCCTCGCGGATGGATCGTTGCGGATCGGTGCGCTCGTCAGCAATGCCGATCTTGCGCATGATGGGGAGTTCGTGAAGGCCTATCCGGCCGTCGCGGAAGCGCTGCTCTCCGGAGCGTCGGCGCAATTGCGCAACGCTGCGACTGTGGGCGGCAACCTCCTGCAGAGAACCCGCTGCGCGTATTTCTATGACACCGCCAGCCGCTGCAACAAGCGCGCGGCCGGCTCGGGCTGCGACGCCCGCGACGGCGAGAACCGGTCCCATGCCGTGCTTGGCTGGAGCGACCGCTGTATCGCGACGCACCCCTCTGATTTCTGCGTGCCGCTGCTCGCGCTCGACGCCATCGTCGAGATCGAAGGCAAGAACGGTCATCGCGAGATCGCGCTCGACCAATTGCATCGCTTGCCCGGCAATACGCCCGAACGTGAATCCGCGCTCGAGCCCGGCGACCTCATCGTCGCAGTGCGTCTGCCGCCTGCGGCGCGCGGGTTTGCCGCGCATGCGCGCTATCTCAAGGTCCGCGAGCGGACGTCCTACGCGTTCGCCATCGTCTCGGCCGCCGCGGCGCTGCGGATCGAGAACGGCAAAATTGCGGAGGCACGGCTTGCGCTCGGCGGCGTCGCCGCAAAGCCGTGGCGTGCCCGGGCTGCGGAAGATGTCCTCAAAGGCGTCGCGCCCAGCGCAGATGCCTTCCAGGAGGCCGCCTGGCGCGCGCTCACCGACGCAAAGCCGTCCGGCGACAACGCCTACAAGATCGAGCTGACGCGCCGCATCGTCGTGCGCGCGCTGACCCTTGCCGCAGCCGGGACGCCCGCGCGCATCCCCGCGCTGCCGGCCTCCCCCTTTGCTTCGACCTCTGGAGCCATTCATGCCTGAACTCAATCTCACCAGCGCTCCTGCCCATCTCCGCCACGGCTCCAGCATCGGCCAGCCGCTGACCCGCCGCGATGGCGTGCTCAAGGTCAAGGGACAGGCGACCTATGCCGCCGACAATCATCCGCCCGGCATGCTGTTTGCGGTGATGGCCGTGTCCAGCATCGCGCACGGCCGCGTGATTTCGCTCGATGTCGCCGCTGCCAAGCGTCATCCCGGCGTGGTCGACGTCATGACGCCGGATCACAAGCCTGAGCTTGCGATCGATCCTGAAATCAAGACCAATCCGTTCGTGTTCCGGATGGAGGTGCTGCAGAGCAACGAGGTTCGCTACGCCAACCAGCCCATCGCCGTCGTGATCGCCGAGACGCTCGAGGCGGCGACCGAAGGTGCGGTGCTGCTGGCGCCTCGCTATGAGACGCTGCCCGCGCTGGTCGGGCTTGATGCGGGTCAAAGCTACGTGCCACCGGTCGTCGGTGTCGGCAACCCCTCGGAGATTCATCGCGGCGACGTTGCGGCAGGCCTTGCTGCCGCCGACAAGCAGATCGATGCGACTTACGAGACGCCGGCGCAATATCACAACGCCATGGAGCCGCATGCGATTGTGGCTCACTGGAACGGCGACCATCTTCAGATCGACATGCCAACTCAGGGGCTCATGCTGTCGCTTGGCCGCGTCGCCGAGCTGTTCGGCCTTGCGCCCGACAAGATCCACATTCGCAGCCCCTTCCTCGGTGGTGGATTCGGCTCGAAGGGCTTGATGGCTGGCCCCCCGGTGCTCGGCATCATGGCGGCCAAGTTGGTCGAAAGACCGGTCAAGCTGGTGCTGCGCCGTGAGCAGATGTATGGCCCGGTTGGCCATCGTGCGCCGACGCGCCAGCGCTTGCGCATCGGCGCCGACGCCGAAGGGCGCCTGACTGCGCTCGATCATCACGCGCGGACCGTGTCGAGCACGTTCGACGATTTCTACGAGCCGGCTGCCGATGCCTCGCATACGCTCTATGCGAGCCCGGCGATCCGTACCTCGCATGACGCCGTGCGCGTCAACACCGGCACGCCGCTGTTCATGCGCGCGCCGGGCGAGGCGACCGGTTCGATTGCTTTGGAAAGCGCGATCGACGAGATGGCCTGGGCCTGCGGCATGGACCCGCTCGCCTTCCGCCTGAAGAACTATGCGGAGGTCGAGCCGATCACTGGAAAGCCGTTTTCCTCGAAAGCGCTGCGTGCCTGCTACGATCAGGGCGCGGTGCGCTTCGGCTGGGCGAGGCGCACGCTGCAGCCGCGACAGATGCGTGACGATGCCGGACTGCTGGTCGGCTGGGGAATGGGCACCGCGACGTTCCCCGCGCTGATGTTCCAGGCTGAAGCGCGTGCGGCGATCCGTCGTGACGGCACTGGCGCGATGGAGATCGGCGCGCATGACATGGGGCAGGGCGCCTGGACGGCGCTGGCCCAGATCGCGGCCGATGCCGTCGGCCTCGATATCGACCGCGTCACGTTCAAGGCCGGCACGTCCGACCTGCCCGATGCCGGCATTGCCGGCGGCTCGGCGCATACGGCGACGGCGGGGGCTGCGATCCACAGCGCCGGCGCGGGCGTCATCGCCAAGCTTGCCGACCTTGCCACCAATGACGAGCGTTCGCCGCTGTACGGTGCCGGCAATACCGGCGTGATTGCGCGCGATGGCCGCCTGATCCGGCGTGACGACGAGAGCCGCAGCGAGAGCTACATCGACATCCTCGCGCGCGCCGGTATCGCCGAGGTCGAGGCGCGCGGCACTGGCGCGCCGAATCCGGCGGCGATGGAGGAATATGCCATGCACGCCCATGGCGCGGTGTTCGCCGAGGTGAAGGTCGATCCCGAGCTCGGCCAGATCCGTGTCACCCGCATGGTCGGCGCCTTCGCGGCGGGGCGTATCGTCAATCCGCATCTGGTGAAGAGCCAGCTGTTCGGCGGCATGATCTGGGGCATGTCCTTCGCGCTGCACGAGGAGGCCATCACCGACCGCCGCACAGGCCGCATCATGAATGCCAATCTCGGCGAGTACCACATTCCCGTGAATGCCGACGTGCCGCCGCTCGATGTGATCACGGTCGAGGAGCACGATCCGCATGTGAATGCGCTCGGCATCAAGGGTGTCGGCGAGATCGGCATCACCGGCAGCGCCGGCGCCGTCGCCAATGCCGTCTGGCATGCGACCGGTGTGCGGGTGCGCCGTTTCCCGATCAGGATCGAGGAACTGCTGACGCAGCGCTGAGCGCGCGCGGCGGGAGCTTCTTTCCGCCGCCGCTTCAGCGGATTCCGGGGAGGCGGTCGATATCGGGTGAGGGCTGCGCCGGGAATAGCCGTGCGGTCGAGGAGATATCGAGCCTTCGCTTGCACTTGGCTTCGTCGGCATTCCCGGCGATGCCGTTGTCAGTGTAGCGCTTCCTGGCGAAGTCGTCGTCGAGCCGGTTGACAATCAGCATCGCGTGGTCGCGTTCGAGTGTGTCCGGATTCTTGCCCTGCTCTTTCGACGTGAACACAGCATTCTTGGCGCTGCCGCTCATCTCATAGTCGCAGCCAGCTTTCCAGTCGCCCTGCTCCCATTTCCAGCCATTGGCTTCGAGCCCGCCGTCCTTGTCGATGGTGATCTTGATAATGGCATTGTAGGCGAGCCAGGTGCCTGCAAGGCCATCGCGCTTTTCGTCAAAACCTTCGAGCAGCGCGATCCGCTCGCGTTGCAGGCCGCTGAGATGATCGCGCGCATTGACCGTGTAGTGCATCTCCGAGGTCCGCTTCTCCCAGCCGGGGTGCAGGAATTCCGGGAATTGATCGGCCTGCGAGCGCACCCAGTGGCGTTGGTCCTCCGTCAAAGCGTGTCGCGTTGTCTCGTCGAGCCGAGGCAAAAGCGCCTTCCAGGCGCGGTTCAAGCGCTGATCGTTTTCGGCGAGCTCCGGATCGGCGCAGATCTCCTCGTCGGTCGCGGTATCCGGATGCGTGCAATCGAAAGTCGGCTTGACGAATGTGGTGTCGGCCTTGTCAGTCGCGTCGGATTTGCCGCTGGCAAAATAAGTGCCCGTGATCTGTCCAAGGCTCTCGCAGCCCGAATCGTCGAAGCCGTCCCATTGCTCGTCCGTCGCAACGAGAACGAGGCGGAGCGTGTCGCCCTGGCGGCGCAGCTTGATTGAGAGCGGCTCGGTCGGCTTGTTCTGTGGCGCGCCCGCATCGGTTGATTGCGCCGGCCTGGCGCGGTCGACCGCGCCGGACAGCCAACCGTTGCCGCTCGGCTTGACGGTCGCTCCTAGCTTGCATTGCCAATGCTTGTCGCTGCCGTAATTGCTGCTCAACTCGGCTGTTACGCGGTAGGCCCCGTTGTCGCCCACTGTAATGCTGACAGCGCCAAACGTGTTGGTCCATTTGCCGTTCAGCCCAGCGCGCCCGAAGCCGGCCGCGATCCCGTTCAGGACCGGGACGCGCTGGCGCAGTGTCGCGGCGAAATTCCTGCGGATTTCGGCCGCGTCCACCTCCTGCACGGTGGTGGCAGCTTCCTCGATCATCTCGTTGAACCAGACCTGATCGCGTTTGAGCAGGGGCCGGACATTGGCCGGCGCCTTCCCGACCGCCGCCGCAAACGATGCGTCGACCGCGGCGACGAGCTTGTCGTAGCCGTGAGCCTTGCAAAACTTGCTTGCGCCGCCCTCGATCTTGCTGCCGTCGGAGTTTTTCGTGCAGAACGTCATCGCCAGCGGTCCGCTCCTGCTGGCACGCATGAAATCGTCCATCGCGTCGGCGGGGGCGGGGCTGAGCAACGCGGCTGCAAGCAGCGCGAGGCGGACAGGCCTGGACATGGTCGGCTCTTGGGCAGCTCTTGGGCAGCCCTTGGTCGAAGCAGGTTCGGATCTCTCCTTGGTCGCCGCTTGCGTCCGTCCGGTTCAGGACCGCATGACGTCGCGTCCGCCCCGCTGGCCGGATCAGTTCATCATCCGGCGGAGTGCCTTGATCTGCTCTCGCTGCTCTTCGATGTATTTCTCGATGGCCGCGCGCAGCTCGCGTGAATGGAGCTTTCTTGTATCGCGCTGAACGTCGTCGAGCGCTGCTTCTGCATTGGCGAGGGTGGTCTTCATCGTGCGCTCCGTTACGAAGCGGCCCCGGAGTGCCTAGGAGTCCGGGGCCATAACCTCAACACCTTTGCGCGAGGCTGCTCGGCTACATCTCGTAATATATAGGAGGCCGGCCCGCAGAAATTGAGCTGGCTCAAGTACCGTAAGATGCCGGTGCTCCGTATGATTGCGGATGTCGCGATCGCCCTTCAGAACGTCGGCGGCGTGCAGGCCGAAATCACCTCGCACGGCTTGCCGCCGACGCAGCGGAAGCGATGCGGACGGCGGCTTTCGAAATAGTAGGCATCGCCGGGATTGAGGATGCGCCGCTCGTCCTCGACGGTGACTTCGAGCTTGCCTGAGATCACGATGCCGCCTTCCTCGCCGTCATGGACGAGGTGCACGCGTCCGGTGTCGCTGCCGGGCTCGTAGCACTCCTTCAGGATTTGCAGGCTGCGGCCGAACAGATTGTCGCCGACCTGCCGGTACGAGATCGGCTTCTTGCCGACCTCGGTGAGCTCGTCGGCGCGGTAGAAGATCTTGCGCCTGGACTCCGGCTCCAGCGCGAAGAACTCGGCGAGCCCCATCGGGATGCCGTCGAGGATGCGCTTGAGCGCCCCGACCGACGGGTTCATCTGGTTGGATTCGATCAGCGAGATGGTCGAATTGGTGACGCCCGCGCGCTTTGCCAGCGCGCGCTGCGACAGCTTGTGGCGCGCCCGGATGAATCGCAGCCGTCCACCGATGTCGACGCTCATGCCTCTGGCCCTGTTTCAGGTGTTGCGGATCGCGCAAATATGGACCGGCTGCCCCAGGGAAATCAATGGCTTGCAGATCACCAGAAAAGGACTTGTTGCGCTATCGAAGCCGTGGCTCTGCTATGCCGTCAGCAAAGGAGCGTGGCCCGTGACCCTTCATCAGATTCCGAACACTATCAAGACCGACTCGTTCTGGATGCCGTTCACGGCCAACCGTCAGTTCAAGAAGGCGCCGCGGCTGTTCTCCTCGGCCGAGGGCATGCACTACACCACCGTCGACGGCCGCAAGGTGATCGACGGCTCCGCCGGCCTTTGGTGCGTCAATGCCGGCCACGGCCGCAAGCAGATCGCTGCTGCGGTCGAGCGGCAGCTGATGACGCTGGACTTCGCGCCGACGTTTCAGATGGGCCATCCGCTGGCGTTCGACTTCGCCGAGCGCCTTGCCGAGATCGCGCCTGATGGCCTCGACCGCATCTTCTTCACCAACTCCGGCTCTGAATCGGTCGACACCGCGCTGAAGATCGCGCTCGCCTATCATCGTGCCACCGGCCAGTCGAGCCGCACCCGCTTGATCGGCCGCGAGCGCGGCTATCATGGCGTCGGCTTCGGTGGCATGTCGGTCGGCGGCATGGTCGCCAACCGGCGCGCCTTCGCCACGCATCTGCCGGGCGTCGACCATATCCGCCACACCCATGATCTGTCCCGCAACGCCTTCGCCAAGGATCAGCCCGAGCACGGCGCCGAGCTCGCCGATGATCTCGAGCGCCTCGTCGGCCTGCATGGCGCCGAGACCATCGCCGCCGTCATCGTCGAGCCGGTGCCGGGCTCGACTGCGGTGCTGCCGCCGCCGAAGGGCTATCTGCAGCGCCTGCGTCAGATCTGCGACAAGCATGGCATCCTCCTGATCTTCGACGAGGTCATCACCGGCTTCGGCCGCCTGGGCACGCCGTTCGCCGCCAATTTCTTCGGCGTCACGCCGGACCTGATGACGACGGCCAAGGGCATCACCAACGGCACCATTCCCTGCGGCGCGGTGTTCGCCAGCCGCAAGGTGCATGACGGGCTGATGGTCGGCCCCGAGAACCAGATGGAGCTGTTCCACGGTTACACTTATTCGGCGCACCCGACCGCCTGCGCGGCCGGCATCGCCACGCTCGACATCTACAAGGACGAAGGCCTGCTGACGCGCGGAGCGTCGATGGCCGAATACTGGCGCGATGCGCTGCATCAGCTCAAGGGTCTGCCGAACGTCGTCGATATCAGAAATTGCGGCCTGATGGGCGCGGTCGAGCTGGCACCGCGTGACGGCGTCGTCGGCGCACGCGGCTACGACGTCATGGTCGACTGCTTCAACACCGGCCTTTACCTGCGCATGAGCGGCGACAGCTTCGCGATGTCGCCTCCGCTCATCGTCGAGAAGAGCCACATCGACCAGATCGTCTCGATCCTCGGCGATGCCATCAAGAAGGTGGCCTGATAATTGCTCTTACAGCGGCGAGCGTGATGCCGCGGGAGTTTGACCAAGCGTGAAAGTTCTGATCCTCGGCAGCGGTGTCATCGGTGTCACCTCTGCCTACTACCTCGCCCGTGCCGGCCACGAGGTGACGGTCGTCGACCGTCAGCCTGAGCCCGCGCTTGAGACCTCGTTTGCCAATGCCGGCGAAGTGTCGCCCGGCTATTCCTCGCCATGGGCCGGTCCCGGCGTGCCGGTGAAGGCGGTCAAGTGGCTTCTGATGAAGCACGGCCCGCTGGTGATCCGGCCGAAGCTCGATCCGGTCATGTGGGTCTGGCTGCTCAAGATGCTGCGCAACTGCACCAGCGCACGCTACGCGGTCAACAAGAGCCGGATGATCCCGATCGCGGAATACAGCCGCGATTGCCTGCGCGACCTGCGGCGCGACATCGGCATTCAATATGACGAGCGTTCAAAGGGAACGCTGCAGCTGTTCCGTTACCAGGCCCAGCTCGATGGCACCGGCGAGGACGTCGCCGTGCTCAAGCAATACGGCGTGCCTTACGAGACGCTGAGCCGCGAAGGCTGCATCGCGGTCGAGCCGGCGCTTGCGGGTGTGAAGGAGAAATTCGTCGGCGGCCTTCGTCTGCCGCAGGACGAAACCGGCGACTGCCACATGTTCACGCAGGCCCTGGCCAAGCAGGCCGAGGCGCTCGGCGTGCGCTTCCTGTTCAACACCGGCATCGACCGCATCGTCACCGATGGCGCGCGCGTCAGCGGTGTCGCGACCAGCGCCGGTATGCTGCAAGCCGACGCTTACGTGCTCGCGCTCGGCAGCTATTCGTCGCGCATGGCAGCGCCGCTCGGGATTTCGCTGCCGGTCTATCCGGTGAAGGGCTACTCGATCACGGTGCCGATCAAGGACGCTTCCGGCGCGCCGGAATCGACCGTGATGGACGAGAGCTACAAGGTCGCGATCACGCGCCTTGGCAACCGCATCCGCGTCGGCGGCACCGCAGAGATCTCGGGTTTCTCGACCAAGCTCTACGGCGCCCGTCGCGCCACGCTCGATCACTCCCTGAGCGATCTGTTCCCGCGCGGCGGCGATCTCTCCAAGGCGACGTTCTGGAGCGGCCTGCGTCCAATGACGCCGGACGGCCCGCCGGTCATCGGCCAGACCAAGTATGCCAACCTCCACCTCAACACCGGCCATGGCACGCTTGGCTGGACCATGTCCTGCGGCTCCGGCCGCGTGCTCGCGGACATGCTCTCGGGCAAGAAGCCGGACGTGGATGTGAGCGCGCTGACGGTGGATCGGTATCAGCATAGGTTCGGGTGATTGCTCCGTCATTCCGGGGCGATGCGAAGCATCGAGCCCGGAATCTCGAGATTCCGGGTTCGCCTCTTCGAGGCGCCCCGGAATGACGGCAAATTACCCCGTCACGCAATTCACCCACAGCACCATGCTCTTCGCATCCTGTGCCGGATTGGAAAACCGGTGCGGCCTGCGGCTCGCAAAGCGAAAGCTGTCGCCCGTCTTCAGCGACCACGTCTGGCTGTCCACCGTGAGCATCATCTCGCCCTCCAGCACGAGGCCCGCTTCCTCGCCGTCATGGGTGTAGAGCTCGTCGCCTGTCGAGCCGCCGGGCTCAAGATGCACCAGGAATAGATTGAGCTTGTTGTCGGCAGTCGCAGGGCTCAGCAATTGCTTGGATACGCCGGTGCGCCAGAGCTTCAGCTCGGGCCGTTGCAGCCCGCGCGTGACGACCTGGTCCGAAGCGCCGTCGGCGCTCGGGCTGGCGCCGAACAAGGCGGCGATGCCGACGCCGAGCACGTCGGCGAGCGTCGCCAGCACGCGCAGCGAGGGCGACGACAGGCCGCGCTCGATCTGGCTCAGGAAGCCGATCGACAGCTCGGTGCGCGCCGCGACCGTTTCGAGCGAAAATTGCCTGGCGCGGCGGAGATCGCGGATGCGACGGCCGACCGCGACGTCCATTGCGGGCTCCGCCCGCTTCGCGGTCGCCTTCCTGACCCTCTTCGCCGGCTTTGCCGCGGCCGGTTTGCGCATTCTTTTGCCACCGCTCACGTCAAACCGCTTTTTTCATTTGCATGAAAACCGCTTGCATCGTCCGCGAAAGTGTGACCAAATTTTCATATTGGTGAAAATAGGCCGAAACGGCTTGGCCCGCAACGTCTGATCCACGACATTCGCGAGCGCCGCCATCGGTCGGGACCCAAGGGGGATGCGATGAAGCGTTTTGGTCTGGCCGCGGTCGCGGCGCTCGCGATGGCAGCGGTGACGCCGGTCTCGGCGCAGCAGGTGCTGAAGGTCGGTTCGACGCCGACGGGCATTCCCTTCACCTTCCTCGACACCAAGACCAATTCCATTCAGGGCATCATGGTCGATCTCGTCACCGAAGTGGGCAAGGACGCCGGCTTCAACGTGCAGATCGAGCCGATGCAGTTCTCGGCGCTGATCCCGTCGCTGACCTCGAGCAAGATCGACATCATCGCGGCCGCGATGTTCATCACGGCGCCGCGCAAGGAGGTCGTCGATTTCTCCGACCCGATCTACACCTATGGCGAAGGCCTGGTCGTGCCGAAGAGCGACACCAAATCCTATGCCACGCAGGATGATCTGAAGGGCGAGACTGTCGGCGCCCAGGTCGGCACCGCCTTCGTCGATGCGTTGAAGAAGTCCGGCCTGTTCGCCGAGGTGAAGGCCTACGACACCATCCCCGACATCCTGCGCGATGTGAACACCGGCCGCCTCAAGGCCGGCTACGCCGACTATCCGATCCTGGCCTACAATCTGAAGCAGGGTGGGTTCCCCGAGGTGCGTCTCGTCGACGGCTACAAGCCCGTCACGGTCGGCTCGGTCGGCATCGGCGTCCGCAAGGGCGACACCGAGTTGCTCGGCAAGATCAACGCGTCGCTGGCGAAGCTCAAGGCCAACGGCACCATCGACAAGATCCTCGAAAAATGGGGCCAGAAGGCGCAGGGCTGATAGAGCGCTCATAGGGCTGCACGATGAAAGGCTTCTGGCACGACGCCGCCGAGTTCTTCCCGATCCTGATGAACGGCGTCGCGCTGACGGTTATCGTCACGATCGGCTCGCTGCTGCTCTCGACGGTGCTCGGCCTGATCTGGGCGATGATGCGGGTCTCCGGCATAAGAGCGCTGTCGATGCTCAGCGCCAGCCTGATCAACGTGATCCGCGGCATCCCGATCATCGTGTTGCTGTTCTACCTCTACTTCGTGATGCCCGATCTCGGCGTCACGCTGTCGGCCTTGCAGGCCGCCATCCTCGGCCTCGGCATTGCGTACTCGGCCTACCAGGCCGAAAACTTCCGCGCCGGAATCGAGGCGATCGATAAGGGCCAGATCGAGGCCGCGCAGTCGATCGGCATGGGCTGGTGGCTGACCATGCGCCGCGTGGTGCTGCCGCAGGCCGTGCGCATCGTGCTGCCGCCCTACGGCAACGTCATGATCATGATGCTCAAGGATTCCTCGCAGGCCTCGACCATCACGGTCGCCGAGCTTGCCCTGCAAGGCAAGCTGATCGCGTCCTCGACCTTCAAGAACACCAGCGTGTTCACGCTGGTCGCATTGATGTATCTCACCATGAGCATCCCGCTGATCCTGCTGGTCCGTCACTTCGAGAAGCGGGCGGGCAAGAAATGATCGAGCTGAACGACGTCCACAAGAGTTTTGGCAAGGTCGAGGTGCTCAAGGGCATCACGGCGAAGGTCGAGAAGGGCGAGGTGGTTTGCATCGTCGGCCCGTCAGGTTCGGGCAAGTCCACCATCCTGCGCTGTATCAACGGGCTGGAAAGCTACGATCGCGGCGAGATCAACGTCGAAGGCCTGAAAGTCGACCGCGACGCGCCGTCGATCGTCAACATCCGCACCCAGGTCTCGATGGTGTTCCAGCGCTTCAACCTGTTCCCGCATCGGACCGTGCTCGAGAATGTCATCGAAGGGCCGCTGTTCGTAAAGAAGGAGCCCCGCACAGCGGTGACCGAGCGCGGTCGCGCGCTGCTGGCGCAAGTGGGCCTCGCCGAGAAAGCCGACGCGCATCCGCCGCAACTCTCCGGCGGCCAGCAGCAGCGTGTGGCGATCGCTCGTGCGCTCGCGATGCAGCCAAAGGCGATCCTGTTCGACGAGCCGACCTCGGCGCTCGATCCTGAATTGGTCGGCGATGTCCTCGGTGTCATGCGCAAGCTCGCTGATGACGGCATGACCATGGTCGTGGTCACCCACGAAATGGGCTTTGCCCGCGACGTTGCCGATCGTGTGCTGTTCATCGACGGCGGCATCATCGTCGAGCAGGGGCCGGCGAAAACGCTGCTCAACCAGCCCCAGCATCCGCGCACGCAGGACTTTTTGCGCCGCGTGCTGCATCCGCTCTGACCGGACTTTTACAATGACACGCCTGCCTCTGCCGCCATCGCTCTATGCTGACACGGCCGTCGCGCCGGTTGCGACGCCGGCGCTCGATACCGACAGGAGCGTTTCCGTTGCGATCGTCGGCGGCGGCTACACCGGTCTGTCGACGGCGCTGCATCTGGCCGAGCAGGGCGTCGAGGCGCTGGTGCTGGAGGCACAGGAGCCGGGCTGGGGCGCGTCCGGCAACAATGGCGGCCACACCAATCCCGGCCTGAAGCACGACCCCGATCAGATCGAGGCCGATTTCGGCACCGGGCTCGGCCGCCGCATGATCGCGTTCTCCTACGGCTCGCCGAACTTCACCCACGATCTGATCCGCCGCTACCAAATCCCTTGCGAGGCGCGGCAGAACGGCACGCTGCGCGCGGCCTATAACGAGGCCAGCGCCGCTGCGATCGAACAGACCGCGCAGCAATGCATCCGCCGCGGCATGCCGGTGTCATATCTGAACCGCGAGCAGTTGCGCGAGATGACCGGTACGGATCGCTACATCGGCGCGATGCTCGATACGCGAGGCGGCGACCTGCATCCGCTCAGCTACGCCCGTGGTCTTGCGCGCGCTGCAATTTCAGCGGGCGCGAAGGTTCACGGCGAGACGCCGGCGCTATCGCTCCGTCGCGACGGCGCGCGCTGGCGCATCGAGACTCCGCGCGCAGTCGTGCATGCGGAGAAGGTGCTGCTCGCAACCAACGGCTTCACCGACGATCTCTGGCCCGCGCTCCGCCGCACCATCGTGCCGGTGTTTTCCTCGATCGCGGCTACTGCGCCGCTGCCCGACGAGGTCGCCCGCGCGATCATGCCGACACGGCCCGTGCTCTACGAGAGCGGCCACATCACCGTCTATTACCGCATCGACCAGCAGAACCGCCTGCTGATGGGTGGTCGCGGCCCGATGCGCTGGATCAAGTCGCCAACTGATGTCGCCTATCTCATGCGCTACGCCGAGCGGCTATGGCCGCAGCTCAAGGGGGTGGCCTGGAGCCATGGCTGGAACAGCCGGCTCGCCATCACCGGGGATCATTATCCGCATGTGCATGAGCCGGCGGAAGGCATCTTGATCTCGCTGGGTTGCAACGGTCGCGGCGTCGCGCTCTCGACCGCCATGGGCGCGCAGCTTGCGCGCCGCTTGATCGGCGGCGCCAAGGCCGAGATCGACATGCCAATATCAGGCATCAAGCCGATCCCGATGCACGCGTTCTGGCCGGTCGGCTTGACCACGGCTGTGATTGCCGGTCGGGTGCGAGACCGGCTGGGCATTTGAAAAAAGGCGCCGCCTCGTTACGGGCGGCGCCTCGCAAGAATTGCAGATCGTGTCAGCAGCGGCCCTGTTTCCAGAGGCCGGCCGGGCAACCGTGCCCGCGCCAGCCGACCTTGCGCCCGTGTGACCATCCCGGCGGTGTGCCGTAGTGTCCATGGGCCATGGCGAACGAGCCGTGTCCATGACCGTGGCCACCTTTGGCATAGGCAGCTTGGGTCAAGCCTGCCGCCAGAATCAGCGACAGGGCAATTGCGAGCTTCTTCACAACGATAGTCCCTCCTCTTGAACGAACGCATTTGTCCATTCAAGGAACGGACACCGCCAAGCTAAGTTCCTGGCAAATGTGGAGGAGTCGTGACGCTCAGGATTCGGCGACCGCATCGGCCCAGGGCTGGAAGATCTCGACCGCGCCGGAATTGAGGTCGCCATCGCGCATCACCACGCTCGGGAAGGCGAACTTCATCGGCAGGGTCTGCACCGGCGCCTCCCTGTAATCGAAGCGCGCGGCGAGCGCTTTGCGCACATCCGCCGGCAGCCTGATGTCGCCGAGCACGATCGCGCCTTCGCTGCAATCGATGCGGGGCTGGTGGATGGCGGCATCGAGGAGTCCATGCCAAAATCCACCACAAAGGACACGAGCTGCAGGACGGAAGGCAGGATGCGGCGGCCGCCGGAGGCACCGACCGCGAGGTGTTTGCCATCCGCGGTCTCGGCGATGACAGGCGTGTAATTGGTGAGGCAGCGCTTGCCGGGAGCGAGCGAATTGGTGGTGCCGGGCGTCGGATCGAACCACATGATGCCGTTGTTCATGGGAATGCCGCTCTGCGGCGTCACATATTTCGAGCCGAACGAGGACAGCAGTGTCTGCGTCACCGCGGCGATGTTGCCGTCGCGGTCGACCACGGAGAAATGCGTGGTGCAGGCCGGCGCGAGATACTCGGCGCCGAGCGCGCGCCTGCCGTCGACATCGCCCATGTCCTTGAGGCGCTCGCGATAGGCCGCCTGCAGAGCCACTGCATACTCGCTGTAGGCAGCGGCGTCGGGCGTGCCCGCCGGCTTCAGATTCTCCTGCAACAGGCGCAGCGCATGCGCCATGGTCGGGCCGGCCGTGAGTTCCGGCGTCGCCAGCACCTTGCCGCCGCGATAGGGGATCGCCAGCGGCTCGCGCAGCTGGGCGCGGAATGCAGCGAGATCCTCTGTTGACAGCGAGCCGCCATCGGCCTTGATGTCGGACGCGATGCTCTTGGCGAGGTCGCCCTGATAGAAGTCTCGTGGCCCGGCCTCGGCGAGGTGCAACAGCGTCGCTTTCAAATTGTCCTGTGGCAGCCGGGTCTCAGCCTCGATGCTCCAGGGCGGGCTCGGGGGCAGGCCGTCTTTCAGAAAGGCGGCCGCGCTTGCCGGATAGCGCCGCAGATCTGCCGCTGCACTCGCGATCGTCAGTGTCGTCCACCAGTCGACCGGCAGGCCTTCACCGGCCAGTGCGGCTGCCGGAACAACCAGGTCCTTCCACGGCATCCTGGCGTAGCGTCGGTGCGCCTCCTCCATGCCGGCGACGACACCCGGCACGGCGATCGCGGCGGGACCGTGAACGTTGCGATCGTCCTTCACCCGCGGCCACGGAAACAGGTCGGTCGCGAGGCGGTCCCCAACGATGGGATAATCCGAGGCGCGCAGGCTTTGCGGCGCGCACATGCCGTAGTCGATCACCTCATAGCGATTTTCCTTGGCGCGGTAGAGCACCATCGCGCCGCCGCCGCCGATGCCGCTATTCCAGGGCTCCAGTACGTTCAATGCGAAGGTCGTCGCCACGATCGCGTCGACGCAGTCGCCGCCCGCCGCCAGCACCTGCGCTCCCACCTCAGCCGCCCGCCGCGACTGCGAAGCCACAATGCCGACCTTGGATCTCACGGCGGGTTTGCGGAAGGTTTGGTTGAGGCTGAACTGATGAGGCATGATGTCGTCTTCCGATTGGCGAAGCTCGCCGAGAATGGCACATCACCATCGACGAAAACATCAGCTGCGAGGCGCGACATGGCAGATGCGAAACCGGCGCGGGATGGCGCCGGGGCCGCCCGCGTCAAAACGCTGATGGCCGGGACAAGCCCGGCCATGACAACGTCGAGGCATGAGTTGGGGAAAGTGGCTAACCCGTGCTTAGAGCCCGCGGTTGACCCGGCTGGCCTGATATTTGGCGCGCCATTTCGGGCCAGGCCCACGCATGTAATGCAGCTCGGGGCGGTAGGGATTGCCGGCGACCCGGATCAGGGTCTGCCATTTGGTGGCGACGAAGGTGAGGGGCTGGCGGAGCAGGGTCAGGGAAGCGAACAGCATGGCATCACCTCAATGCGGCTTGCCGAGCATGGCGGTGAAGGGGAGATCGAAAATCTCTTCGCCGTCGTCGTCGCTGATATGGATCACCCAATCGCGCCAGTCCTCGGCGCCTGGCGTCTCGATCATGGATCGCATGATCTGGGCAGCACGATCGCGCGCTTCGGTCAGATTGGCGACGGCAGCGCCGTAGCGGTCGATCAGCGTGCCCTCGGTGTTGGAGCAGTGAAAGTAGACCTGGACCATAAGCGCCTCCTGTAGAGAGCGATTGGGACGGCAAAGCGATACCACCCCAAGCATTCCCAAAATATTCGGGTTGAACCCGGTAAGGGAATTTACGGAGGTTGGTCGCCACGAAGATCGTTACAGGTTTAATCACAGGCGGGTGATGGCTGGACGGCCCCTGCACGACATGGAACAACCCTCAGCCGAAAATCGGGGGAGGCCGCTGTGAATCATCTCACTTTGCAGAATGGACGCCGAGGCTTGTGCGCAGCTGCCGCCGTCACCGCGGTCTTGCTCGGCCTTGCCTTGCCAGCGGCGTCCGATCAGCTGCGGAAAAGCGGCTATGCGGTCGGACCAGAGACCTGCGGCAGCGGCGATCTCGCCTTCCCAAGAGTCCAGATCGACATGAAGGCTGGCTTCTGCGCTGGCCTCGTCGGCAGCGAGGAAGACCGTCTGAAATTTCCGCGGTCGATCATCCAGGTGCCCGGCCGTGAGCTGTTCGTGGTGGCCGACATGGGCGGCTGGGGCCACACCGACGGCCGGCTGCTGCTGCTCGATCCTCACGCCGCCAGCGGCCATCGCTTCAAGGAGTTGCTGACCGGGGTCGAATATCCGTTCGGCCTCGTGATCGGGCCGGACAAGAAGCTCTACGCCTCGACCGCCGAGACGATCTTCCGCTTCGATCCGCTCGCCGATAATCCGCGCAGCACGGTCGAGACCATCATCCGCCACATGCCGGGCCGCCGCATCACGCTGCCTGACGGGACGAAGCTCGAGGAGGCCGCGCATCCGCTCAAGCAGTTCGTCTTCGACAAGAACGGGCGGCTGTTCGTCAATGTCGGTGCCCACAGCGATGATTGCATTGCGCCGGCGCCGATCACGAAGCCTTGCGCACCGGCTGAAGGCGCTTCCGCCATGGCGGCACTCTGGCTGTTCACGCCACCGTCAGGCGGCGTCTTCCCGGCCTTGAAGCCTGGCGATCCCGATCCTGCTCACACGATCTACGCGCGCGGCTTGCGCAACTCGCTGGCGCTGGCGCTGCACCCGAACTTCCCCGATGCCGGCTACGCCTTCCTGCAAGGAGAGAATGGTCGGGACCTGCCCGATATCTTCAAGCCGAACGAGGAGATCAACGCGATCGAGCAGGGCAGGCATTATGGCTGGCCCTATTGTTACGATTTGTCGACGCCGAGTCCCGAGTTCAAGCTCGTGCTGCAATCCGGCATCTACAAATCGCTCTGTACGGCGAGCGCGCTCTACAAGCAGCCCTTCTCGCTGCTGCCGCCACATGGTGCGCCGCTCGCAATGCTGTACTATCACGGCGTCAGGTTTCCCGAATTGGAAGGGAAGTTGCTGGTCGGGCTGCACGGCTACCGCCCGACCGGCAGCCGCGTGCTGATCTACGACGTCGACGATCGCGGCTTTCCAAAGCCTGCTCCGCCGCCGGTGCGCTACCACGTCAGCTGCGCGGCCGATCCGACCCACAATTTTCAGACCGACGCCGGCGATGTCGCCGCTGCGCCGTTCGACGAACTGATCGCCGGCTGGCACCGCGTCAATGGCGCGCGGCCGCAAGGCGCGCCAGTTGGCATGACGGTCGCGGAGGACGGTGCGATCTGGCTGGTCGAGGACAAGAACCAGACCATCATCCGCATCGATCGCGCCGCCGGCGATCCGCCGCCGCCACTACCCTGCGACGTCAGAAGCCAGGCGTTGATCGACCAGCTCGCCACCTTCGTCGCCAAGGATCCGCAGAACAAGCTACGGCTCACCACGCTGCGCAAGAACCTCGTTGAAAAGCACTGCGTCGGCTGCCACTCCGATTTCGGCCTCAAGGCAGGGCAGTCGGACGCGGACAAGGATGCGACCGTGCTGAGGTTCATGCTGTCGCAGGACGGCTGGATCTATCCGGGCGATCCCGCCTCCGGCAGATTGCGCACGCGCCTGCGCGGCATCGGCGCGGAGAAGCTGATGCCGCCCGGCGGCGAGAGTCTGCCGAAGACCGAGCCGGGTTACGCGGCCCTGCTGACGACAGCGGATCTGCTCGTTGCCAAGATGGTTCCGGGAACGCCGATGCGCATCAAGCTCGGCCTGCCGCAGCGCAAGTTCTTCAGCAAGGCGAACAAGGAATGCGGCGAAATACCGGCTGCCAAGGTCGTCGTCGTGACACAAAGGAACGCTGTAGACAAACCCGGCTTCAGCCGATTCTTCCGGCCGGCCGATCCCTATCTGAATGGTGAGTGCAGCGACGACGATGGCTATTACATCCGGCAGGACTTTCTGGTGCCTGTGCAGTAGCATTCTGCTTGTCGTCGCGACGCCGCTCTTCGCGGCCGAGACCAAGCTGTTCGAAAGCGTGCAGGTCACGCCTTCAGGTGAATATACGCACGGTATCGAGGGTCCCGCCGCCGATCTCGATGGCGATCTCTTCGTCGTCAATTTCGGCAAGCCCGGCACCATTGGCCGATTGCCCGCGGGCGCTGCGGCGTCCGAAGCTTTCACGGAGCTTCCCGAGGGAAGCGTCGGCAACGCGATCCGCTTCGATCGCAATGGCACGATGTTCATCGCCGACTACAAGAAGCACAACATCTTTGCGATCCCGAAGGGCGGCACCGAGCCGGCCGTCTGGTTTCACTCCGACGAGATGAACCAGCCCAACGACATCACCATCGCACACGACGGCACGATCTATGCGAGCGATCCGAACTGGAAGGGCCGCGAAGGTCACATCTGGCGCATTGCCAAAGCCGCCGATGGCGTGGTGCAGGGACAGATCATGTCGGCGCCGCGTTCGATGGGCACCACCAACGGCATCGATCTCAGCCCCGACGGCAAGACGCTCTATGTCGGTGAGTCCAGCAACGGCCAGGTCTGGTCCTACAGTATCCGGGGCAGCGAGCTCGCCGATGCGAAGCTGGTCAAGACATTCCAGCCCGACACCATCGACGGTCTGCGCACCGACGTCGCCGGCCGCCTTTACGTCGCGCGCATTCTCAAGGGCACGATCGCGCTGATGAAGCCGAGTGGTGTGGTCGAGCGCGAGATCACGCTGAAAGCGAAGGAGCCGACCAATCTCGCCTTCGGCGGCAGCGACGGCAAGACGGTCTTCGTCACCCAGCGCCAGGGCGGCTTCATCGAATCCTTCCGCACCGATCAGCAGGGCAGGGAATATTGTCTTCAGCGCGGGCGCTGCTGACCTTCGCGGGCGATCTGCTGCTGGCGCAGAGCGGTGCGGCACAGGCCGGCATTCTTCTTGCTTGCATCTGGCCGCCGCAGCGATCAAAAAACCCTGTGGCACTATCAAAGCGTTTTCGAGCGAAGTGGATACCGGTTCGCGTCAGGAAAGCGCGTCGATTCAAAAAGCCGCTGAAGAGCACGGAGTGTTGAGTGAAAGCCGTCCATACCGAACTGCACCGCAGCCACGATCCGCAATTCTTCCTGGTTCGCGGCGTCGTCAAGCGCACCACCGAGCAGCCCGAGCGCGCCGATCGCCTGCTCAAGGGCTTGAAGGACGGCAAGCATCAGCTGGTCGAGCCGACCGAATTCGGCCAGGGCCCGCGGGCGCGCATTCATAGCCCGGAATATCTGTCGTTCCTGAGCGAAGCCTGGGACGCCTGGACGGCGCTCGGCGATTCCGGTCCGGAGATGATCGGCAACGTCCATCCCGTGCGCCACGCCGCCACCTATCCGACCCATATCGTCGGCAAGCTCGGCTGGCACACCGCCGACACCGCAGCTCCAATTGGGCCGGGCACATGGGCCGCGGCCTGCGCGGCGACGGATGTCGCTGTCACCGCGGCGCAGATGGTGATGGACGGCGAAGACGCCGTTTACGCGCTCTGCCGTCCGCCCGGCCATCACGCCTATCGCGATATGGCCGGCGGCTTCTGCTTCCTCAACAACAGCGCGATCGCGGCCGCGCATCTGCGGCTGAAGCACGAGCGCGTCGTGATCCTCGACGTCGACGTCCACCATGGTAACGGCACGCAGGGCATCTTCTACGCGCGGCCGGATGTCTACACGGTCTCGATCCACGCCGATCCGGTCGCCTACTATCCCTATGTGTGGGGCTATGCGCATGAGCGCGGCGAGGGCGCCGGCCTCGGCGCCAATCTCAACATTCCCCTGCCGATCGGCACCGGCGACGATGGCTACCTCAAGGCGATGGAGAGCGCGCGCAAGGCGATCGAATCCTTTGCGCCGGGCGCGCTCGTGATCGCGCTCGGCCTCGATGCCTCCGAGCACGATCCGCTGAAGGGGCTTGCCATCACCACGCCCGGCTTCCGCCGCATCGGCCAGGCCATCGCGAAGCTGGGCCTGCCGACCGTGTTCGTGCAGGAGGGCGGCTATCTCTCGGATATCCTTGGCGCCAACCTGACCTCGGTGCTTGCGGGATTCGAAGAGGTGCGGTGATTTTCGCTGGATGGACCGTCGTTCTCCGTCATTGCGAGCGAAGCGAAGCAATCCAGACTGCCTCTAGGGAAAGGTCCCGGATTGCTTCGCTTCGCTCGCAATGACGATGCGGATGCAGTGTTGATCAGTAGTCAAAACATCCCGCTCGCCTTCAGCGCCTTGCAAACATGCTGCATCTCGGCCTCGTCAGCGACCATGTCGAGCATGACAGTGGTCAGCCCCTTCGCCGCAAACTCCTTCAACTGGGCGCCGATCTCGGCATAGCTGCCGACGAGATAGGGACAGTCGGCCTGGAAGGTGAGGAAGGGCAGCAGCCAATAGCCATTGTCGGCGAGCTCCCCGCTTTGCCCCTCGTACAATCCCCGCTTCCAGACCGAATCTGAATTTTCGACCGTGAGCGCGAGCAGCTCGCGATCGTCAGGATTGTCGCGGAAACGGGCCTTGGCCGCCTGCCGCGCCTCGTCGCGGCTCTCGCGCGCGAAGATGCCAAAGTTCATGCCTGATGCGCCGAGGCCTCGATCGAGGTCGGGCGGCAACATCTGCATCTTGATGCAGCCAGTCTCCTCGGCGACGCGCCTGGCTGCGTCGGATTGCCCCGCGATCAGAAATTCCGGCATCAGCTCGGCGGGCAGGCGCGGCCGCAGTTGCAGATTGCTGGCGCAATAGAATCGGCCGTCGACATTCACCGGGCGGGGGCTCGAGAGCAGCCTGCGCATCAAGGTGACGAACTCGCCGAGCCGGACATAGCGGTCGGCGTGGGACTGCTCGTCGCCCAGCCCCTGCAGATCGCTGATCGCGGTCCCCGTGATCATGTTGAGATAGACCTTGCGGCCGTAGAGCTGCGCAAAGGACGAGACGAACTTCGCCGCCGTGAACGGATGCATGTAAACCGGATTGACCGCGATGAGCGGCGAGGATCGCGTCGTCGCGGCGAGGATGTGCTGGGCCATCGCCCAGGGCTCGACGAACACGTCGTTGCCCTCGAACAGCAGAATACCTTCGAAGCCGTTGCGGTCGGCGAAATCAGCCACCCGCATCAGCTCGCCGACGTATTTTTCGGGATCGCGGTTGCGCGAGATCGCCGGAAAGACGCGCAGCCGCGCCGGCATCATTCCGCCGCGTCCTGGAGCGGCCAGGCGTTGCGGGTTATGCGCAGGCCGCCGGCCGCGCGCGAGCCGTCGGCGATCGCAAGGCGATGCGAGGGCGATGGCGAGCACAGCGAGAAGCACCAGCCCGCAGGGTCGTCGGCAATATCGGGCTTGAAGCTGATCTTGATCGCCTCCCGCGACACCTGCATCGCGAACGCATCCAGCGGCAGATTGAGCCCAAAACCTCTGGCCTTCAGATAGGCTTCCTTCAGCGTCCAATAGTCGAAGAAGCGCTCGATCGCGGCGGGCTCCGGCAGCGTGCGCAGCGTCTCCACCTCTTCCGGCGCAAAGAAGCGAAGCGCGGTCGACAGCGGTGCGACGCGCCGCGACACGGTCTCGACATCGACGCCGACGGTCTCATGCTTCGAGACGACGCAGGCGACGCAGCCATCGGCATGGGACAGGCTGAAATGCAGCGGCGTCGCGGTCGTGGGCGCCGCGACAAAGGGTCGCCCGTAGCGGCCGGTCGAAAACGACCAGTCGGTCGGTTCGACCTCAGGGGCCGCATGCGACAACGCGAGGCGCAGCATCGCATGCGCGAAGACATATTGCCGCCGATGCCGTTCAAACTTGAAGCGGTCGGCGCGTATCTGCTCGTCGACCGAGAGCAACCCTCGGCACACATCCACTGCGCCGGGCGTATCGATGCTCTCGATCAATCCGATAAACAGTTCAATTCCGTCGTCTGCCATCAATTGGGCCCATAGCGTCAGGCGGAGGCCAAATCCGGCCCTGACTGAAGGATCAACCGAACATGAAGCAACTCGGCGGACCATCTCTAGCGGTCCACCCAGGCAAATTCTTGTCAATCGCTGGCCGGTTTGCCGGAGCAGGCCTGTGCGAGACCCCAACCGGACAGGCGAGCGGCTCAAATCGAAAATGATACCCGAAGATCCGCGCGGCGTCCCGGCCGCCGAATCTTACTTCTTCTTCTTGGCCTTCTTCGCGCCACCCAGCGTCGCAAGGCTGGCATCGACGTCCTTCAGGGCGGACTGAAGTTTTTTCTTCTCGCCCGTCAGCAGCTTTAGCAGGGCCTTGCGGTCCTTGTCGCTGAGCGAGGTGCCTTTGGTAAATTTGATGAAACCCATAATAACACTCCCCCGGTTAAAAATATCGTCCAAATCAAAAGGCGAGAATAATCTTGCGCGCTGGAGCCGAATAATCAAGATGCAACTTGTGTCTTCACAGCTTTGACGGGTGAACTCGTGTCCGCCTGTCCTGTGCGGCTGGTCATGCCGCCCTGCGGGCGAGCAAGCGCTCCAGCGGCGTGTTTGGCCGGAGGATGGCAGCCTCAAGCAGCGCGACGAGATCCTCCATCCATGCGCCGACCGTGGCGCCGTCGAGCAGATCGTCTTTATAATTGCACGAACCTGTAATCCCGGTCGGGCGCTCCTTCAGCATCAGCGATAGCCAGGTCTGGTCGACCGGCAGCACCGGCTGGCCTTCCCGCGCGACGTTGCCGATCGATCGCACCGTGACATCAGGCAGGTCGAGCGGCTGGCGCAGCGGGTTTTGCAGCGTGAAATAGACCTGAAGCAGCGAAGCCGGGTCGATGCCTTCCTGCTCCAGATGGTCGGCCAGGATGTTGAACGGCAGCTCCTGCCGCGCATGCGCGTCGAGCACGCCCTGGCGCACCCGGGCCAAGGCCTGGGCGAACGACAGATCCGGCGTGATTCGGCTGCGGACGATCACGGTGTTTTCGAACGGGCCTATGATGCGGTCGGTGTCCGGCTGGGCGCGGTTGGCCATCGCGGTGGCGACCGAAATGTCGGTGCGCCCGGTCCGCGCCAGCAGCAGGGCCTTCAAGCCGGTGAGCAGACACATGAACAGCGTGCTGTTGTGCTGGCGCGCATAGACGGTGAGACCGGCGACGAGATCACGCTCTAGGCTGAGCGGATGATGGCCGGTCGACGCGCCCGCGCGCGCTTCGCCGTCAAACACGGGGGCTGCACCGCGCAGATTGTCGGCCCAGTCGGCGGCCTGCCCGCGGGCCGCCGCAGTTCCGCACCACCAGCGCTGCCAGCGCGCGACGCCGGAAAACGCCAGCGGCGTCCCCGGCAGGGGCGGCGACGGATGGCCCGCGAGCGCGGCATAGCGGCCCGACAATTCCTCGAACAGCACGCCGATCGACCAGCCATCCGCGATGGCATGGTGCAGCGTCAGCAGCAGGACGTGATCCTCGGCATGAAGGCGCAGCAGGCGCGCCCGCAGCAGCGGTGCCCGCGCGGTGTTAACGGGGGTATAGGTCTCCTGCGCGATCAGGAGCTCGATCTTCCTGAACTCGAGCGCCTTGCGCCGCTGATTGTCGTGGGGCCGCCCGTCACCGATGGTTTCGACGGTCAGGACCGGACCGAGCGTGGCTGGCGCGATGACCTGGCTGACCGGTTGCTCGCCATTCCAACCGAATGCCGTCCGCAAGGATTCGTGCCGACGCACGATGTCGTCAATGGCTTGCGCCAGGGTGAGCGGATCGACCGGGCCTTCGAGGTGGAACGCGAAGGGCAGGTTGAACAGCGGCAGATCGGGCAGGTTCCGCTCGATCCGCATCATCTGGTCCTGCGCGATCGACAGCGTGGGAGGAGCGCTTTCGGCCAGGCGTGGAACGCCGGCCGCAGGCTTTTGCGGTGCCGTGGCCACGGCCTCGTCGACCCGCCGGGCGAGCTCCGCGATCGTCGGTGCCTCGAAGATGGTCTTGATCGGCAGCGATACGCCAAGCGCTCGGGCGATGCGCGCCATCGCTTGCCCGGCCAGCAGCGAATGGCCGCCGAGGTCGAAGAAATTGTCGGTGACACCAAGGCTCTCGACCTTCAGCAGATCGATCCAGATGTCGGACAGGACCTTTTCCGTGAAGCGCCGGGCCGGCACGGTCATCTCAGTCGCGGCGCTCTCCTGTTGCGGAGGCGCCAGCACGGCGGAGCGATCGAGCTTGCCGTGGGCGTTGAGCGGGACCTGATCCAGGAACAGGAACGCCGACGGGATTGCATGAACAGGCAGCCGGCTTTTGAGAAAATCGCGCAGCTCGCTGGCGCTGATCTTGTTGCCGGCTTTGGCAACGACGTGGGCAATCAGCCTGACATCGCCATTGGCATCGCGCCGCGGCTCGACGATGCCGGCCCGCACGCTTGCGTGGTCGGCCAGCGCAGTCTCGATCTCCTTGAGCTCGATGCGATAACCACGGACCTTGACCTGAAGGTCGGCGCGGCCGAGGCATTCGATCGTCCCGTCGGCGCGGCGCCTGGCAAGGTCGCCGGTGCGATAGAGCCGGCCGCCTTTCCCTCGCGCGAACGGATCGGGGATGAAGCGCAGCCGGCTCTGCGCGGGATCGTTGACATAGCCACGGCCGACGCCGGCGCCGCCGATGCAGAGCTCGCCGACCACGCCGATCGGCTGCGGCTCCAGATCCGGATCGAGCACGTAAAGCTGGGTGTTGGGCAGGGGCGTGCCGACCGGAACATTGGTGATCACAGCATCGGGTGCATGAGTCAACCGGTGCAGCGAGACGTCGTCTGAGCATTCCGAGGCACCATAGGCATTGATCAGCGACACCTTCGGGCAGCGGGCGAACCAGGCGCGGCAGAGCTCGACCGGCAGCGGCTCGCCGGTCGAGATCAATAGTCGCAACTTCGCAAAAGCGCGCAGCATCGGCGCCTCGTCCATCCGTTCGAGGATCACGCGAAGCAGCGAGGGCACGATCTCCAGCACCGTTATGCCTTCGCGCTCGATCTCCCGCGCCAGCAGCATCGGATCCTGCACGATCGAATTGCCGCAGACATGGACCCGCGCGCCAACCATGGGACCGACGAGGAACTGCCAGACCGAGATGACAAAGCTCTGCGGCGCGGTCTGCGCGATCACGTCCGTGGCCGTAAGGCCGAGTTCATCGATGAGCGAGGCGAGATGGTTCGACAGCCCGCGCTGTTCGATCATGACGCCCTTCGGTGCGCCGGAGGAGCCGGACGTATAGATGAGATAGGCTAGGCTCGAATCCGCCCGCCGCGCAGGGCGGCCCGGCTCGCTCGATCCTCCTGCGATTATATCTTCGACTACGGCGACCCGGATGCGTGCGACCAGCGGTTCGAGTAGCGCGTCGACCATGGCGGACTGCGCGCGTCCCGTCAGCAGCACGTTTGCGCAGCTCGAGCCGAGGATGGTTGCGAGCCTCGCCGGCGGCTGCTCGGGATCGAGGTTCAGGAACGCTGCGCCCGCACGCTGCACCGCGATCATCGCTGCGAGCAGGTCCGGTCCGCGATCCGCCAATAGCGCGACCACGGTCTCCGCACCGGCACCTTCGCTGGCAAGCCAGCGCGCGATCGCCTGGCTGCGATGCGCTAGTTCGCGATAGCTCCGGGACTGATGTCCATCTGAAATCGCGACGGCATTCGGCGCCTTTTTCGCCTGCCGCTCGAACCGTTCGCAGACATTTCCGCGCGCTGCGAAATTGGCGGGCCGGCCCTTCGTTAGCAATCGCCGGCGCTGCGCGGCCGTCAGCAGCGGCAGGCGCGAGATGCGCTGCTCGGGATTGGTGATGACCGCCTTGAGCAAGCTCTTGAAGCGATCCGCCATGGCCTCGATCGTCGCCGCATCGAACAGATCGGTGGCGTATTCGAAGAAGCCGGTGAAGCGGCCCTCGGCCTCGACCAGCTCGAGCGTGATGTCGAAGCGTGCGACTTGCGGATCGATTTCCAGCCGCCGCGTCGACAGGCCGGGAAAGCGCGCGCTCTCGATCGATGCGTTCTGCAGGATGAACATGATCCGGAACAGCGGATTGCCGTCGCTCCTGCGCGCGATCTGCAAGGCACGCAGGACTTCCTCGATCGGAAGGTCCTGGTTGCGGTAAGCATCGAGGGTGGCCTGACGCACCCGGCGCAGCAGCTCGCCGAAGGTCGGGTCGCCGCTGAAATCGTTGCGCAGGATCAGCGTGTTGGCAAACAGCCCGATCAGGCGCTCGCTCTCGATCTGGTTGCGGTTCGCGATCAGCGAACCCGTCGCGACATCCTCGTGCCCGGTGTGGCGGAACAGCAGACACTGAAACACCGCGAGCAGCGCCATGTAAGGCGTCACGCCCTGGTCCTGGCTCAGCGAGCGGATGTCGGCGGAAAGGGCCTTTGAGAATTCGAAATAATGACGGGCGCCGTGGCCGCTCCAGAGCTCCGGCCGCGGCCGATCGGTCCGCAGTGGCAGCGTGGTAACGCCGTCGAGCTGGGTCCGCCAATAGTCGAGCTGCTCCCTCGCGGCCGGGGTCTGCGCCCAGCTCTGCTGCCAGCGCGCGAAGTCGCGATACTGAAAGCTGGGCGAGGCGAACGCCGTCACACTTCCCTTGCGCGCGGCAGAATATCCGGCGGCGAGCGCCTCCCAGAACAGCCGTTGCGACCAACCATCGGTGACGAGGTGATGGACATTAACCACCAGCGCATGGCTGGATTTGTTGAAAGAGAGCAGCGTGACCTTCAGCGGCGGCTCGCCGGCAAGATCAAATTCGTACTGCGCAAGCTTGAGCGCCTCGCGCCTGACGACCGCAACCTGCCTCTCAGCAGGGCAAGGCTCGAGCTTGATCCGCTCGAGCTGTGGCGATGCCTGAAGCACGCGCTGCACAGGCTCGCCCTCGCGTTCGACGAAGATCGAACGCAGCGCTTCATGACGTGTGCAGATCGCGTTGAGGCTTACCTGAAGCGCGGCAATATCGACCTCGCCCTTCAGCAGCGCGACCTCGACCACGTTATAATTGTAGCGCGTCGGGTCGAGCCTTGAGAGCACGTACATCCGCTGCTGCTGGAACGACAGCGGCGCGTCTGTTTCGGCAGCCTCCTGGCGCCAAGCTGGCAACGTCGCATCGCGGTGCGCCGTAGTCTCGATCCGGGCGGCAAGAGCACCGACCGTGGCGCAATCGAAGATGTCCTCGAAGGAGAAGTCGACGTTGAAGCGTTCGCGCAGGCGGGAGCGCATCTGCGTGACCGCGAGCGAATCTGCGCCGAGCGCAAAGACGTCCTGGTCTATGCCGACCTGCGGAAGCTCGAGCAGACTGGCCCAGATTCCGGCGAGCTGGGTCTCCAGCTCGTTGCGCGGCAGGTGCGTTTCGTCATCGTCAAGGGGGGCTGAAATCAGCTCGGCCAGCGCGTTGCGCTTGACCTTGCCGCTGGCGCCCTTCGGCAGCGCGGCCACATTGCGGATCAGGTTCGGCACCTTGTAGGCGGCGAGACGCTTGCGTGCGAATTGGCGCAACTGGTCTGATGTCGTCTCGGCATCGTCCCTGAGCACCACGACGGCGGCGACGTTCTCGCCGAGCGTGGCATGGGGAATGGCGAACACGCCGGCTTCCAGCACCGCCGGGTGGGCCAGCAGCACCTCCTCCACCTCCAGCGGCGAGATCTTCTGGCCGCCGCGGTTGATGACGTCCTTGATGCGGCCGACGATGAAGAGATAGCCGTCGGCGTCGAGATAGCCGAGGTCACCGGTCCTGAACCAGCCATCGCGGAACGCGGCCTGCGTCGCCGCTTCGTCATTACAATAGCCGCGGCTCATGTTGGGCCCGCGCAGCATGATCTCGCCATGCTGGCCGGGCGCAAGCAGGCGGCCGGCCTCGTCCATGATCGCGATCTCGGGGCCGGCGGCGCGGCCGACCGAGCCGATCTTGCGCAGCTCGAACGGATTGGCGGCAATCTGCGAGGCGGCTTCCGTCATGCCGTAGGTTTCCAGCACGGGGACGCCGAACATCGCCTCCAGCCCGCTCAGGATGGCGGGTGCAAGCGAGGACGAGGCCGAGCGGATCACCCGCAGCGGCGACGACCGGACGCGCTCGGGGCTCGCTTCCGCGGCGGTGAGCAATGCGCGATGAATGGTCGGCACGGCCGTGTACCAGGTCGGTTGCAGGTCCCGCATCCAGCCGAAAAAGGACGGTGCGTCGAAACCGCCTGTTACGATCACGCTGGAGCCCGCCGCGAGTGCGGTCAGGAGGCCGGAGATCAGGCCGTGGGCATGAAACAGCGGCAGGACGTTGAGCAGGCGATCATGCGGAGCGAGCGAAAGCACCCGGCCGGCATTCTGCGCGGAGAGACACACATTGCGGTGCGTCAGCGGCACCATCTTCGGGCGCGCGGCCGTGCCCGATGTCAGCAGGATGAAGGCGTCGTCCTCCGCGCGAGCGGTGCCGTCGGCACAGGCTGGCCCGATCGTCGGGCCCACGAACTTGCAGCCGCCGAGATCCGTCTCCGGTCCCGGCACGAAATCGATCACCGCGATATCAAGTGCTCTGGCGACGTCGCGGCTCGGCGAGTTCATGTCCGCCCGTGTGACGAGTGCCGTGAGCTTCAATTCGCTGAAATAACGTTGCAGCTCGTCCGCGGTGAAGTCGGGATTGACGGGGACGCAGGCGCAGGTCGATGCCACCGCGATCAGCGCCAATGCACTGTCGGCCCCGCGCGGCAGTGCGACGGCGATTCGGGCGGCCGGTGTAATGCCGAGCCCGCGCAGCGTGCGGACGCAATGCGCAATCCAGGTGCCGAGCGCGCCGTAGGTCAGAGGAGGCCGGCCGGGCGCGAGCAGGGCGGGCGCCGCCGGCATCGCGCGCGCGTGAAAAGCGAGAAGGCTGCCGATATCGGCAAGGTTCTCGGTTTCGACGCCCGCGCCGGCAGGCCTATCTCCCGCCTCGGATGCAATCTCCGACAATGCCATTCCCTTTTGATCCGATTGGGCTATTCTTCCCTGGAGTTTGGGAACGCGTCCAGTCTGAGGTGAAGTTTTGGCCCCAAAATCTGTGGTTGAGGGACCTTAAGCCCTTTGGCGCAGGGAGTGTACGGCGGGATCACCATGCTGGAGAATGAGCCGGGGACTGAAGTCGGGTTGAAGCGTTGGCTCGAAGGCATTGGTCTCGGTCACTATACCGATCTGTTCGCGCAGCACCGCCTCGATCTCGACGTCATGGGCGACCTGACCGAGGCGGATCTTGCCGAGCTCGGGTTACCGCTTGGCGATCGCAAACGGTTGCAGCGGGCAATGGCCGCGCTGTTCAAGGCGGAGACGGTGGAGGCGCCGGCTGCCCCGGCGCATCCGCAGACCCGCACCGAGGTTGGCGCCGAGCGTCGCCAGCTCACCACCATGTTCTGTGACATGGTGGATTCCACGGTGCTCTCGGCCCAGTTCGATCCGGAAGACGTGCGCGACATGATCGCCAGCTTTCGCGAAACCTGCGTTCGCGTCGTCAAGCATTATGAAGGCTTTGCCGCCCGCTTCGTCGGCGACGGCATTCTGGTCTATTTCGGCTATCCGACCGCGCATGAGGACGACGCCGAGCGCGCGGTGCGCGCCGGGCTCGAGATCGTGCGGGTGCTGTCGACCGCGCGCGCGATCGAGCCGCGCGGCGCGCTCAGCCACGCGCCCGCCGTCCGCATCGGGATCGCGACCGGCCTCGTCGTGGTCGGTGACCTCGTCGGCCACGGCACCGAAGAGCGCGACTCCGCCGTCGGCGAGACTGTCAATCTCGCCGCGCGTCTGCAGGCGCTGGCGCCTCCCAACGGCGTGGTGATCTCCGCCTCGACGCAGTCGCTGCTGAAGGGGAAGTTCGATTTCCGCGATCTCGGCGCCCAGACGTTGAAAGGCATCTCGGAAAAAACCCAGGCCTGGCACGTCGTGCGCGCCACGCGCGTGGAGACCCGCTTCGCCGCCGCCATGGGCACGCGGCTGACCCCGCTGGTCAACCGCGAAGAGGAAATCGCGCTGCTGATGGCGCGCTGGCAGCAGGTCAAGGACGGCGACGGCCAGGTCGTCGTCAAGTTCGGCGAGCCCGGGATCGGCAAGTCGCGCATCATCCAGGAGATATTTGAGCGGATCGCAGGTGACCGGCACGGACATGTCGCGTTCCAGTGCTCGCCTTATTACACCTCCACTGCGTTCTATCCCTTCGTCGAGCAGCTCAAATTCTCGCTCGGTCTCGATCGCGAGGATGCCTCCGCGGTGTCGCTGGCGAGCCTGGAGAATGCGATCGCCGCAGCCCACGGCGATATCGAGCAGGTGGCACCGCTGTTCGCCGCGCTGCTGTCGATCCCGACTGGTGGGCGCTATCCGCCGCTGGACCTGTCGCCGCAGCAACACAAGGACGCGACCGTCGCGGCGCTGGTCAATCACTTCCTGGGGCTCGCGCGCGAGATGCCGCTGGTGATGGCCTTTGAGGATCTGCACTGGATCGATCCGACGTCCCGCGAGGTGGTCGATTTGCTGGTCGACCAGGTGCAGAACCGGCCGATCCTGGCCATCATCACGGCGCGCTCCGAATTCCAGCCGAGCTGGAACGCGCATTCGCACATCACAACGCTGGTGCTGAACCGGCTGAGCCGGCTGCTGCGCACCACGCTGGTCGAGCGCGTTGCGGGCAGAGAGCTTCCCAAGGAGGTCGTCGAGGAGATTATCGTCAAGACCGACGGCGTGCCGCTGTTCCTTGAGGAGTTGACCAAGGCGGTTCTCGAATCCAACCTCCTGACCGAGCGGCACGGGCGCTACGTGCTGTCGGGTCCGTGGCGGCAGCTCGCGATCCCGGCGACCTTGACGGACTCGCTGATGGCCCGTCTCGACCGGATGGGGCCGTTCAAGCGGATTGCACAGATCGGCGCCACCATCGGCCGCGAATTCTCCTACGAGACCCTGCACGCGGTCGCCAACACGCCGGCGGAGCAGATCGAGGCGGCGCTGACCCATCTGGAGGAGGCCGGCCTGATCATGCGCCGGGGACATCCGCCAGACGCGGTTTACTCCTTCAAGCACGTGATGATCCAGAATGCGGCGCATGCCAGCCTGTTGCATAGTGAGCGGCGCAAGCTGCATGCCAGCATCGCCCAGGTCCTTGCCGAGATGTATCCGGAGAAGACCGATCGCGAGCCGGAGCTGCTGGCCCACCATCTGACCGAGTCCGGACAGAGCGAGGGCGCGGCGAGCTTCTGGCTCAAGGCCGGCAAGCAGGCGGCAAAGAGCGGCGCCAATCTCGAGGCCATCGGCCATCTTCGCCGGGGCTTGAGCGTCGTGCAGGCCAATGCACGCATGCAGGGCGCCGACGAGGTGGAGCTCGAGCTGCGGATCGCGCTCGGCAACGCGCTGATCGCCGCCAAGGGCTACGCCGTGCAAGAGGTCGAGGAGAATTACATCCGCGCCCTCGAGCTTGGCCAGCAACTCGGCGACGACGAAAAGGCCTTTGCGGCCACGCGTGGGCTATGGGTGTGCCATTTCATCCGCGCCGACCTGACCCGCGCGCATGATCTCAGCGTCGAGCTGCTGAAATTCGCCAAGCGCGAGCGGTTGAACGAGGACGCGGCGCAGCAGACCGGCTACCTGATCGAGGCGCACCGCTCGATCGCGATGACCATGCTCTATCGCGGGCGCTTCGCCGCCGCGCAACATCATCTGCATCGCTGCATCGATCTCTACAGTCCCGATCTGCATTCCGACCTGATGGAGCGCCACGGCACCGATCCCGGCGTCGTCTCGCTGTCCTATCTCGGCTACCTGCTCTGGTTCCTGGGCCAGCCGGACGCGGCGCGCCAGCACAGCGAGCAGGCGATTGCGCTCGCGGAGAAGATCCGCCATCCGTTTTCGCTCGCCTTCGCGCTCGTGTTCGGCGCCTATCTCTGCCAGCATCTGCGCGATATCGAAGGGACGCGCGATCACGCCAACCGCGCCATGATCATCGCCACCGAGCACAATTTCCTGCACTGGAAGCAGCAGGCCGCGATTCTGCGCGGCTGGGCGCTGGCCCAGCTCGGCGACCTCGACGAAGGCATCAGCCAGATGCGCTTCGGCCTCGACGAGTATGAGGCGATGGATTCCTGGCTCGCCGGCTGCTGGTTCCGTTGCCTGCTCGCGGAGGCCTATGCCAAGGTCGGCATGCGCGATGCCGCCTTGCGCGCGCTGGACGGTGCGCTTGCGACCGCAAGGCGCACCGGCGATCACTCCTACCTCGCCGAGGTGTACCGCCTGCAGGGGGAGATCACCTTGTCGGATGGCAATCCGGCCTCGGTGCAGGAGGCGGAAGATCTGTTCGAGCTGTCGCTGGAGACGGCGCGCAAGCAGGGCGCGTTGTCCTGGGAGCTCAGAACCGCCGTGAGCCTCGCGCGGCTGTCGCACGCATCGGGCAAGCGCGAGCACGCAAGCCTTCTGCTCGTGCCGATCGTCGGCAAATTCAACGAGGGCTTCCTGACGCCCGACCTGAAGCTGGCCATGCAGCTGGTGCATGAGCTCGGCGGCGATACACCGGCTCGTCCGCAGGCTAATCCGGTGAAATGAGCGATCTGTCCGCCGCGCGGGCGCGCTTCGTCGAGCTGATCGCGAAGCGCGAGCGGATTGCTTCGTCGCGCCTGCTTGCGGCGCTCGCGGCGGTGCCGCGTGAAAATTTTCTGGCGAAGGGCCCCTGGCGCATCAAGAGCGGGGCGGCGCGCAACTACCGGCTGACGCCCAGCGCCGATCCCGTTCATCTCTACGATGACGTGCTCGTCGCCATCGACGCGCGCCGCAAGCTCGACACCGGGCTGCCGAGCCTGTGGGCCCATTTCATCGATGTGCTCGACATCCGAGCGAAGGATCGCGTGATCCAGATCGGTTGCGGGCTCGGCTATTTCTCGGCGATCCTGTCGGAGATCGTGGGGACGAAGGGCAGGGTGTGTGCAATCGAATGCGACGCGCGGCTCGCGGCGCGCGCTGCGAATTACCTGCGCGCCTATCACAATGTCGAGGTCATCTACGGCGACGGCTGTCGCGATATCGGCGAGCCGGCCGACGTCATCATCGTGCATGCCGGCTTCTCGCATCCGCATCCGCTCTGGCTTGCATCGCTTCGCCCGCGCGGCCGGCTGCTGGTGCCGCTGACGCAGCGCGACCGTGAAGGCGCCGCCCTCATGATCACGCGCCGGGGCAAGGGGTTCGTCGCCGAAGCGGTACAGCAGATCCGGATCTTTCCAGGCCACGGTCGCGGGGTGACCGCGCTCGACGACCGCGTCGCCGACTGGTGGCAACGCGCATCCGCCCTGGCGCCGCTGCGCTTTCGCGGGATCGAGCAGGGACTGCCGTCGGATGGCTAACACTGGCTTAGATCGGGCGTGAGTGTTCACCTCTCCCGAAGGGAGAGGTCGGATCGCATCGTAGATGCGATCCGGGTGAGGGGTTACGGTCCCAGTGCTTACTGCGGCCCCTCACCCGGATTGCTCCGCAATCCGACCTCTCCCCGTCGGGGAGAGGTGAGACCCGGCCAGTCCTCACACGTCGTTCGTGAACTTGCTGATGACATCCATGAACGGCTTGGGCTTGAACTCGCCGTCGAGCGGCAATGGCCGGTTCGGCTGCTTGTCCGGGCGTTTGACGTAGCCGTTGATCCAGCTGTAGCGATCGGAAATGCCCCAGGTCAGGACCGAGCGCACGGGGCCGCTGCTCGCGATCGCCGTCAGGAGATCGTCGACGCGCTTGGCGACGATGGCGTCGCGCTCCAAAGGACTTCCGGTCAGCTTCTGATCGTCGACGTCGAGCTCGGTGACGAAGACCTCGAGGCCCCATGAGCGGATCTCGGTGACGAATTCGGCAAGCCCGTGGGTGTCAATCTCGAGCTCGGCATGCAGATGCGATTGCAGCCCGACCGCGTGCAGCGGAACGCCTTGATCCAGCAGCTCCATGATGAGGTTGCGGTAGGCCGCGCGCTTGGCGATGAACGAATCCTTCGCCGACTCGATATCGTATTCGTTGATCGCGAGCTTGACGTAGGGATCGGCGGCGGCTGCGGTGCGGAACGCCAACGGAATCCAGCGGTCGCCGAGATGCTGCGTCCAGAAGGTGTCGCGCCGGTCCTTGACGTCCCTGGGATTGTCGGGGATCGGCTCGTTGACGACGTCCCACGAGGTCAACTTGTCCTTGTAATAGGACACGACGGTCGAGATGTGATCGACATAGGCGCGCTCGACGCCCTTCGAATCCTTGATCCGCTTGGTCCAGTCAGGAATGTCGTGATACCAGGCGAGGGTATGGCCGCGCATGGTCAAATCGTTCTGCTGCGCGAAATCCAGGATTGCATCGGCGCGTTCGAAGGCGAAGGTGTGCGCGTCCGGTCGCAGCACCGGCCATTTCAGCTCGAGCACCGGCACCACCTGCGTGCAATAGGTGCTGATGGCCTCGCCGAGCCGTGGATCTGACTGCAAATCCCAGAGCGTGGCCGCCGCGCCATAGCCCTGATGGCGCCGGGCAAGTTTCGAGGCCGGCAGCGCCGCGGACGCCGATGCGCCCGCCGCGAGCGTTGCGGCGCCGCCGAGGAGAAATTCGCGTCTGTCGAGCTTGATCACGTGGCTGCAGTCCTTCGGAACCAACGCGCCATCGTACCAAGCGGCGCCTTGCAACGCCGCGGTTTCCTGTTGTTGGGTTAATTGTCGCGAATGTTTGGCTCAGCGCGCGTGGCGCTGCATCACCGCTTCGGCGATGTCGTAATAGTGCAGCGCGCCCTTTTCGAGCGTGAGGTTGTCCATGACATAGTCGCGAGGCGCGAAGCCGCCCGCGCTCACCCGCGACCAGAAGCCGCTCCAGCCGGAGATGAAGCCATCGGCATCGATAAATGTGCTGCCGCAGCGTGCGTCGAAATAGGGCACGGAGGACACGCCGCCTTCGTATCTCACTTTGTCCGGAAAATATTCCGGATCCTGCCACGGGCCGCCGCGATCCCAGGCGAATACGGGCACGCCGCTGGACAGCGCCTGCTGGCAGGCGATGCCCTGGCTCTCGTGTTCGCAGAGGAAGACCATGCTGCGGCAGCGCGCCAGCGCGGCCTTGTAGTCGTCTTCCGTGTAATGGCCGTAGCGGATCACCTCGACCGTGCGACCGCTCGCTTCGAGATGCGATCTTATCGGTTCGATCAGCTCGCTGTCGTAGCGGTCATGTTCCCAGCGAACCTTGTCGTAGAGCAGCACGTCGAGGCTTTTTTGCGCGGCCGGCGTTGGCGTCCACAAATCGGTTTCGATGCCGACCGGCCACACCTTGACGTCAGGCCAGTAGGGCCGGCACATCTGCGCATACCAGTCGCAGGGCACCAGGATCGTGTTCTCGTGAACAAGCTTGAGACGCTTGGGCACGTCAACCGGATGGTTGTACATGACGACGCCGAGCAGCAGCGGGTTCTTCCACGCGAACCAGTCGAGCACGAACGGGCGCCCGAGAATGCAGGCGAGCTCCTCCGGATGCTTGCGGATGTAGCTGTAGTCGTTGACGCGATAAGGAATTCCAACCAGGTCGAGCCCGGCGCAGAGATTGAGGAATACGCGCCGCTGGCCGCTGATCCAGGATTTTCCGAGCAGCATCCGCCGCACCAGCGGCCGGACATGGCGGTCGCCCGGAAACCAGCGGTCGTCACGCTCCTCGAAGAACAAATTGAGCGTCATTCGCCCGCCCCCGTCCCCGGGAGATGCCGGGACCAGGGACGCGTCCGTCCCGGCATGGGGTAGGGCGTTCGGGTTAGCCCCTATGCGTTCGACAACGTCCATCTTAGCCACGTCCACACATTAACCAAACGTCGGGCGACGTCTTTAAAATCATGGTTTCCTTTCGGTGATCGCGGCGGCCCGTTCAAGCACAGGGCAAATTTAACGCTAACGCGCGAAAGCGGTGGCTCCGTCCCATTCGGCGGCCGATTTGCAGACTTAAATGACTATCTTGGGAGATGCTGCGGCGCAGTCCGATCACCAGCCTTTGTTCACCAAGTCTTCGTTCACAAGCCAAGGTCCAACTGAATAACGGCTGCTCGATTTCAAGGCCGCCGGTCCCGTGCACGCATGCTGAACCGCCATTTCTCCATCTACCTCGTCAGCTACATCCTGTCTGCTGCGATGGGTTTTTTCGCGGTCACCGCCTACACGCGGCTGCTGACGCCGGCGGAGTATGGCGTCTATGTCGTCGGCATGAGCATGGCCGGCATTCTGGGCGCGATCTTCTTCGCCTGGATCAAGCTGTCGGTGTCGCGCTATCAGGCGATGTCGGCGGAAGTGGATTTTCGCGGCACGGCGATGGCTGGCTTTGCGCTGACCGTCCTTGCCATGTGCGCGGCGATCCCCCTGGTATTCCTGTTCCGTAGCGATGTCAGTGTCGAGCTGGTGCTCGCCAGCATGTTCGTCGCGATCATGTCGAACGGGTTTGACGTCGGCCAGGAGTTCGAACGCGCCAAGTTTCGGCCCTTTCGGTTCGCGGCGATCTCGATGGTACGCAGTGTGGCGAGCGTCGGATTCGGCCTGCTCGGGATCTGGCTTGGCTGGGGCGGCATGGGCCTGCTCGCCGCCTTTGGCCTCGGCTCGCTGACCGGCGTCATCCTCAATCTCGTCAGCGATCGCGCCAGGGTCGCAAGCTTTTCGCGCAGCCAGTTCATGCAGCTGGCGCGCTACGGCCTGCCGTTGACGCTGGCCGGACTTTCCGTCGCGGTCTACTCGGCCAGCGACCGGCTCATCGTCGCCTATCTGCTCGGCAAGGATTCCGCCGGCATTTTCGGTGTCGCCGCCGACCTGCCGCGCCAGTTCATGGTCATGATCGCCACCAGCGTTGCCGCGGCCACCGTGCCGATGGTGTTCCGTTCGCTGTCGGAGAGGGGCACGACGCGGGAGCGGCTGACCGAAAGCTTCGAGCTGTTGCTGGTCGTCGTCGCCCCCGTCGCGGTCTGGCTTGCGCTTGCCGCCGATCAGGTCACGGGCACGCTGGTCGGTGTCGATTTTCGTGGCGGCGTGGCCGCGCTGCTGCCGACGCTCGTGCTCGCCCGCTTCTTCGGCATTGCCAATCAATTCTATGTCCAGCTCAGCTTCCAACTCGCCGAACGCCCTTTCATGCTGGCGGCACAGTCGTTTCTCACGCTGGTGGTGAGCGTGGCGCTGATGTTCACAATGGTTGCGGGTTACGGCATCTACGGCGCTGCGCTGGCGACCCTCGCAACCGAGGTGATCGGCTTCGTCGTCGCCGTCGTGCTGATGCACCGCGCCCATCCCGTGCCGTTCGACGTCGTCAGCCTCGCCGGCGTCGCCGCTTCCGCCGCGGCAATGGCAGCTGCGATCCTCCTTGCGCGGTCTCAGGTCCACGGCACCGGTATCGCGGCGCTGATTATCGTGAGCGTTGCGGGCGGCCTCGCCTACGTCGCCGTCACGTGGCTTCTCAATGTCGCGAATGTGCGGACGCTGTCGCTGCGCATCCTGCGGACGTTCAATCGCAAGGCGCTGGGCGTCTAGGCCGCCGAAGCTGACGAACCGGTCAGGCGGGACGGCTGCGGCTTGCGCATACGCATCTGAATTCCGCGCCACATCTCACGCCTGACAATCCATGTATCGTCTCACCTCCTCCAGCCACGGTGAAGCGACGATGGCACCATCAGGCCCTCTCAGCGGCATCCGCGTCCTCGATCTGACCAGCGTGCTGTTCGGTCCCTATGCCGCGCAAATGCTCGGCGATTGGGGCGCCGACGTCATCAAGATCGAGCCGCTCACCGGCGACACCTGGCGCTACGCCGGCCTGTTCCGGAATCGCGGCATGAGCGGCCAGTTCATGGCGGTCAACCGCAACAAGCGCAGCCTCGCGCTCGATCTGAAGCATCCTGATGGCAAGGCGGTGCTGGCGAAGCTGGTCCCGACGGTCGACGCGCTCGTCACCAATGTGCGCCCGGCCGCAATGGCCCGGCTTGGCTTCGGTTACGCCGACTGCGTAAAGCTCAATCCGAGGCTGATCTATGCGGCCGCGACCGGCTTCGGCCAGGACGGCCCGTGGGCGGCGCGCCCGGCCTTCGATGAAATCATCCAGGCGGCCTCGGGCCTCGCATCGTCGATCGGATCGGACGATGAGCCGCAATTCGTCCCGAGCCTGATCGGCGACAAGATCTGCGCGATGGCGATGGTCGGTGCGGTCTCGGCAGCGCTGTTTCGGCGCGAGCGCACCGGGCAGGGCCAGATGGTCGAGGTGCCGATGCTGGAGACGATCGCGGGCTTCAACAGCATCGAGATGCTGGGCGGGCATGCCTTCGATCCGCCGATCGGCCCGACCGGCTACAAGCGCATGAAGAACCGCCGTCCGGTGGAGACCAAGGACGGCTGGCTGACGATGCTGCCCTATTCGGGGGAGAATTGGTGCGCCTTCTTCGAAGCCGTCGGCCGCCCCGAGCTGATCGAGGAGCTCGGCGTGCGCGATCCCGTGCTGCGCTCGCAGAACATCGACAAGGTCTACGACCGCATGAGCGAGATCGGGCCGACCCGCACCACCGCGGAGTGGGAGGAGCTATTGCTGCGGCTCGACGTGCCGCACACCGCTTTCGCCAAGCTGACCGAGCTCGGCGAGCAGCCGCATCTTAAAGCGGTCGGCTTGTTTGCCGATATCGATCACCCGACGGAAGGTCGCATCCGCCAGGCGCGTCCTGCGACAAAATTTTCCGAGAGCCCGGCCGGCATCCATCGCATGGCGCCACGGCTTGGCGAGCATTCGCGTGAAGTGTTGCGCGAGGCCGGCATGAGCGACGCCGAGATCGAGACACTCGTCGCGAACAAGGCCGTCGGCGCGCCGTAACGCGGCGCACCATGATGAGGTTTCGCTTGATCGCTTGCCGCTGTAGGTGCCGTCACAGTCGCCAGTCCGCGATCTTCTGTGATTCTGGTCACATCCGGTCAGACTGCTTCCCAGGGCGGACATTGCGTCGGGGCGGTCACCGCCATCGCCAGCTCCGGGCCAGCCTCGGCCGCGGACCGCCCTTCCGCCCGCACGGACCCTCGTATAAGAGAGTTTCGTCGCTGGAATGGACCGAATAATGCCGGAAACGGAACAGATGGTGGCTGCGAAATCTTAATCCGAAGATCGCAATCTGACGGATCATCGATGCAAGTGCGGACAGGCAACCGGGGAATGGCATGAAAGACCTGATGACGACGGCGCAATCCAATCGAGCGGCGCGACGTTGGGGGGCTCCCGGAGTTGTGATGTTCGCCCTAGCGCTGGCGCTGGTCGCCCCGGGCCAGGCGCTGGCCGCCAAGCAGCCGCGCCAGACCGTTGAGGCGGTGGCGCCGCGCGAAGCGGGCGAGCCGATCATGGCGATCGTGTCGATCAAGAGCCAGCAGGTGACGTTCTACGATTCCGAGGGCTGGATCCTGCGTGCGCCGGTCTCGACCGGCACGACGGGACGCGAGACGCCGGCCGGCGTCTTCGCCGTCATCGAGAAGGACAGGGATCACCACTCGACCATGTATGACGATGCCTGGATGCCGAACATGCAGCGCATCACCTGGAACGGCATCGCGCTGCATGGCGGACCGCTGCCCGGCTACGCGGCGTCGCACGGCTGCGTGCGCATGCCCTTCGATTTCGCCGAACGCCTGTTCGACAAGACCAATATCGGCATGCGGGTGATCATCTCGCCGAATGACGCCGCCCCGGTCGATTTCTCGCATCCTTCGCTGTTCGTGCCGAGCAAGGAGGCCATCGCGGCGGCCCCGGCGCGTGCGGACAAACTCCTCCTGGAGGAGGAGGAGGCCGTCAGGGCGGCCGATGAAGCCAAGAAGGCCGCTTCTGCTGCGGCGAAGGAGGCGCAATCGCTGCCGGCCACGCTGCGCAAGCTCGAGCAGCAGAAGGCGCGCGCCGACGCCGAGAACGCCTATGCCGACAAGCTGGTTGCCAATGCCAAGAACGACCAGGCCAAGGCAAAGGCCGACGAGCTGAAGCAGAAGGCGGCGGCCAAGGCCGCTGATGCCGCAACCCAGCTCGACGCCGCCAAGGCCGCCGCTCAGCCCAAGCGCGACGCGGTTGCCGCGACCAAGGAGGCGGCCAAGGTCGCCGCGGCCAAGAAGGTCGAGGCTGTGAAGGCTGCGACCGATGCCAAGCTCGCAATGGAGCCGGTCTCGGTCTATATCAGCCGCGCCACGCAGAAGCTCTATGTTCGGCGCAACACCCACAAGCCCGCGCCGGATGGCGGCGGTGAGGTGTTCGATACCAGCATCGAGGTTCCCGTCACCATTCGCAATCCCGACCAGCCGATCGGCACGCACATCTTCACGGCAATGGCGAGGAGCGGCGCGGGCCTGCGCTGGAGCGTCGTCAGCATCGACGAGGGCGACGACGCCAAGGACGCGCTCGACCGCATCACGATCCCGCAGGACGTGTGGGATCGCATCGCGCCGACCGCGTTGCCGCGTTCCTCGATCATCATCTCGGATGAGCCCTTGAGCGCCGAAACCAACTACCGCACCGAGTTCGTCGCGGTCCTGAGCAACCATCCGCAAGGCGGCTTCATCACCCGCAAGCCGACCGCGCCGCCGGTGGAAATGGCCAGTGACGACGGCTGGGGCGGCAACGGCTTCTTCTTCTTTGGGCAGCGCGATCCCTACGCGCAGCCGGCCAATCCGCGCCGCCGCGCCGGCCAGTACCAGTATTATCAGCCGGCACAGCCGATGCCGATGCAGCGGAGTTTTTGGTAAGGGCAAGGCTGGAGCATAGCTGCTCCGGCATCACGGCCGGGCCGTGATCACCAGCGCCTGAATCTTTGCTTCGACCGGTCCCGAGCCGTGGCGTTTCCGGATCGCTTCGGCGACCGCGTCGGTCGCGGCCTCGAGCCTGCTCGCATCCCTGGCCTCGATCTCGCCGCGCAGCGGCGTTCCCTGGCAATACGCGATCGCGACATATTCGGCCGATGGCGCGCGGCTCGTCGCCGTCAGCGTTTCGATCGATATGTCCCTGAAGCCTGCCCGCTCGAGATCGGCCTTGATGACCGCCTTGTCGTGATAGCCGTGCGGCGTCCGCGCCATGAATAGCGGCGGATCGTCTGGAAACACCTTGCCGAGCGTGGCGGTCGCCTCATCCGCGAACACATTGTCTGCGATACGGTCCCACACGTTGAACAGATAGGTGCCGCCAGGCTTCAACACCCGCCTCGTCTCGGCGTAGCCCTTGCTCCGGTCCGGAAAGAACATGGCGCCGAACTGGCAGAAGACCACGTCGAACGCGGCGTCGTTGAAGGGCAGCGTCAGCGCATCGGCCTGACGCCAGGTCATGCGGGGATCGTCACCCTGACGCTGCCTGGCGACTGCGAGCATCGGCTCGTTGAGGTCGGTCGCGACATAGCGGACATCCGAAGGCAGCAGAGCCGCCACGGCCCGTGTCACCGCGCCGGTGCCCGCGGCGATCTCGAGCAGGTCCGAGGGCGACAGCGCGGCGACGCGTCTGGCCAGGTCGTCGGCATAGACGGAGAAGATCAGCGGGACCAGATATTCGTCGTAGAGCTTGGGGACCGAGCCGGCGAAAACCTTGTCAGTTGCAGACATGCTTGCCTCTTTGAAGGTTGGACCGTCGCGGGGCACGATAGCACGGTTCGAGCCGGCAATCCGAAGATCGTGGCCACTTGCGAGCTCGGGCATACGCCTCGACGCCGAGGCGTATGACGATTAATGATGCGTGGGTGATCCCCTGCTGGACGCCTGCACGACATGAAAACCACGCTGCTGAAACCGGAAGACTACACCCGTGCGCCCTGGAAGAACGGCGGCGGCATCTTTACCGATATCGCGGATGCGCATCGGCCCGGCACGGAGGTGAAGAACTGGGACAGCCTGCTGTGGCGCTTTGCCTCGACGCCGATCGTCGCGCCCGGGCCGTTCTCGCACATGCCAGGCATCGACCGGCTGCAGATGGTGATCGGCGGGCGCGGGCTGGTGCTGAAAGCCGAGGGGCAGGAGTTCGACGAGCGCGAGCCGTTCACGACCGTCCGCTTCACCGGCGAGATGGAGATCGTGACCGAGCTCGAGGCCGGTCCGGTCGAGGTCGTCAATCTGATGGCGCGGCGCGGTGCGGCGGAGATCGCGCTGGTGGCGCTGAAGGAGCCCGGCGAGCGGTCGTTGCCCGCCGGCACGCATCTGGTGTACGCGCTATCAGGCGATTGCGGCATTCGGGTCAGTAGCGAGGAATTTCTCGTTCCCGGCGGCTGCACGCTGAAAGTCGAGCTGGCCGAGGCGTCCAGGCTGACATTCGTTTCGGGACTTGCCGTGCTGGGATCGATTCGGCTCACCGGCTAGGCCGCGGTCGTGCGAATGCGTACAATCCGTGCAACTGGCTAGGTTGACGCGGTCCATCCGGAACACGATATCTGCTGACATGAAGACTGCCGCCGAAGGCCAGGATATGAACGCGTCAGACAAGATTCCCGCTGCCACGTTAGCCGACGGCGTTGTCGACTGGCTGACTACCGGGACGCACAACGAGCGCTTCATCGACAACATTTTTGCCGAGATGTGCATCCGCGTCCAGCAAGTGGGCATTCCGCTGAAGCGGTCGACGCTTCACGTGCTGATCCAGCACCCGCAATGGCTGGGGGCGCGTTTCATGTGGGCCGACGGCATGCGTGAGGCCGAGATCGCACGAGTCGATTTCGACGTGCGGGAGCGCTCCGAATATATCGGCAGTCCCGCCAACGAGATGCAGAATGGCGCAACTGAAGTGCGCGAAAATCTCGAACGGGATCCGGCGCTCGGCCGCAAGCACGCACTCTACGACGAGATGCGCTCGAAGGGCCTGACGGACTATGTCGCCTGGCCGCTCTATCACACGCTTGGCAAGCGCCATCTCGTCACCTTTGCTACAGACCGCCGCGGCGGCTTCGAGGATGCGCACATCGCGGGCCTGAAGAAGCTGTTGCCGGTGCTGGCGCTGGTCAGCGAAATCCGCATCAAGAACCGCCTGGCGCGGACGCTGCTGGAGACCTATGTGGGCTCCCATGCCGGCGAGCTGATCCTCGCCGGCGCCACGCGCCGCGGCACCGGCACGACGGTGCGCGCCGCGATCATGATCTGCGACCTCAGGGATTTCACAAAAATCTCCGATAACTGGCCGCGCGATGACGTCATCGATCTGCTCAACGATTATTTCGACGCGATGTCGGACCCGATCGCCCGCCATGGCGGTGAGATCCTGAAATTCATCGGCGACGGCCTGCTCGCGATCTTTCCGCTAAGCCAGCCCAACGCCTGCGCCAATCTCCTGCGCGCCGTCACCGAAGCCCGGCAGGCGATGGCTGCCCTTAACGCGCGCAACAACGGCACGGGCCGCGCGCCGCTGAATTACGGCATCGGCGTCCATGTCGGCGACGTCATGTACGGCAACATCGGCTCGAAAAGCCGGCTCGACTTCACCGTGATCGGCCCTGCCGTCAACATGGCCTCGCGCCTGGAGGCGCTCACCAAGCAGATCGGCAAGAAGGTGCTGCTGTCGCGTGACTTCGCCGAGCTGGTCGATCGCGAATTCGAGCTGGAGCGCGTCGGCAAGCATGCTGTGCGCGGCTTCAGCGACCCGATCGAGCTGTTCGCGTTTGAACCGTCCGCGCGGGCGTAGGCCGCGCCGCGCGAGCGCGCGCTGTTGCCAAGGCGCGGGCGTCGAATTACGCTTCAGGTCCGCCACATCGGTTCAGCATCAGCCGCATCGTCATGCCCAAGTTTCTTCGCGTCGGCCTGCATCAGTCGAACGTATCGGGGTACACGTCGAAGGCGTGGTGCGTGCGGCGGGTCGGCTCGGTGGTGCTCCTGAAATGGGGCGCCGTCGAAGTGCAGGGCGCCGGCAAGAGCCGCAAGGTTTACTGGACGCATTTGCCGCAGGAGAAAACGATCCGCTGCCGCACGGCGCAGCGCGCCCAGGACTACACCAGATCCGCCATCGCACGGCGGCGCAGCCATGACTATGAACCGCTCAGTGGTGCCATTGGCGTCAGGAGAAATTCTGCCAACGGCAGCGCCGAGCTCAAGCAGGCGCTCGCCACGATTCTGATCGTCGACATCGTCGGCTCCACGGCAAAGGCCGCAAAGCTCGGTGATGCGCGCTGGACCAAGGTGATGGGCCTCTACTATGCCGCCGTCCGCAAGGAGCTGAAGACGTGCCGCGGCAAGGAAGTCGTGACGACCGGCGACGGCGTGCTGGCAACCTTCAAGTCGCCGGCCGCTGGCATCAGTTGCGCAGCCGCGATTCAGAAAGCCGTGCGCACGCTCGGCCTCGAGATCAGGGTCGGCCTGCACGCCGGCGAATATACGATCAGCGGCGGCGAGATGGTCGGTCTTGCCTTCCACATCGGCACCCGCATCGCCGCCAAGGCGCGCGCCGGCGAAGTGCTGGTCTCGAGCGCGGTGAAGGACCTGCTCGCGGCGCAATCCCAGATCCGCCTCAGGGATCACGGCAGCCACCAGCTCAAGGGCGTGCCGGCGCGGTGGCGGCTTTACCGGGTGGAGGGTTAGAGCATGATCCGGAAAAGTGTGAAGCGGTTTCCCGAAAAGATTATGCTCAAACAAAGAGCTAAAGCGCGATGACGATTCAACCCAATCTCATCGCGCTTTAGCCGCGAGGATGGCTTCCGCTCTGCCGGGCCTGCCACGCAGCAATTTTTCCTTCCAGCTCTCGCCGAACGCTGTCCACCACGCCGGCCCAGTCGTCCCGCTTCTTCTGCCTGAACAGGCGCATCGACCGATACCACGGGCTATCGTCGCGATTGAGCAGCCAACGCCAATCCGGGTTGAAGGGCAGCATGGTCCACACCGGTGCGCCAAGCGCGCCGGCGAGGTGAACGACGCTGGTGTCGACCGAGATCACCAGGTCGAGGCAGGACACCAGCGCCGCGGTCTCGCTGAAATCGGTAAGCTGCTCGGTCAGGTCGACAATGTCGGGACGCCCGGCGAGGAAGATGCGATCCGCATCGCGAATGCCCTTCTGCAGGGAGACGAACTGGACGTCGCAATCCAGCAGCGGCACAAGCGCGCGCAGTGCGATCGACCTGTTGTGATCGTTCTTGTGACCGGGGTCTCCCGACCAGACCAGACCGACGCGAAGCTGCGTGCGGGGGCCGAGCCGGCTCCCCCACGACTCCACACGCGCTGCCGGCGGTACAGGAAGATAGCCGTCCGCGAACGGAATCGTATCGGGGCGCGTCCCGAACGCCAGCGGCAGGCTACCGAGCGGGCAGTGCAGGTCGAACGCCAGCGACGGCGTCGACGACCGGTCGATACAATCTGCGACGCCGCCGATCCCGGCCAGCAGCGGCCGGACTGCAGACTTGACCTCCAGAATCACCCGAGCCCCGAGCGCGGCCACCATGGGCGCGTAACGCGCAAGCTGGATGGAATCGCCCAGGGCCTCGTCGGCATGAAGCAGGATGGTCCTGCCCTCGAGCGGGTGGTCGCCAAGCCAGCGTGCTTGCGAAAAGCCGCGCTCCGCAAGGCCCAAGGACGGCGCCTTCCAGCGGGCCTCGCGTCCAAGCCAGCCCCGCTCGAAATCTCCCGTCAGCATCTGCAGCAGCGCGAGATTCCAGATCGTATCCGCATTGTCGGGGGCGACCGCCAGCGATCGGTGAAACGTCGCGAAGGCCTCATCCAGCAATTGCAGGCTCCACAGCGCCCGCGCCTTTTCGTTGAGCGCCGCGGAAAAGTCAGGACGAAGCGCGAGCGCGCGATCGAAGCTCGCAAAGGCCTGGTCCATCCGGCCCAGTCTCGCATGCAGCGTGCCGAGATTCTTGTGCGTCTCGGCTTCGCCAGGGTTGAGCGCGATCGACCGCTCGAAGTCGACCTGCGCCTCCGCAAACCGGCCCAGCCGCTGCAGGCAAAGCCCGCGCGTCTGATACAGAGGTGCAACATCGGGATTGAACTTTTCGAATGCGTCGAAGCATTCCAGGGCTTCGGCATACCGGCCGAGCTTGAACAGCGATTGGCCCTGCTTCGCGGCCTCCAGGCTCTTAGCGGTCACCAGATGCTGCGACGCGACTTGTGGGGATTGCCTGGCCGCGGCCCGGCGCTCTTGGCGGTTCATGAGCTGACCAGAAATGGAGACGACGTCCCGTCGCGCTATTTTCTGGTGCCAGGCTGGTGCGAGGCTGGCGCAGCCTGAAAGGCTCCCGCAATGAAAGAGGCCGCCTTCGCGGCGGCCTCAGTTCTGTTGTTACCATCGACCGGGACCGACGCCGATCGTGACGCCAGGCCCGTCATATCCGCCGTCGTAATAGCCGCGGTCATAATAGCCGCGATCATAATAGGTGCGGGCCGGTGCCTGATAGTAGCCGTAGCTATCGCGCCACCTTGCGTGGCGGTGACGACAATTTCCAACGCCGGCCATCAACTGACCACCACTCATGGCGGGGCCTTCGGCGCCGACCGCGTTGTTGCCTGAGCTTGTGCAGGGACCCGGGCCTTGCGCGAAGCTCGGGGTCGCCATCGCAGTCACCGCGATGGTCGCGGCAATCACGCCAATGCTTGGAACGATCTTCATGTCTGTCCTCCAGTTTCGAGAGGGATCAACGACGCGTAGCTGCCGACGTTCCCTGCCATGCGCCGATGCGAGGGATGCGGAACATCGGAGCCTCCGTCTTCGCAACCGGGCGGTTCCAGCTCTGTGCAAAATCCTGCGCGACGGTCAGCCTGGTGGGGTTCCGTACGGATCGCGTTCGGCCAGGAACTGGCTGATGGCGTCAAAGGCCTGCATGCGGTTCTTTTCGAGCAGCACCATATGGGTGCCTTCGCCGATTTCCACCCATCGCTTGTACGGCGCCCGTTTGAGCGAACTGAACAGATCCTGCATCGTGGCCATGGGCACATCGCGGTCCCATTCGGCATGAACGAGAAGCACGGGGACGCGGATGTCGTTCGGATCATAGTAGGCTTTGCCGGCGCCCCAGTAATCGCGGATATCCTGGATCGGACCATTCACCGCGCGCATCACGCGGGGGCGCTCAGCGTTCCCCAGCGGATCTGTTGCGAGCGAGGCTTCCGCCCAGCGCTCGAACCAGCCTTCCGGGATCAGGCTCGCGCGTGCCGCTTCCGGCGCCGCGGTGAGCCAGCGCTCCCTGAAATCGAGCACGGCGACCCTGCGGTAGCCACCGAGTGCGCCACCAGAATCAATCGGGGCAGGGGTGTTCAGCAGCCACAGCGGCGCGACCAGCGCCAGCCGCGCGACCTTGTCGTTGTTGGCGGCGGTATAGGTCCCCGCCACCGAGCCGCCCCAGGACATGGCGACGAGATTGAGGCGCGGGATGCCGCGGTGCGCGAGGATATAGTCGACCGCGCTGGCGAGGTCGCGCACCGCGACATCGGTGCGAACGAGCGGCGCGGAGTCCTGCGCCGGCGCGTCCATTTCAGCCGGCCGGGTCGATCCGCCATAGCCGCGCACGTCGAGTGCGAACACATCAAAGCCCTGCGCGGCGAGATGATCCATGAAGGAGCGGCCACCGAGCGGCACGTCGAACAGACTGGCCGACGAATAGGTCGCGCCATGGACCATCAAAATGGTCCGCTCGGCGGAGAAAGTCTTTTGCGCACCGGCGCGCTTGTTGCGCAGGTGAAGCGAAATCCCCGGCGTGTCGCTCGGGACGGTGAAATCCTCGACCACGAGGTCGGGCCTGTATCCATGTGCAGGAATGGTCTGGTCCATCGTCATTCTCCTTCCGTCAGAGGAATTGCCAGGCGAAGCGCTCGCCGCTGCGCGTGATGCGCCCAGTGGAGGACTGCGCGAAATGGGTGGTGAAGACGGTTGCGCCGCTCTCGGCCGCGTCCTCCAGCACGAATTTGCGCGAGCGAAGTGCTCCGTCGGGAAATTCGCAGAAGCAGGAATTGAGCGAGGGCTCGTAGACCTGGAGCGGGTGATGCATCACGTCGCCCGCGAACAGGGCTTGCTCGCCGCGAGAGACGAGGCGGATGGAGGCGTGGTCGACACTGTGGCCTGGCGTCGGGATCAACGAAATTCCCTCCAGGACCTCGCCGCCGTCGACAGTGACGAGCCGTGCCAGGCCGGCATCGATCACCGGGCGTACGCTATCGTCATAGACGCGGTCGGCGGGCTTGCGCAGGGCAGGGCCCAGGGCCGGATTCGTCGCTGGTTCCTCACTATTGGCCAGGCTCTCGCCATAAGCCTGCTCGATGCGAGAGAAGATGTAGGTCGCGTTGGGAAACGTCGGCAGCCAGCGGCCGTCGATAAGGCGCGTGTTCCAGCCGACGTGATCAGCATGGACATGGGTGAGGAGCACATAGTCGACCTCCTCAGGCGTGACGCCCGCAGCTTGCAGCCGCGCGAGGAAGGGCTCGTTGAGCCGGTGCAGCGGCGGAATGTCGGGCCTGTTCTTGTCGTTGCCGGTCGCCGTATCGATCAGAATGGTGTGGCGCGGTGTCTTGACCAGCCAGCTGTGGATGCTCTGGATGAACGTGCCGGTCGTGGCATCGAACGAGCCGGCCTCGAGCCGCGCGCGCTGGCGCTGCAGCGCCTCCGGGTCCGCGCCCGGATAGAGCATGTCGAACTGAAAGGCCGCGAGCGACAGTTCGTCGATCCGGGTGATGGTGGCATCGCCGACGCGATAAGCCTTCGTCTCCTTCGTCACTGAGCGTCCTCCGCTTCGGTCGGCGCCGGATCCGGCGAGATTGCCGACATCCCGGACCTGCCGCCGTGGGCTGTGAGGTACGCGCCGGGCGCCGCGTCCGGGAGGGCCGTGGGCTCGATACGTCTCATCGATGCCGGTGATATCAGGGCCTTGCGGCGGGCTGCTTTTCATGCCCGCGTGAAGGCCTTAACCTCTCTCGGTGCGGCTCATGCGGCCGCGATCTTCTTGCCTTGAACGGAGGTGCCGCGATGGCGGATGTCGAACGCGGTCCGGGCCGGTCGGCCGACGATGCCGACCTCGCCGAGATCGACCTCGGCCTGTTGCTTGCGCTGGAGGCACTGCTGCGCGAGCGCAACGTCACCCGTGCGGCATTGCGGCTGAACATCGGGCAGCCGGCGCTGTCGGCCCGGCTGAACCGGTTGCGGCAGGTGTTCGACGATCCGCTGTTCGTGCCGGCAGCGGCGGGACGGGGCGTCGTGCCGACAACGCGAGCCCTGGAGCTACAGACGGAACTCGCCGAAGTGCTCGGCAGGTTGCGCCGCATGGTGGAGGGGCCGGCCGCTTTCGACCCGGCGCGGGATCAGCGCACCTTCGTCGTTGCCATTCACGAGAACCCGGCGGTGACACTGGCGCCAGGTTTCGTCGCTCAATTGACCGCGATGGCGCCCCGCACGCGGCTCGCTCTCGTTCATCCCACGCCCGACATCGTCGATCGCCTTGAACGTGGCGAGATCGATATCCTGGTCACGGGACCCGCCGGGACCAGCGGCGAGCTGATGCAGCGTCCGCTGTTCGAGGACAGCTTCCTGACCGCGCAGCGCAAGGGCCATCCGCGCGGCACAGACGCGCTCGATCTCGACACGTTTTGCGCATGCGATCATCTGCTGATCTCCGCAGATGGCGGCGGCTTTGCGGGCCTGGTCGACGACGCGCTATCAGCGCTCGGCCGCAGCAGACGTGTCGCGGTCTCGATCCAGACTTATGCGCTTGCCCCCGTCATCCTCGCGCACAGCGATTGCATCTGCACCCTGCCGCGGCGATTCCTGATGCGCTTCGCCCACGAGCTCGATCTGGCGCCGCCGCCGCTCGAACTGCCGCCCGCCCGCATCGTCGCGCTCTGGCATCCGCGCAACCAGGAGGACGCAGGGCACGCCTGGTTGCGCGATCGCCTCTACCAGGCCGCTGCCGCCACGTGATGCGGTCAATCAATCTCAAGGTCCAGCAAGCGCGCGAATTGCTGCCCGGCATGCATGTCGCGTTCCTGCATCCAGCCTTGCGGATGCGGGCGCGGATAGGAAATCTTGATCACGTGCAGATTGTCGACCGGGATGCGTTTGACCAGGTCGGGATTGGTGCCGAACAAGCGCGCAAATGTCTGCGGTGACAGCGCCGGCGTATTGCGATAGCGCCTGAAATTCTCCTCGCCATCGAAGAAAAGGTCGACCGTCACCCAAAATGGCCCGGCATTCTTGGAGCGGACGTGGCGGCAGATGTCGCTGAGCTTAGGCATGGAGTGCCCCCTTGTTCGCATCCGCCGGGTCGATGCTCACGCTGCGCACGAGCTCGAAGGCGTCGCTCGTTTGCACGACGTGGTTGAGAACGAACTCATACACCTGGCCGCGCGGAATTTCGGCTGGCGTAAACGGGAATGCATAGCTCGGCATCTCAATGCCCGGGCGCAGCGGCGTGTGGAAGAAATAGGGGTTGCACGCCTTCGCCATCCGGTTGGCGAGGTCCTGCGTCGGCGCCGTGACCACGAACATCACGCCGACATCGCGCGGCGGGACCGTGTCCCGCGGCACCGGCCGGCCGGACGTGCCGTTCCACCCATAGATGCGCAGCGACACATCGAAGCGAACAGCTTCGTCACCAAAGGTCTTTCTGATGCGCCCTGTCAGGGTCTCCAGCATGAGATCGTGGAATTCGTCGAGATTGGCGAGCACCTCCGGATCTTCGATGCCGATCAACATGATCGTCTGGAAATCACCGCCGCGGGCGCCTTCGAGCTTCATGGTGTAGGGCTTCGGCGTCCAGCGCGAGCCGGTGACGCGGGTGATGCGGTTATCGACCCAGCGATAGTCTGCATCCCGGGCATCAAGCACGCCGCCGGGCTCGGTCAGCGTGAACGGGTCGCTGTTTTCGTACAACAGGTGCGCGGACACGGTCTCCGGCGAGCACTGGTTGTCGATATCGAGCGGCTCGATCTCGAACGCGTCGCGGCCGACCCGCATCAGCACGCCGCCGAGCCCGGGATTGACCGTACATTGGCCGCCGCATTCGGCGATCTTGGCGGCGTGCCAGGCTTGCGCGATGCCGGCGCCGCACATCAGGGGAACCGCGGCGAGCACCGCCGTGTCGGTCGTGCGTCCGCCGAGCACGATGTCTGCACCGGCTTCCAACGCCGCGATGTACGGCTCGGGCCCCATCAATGCGACGATATGTTCGCAGGATTTCAGGTCGGCGTCGCTGACCGGGCCCAGCGGCGGCAACGGCGTGATCTCTCCTTTGCCGTTCTTCCTGACGAGATCGTCCGCCTTCTGCTCGCTGTAGAGACAGACGATCTTCGGGGCGATGCCGAGCTCGGCGGCCACTTCGAGCGCAATGTCTCGGGTCCAATCGACGCCGCTGTCGGTGCCGCTGGTGCCGCAGCTTCCGACCAGCAATGGAATTTTCGCCGTATACGCTTCCGCCATCAGGATCTGCAGGTCGCGTTTGATGGATTCGCGGTTCATCTTCGATATGCCGCGCGCCAGATAGGCCGGCCCGCTATCGGTCGATCCGGAGTCCACCGCGATGGCGCTGGCGCCGCGGCGGAGGCCATACTGGATTTGCGTGCGATTGACGCCGGCGCCCAGCATTCCCGTCGGGACGATGACGCTCACCGGGTCGGACAGCTTTACACTCTCGGTCATGTACCTGATCACCTCTTGCGACAAATGGAGTTGCGCTAGCGCGCAATGTCTTCAAGCGAACGTCCGCGTGTCAGCGGACCGTAGATGCCAATCGAGCCCATCACCACGAACATGCTGAGCGAGATGAACACGAACACCCATTGTGCACCGAAGTCCCTGAGAAGAAACGCGATGATGAAGCTCGTGAACACCGTCGACAGGCGACTGAATGAATAGACGAAGCCGACCGCGCGGGCTCGCACCTCGGTTGGATAGAGCTCGGCCTGGTAGGGATGGTAGGCATACGACATCAGTGTGTTGGCGCCGACGATCAGCGTACCGCACAGGATCAGGAGCGAGGGAACCGTCAGCATGGCAAAGATCAGGCCGAGCACGGCGGTGGCGCCTGAAGCGACGACGATCTGCCATTTGCGCTCGTAGCGTTCGGCGACGGTAAAGCCCCACAGCACAGCCCAGAGCGGAAAGGCCACCGCAATCACGGCGGAGTAGAACAGGCTCTTGGTGATCGAGTGGCCTTGCGCGGCGAGCAATGTCGGCAGCCAGTTGGTGAAGCCGAAGAAGCCGATCGTCTGAAAGAAATTGAACGCCATCAGCATGATGGTGCGCTGCCGATAAGGCGGCTGCCAGATTTCCGCAAAGCTTGCGCGGCGCGGGACGCCGACAATTTCAGGCGCAGGCGCCGGCAGCGCATGGCCAAGGTCCTGCTCGAGCTGCCGTTCGATTTCGCTGACGATCCGATCGGCGGCCTCGATGTTGCCGTGCTGCGCAAGCCACCGCGGTGACTCCGGCAGATTGACGCGCAACCACCACACGAAGGCAGCGCCACCTGCGCCGATCAGGACAACCCAGCGCCAGCCCGCAACGCCAAGGGGATCGAGCGGAATCAGCAAATAGGAAACGAACGCAACCAGCGGGATCGCAAGATAGGCGATCGCGTGCATGATCGCCGCCGCCTTGCCGCGCATATGCTTCGGCACGATTTCGACGAGGTAGGCATCGATGGTGACCAGCTCGACGCCCAATCCAATTCCGGCGAGCAGGCGGCACGCGAGGATGCCGTTTGCGGTCGATTGCAGCGCCATCACCAGCGTCGCGATGCTGTAGCCGACCAGCGCCCACAGGAAGATCGTCTTGCGGCCGAAGCGATCGGCGACCGAGGCAAACGCGATCGCGCCGATGAACAATCCAAGGAAGGTTGAAGACGCAAACGCGGCCTGGTCCGGCAGGCCGAACAATCCTTTGGCGCCTTCCGAGAAGATGCCTGATCGCACCAGACCGGTTGGGACGTAGGCGGTCTGATAGAGGTCGTAGACTTCGAACATTCCCGCCAACGAGATCAGGGCTGCGAGGCGCCATATGTGCCTGTTCTCCGGCAGCCGATCGATGCGCGCGGTAATCGCCGCGGCGTGCGCATGCGCCAGCGGCTCGGCTGGCCGATCGGCGATAGCCGTGATGCTCACTTGGACACCCCTGCAGAGTTGACGTTTCTACCTCAGCATATTGAATACAATAAACATGATTGTCAACAATATCTCATATTGGCAACAATTCGTTGGCCCAGGACTGTAATTCTGGTAGTCTTTGCAGGAGACAATTCCGGGTCAGAATCATGACGTTACAGCCAGCCAGCGGCGCCCTCGTTGACCAGATCGTCGCCCGCCTTGAACAGGCGATCCTCACCGGTGAGCTGGCGCAGGGGCAGAAGCTTTCGGAGCAGGCCCTGTCCGACCGGTTCGGCGTCAGCCGGGGTCCGCTCAGAGAGGCGATCCGCACCCTCGAGGGGCGCCAGCTCCTCGAACGCACGCCGTTCTCCGGCGTCCGCGTCGTGCAATTGTCGCTCGACGATCTGGAGCAGCTGCTCTCGACGCGCGAAGCGCTCGAGGGCATGGCGAGCCGGCAGGCCGCCGAGAACATGACGCTACACGAGACACGGCAGCTGCGCGCCTGTCTCGCCGCGGATGAGGACAGCTTTCGTCGCGAAGGCGTGGGCGGCGTGTTCCGTGTCCGCAGCGTCGGCGACGATTTGCACATGCTGATCGTGCGCGGCAGTCGCAACCGCTGGCTCATCGACATCATCTGCAACGAGCTTTATCCGTTGCTGCAGATCTGCAGGTTTCAGAGCACGACGGTGACCCTAGGAACCCCGCAGCGAATCGAGGCCGTGCGTCGCGAACACGAAGCAATCATCGTCGCGATCGAACGCCGCGATGCCGATGCGGCAGAAGCCGCAATGCGTGCCCATCTTGTCGCCTCGCGGACGATTCTGATGGCGCAGTTGCGCGGCGAGCCGCCCGCGACCGCTGTCGCCGGAGCTTGAGGCGCGGGCGCGGCGTCAGAGGACGACGTCGCGGTTGACGTTCTTGTAGAGCAGATAGACCGCGTGATTGAGCCCGGTGGGATAGAATTGCTGGGGACAGAACGATCCCATCCAAATGAAATCATCAACCCAGATTTCGTGCCAGCTGCCGCCAAGATAATAGAGGCCTTGCCCCTCCAGCATGAACAATCCGTGCTCCATGATGTGCGTTTCCACCGCCGGGAAGCAGACGCCGGGCTGGAAAAACATCAGGTTCATCTCGAAGTCGAACCTCAGATCGCCCAGCGGCAGCAGGTGCTTGAACCCGCGGCCCTGCAATCCGGTATGGTTCGTCATCGGCATGGATTGCTGCTGGCCGACGATCGCCGTTGGAGCGGCAATGCCTTCGGCTTCCTCATAGCGTTTCTTGACGGCGATGATGCGCGCTGGCGCGGTGGGGCGACACGTCATCGCAAATGACAGGCCGGGCGGTACATAGACAAACGCCCCCGCTCCGAGCGGCACTGTGGAGTCGGAGCCGATGGTCACGTCCACTTCGCCTGCCACGACATAGAAGAAGTGCTGCAGATCCACACAGATCGGCCGGGCCGTACCTCCGGCCGGTTCGATTTCCAGCACGAACTGGACAAAGCCGGCGCCGAGCGATGGTGCTGCCAGAAAGCGCACGACTGTCGATCTCCACGCCGGAAGCCTGCTGACCAACACACCCTCCGGAGGGATGAACGCGAAGTTGCGGCCGACAACGCCGCGATTATGGCCGATCGCTCCGGGAGGAACGACACCGGGTTGGCCGGGCAAATCGCTGGGGTTCATCTGATGTCCTCGATCAATTCGCGGGAGTCCGATTCAACGGAAAGCCTAACGAGAGGCGCCTCCCGGTTTCGGAAACATATGGCGGACGCTGGAGCCGGCTTCGCGTTGCAGCCAGTTTCGGACAGTCATCATCACGGGATCCTTGCGGCGAACGCGCGAATGCAGAAGGTACCACCCCGTCCCTCGCATCAACGGGGGGAAAGACAGCGGAGCAATCAGCCGGCCGAGGTCGAGTTCCGACGTCACCAGACTGGGATCGATCAGTGCAAACCCGAGACCGTTCATGGCGGCATGTGCGGGCAACACGCTGCTGGCGAAATGCAGCATGCGTTGCGGTTGTTCGCCATGCAGTCCGACCATCGCAAACCAGGCGGCCCAATCCTGCGCCGTGTCGTCGGTGGAGATCAGGGTCTCGGTGAGCAAATGGGCCGGTTCGATAAGCCGTCGTTGTGCAGCGAGGTAGGCCGGACTGCACATCGGTATCAGCCGGTCGGCGAACAGGAAATGGGCGTTCAGTCGCGGCCATTCGCCTCGGCCGTGGGCAATCGCCGCATCAGGAGCACCCTCACGCAAAAGATCCGGCAGATCGGGTTGGGTGAGCAACCTGATGGTCAATTCCGGCTGCTCACGATGGAAGCGGGCAAAGCGCGGCAGCAGCCAGCCGGTGGCGAAAGCCGTCGGCGCATTCAATGCGAATGTCGCGCGCGGCCGCTCCGACAGCAGCCGGGCAGTCCCGCTTTCGAGCGTATCAAACGCCTCGGACACGACGGGCAGCCAGGTCCGGCCAAACTCCGTCAGCTCGAGCGACTGCGGGTAGCGATCGAACAGCTTGCGGCCGATTTGGACCTCCAGCGCCTTGACATGCCGGCTGACTGCTCCCGGCGTCACCGCCAGCTCATCGGCGGCAAGCGCAAAGTTGACGTGACGAGCAGCCGCCTCGAAAGCGCGCACCGCGTTGAGCGGCGGCAGACGGCGACGGGCCGGACGCTCGCGTTTCGACAGACGTGACACCGGCTGACCTGCCCTTTCACCCGCCTCGGTGCCGTTTCGAAGCGGTGTCCATGAGGCTTAGTTTTTATCATGCTCAGCCGCAAAACAAGTGGTTTGCTGAAAAAACGCCGGGGACGGTAGGTTCATCGGGTCGATGATGCGGCTCAATGAGCTCGCATCATGGGCCAACGAAGTATCTGGCAACAAAAGAGGTCCTCCGTGGGATTGCGCCATTTTGTGCTGTCAGCCGCGCTTTCACTTGTCGGTCTCGCCGGCGCTTCTGAGGCCGCGCACGCCGAAGACAGGGTGCTGAAAGTCTCGTTGCAGACCGAGCTTCAGGTTCTCGATCCGATCATCACCACAATCAATGCGACCCGCGTGTTCGCGTACCTCGTTTTTGACGAGCTCGTGGCGATCGACAGCGAAGGCCACTACAAGCCGCAGATGCTCTCCGGCTGGGAGGTCAGCTCCGACCGCCTGACCTACACCTTCCATCTCCGCGACGGGCTGAAGTTCAGCGACGGCGCGCCCGTGACGTCGGAGGATTGTGTCGCCTCGATCGAGCGCTGGGCCAAGCGCGAGGGCTTCGGTGCCCAAATGATGACTGCCGCGGACCGATTCACGGTGGTCGATTCCAAGACGTTCGAATTAAAGCTCAAGCGGCCTTTCGCCTTCGTCATCGAGGCACTCGGCAAGCCCGGCCATCAGATACCCGTCATGATGCCGGCACGCTTGGCCCGCCTGGACGCGAACACCGCGGTGCCGGAGGTTGTCGGCTCAGGGCCGTTCATTTTCCTGAAAGACGAGTGGCGCCCCGGCGCCAAGGCGGTGTTCGCCCGCAATCCGGACTATGTCCCGCGCTCCGAGCCGGCAGATGGTCTTGCCGGCGGGAAAGTCGCGAACTTTGACCGCATCGAGCTCTTGAGTATTCCCGATCAATCGACCCGCGCCGCGGCCCTGCAGAAGGGAGAGGTCGATCTTCTGGAGGTCGTGCCCTACGATTACATCGACGTGCTGCGCAAAAATCCCAAGGTGACGATCGGCAAGCAGCCGGCGATCGCCCAGAACATGATTGCGATCAATGTCGATCACACCCACGCGCCTTTTGACAATCCGCTTGTACGCCGGGCGTTGCAGGCTGCGGTCGAACAGAAAGACGTCATGGCTGGTCTGGGACTACCGGCCGACATGTACCGCACCTGCTATTCGATCTACATGTGCGGCAACGACGGAAGTTCGGACGCCGGCACCGAATATTCCCGCGACATCGGGCCGGAGGCCGCTCAGAAGCTCCTGAAAGAGGGCGGCTACAAGGGCGAGCCCGTGGTGTTTCTGCATGCGGGAACATCCGCCATTCTCAATCCGGTGGGCTCCGTGCTGGCCGACCAGTTGAAGCAGGCGGGCTTCAACGTCGATCTGCGGACATCGGACTACGCGACGGTTGCGGCGCGTCGCCTGAAGAAGGCGCCGGTGGCGGAGGGCGGCTGGAGCGTGACCCCGCTGGTGATGGCGGGTATCGATCTGGTCAATCCACTCGCGCAGCAGATGGTGTCGTTGAACTGCCTGGAGAACAATCCCGGCTGGTATTGCGATCCGGCGATGAGCAAGCTGCTGAAGGCGTATTCCCAAGCGTCGAGCCCTGCCGAGAGCAAGAAATATCGCGACGAGATCCAGGCTGCCTTCCACAACAACGTCAACTACGTTCTCGCCGGACAATTTGCGACACCTCCGGCCTACCGTTCGGATCTCAAGGGCATGATCCCTTTCAGCTTCCCGGTGTTCTGGAATGTTCGCCGCGAGTAGCAGGAAGGTACGACGCAATCCGGCGGTCGTCGTCCTGCGTCTTGCCCGGGAGCAACGGTGACATGAAGCCCAGGATTCTCTATCAGTTGACCAGTCCCATGCACCGTACCCTCGGGGTCGAGGAGATCGAGCGGCGCCGCGCATATTTGTCGGAGGCCGCCGCGTCCGATGTCGTCATCGACGTCTGGCCGCTCGCCGATGGGCCGTCGGCCGTCGAGTCCAACGCCGACGCGGCCCGGGTCGTGCCCGAGCTTCTCCGTGCTGTTCCGAAATGGATCGCGGAGAGCTTCGACGCCGTCGTCATCGGCTGCTTCAGCGACCCCGGTGTTGCCGCCATTCGCGACCTCACCGATATTCCCGTCATCGGGCCGGGCGGCAGCGCGATGCACCTGGCGGCTCAATTCGGCGAACGCTTCTCGGTGCTGTCGTCCGATCCCACGCCCAAAGGGCTGCTCGCGCGCCTTCGTTCTCTTGGGCTCGCCGACGTCTTCGTCTCTGAACGCATGGTCGGCTGTTCGGTGCTCGATCTCGTCCGGAGACCGGATGAAGCCTTCAATGGAATTTTGGCAGCAGCACGCGCCTGTGTCGACGATGGCGCAGACATTCTGGTCATGGGCTGCATGGGGATGGGGTTCACGCCGCAGCTGACGGAACGTCTGCAGGATCGCGTCGGCGTACCCGTCGTCAATTCCGTGCTTGCCGGTCTCAAGATCGCTGAAGCAGCCGTCGGCATGAATCTTCGCCCTGCCAAAGTCTCCGGGAGCAACCGATGACCAGCGCCGCGCTCGCCGATGAGGTCGAACAGTTGAAGGCCGCGGCGCTTGCCTATGAGGCGCGGCATTTTCCGATTCCGGACTTCGTGCTTCCGCCCGGCGTGCGGATGGCGGTGAACTTCACGCTGGATTTCGATGCCATGCTGGCCCGCCGGCTTGCGAATGAGCCGCCGATGCAGCTCGCGAAAGGGGAGTTCGGCGGCCGCATCGGGATTTGGCGCCTGCTGGAAATGTACGAAGCTCACGACATCAAGGTCACGATCTTCACGCCGGGGCGCATTTGCGAGCTCTATCCGGAGGCCCTGCGCCGCGCGGCCAGAGCCGGGCATGAAATCGCCGATCACATGTGGGAGCATCACGTTCCCAAGGACAAGGCGCTCGAGGAGGACCATCTGCTCAAGACCATCGCCGCGCTTGAACGCGTCGCCGGTCGCCGTCCCGTTGGAACCCGCAGCGAGCACAGCCCCGCGCTGCTGCGGCGGCAGGGCTTCATCTACAATTCCTCGACCTCCTGCACCTACACACCGCTCTATCAGGACGACGAGAACGGGATGAACAGGATGGTGCAGCTGCCGGTGCACTTTGCTATCGATGACGCGATGTATTTCAGCGCGAATTGGGCTGGCAGCAAGACCGCCGCGCAAAGGCTGCTCGATCCGGATGAAGTGTTCGAGATGTGGCGAAGTGCCTTCTGGCACCAGTACAGGCTAGGCGGTTATCTCAACTTCATGCTGCACCCCTTCGTGTCGGGCCGTGCCTCCAGAGTCGATATGCTGGAGCGCCTGATCGTCGAGATGAAGAAGCTTCCAGGCGTGTGGTTCCCGACCTGCGAGGATCTGGCGCGGCACGTGCTCGCCCGGCATCCCGCCTGAAAATCGACGACAGCCCGTCAGGACCAGCTCAATGCCCTGGAAGCAGAACTACACGATATCGGACGAAATCGGGATGAAGGATTCGGAAGTCCGCTGGCCGGACGGCAAGCGTTGTTGCTTCAGCGTGGTCGTCGATCTCAGTCCTGCCTCGACACCTTCAGGGATTACCGCGCCCGATATCACGCATCCGACCTCGCTGTTCGGTATCACGGTCGGGCTGCAGAACATCATGCGGCTGCTGCGGCGATATGGTCTGCGCGCGACCTTCGTCGTCCCCGCCGTGATGGCGGAGATCCATCCCGACCGCATCAAGTCCATCCGCGACGACGGGCACGAGATCGCCGCCGGAGGATGGAAGCACGAGGATGTCAGCGCGTTGAGCGTGGAGGAGGAGAGAGAACGGATCGCGCTGACGACATCGACGCTGGAGCGGATTGTCGGACGCCGGCCGAAGGGATGGTTTTCCCTGCCCCGGCAGCAGGACGCGTTCGCCGTCGGCAGCGTGACCGGTGCGACGATAGGCCTGCTGGTCGATGCCGGTTACGGCTATATGGGCAACGGGCTCGCGGACGATGCTCCGCACTATTGGGTCGCGGACTTCGTGCAGCGCAAGGCTTTCTTGACGCTTCCATACCATTACAGCTGCGACGATCAGTTTTTCCTGATGTTTCCGACCGAAGGCACAGGCCTTGATCGGGTCAATGCGCTGAAGCGAAATTGGCTTCGCGAGTTCGAGGCCCAGTATCGACGCGGTCGGTACTTCTCGCTGACGCTGCATCCGAAAGGGAGCGGCTGGGGACACCACGCCGAGGCGCTCGAAGAGGTGCTTGCATACATCGCGAATTTTCCTGGCCTATGGAATGCTACGGGAGCGGAATGCGCGGATTACTGGTCCGCGACCTATCCCGCGGACACCCATCTTCGCCTGTCCGCTTCGATCTGGCAGGACTATGAGGGCAGCCTGAGCTGACTCCTCGCGAATATTGATGCGGGGCGTTGCAATTATTTTGCGGGAGCATGATGCCGAACCAAACACAGTCAACCGAAGCGGAATCGCTTCTCGCCGGCCTGCGTCGCTGGGTCGAGATCGAAACGCCAACCGGTGACGTCGACAACATGGCGCGACTGCTCGACGTCGTTGCCACAGACTTTGTACAACTCGGCGCCAGCCTGGAGCGAATTCCGGGGACCGATGGAATGGGCGACCATCTGCTGGTCCGGCTGCCGTGGGGGCGCGGGCCGGGCATCCTCTCCGTTTCGCATCTCGATACGGTATGCCCGCCGGGGTCGGTCGCCATGCGCCGCGATGGCGACCGCTTTCATGGTCCGGGCATCGCAGACATGAAGGCGGGCGGCTTTCTGGCCTTCAAAGCCGCTCAGCATATTGCCGGTCTGGTCCATCAGCCGCACCTTCCGCTGACGCTTCTCTACACCTCGGACGAGGAGATCGGTTCTCCGACCTCGCGCCGCATCATCGAGCGGCTGGCGCGGGAATCCCGCTACGCGCTGATCGCCGAGCCGGCCCGCAAGGACGAGGTCATCACCTTCCGCAAGGGCCGTGCGAAATACCGTCTCGACGTCGAGGGCCGGGAAGCGCATGCTGGCTCGGCTCACGCGAGCGGCCGCAGCGCCATCTCGGAGCTTGCTCGCCAGGTCGTGGAGCTTGACAAATTGACCGACTATTCGACGGGAACGACGGTCAATGTCGGGGAAGTCGGTGGCGGCACGGCGCGGAATGTCGTCGCGGGCCGCGCCTTCTGCACCATCGATGTCCGCTTCTCCTCCGCCGAGGCTGGCCGATTGGTTGATGAGACGATCTTGTCCACCGGGCCGATCGGCAGCGACGTCACGGTCACGGCCAGTGGGGAAATTGAAAAGCCGTGCCTCGAACGGACTGCAGGTGGATTGGAGCTGTTCTCGCTCGCGAAATCCATCGCGCGCAAGCAGGATATCGACCTCGTCGAAACCTCGAGCGGCGGTGGCAGCGACGGCAATTTCACCTCGGCTGTCGGCACCCCGACTCTGGATGGTCTCGGTGCGATCGGCAATGAGTGGCACTCGCCGAACGAATATGTCGTGGTCTCCGCGCTTCCACGCCGCGCCGAGCTGTTGCGGCGAATGATCACGGAGCTTGGATCATAGATGAACAGGGTCTCGGTGGCTTGCTCAGCTCGACATCAGCGCGCGCGCGGCGCGGGCTAGGCGGCGGCTGACGGTCTTCTGCCGCAGCGCCTCCGTCCAGTCGAACATGCTTGAATTGACATCATAGTCGCCGCGCTGGGCGTCCGGGATCGCACCGGCCACGATACGTGCGATCAGTTGCGGCAATTCTCGATAGAAAGCCTCGGTGCGATACGGCGGATGCAGCGAGTAGAGCCCGGCGCCCGAACCGAGAAAGTCGATGCGGGAAAGCCCGTTGCGCATCATGGCCGCGGAGATGATCTCCTCCGCCGGCATCGTCAGTGGCGACTGGTGAAACAGTCTTGCCCGGATCCGGCGCTTGAGATTCGGACGCACCAGCTCCAGCGCCCCGACCGACGCATCGAACTTGTTCTGATCAAGCACGAAGATCCGCGTGCTCACGGTGCGAAAGCGGTAGGCCGGGTAGGCGGCGGCGAGCCGCTCGGGCGGCTGGATCCCGGTCAGTCCGGGAAACCCGCCATGCAGATCGCCGAGCGTGCCGTCAGAGCGGGGCGGACCGGGAAGCGGTCCGGCGAACAGTGCACCCGGCGTTGCCGTCAGCCAGCCGATCGCTTCCTCCAGCCAGACCTGGCTGCCGCCGCCGAACAGCATATCGCTGTCCATATGCACCACATAGTCCGCATTCGCCTTCGACAGACCGTAGAAATAGGCATGGAACGGCCCGCCATCGAAGGCCTTTTCCGGATAGGCGCTGGACGTGGAGAAATAGCGCTGCCGCACGGCCGCGAGCGCCGCCGGCGAATAGTCGACCTCGGCGATCTCCGCCTTTGGCGACTTCCGCGCGATGGCCTCCAGCAATGCGAACAGGCGCCGGCGGCTCTCCTCGTAGGCGCCGCCGGCATAGCGGCCGCTCTTGCTCTGCCTGGTGTCGACGGTGAAGACGATACGATCGACCTGATCGCCCCACACCTCGAGCTGATGCGGAAGTATGTGGACCGCATGGCGCACGTCCAGCGGATGCAAATTGATCTGAAGCGCGGATCTGACCTGCATCTCATCTCTCCTTGCCGGTGAACGGGCCGGTCACGTCCAAGAGCAGCCCGCGTCTGAATCAGCTGTTCGAGGGAGGCGGCCTCAGCGGATCGGCCTGGATTTGCACCTTTCCGTGCTTCTATCCGCAATTTATCAAACATGATCCTCGGCAGAAGCCAATTCGCCCTGCGTCGTTAATGAACCGCAGAGCGTCAATGATTGAGTAACCATTCTTGTTAGGCAAGCGCGGGTCAGCGGAGGTCAGCTCTTTCTGATCAACCGCCAGCGACCGGGAGTGGTCCCCACCCTCGCCGAGAAAGCTCTCGTGAAGTGGCTTTGATCGGAGAAGCCGCATTTGATCGCAATGTCTATGAGCGGCAACGAGGAGCCGACGAGCAGGCGCTTGCTTTCCTCGATGCGCTGATCCATCAACCAGCGATGCGGCGGAGTGCCGGTGCTGATCTTGAAGGCCCGGGCAAAATGGGCCGTCGACAAGCCGCATTCGGTCGCGATGTGTGCCAGGGAAACCTCCCCGTCGAGATGAGCGCGTATCAGGTCCTTTGCGATGCGAAGCTGCCAGGGTGTCAATCCGCTGCGCTGCAGGCGATCGACGGGAAGAATGCTGGTGTAGGTGTGAAGGAAATGCGTGTTGAGCGCCATCGCAACAGAGCCAACGAACAGCTCGTTGGCCTCGTGCGGCCGCTCAAGCGCGGGTAACAGGCACTTGCCGAGATGCGCCACGACAGGATCGCGGATGTTCGTACCCGCCGCAATGTCGAACCGAACGTGCGCAGCCTCAAGCTCGCTCGCAAGACCACTCAACGCGCTGTGCGGCAGATACAGATAAAGAAAATCGAACGGATCCTGGAAGCGAACGATCGTCTCGCATCGCAGGTCGTAGATGCTCGTCTCGTCCTTCGCGGCGCCTTTGCGGGCATGGCGTCCATCAACCCATGCCTCGGCCCTTTGACGTCGCAGCCGCAGACACAGCGCGAACGCTGCATCGGGCGGTGACGGCAAGGTTGGATCGCTGGACGGCCCGAAATGGGTCATCCGCACCGCGGCGAACGTTCCCTTCTGGAGTGACTTGACGAGGCCCGTGCTGGGCTGCCGGATCATCGGGAATAATGTGGCGAGCCGCTCGCCATAGAGTCCGCAATCGTCCATGCTCTACGTTCGACGCTCCGCCGGCAACGACCCCCAGTCATTGCCGTCGGCGTATACTCCCTTTGCCCGCGCCATTGCGGGTCTTGATGTGCCGGATCGCTTTATCTCGGATTGGCGTTGGTTCGCAGTCACAAGTTGCACGAAGGTATCTTATTCCCGTCGCCGGCTCGTGGAGAACCGATCCCGGGTGACACGGGCCGCAACGAAAGGCCGCATCCGAGCCGTCGACGATATGAAACTACTGGACCGGGGCAACGTCGACCGAGCAGCCCTCGCTGTTGCCGCTTATGCGCTCTTTCTTGACCGGTCTCAGGTCAGCAAATGCCTCTTCCAAAATCGTGGCCACCTCCAGCAGCGAAATCATCAGCCGGGGCGTTCGCCGAAGCTTTTCTTCGACGGCGGCCGCATGGAGATCGTTCGGCGTTCGCCCGCCGAGCAGTCGCCGCCGCCCAAAGGCGATCTTGTGGACGTTGCCGGAAATATATCCGACCGACTCCCACGACTGTTTCGACTCCTGCAACAGCTCGTCCGCCATTCGCTGCATCACCTTGATGATGGCAATCATATCCCGCCTGGCACCGATGAGGCCGCCATGGCCGTCGCGCTCGATAGCGGAGGCCGCCACGGATTGGCTTTGCAAATCGGCGAGTTGGTCCAATAGCGTCGTGAATTGCGTCCGCGCAACGCCGGCGAGAGCCTCGAGCAAGGACAGATTGCTCTGCATCGACGCGGTTGCGACCTCCGGCTTGATCAGTGTGAAATACATCAAATGCCCCAGAGACAACAAAGCAAACAGATAAGGTGCGATTCTAGGAGGCTTCAATCGAGGGTGCTTGAACGTCTTGAGCCACGATTGATCAATGCAAGCCTCAAGAGCGAATTCGGGAACAATAGGCAACAAGGTCGCGCGCGAGCACGCGGGGCGTAAATATCTGTTCAACTTCCAGCGGCGTCTTTGTGGGAACGACGCCCGGTTTGAGCCGAGCGACTTCACCTGCTTTCCCGCAACCACCAAGGCCGTGCTCGTGCCATCAGCCAGGGCGCAAACTCGGGTGCGGCATGCGCGACATTCGCTCGGAGCGGAGCTGAACGCGAGGGGTTACGATGGGGTAGCCCCTTCTCCTCATGGTCGGAATGCCTTAGGACGTGACGAGGACGAGGGGTGAGATGGCAAAGCAGACCGTGAAGAAGCCGCCCGCACTCAAGGGCGTATCGGCGGCCGAACGGGCGCTCGCGGTATTGACCGCGTTCCGCCGCGGAGACGGCGCCTTGAGCCTGGCCGAGCTCGCGGAGCGCACTGGCCTCGTCAAGAGCACGATCCTGCGGCTGGCCTTGTCGCTGCAGCAATACCGGCTGCTCGCGCGCCTGCCTGACGGCTCGTACCGGCTCGATGCGGAGACCTTGCGCCTCGGCACGGCCTATCAGCAGGCGTTTCGTCTGGCCGACCACGTCATGCCCGTGCTCGAGCAGCTCGCGGCAAAAACCGGCGAGACCACGTCCTTCTATGTCCGCAATGGCGAGGAGAGGCTATGTCTGTTCCGGGTGGAGAGCAGCAATCGTATCCGGATGACCGTGCAGCCGGGCGATACGCGTCCGATGGACAAGTCTGCCATCGCGCAAACGCTGCGGCGGTATGAGTCCGGGCCGCCCGGGCCGGATGACGAGCTGCCGCTGTTCACCTCCGGCATGACGGATCCTCATGCGGCCGCTCTCGCCATGCCCGTCTTCGGCATCGGCGACTCCCTGATCGGGGCGCTCGCGATCTCAGGGCCGGTCAGCCGGCTCACGAGCGCGCGGGCGGAGCAGATCAAGCCGGCGCTGGTCGAGGCCGCAAGCAAGCTGACCCTGGCCTGCGGCGGAACTCCGTCCTCCGGCACGGCGAAAAGCGGACGCAGGCGAGCCGGTTCGGCTTAAAACGAAACGCAATTTCGTTTTAGCTTGCGACGTTGGCTTCGGCGGGCGACAATCCTGTCGAACTCTATGTTCTGCCAAGCGCGTCACAAAGGCCAGCCCATGACATTCTTCAGCCCGCCGCGCCGGATCGAGACCAGCATCTTCACGCGACTGCCTGATCATCTTCGCAAACCGCGCCGCACCGCCTGGGCCGATGCCAATCAGGCCGGACGCGAGATCGACTCCTTCCTCGAAGGACCGTCCTTCGATCGGCAGGGGCGGCTCTACGTTACCGACATTCCCCATGGCCGCATCTTCCGCGTCAGCGCTGACGGGGGGTGGGAGCTGGTGTCCGAATATGATGGCTGGCCGAACGGCCTGAAGATCCACCGCGACGGCCGCGTGTTCATCACCGATTACAAGCGCGGGATCATGCTGCTCGATCCCGCCAGCGGCAACGTCACGCCGTTCCTGGAAACGGCGGCGAGCGAGAGCTTCAAGGGCGTCAATGACCTCGTCTTCGCACCTTCAGGCAATCTCTATTTCACCGACCAGGGCCAGACCGGCATGCATGATCCGACGGGCCGGGTCTGGAAGCTCACGCCGGACGGCCGGCTCACCTGCCTCATCAACACGATCCCGAGCCCGAACGGCATCGTCGTTGATCCCGAGGAAAGCTTTCTGCTGGTCGCGGTGACGCGCGCCAACCAGATCTGGCGCGTGCCGCTGCCGGCGAGCGGCCTGACCACCAAGGTCGGCATCTTCTCGCATCTGCACGGCGGCCCGGGTGGTCCCGACGGACTGGCGCTGGATGACGGCGGCAACCTTCTGGTCTGCCACACCGGTTTCGGCTCGGTCTGGCGGTTGTCGCCGCTGGCCGAACCGCTCGACCGCATCGTCTCCTGCGCGGGCGTCGGGACCACCAATCTTGCCTTTGGCGGCCCAGAGCGAAAGAGCCTCTTCATCACCGAGAGCCGTACTGGAACCCTCCTGCGTGCCGAGCTCGAAACGCCGGGCCTGGCGATGTTCTCGCACGCCGATTAGTCGCTCCCCCCACACACGGCGTCATCGCCCGGCCAGTGCGCAATCGCGCACTAGGACCGGGCGATCCAGTACTCCGAGACGGTCGTGATTGAGCCGAGAAGCTGCGGCGTACTGGATGGCCCGGTCGAGCCGGGCCATGACAGTAGAGATTGGGGCGGCGACGACGCACCAACCGACGGGCGGAGCTCCACTTTTTTGGGAACCCCCATCGAGCGCCCAACAAAATGAAACGCCGTTGCAAAAAAAATTGCAACGGCGTTCTGTTTTTGCTAAGGCGCTTCCCACGGCCGGGACAACACCGGCGCCCCGGGAGGGAACCCATGGCAAGCGTCGCTGCCGCTTCAGTCCAACAGGGCTTCACAGCCGAGGAGGAGAAGATCCTCGCGAAGGTGCTGTGGCGGATCGTGCCCTTTCTGCTGCTCTGCTACATCGTCGCCTATCTCGACCGGGTCAATGTCGGCATCGCCAGCCTGACGATGAACGGCGATCTCGGCATCTCGCCGTCCGCATTCGGCTGGAGCGCCGGACTGTTCTTCTTCGGCTATTTCCTGGCGGAAGTGCCGAGCAACCTGGCCTTGCAGGCCGTCGGCGCCCGCAAATGGATCGCCCGCATCCTGATCACCTGGGGCCTGATCTCGGCAGCAACGGCGTTCGTGGTCGGCCCCGTCAGCTTCGGCGTGATGCGCTTCCTGCTCGGGCTTGGCGAGGCCGGCTTCACGCCCGGCGTGTTCCTCTATTTCACCTACTGGTTTCCGGCGCGCATCCGCGGCACGGCGACGGCGGCATTTCTGCTCGGCATCCCGATCGCGAACATCATCGGCGCACCGATCTCGAGCTCGCTGCTCACCCTCGATGGCCTCGGCGGCCTGCATGGCTGGCAGTGGCTCTTGATCCTCGAGGGCCTGCCGGCGACCCTCCTGGGAATCGTGTGCTTCTTCACGCTCACGGACAAGCCGGAGCAGGCCAAGTGGTTGAGCCCTGACGAGCGGCGTTGGCTCGTTGAGGTGCTGGCAGCAGAGCGCGAGGCCATTGCCACAAAACATCCCTCGCGGCTCAGGGACGCCTTCATCAATTGGCGCGTCCTCGCCTGCGCGGCCGTGAACTTCTGCGCCATCATCGGCTCGGTCGGTCTCGGGCTGTGGATGCCGCAGATCATCAAGGGGCTCGGCTTCGGCGTCGTCGCCGTCGGCTTCATCGCCGCCATTCCCTATATCTGCGGCGCCATCACCATGATGCTGTGGGCGCGACTGTCGGACAATGGCGGCGAGCGCAGTTGGTTCGTGGCATCGGGCCTGCTCGTCGGCGCGGCCTCGCTGATCGTCTGCGGCTACGCGACATCGTCCGCGCTGGTTTCGATCGTCGCGCTCTGCGGCGCCGTGATCGGCATCATGTGCTACCAGTCGACCTTCTGGCCGATCCCGTCGAGCTTCCTCACCGGCAGCGCCGCCGCCGGCGGCCTCGCCATCATCGTCTCGATCGGCAATCTCGGCGGCTTCGTCGGTCCTTATTTCATCGGCGTGATCAAGCAGTCGACCGACAGCTTCTCCTGGGCCCTGATCTCGGTGGCCGCGTTTCTTGCCCTGGCCGCCATCCTGATCCGCCTGGTTGGCGCCAGTCTGCAGCGACAGGCCGGAACGGCTGACGGCCGCACCGGCCCCATCGCGTCCCTCTCGAAAGGAATTTGAAAATGAGCGAACGAAAGCAGTTCCGTCTCGGTCTGGTCGGTTATGGCGAGATCGGCAGCACGCTGGGCAAAGGGCTGCGCGAGGCGGGCCTGCAGCAAATCTTCTGCTACGACAAATACGCCTTCGACGGTCCGTATGCCGATCTGATCCAGGGCCGAGCCAGGGCCGCGGGCGTGACACTGGTCAGGTCCAACCGGGAATTGGCCGATGCGGCGGAGCTGATCTTCAGCGTCACGCCGGGCTCGAGGTCGCTCGAAAGCGCTGATGCCTTCGCGCCTGTTCTCGATGGCCGCCACACCTTCCTCGACTTCGCCTCGGCCACGCCGAAGGTGAAATACGGCGTCGCCGAGCGGCTCGCCGGCACCGGCGCCACGCTCGGTGACGGCTCCATCATGGGCACGCCCAAGCACGGCTATGCGATGCACATGATGTCGAGCGGTTCTGCGGGGCAGCGCGTGGTCGACCTGCTGGTGCCCTGGGGCATGAGCATCGAATTCGTCGGCGAGAAACTCGGCACGGCCTCCGGCATCAAGATCCTGCGCTCCGTCCTGATCAAGGGCATCGAGGCGCTGATCGACGAGACGCTGCTGGCGGCCCGATCCTACGGCCTCGATGAGACGGTATTGGCCTCGGCCTCGAAGACGCTGACGCGTCCGTTCATGGACACGGTCGAGAGCCTGACACCGTCAGGTGTCATCCATGCCAAACGGCGTACCGAAGAGGTCGAGATGGCGGCCGAGGCGGTCGAGGATGCTGGCATCGAGCCGTTGATGGCGCGCGCGACCGCGGCGCGGCTGCGCTGGAAGGACAGCCTCGGCCTGAAGGAGCATTTCAGGGGCGTCGTTCCCGAGAATTACAGGATCGCGATCGATGCGATCGCGACCAAAATGCAGGCCAGCGCGAAAGCAGCCGAATGAGCCAACAACAAAAAGCAAAGAGGGAGAGAAACGTGACGGCTGCTCGGACGGACATCGACCCGATAGAGAAGGCGACGATGCGCAGGGTGATCCTGCGCCTCGTGCCCTTCCTGATGATCTGCTACTTCTTCGCACTGCTCGATCGCGTCAATGTCGGCTTTGCGGCGTTGCAGATGAACAAGGATCTCGGCCTCACGCCGGCGACGTTCGGCTTTGGCGCCAGCCTGTTCTTCGTCTCCTATTTCCTGGTGGAAGTCCCCAGCAACCTGGCGCTGCAGAAAGTCGGCGCGCGGCGCTGGATCGCCCGGATCATGATCACCTGGGGCCTGGTGACGGCGTGCATGGCGCTCGTGGTGGGGCCGTATTCGCTGTACGCGATGCGCTTCATCCTGGGCGCGGCGGAGGCCGGCTTCTTTCCCGGCGCTATCCTTTATCTGACCTACTGGCTGCCATCCGAATATCGCGCGCGCATCCTGGCGACCTTCACGGTCTCGATCCCGCTTGCGACCTTCCTGGGGTCGCCGCTATCCGTCGGCCTGCTCGAGCTTGACGGCGCGCTTGGCCTGCGCGGCTGGCAGTGGCTGTTCATCCTGGAGGGATTGCCGACCGTTTTGCTCGGGCTCGCCTGCCTGTTCGTCCTGACCGACAGGCCCGAAGGCGCGGCCTGGCTGACCAATGAGCAGCGCGGTTGGCTGACGGCCCGCATGGCGGCGGATGCAGCCGCGCGCAAGCCGGTCGGGCATCTCTCGCTCTGGCAGCTTGCGACCAATAAATATTTCCTGGTCATGGCCCTGGTCTGCTCCGGCGCGTCCGCCACCGGCAGCGTGCTGTCGGTCTGGCAACCGCAGCTGCTGAAATCGTTCGGCCTGTCGAATCTGCAAACCGGCTTCGTCAACGCGATCCCCTACGGCATCGCGACCGTGCTCATGGTGCTGTGGGGACGGCATTCGGACAGCACGGCCGAACGGCGCTGGCACACGGCGATTCCGCTGCTGTTCGCCGCCGGCGGCTTCACGGCATTGAGCCTGACCGGAACGGCAGTCGCGCCGACCATCGTCATGGTGACGTTCTGCCTGGTCGGCGCCTATGCCTTCAAGGGGCCGTTCTGGGCGCTGTCGGCGAGCTGGCTTTCGACCAGCACGCTCGCGGCCGGCCTCGCCGGCATCAACGCGATCTCCAATCTGATCGGCGGCGGCCTGATGGTGAACGTAGTCGGCCTCGTCAAGGAGCGGACGGGCAGCTTCGTGCTCGGGATGCTGCCGCTGGCGCTGCTGTGCGCCGTGGCCGCGACCTTGGTCCTCGTGCTGGGTCGCAACGTCGCGCGCGCGGCCGACATGGTGGCGGTGAAATCATGAGCGAGCACGGCAAGTCATCACAGCGCACCATCACCCGGCGCGGCGTTCTTGCAAGCATGCTGGCTGTGAGTACGGGCGCCTGGGCCGGCGGGGTCGAGCAGGCGGTGCCCAACAGCACGGGGTCGGCGCCGCCGCGCTTGAACGCTCCTGCGGATGCGTGCGATTGCCATCACCATATTTACGACGAACGGTTTCCTGTTTCGCCGCATTGGCACCAGGGCTTTCCGCCTGGTGCGACCGTCGCCGACTATCGAAATCTCCGGCGCCGGCTCGGCATCACCAGGAGTGTGGTGGTGCAGCCGTCGACCTACGGGGTCGACAACCGGTGTCTCGCGGACGCGCTGGGCCAGCTCGGCGCCTCGTCACGCGGCGTTGCCGTCGTCCATACCGATGTCGAGGAAGCAGAGCTGCGCGCGCTGGCCGAGGCCGGCGTCCGCGCCATCCGCGTCAATTTCGTCTCTCCGCAGAGCTGGGGCACGACAACGCCGCAGATGCTTGCCGCGCTTGCCAGACGAGTCGCCCCGCTGGGCTGGCACGTGCAGATCCTGATGACCGGCGATCAGATCGTCATGCATGAGAAAGTCATCCGGTCGCTCCCCACCAAGGTGGTGATCGACCATCTCGGGCGTATTCCCCAGCCCGATGGCCTCAAGCATCCTGCGTTCGCCGCTGTCCGCCGCATGCTCGATGAGGGCCGCACCTGGGTGAAGGTCACCGAGCCCTACGAAGACAGCAAGCTCGGTCCGCCCTATGCCGATTCCAGCGAGGTGGCGCGTGCCTACGTTCAGGCCACGCCAGAGCGCATCCTGTGGGGCACGGACTGGCCGCATCCGACCCAGCGCGGCACCAAGCCTGACGATTCTTTGTTGCTCGATCTTCTCGCCGACTGGGCACCGGACGAAAAGACGCGCCGGCGCATCCTGGTGGACAATCCCGCCGAGCTGTTCGGCTTCTAATCCAGCCGCTGAAGCGAAAGCATCTCAGTCGATGCCTTCGCACTTCAGCTCGCGCAATTGCTTGTCCACCCAGGAGGCGTCGTGGGTGCCGGCTTCGATATTGGCCATCTGCTTCTGCTCGGCCTCGAACTTCGCCGTGGCCGCCTTGAATACCGCCTCGGTCTGATCGAACGGCACGCACAGCAGGCCGTCATCGTCGCCGATGATGAGGTCGCCGGGCTCGATCACCATGCCGTCGATCGCGATCGCAACGTTGATCTCGCCGGGGCCGTTCTTGTAGGGGCCGCGATGCGTCACGCCGGCCGCGAAAACCGGAAAGGTCTGGCCGCGGATGAAGCCGGCATCGCGGATCGCGCCGTTGATGACGAGGCCGGCCACACCGCGCTTGACCATCTGCATCAACATCATCTCGCCGGTAATGGCATTGGTGAGATCGCCGCCGGCATCGACGACGATGACGTCGCCGGGCTCGGCCAGCGCGATCGCCTTGTGCACCATCAGATTGTCGCCGGGCGCCGTCTTGACCGTCAGCGCGGGACCCGCGAGCCCGCCGCTCCTATGCATCGGGCGAAGCCGCGCACCGCCGGCCGTCAGGCGCGACATGCTGTCGCTGACATTGGCGACCGGTAGCTGCGCGAAACGCTCGACCACCTCAGTGCCGATCTTCCTGGTGCGCTTCAAGATTCTGAATCCGACGGGCATGAATGGTTCTCCAATTGGTCGGAAAATTTATAGAACGCCGTTTCATTATTCGCAATGCGCGTCATCGATCGCTTGGCACGCGGCGCGAATTGCCGAATTGGGCCGGTGGAACGATCGAATGACGGGCGGCAAAATCGATCAGGGCGCCGCGCGCGGGACTGTCGGGCTGCAGCAAGCCCCTGTGCGTGCCGAACAAGGTCACGGCCACTTCGATCTCGCCTTGCCAGTTCGTGATCGCGGACGAGATCGCGACCAGGCCCGGAATGTAGCGTCCGTCGACATAGGCGATGCGTTCGCGCCGGATCTTCGTCGTCACGGCCTCGACACTTGCCATGTCGGGATTGAGATCCGGCCAGCTGACGCCGACGGAGGCGGCACGCTCGAGTTCGTTTTGCAGCCGCACGGCCAGTTGCGGGGGCGGCAGATAGGAGAGGAAGACGCGTCCGGTCGCGGAGTCCAGCAAGGGAAATGTGCTGCCCAGACCGATCGACGTGGTCGTCAGATGAGGGCCTCGCTCCAGTCTGACCACGGTCGGGCCGTTGTGACTCCAGACAGCGAGCAGCGCGGCATGCCCTGTGGTCGCGGCCAATTCCTCGAGTTCATCGGAGGCGCGGACGACGAAATTGTTCCGGCTGATGGCCGCGACCCCCAGTTCGGCGGCTTCGCGGCCGAGGTCATAGCGGCCGGACCGCTCCTTCTGCACGGCAAGGCCGGCATGAATGAAGCTCGCCAAATAGCGATGCACCTTGCTCGGCGGCATGCCGGCTTCCCTTGCGATATCCGATAGCGTCGCCGGCCCATCGAAGGACCTGAGGACTCGCAGGACCGAAAGTGCGGCGTCGAGAGCCTGGATACCGCCAGGGGCCGTCCCGCCGCTCTCGTCGTCAGTCTCTTTCGCCCGCGTCCGTTTCATCTCAACATGTCCTTGAACTCCTGCGGCACGCTCGCACCGCGGAGTTCGCCCGTATCGGTGACAGCGGCCCAGGCGCGCTGTTCGAAGCCGCTCGCAATCTGCACGTTTCCGCTCCACAGCTTGTAGTCGATTCGAAACCGCCGCTCTTGCCACTCGGTCACCGCTGCGCGGATCACCAGCTCGTCGTCGTAGCGGGCAGGCCCCATGAATTGGGCCCCGACATTGACCAGCGGCGTGACGCTGCCAAAGCGCCGCTTGAGCTCCCGCTGGCTCAATCCGCGGTGACGCAGCCAGCGCTGCCAGGTGCAGTCAAACCAGTAGAAGTAGTTGGGATAAAAGACGATTCCGGCTTCGTCGCAATCGCCCCATTCGATCGTGAAAGCTGTCTCGAACATCCAAGGACCCTCCCGGCAAGCCTGTCGGCGCGAAGCCTAAACGCGTCGCGTCCATTCCTCATAAGAAAAATGATTCCTCACTGTGCAAGAAAGATATTGCATCAGGTGAAATCTATTGCATAATGGGAAACTAGAAGCGGATGATAAACGCAACAGGGAAGGGAAGGTCATGCGGCTCAGTCGCATTGCGGTGATGGGAGGAGGTCCTGCGGGCCTGTATTTCGCCGCTCTCTGGAAGCGTCGGCATCCCGAGGCCCATGTCGATGTCTTCGAGCAGAATCCGGAAGGAGCAACCTGGGGATTTGGTGTCGTCTTCTCCGACAAGGCGCTCGACTTCCTTCGCGCCGATGATCCTGACACGGCCGATGCCGTTTCGGCCCGCATGGAGACGTGGCGCGACATCACGCTTGTTCATCGCGGCGAACGCGTCGTGCTCGACGGCGTCGGCTTCTCCGCGGTCGGGCGGCTCGATTTCATCACGCAATTGACCGAGCGCGCGCGATCCGCCGGCGCAAATCTGCATTTCGGCAAGCTCGTGCGTTCCGTCGACGAGCTCGCAGGATACGATCTGATCGTCGCCGCCGACGGCGTCAACTCGCTGGTGCGACGGAGCTACGAAGGCGACTTCAACACGTCGCTTTCCTATGACGACAACAAGTTCGCCTGGTACGGCACCACCAAGCGCTTCGAAACGCTGACCCAGACCTTCGTCGAAACCGAGTTCGGCTGTTTCAACGCCCATCACTATCGCTATTCGCCGACGATGAGCACCTTCATCGTGGAGTGCGATCGTGCAACCTGGCTCCGCGCCGGCTTTGCCGAGAAGACCGAGGATGATAGCAGGGCGCTTTGCCAAAAGGTGTTCGCCGACACGCTCGAAGGGCATCCTCTCGTCGGCAACAAATCGGTCTGGCGCAATTTTCCCTGGCTGTGGAACGACCGCTGGTCGCACCGCAACATGGTCCTCGTCGGCGACGCGCTCCACACGGCGCATTTCTCGATCGGATCGGGCACGCGCCTCGCCCTCGAGGACGTCATCGCCCTCGTCAACGCCCTGGACGGCGAACCGCGCAATCTCCGCCATGCGCTGGAGCATTACGAAGCCACGCGCCGCCCGGTGGTGGAGAAGCTGGTCAAGGCCGCAAGGACCAGCGCGGCCTGGTACCAGCGCTTTGCCGACCACATGAAGCTGGCTCCGCTGGATTTCGGCTACAGCTACATCACCCGTTCCGGCCGGATCGACGACAGCCAGCTCCGCGCGATGTCGCCGCGCTTCATGGCGCGTTACGACGCCGGTTCATTGGTCCCCAGCACGTAGCGATGATGAGGAGCGCTGCCATGACGGACGGAATCGACCAAACGCTCTCGAATGCGATCGTGGACCATGTGCCTGATGATGCGCCCTGCGCGCAGGAGATCGGCTTCGATATGCCAGAGCGCTACAACGCCAGCGAAATCCTGTTCGGCAATCTCGGCGCCGGCCGCGCCGACAAGGTCGCGATCTACACCGCGGCCGGCAACACCAGCTATGGCGAGTTGTGTGCCAGGGCCGCCCAATGCGGCAACGCGCTTCGCTCGCTCGGGCTTCGCCGCGGTGACCGCGTGCTGCTCCTGCTGAACGACACGGCGTCCTATCCCGCGACATTCTTCGGCGCGGTTCGTGCCGGCTTCGTGCCGATGCTGATCAACACGTTGTCGCCCAAGGACCTCATCGGCTTCTACCTGCAGGATTCGGCCGCGCCGGTCGCGGTCGTCGACGCCGAATATGCCGCCCTGTTCGACCGGGAGACGGTCGCAGGAACGCAGCTGCATACGTTGGTGATGCTCAACGGCGAGGTCGCGGTCGAGTCCCCGGTCAAGGTTCTGGGTGGTGACCAATGGTTCGCCCAGTTTCCTTGCGAATTGGATGCTGCGCCGACGTCCCGCGACGACATGGCGTTCTGGATGTACTCCTCGGGCAGCACCGGCCGGCCGAAGGGCATCGTGCATCTGCAGCACGACATGGCGTACACGGCCGACAGCTTCGGCCGTCACATCCTGGGAATCGAGGAGAGCGACATTTGCTTCTCGGTGCCGAAGATCTTCTTCGCCTACGGCTTCGGCAATTCGATCACGTTCCCGTTCTCGGTCGGCGCCAGCACGATCCTGCTGGCCGGGCGGCCCGAGCCTGGCGCCGTCCTGGACCTGATCGAGCGGTTCAGGCCGACGCTCTTCTTCGGCCTGCCGACGCTCTACAATGCGCTGCTGCATCATCCGCGCATCGAAACTGCCGATCTGTCGAGCGTGCGCCTCAGCCTGTCGGCCGCCGAAGTGCTGTCGCAGGACATCTTCAACGACTGGAAGCGACGCTTCGGGCTCGAAATCGTCGAAGGGCTCGGATCGACCGAAGTGCTGCACATCTATCTGTCGAACACGCGCGAGCGGAGGAAGACCGGGACCGCGGGCAAGCGCGTTCCCGGCTATGAGCTCAGGCTGACCACGCCCGAAGGGCAGCCCGTCGCGCAAGGCGAAGAAGGCGTGATGTGGGTCCGCGGTCACTCCAACGCGCCGTGTTACTGGAACAGGCCCGACAAGACCGCGCAGACCATGCGCGAGGCGGGATGGATCTGGACCGGCGACAGGCTCGTCGAGGATGCCGACGGCTTCTTCACCTTCGTCGGCCGCGTCGACGATCTCATCAAGGTGAGCGGCCAGTGGATCTACCCGGTCGAGATCGAGCTCTGCCTGTCGGATCATCCCGCGGTCCGGGAATGCGCGGTCCTTGGCCTCGAGCTTCCCGACCGCCGCATGACCACGAAAGCATTCGTGATCCTTCGGGACGGTCATGCGGCGAGCGAGACGTTGACGCGGGAGCTGCAGGATCACGTCAAGTCGAAGCTGCTTCCCTACAAATATCCGCGCCTGATCGAATACCGGTCCGAACTGCCGAAGACGGGAACGGGCAAGATCGACCGGCAGAAGCTGCGCAGCGCCCCGTTGGTGGCCTGATCGGGCCTCCTCCTTCTCTCAAAGTCGCTTGGAAGTCACAGCCTAGAGCATGATCCGGAAAAGTGTGAAGCGGTTTTCCCTCGCGACATCAGCGGAACGCGTTTGCGCGGAGATCATGCTCAAACAAAGAGCTAAAGCGCGATGACGATTCAACCCAATCTCATCGCGCTTTAGAAACCCACGCTCACTGGAGTTCGTGATGTCCGCTGCTGAAGATGTAGACGTTACCGAGGTCATCGAAGAGGCGCGGTTTGGACGCCTCCAGCTTCTGATCCTGGTTCTTTGCGCATGGATCGCGCTGCTCGACGGTTTCGACACACAGGCGATCGCCTATGTCGCACCTGTGATCGCCGAGAAATGGGGGATCGCCGTGGCCGGCTTCGGTCCGATCTTCGGCGCCGGCCTCGCTGGACTCGCCGTCGGTGCATTCGTCCTCAGCCCGGCGGCCGACCGGTTCGGCCGCAGGAGCGTGATCCTGCTGTCCGTGCTGCTGTTCGGGATGTTCGCACTCGTCACGGCGCGTGCGACCACGCTGAACGAGCTCTTGGTCTACCGTTTCCTGACCGGCCTTGGCCTCGGCGGCGCCATGCCCAACATCGTCGCTCTGACCAGCGAATACGCGCCTAAGCGGATGCGCGCGCTGCTCATCGCCATCATGTTCTGCGGCTTTCCGCTGGGCTCGACGATCGGCGGCCTGATCAGCGCGCCTCTGATCGGAGCGTTCGGCTGGCAGGCGGTCTTCGTTGTCGGCGGCGTGCTTCCGCTTTTCACCCTGATCGTGCTGTTCGCCTGGCTGCCCGAGTCGATCCGCTATCTCCTGACACGCGAGGTCGCAGATGTCAGGATCGCGAAATTGCTCGCAAGGCTTGATCCTGATATCTCCGCGACCGCGGCGAGCCGCTACGTCGTGCATGGTTCGCAAGGATCTGGCTTCCAAGTATCTGGCTTCCAAGGATCTGGCTTCCCGGCGACGAAGCTCCTCGCCGAAGGCCGCGCATCGATGACGGTCCTGCTCTGGATCGCGTTCTTCATGAACCTGCTCGTCATGTACTTCCTCGTGAACTGGATGCCTTCGCTGCTCAAGGCGAGCGGGCTGCCCCTCAACATCGCGATCCTCTCGACTGCGGTGCTGAATGCCGGGGGCGTCGTCGGAGCGATCGTCCTCGGCCGCTTCGTCGACCGGCTCGATCCCTATCTGGTGCTCGGCGGCGCCTATCTGGCTTCGGCCCTCTTCATCGCGGGGATTGCCTTCGGGTCGGCCAATGTCTGGACGTTGATGACCTCGACCTTCCTCGCCGGGTTCGGCGTGGTCGGTGCGCAGATCGGCATGAACGCGCTGGCCGCCGGCCTTTACCCGACCGAGATCCGCTCCACCGGCGTGGGCTGGGCGCTGGGTGTCGGCCGCATCGGCTCGATCATCGGCCCGGTCGCGGGCGGCGTGCTGCTCGGCTTCGGATGGGACGCGCAGTCCGTCGTCCTGACCGCGGCGGTGCCGGCGGTGCTGGCGGGCCTTGCGGTGATCGCCCTGCGCCGGCGCGAGCCGTCACTCAAGCTCGTGCCGTCGGCGGCGACACTCCATCACTAACAGCGAGACAGACCATGTCCCATCAAGCCATCATGGCGCCAACCGCCGACACGCCCGAGCGCCGGGCGTTCTACGACAAGATCGACAAGAGAAACCTGACGGCCTTGTGGCTGTCGCTGGCCGATCTCGTCACGCCGGAGCCGAGAAGCGCGTGCCGCCCTGCATCCTGGCGCTTCGACGAGATCCGCGCCTACATGCTCGAGGCCGGAAGTCTCATCACTGCGAAGGAGGCGGAGCGGCGGGTTCTCGTGCTCGAAAATCCCGGTCTTCGCGGCCAATCGAAGATCACGACGGATCTCTACGCCGGCGTACAGCTGGTGATGCCGGGCGAGGTTGCGCCGGCGCACCGCCATACGCAATCCGCGCTACGGTTCATCCTCGAGGGTGAGGGCGCCTACACGGCGGTCAACGGCGAACGCACCATCATGCATGAGGGCGATTTCATCATCACCCCACCCTGGGCCTGGCACGATCACGGCAACCCCAGCTCGAAGCCGGTGTTCTGGCTGGATGGTCTCGACATCCCCGTCATTCAGATGCTGGATGCATCCTTCGCCGAGCATCTCGACGTCGACGAGCAGCCGATCACGAGGCCCGTCGGCGACAGCGACGCCCGCTATGGCCACAACCTGCTGCCGGTCGATCACAGGGGAGGTGGCGGCACCTCGCCGGCGTTCAACTATCCCTATGCACGCACGCGCGAACAGCTCGAACGCTTGCGGCGCGCCGCCGCCTGGGATCCCTGCCACGGCCTCAAGATGCGCTACACCAATCCGATCACGGGCAATCACGCCATGGCCACCATGGCGACTTTCATCCAGCTGCTGCCGAAGGGCTTTTCCACAGCAGCCTACCGCTCGACGGATGCCGCCGTGTTCGTGCCGATCGAGGGCCAGGGCCGCAGCATCATCTCGTCTCGGACAGGCGAGGACATCGTGGTCGACTGGAGCAGGCGCGACATCTTCGTCGTTCCGTCCTGGCATCGTGTGCGTCACGAGGCGATCGGCGGCGATGCCGTGATCTTCTCCTATTCCGACCGACCCATTCAGGAAGCTCTGCATCTGTTCCGAGAGGACCGTGGCAATGCCTGACGCCATCTCTTACCCCGACTTCGTTCTGCCTGTGCCGCCGCAAGCCTCCGTCGCCGTCCATCATTCCTCGGCGCGCTTTCCGGTGCGCCGGATCATCTGCGTCGGTCGCAACTACGCGGCGCACGCCCGCGAGATGGGGCGCGATCCCGACCGCGAGCCGCCGTTCTTCTTCATGAAGCCCGCCGACACGGTCGTCGACGACGGCACGACGGTTCCTTATCCGCCGCAGACCAACAACTTCCACTACGAGATCGAGCTGATCGTCGCGATCGGGCAGGGCGGGACGGACATCCGTAACGAGCGCGCGCTCGATCATGTCTGGGGCTATGGCGTCGGCATCGATCTGACCCGTCGCGATCTCCAGCTTCAGGCCCGCGAGCAGGGCCGTCCCTGGGACTGGGGCAAGGGTTTCGATCTCTCGGCGCCAATCGCGCCGCTGCGACCGGTCTCGGAAGTCGGCCATCCCAACGCCGGGCGCATCTGGCTTGCCGTCGACGGCACGCTCAAGCAGGATTCCGACATCTCAAAGCTGATCTGGCCCGTGCCTGATATCATCGCGATCTGCTCGCAGTCGATGGCGCTCAAGCCCGGTGACCTCATCATGACGGGAACGCCGGAAGGCGTCGGCCCCGTGCGGCGAGGCCAGGTGATGACTGGAGGAATCGAGGGGCTGGGCGAAATCAGAATACCCGTCGGATAGGATTGTCGGAGCGGAAGAGCGGACCGTCGATCGGCGGTCGACGATGCAAAGCGCAGCACCAAGCGCGCGTGACCTGCGCTCTCTTACCTTAAGTTGTTGTAAATGGCCGACAGGCTATCTGGGTGGCATGCCCGTATTTGTCATGCCCTCCAGTCGCGCCGCTGTTTCAGACAGGGAATTCTCCGCCAGAGAACGAGCCGGTGGGCCGCATCCGCCGTCGGGCTCAAGGCGGTCCTCGTGATGGTTGCGCTGGACACAAGCGCGGGCGCGGTCACGCGCCGGCCGATCATCACGGCAACGATGCCGTTGGTTGTCGGCGGCTTTGTCGTCCTGACCATCCTGCTGTTCTGGCCATGGCTCGGGCACCTGTCATCGGCGCTGATCGGCCCGGAAGAAGACAATATGCAGGATTTCTGGAACAGTTGGCACGCGGCAACAGCCCACGGCTGGCGCGACTTTCTGTTCACGAACCAGATCCGCTATCCCGAGGGCACATCGCTCAGCTACCATTCGTTTGCCTGGCCGCAGGTCGCAGCCGTGATGCTGCTTGGCCACATATTCGGCACCAGCCTCACCGATCTGATCCTCTTCCAAAATTTGACATTGCTGGCCTCTTTTCCGCTCTCTGCTGCGGCGATGTTCCTGCTGGTACGTCATCTCCTGGGCGAGCGCACGGGATGCAACGCGGGGGCGGCGTTGGCCGGCTTCGTCTTTGCCTTCAACCCCTGGCACGTGGCGCAAGTGATGCACCACGCTCATGTCGCGACGATCGAATTCCTGCCGCTATTTGTGCTGTTTTATCTTAAGGCCCTCGAAGAGCGGAATTATCTCCATCTCGCCGCGGCAAGCGCGATGATGGCACTCAGCGCGCTGTCATGCTGGTATTATCTGTTCTACGCGTTCTACTTCATGGCTTTTGATCTTGTGTTTCGATGCAGCCGAGATCGGAAATGGCCGGAAAAATGGCAGCTCGCTGCGCCGATGCTTTGCGTGATCGGCAGCATTCTCTTGCTTTCGCCGTGGCTGATACCGATGATCATGGCCCGTGGTCCCGCCAATGCAGGCACCAACGCGTTCGTCGCCGATCTTTTTGCCCTGGTCGTGTTTCCACCCAGCCATTTTCTGGCTCGGCTCGGGGAGAGCATCTATGCCCGCCTGACCGGCAATCCCTGGGAGGCCACGGTCTATCTGGGCCTCGCCAATCTCGCGGCGCTGGCCTGGGCGTTCGCCTGCAAAACCGAGACCGACAAGCGGGTGATGCACTACGCGCTGGTCGGGATGCTGTTCTTTCTCGTGCTTGCCGCTGGGGAGACGCTGCACATCGGAGGGCATCCTTCCGGGCTGCCTCTGCCCTATTTCGTCCTGGCCAAGCTGCCTTTCTTCGGGAATGTGCGCACGCCTGCCCGGGCCATTGTCATGGTCTATATGTTCCTGGGGCTCGGCCTGGCACAAGCCTGCGTGATTGCCGCCCGCCGGATCGGCATCAGGCAACGCGCTTGCATGGCGTTTGCCGCGATTGCGATCCTGTTCGACTTCTTTCCGACCAACCTCGCCGCGACGCCGCTACGCTGCTCGCCCGCGCTCGCTGCGATCGCCGGCGATTCCGATAGGTTCGGCGTCCTGGATCTGCCGCGCGGCTACATTGCGGGGAACATCGCCATGGCACTGTCGGCCTGCCATGGTCATCCTATCGTTGCTGGCGAAACATCACGCAAATTGGGTGTCACGCTGGCCGACCAACTCGAAACTGGCAATCTTGCGCTCCAGCAGCGTCAACTCACGGCAGCTCATGTCAAATATATCGTGCTGCGCCGCTCCAAGGGCCACTCCTTCGTCTGGAACGAGACTGACGGCAGTCCTGACGACTATCTGCGAACCTACCCGCAGGTCGGCTCGGACGAGGAAGCGATCGTCTTGCGCGTCTATTAACGTGCCATGCCTGGTCTGACATAGACGCTTTCGTAGACGCCGGTATGGGCCTCCTTCCACCCTCGCTTTGCCACGAGAAACTGCCTTAATTCTTCATGTCCCCTGAGCCATAGCACGGCGTCGATGTGATATTTTTCGAGCACGTCGTCCCAGGTGTTTTCGTCGATCTCCCAGTGCACCAGCCGGAAGTAATCTCGCAACAGTTCATCAGGATAGGCGGTGGCAGCCCGTCCGTCCACAAACAGGGGGACCGTTCCATGAGTCAGGAGGATCAAATATCCTCCGACGTTCCAGTGATTGAGCACCCGCGCATGCGAAAGATGCGTTTGCAGATATTCGGCGTCCTGCTCCGACATCATCTCGGGTAACGCCAGAGCGGGCCTGATCTGAATGAATGTCAGAGGGAGCACACATGCGCCGAGAATCGCGGCGGTCACGAGCGCCCGCTGAATTTGCAGCTGAGGCAACTTGCTGGGGATCAAGCGATCGAGGTGCAGAGCCATCGGGATGGTCGAGAAGATGAAGAAAAAGGACATGTATCGAAATTGATGGAGTCCGAGGGCCAAGAAGACCCAGGACAGAATGCGGGCCTCCGCACGGATTTCCGTCGACGCTCCGTAGCGCAATTCGAGCGCAATAAACGCGACAATGTAGACCATTCCGGGAATGCTGCCCGGGATTTCGATGTTGTGAGAATACGGAAGCCACTCGCCGATATTGCCTTGGACGAAGTGTCCCAAGGTCGCGGTCACGCCCTCATAGATTTGCCAGCCCAACGGATTGACGAAGGTCACGGCAAAGCAACCCAGCCCCGCCAGCGTTATGGCTTTGAACCTTCTCAAGTCGCGGCGCCATAGGGCTCCTGCGCCAAAGACTGCTGGGATCATGAAGCCCAGCACGAACCCTCCGTGCAGGTTGACCCACAACAACATCATCAAGGGCAACAGCCACAGCTTGGTCGACCGCAGGCATTCCCGGTAGAAAACGACGCTGAACAGCATCGTCGAAACGTTCGGAGATGCTGCCAGGTATGTATTGGGAGCAGCCTCATAGGCAGGGTACAAAAGGCCTGTTGCGAAAGTCGCGACGCAGACGGCGAGTGCCGAAGCCCCGGTCTCCAGGCAGGCGGACGTCAGATACCAAATGATCAGCGCGCCGCACACGACGACCAGGCCGACGAGACCCCCGTAGCCGGCATACTTGAAAATCAAGCTGGCGATAACATCCCACAACCAGGAGAGGTTGAACCATTGCTTGGTTCCGAGCGTGAACGACCAGGGGTCCTGGAACGGAACGTGCGCTTCGCTTCTGATCAACTCACCGGCGGCCAGGTGCCAGCCGAGGTCGTAGTGACTCAAGATGAGTGAGGCGTTGGACAAGTAGAAGACGCTCAAGAGCGAGATCAGGAAGACGTACGTTCCGAGCGTCGATGACGGCGTTGCTCCGGATGGTTCAGCAAGATTCTGCAGCATCCGGACATTCCGATCGTTCATTCCAAAACATAGGTCAGACGTGCGTCGACGGTCCGCCGTCGGTTGTCGCCCATTCCCTCACAGCCTAGCGGCGAATAATCTAAGGTAGAGTGAAATTCGATTGTGCAATCGAGGTTCCGCAAGCAGAAGGAAGAGATGGTTAATGCGGGGTATCGGTCTGGAGCGATGATCCGATGCCGGTCTCGTCACAACGTTGACGCTGGTTTCGCAGGTTTCAGGCAGTCGGTCATCGAGTGCACTGCCGCCGTGACCATGGCTGCCGCCAGCAGCGACCGCGCCGCTGCAACGGCGTCCGATGCTAGCCGCCCCATCGCGCATACGGATTGTGACCTGGTTCTGGCTGATCATCGTAATGCGGGAGCGGCTGAGGGCGGGCCGGCCCTGCTGGTGAATAGGCCCATGCCCCGGCGGGCCCTGTCGTCAAGGCGCGGGTCGAGTGAGCAGTTGCATGATGCCCGTGGCCCTGGGCTGCCATGGCGGCGCCGACAGGTGCACACAGGAAAATCAAAAGACTGAGGATCAGGCCTGATCGCATGGTCGTTGCTCCGGCGGACTTGCGGTGAACCATCAAGTGAGCCTCGGTCGATGTCCACGCAATCCGTCACCGCCTCGCGACGGGTCACATCCGCGGCATCATGATCGGGCCGACGGTGGAATTCGTGCGAATCTGTAAACCCATACTGGATGAGCCCGCGTCGCCGCGCTGGGCGACCGCTCTACAAAGGCCCAGCCTTGCAAAGGCGACACTCAAGATCGTGAAGTCTTCCGATGGGCCGGTGTCCGTCAGGGGTGCTGCCGAATATTTGCGCCAGAGGGCGTGCCTACGGTCTGTATCGGTTCACCGGGAGCGCGGTCGAGGGGTGGGTGTGGCCGCGCCAGCCCGACCGTCCCGGGAGGCGTGTCATTGCTGGACGGACGAGTATTGACGCGCTCCAACGTAATTGCCGATGCGGCGACAATGGCGATGGCAAGGGCGATCGTGGATAGGGCTAAGGCTGCTCGATCATTCGGGTCCATCGTCAGACCTCCGCGCTCCATAGCCAAGGGATAACGCCGGGTTGTCGATTTGGTTCTTGCTCAGGGTCCTCGGCCTCAGCGCCCGAGCGCCACCGACGCCTGGATCGTCCAATCGGCGATGGGAATGTCCTGTCCTGAACGGACGACGCAAATCCTGTCGAAGCTCATGGTGCGTCCCGCGAGACGCTGCCCGAATTCGACTGATGCCGGCGCCTTCACCCTTTCCGGCAGGTTGCCATAGAGCAGCGAGACATGCGGCATGAAGCGTTCGGTTTCCTGCGGATCGAGGCGTCGCTTCAGCCCGAAGAGCGGCACTGAGGCGGCGAAGCGCAGGTAGAAGGCGCGGAAGAACGCCTGCGTCGTCTCGATCCCGGTGATCGGCTCGGTGAAGGGCTGCATTGCTGCGGCTGCTGCCCGGGCGTCGTCGTGGAGCTGCTCGAACGCTGCATTCGTGTCGCCGCGCAGCGTCAGATGCGGCGCAAAATTCGGCGTGCCGAAGCGCGCCGCAAGCTCACCGATCAGCGAAGCGAGAAACGCTTCGTCCTCGGGGCACGGCATCAGCCAGAGCGATCGGATCTCGAGAGCCATCGAAAGTCATAAATCTGTTGCACGAGCGAGCTAGGGGTCGTTATGTTTATTCCACGCTGATCGCAGAATGGAAGAACAATTCCATCTGGACAAATAGGGCAGCGTGGAGGAGCGGAACGTGCGGGCGGGCTCGCAGGCTATGTCGGGTGTCGGCGCGGCAATCGAGGTGCGCGGCCTGCACGTCGCCTATGGCGGCACCAAGGTGCTTCACGGCGTCGATCTCGATTTCGCGCCGGGGTCTTTCACGGCATTGCTGGGCTCCTCCGGCTGCGGCAAGACCACGCTTCTGCGCGCGCTCTCCGGCTTTGTGCCGGTCTTGTCCGGCTCGATCGCTGTCGGTGGCAAGGACGTCGCGGGGCTGCCGCCCGAGAAGCGCGGCATGGCGATGGTGTTCCAGTCCTATGCGCTCTGGCCGCATATGACGGTGCTCCAGAATATAGGCTACGGCCTGAAGCTGCGCGGGGTGTCCAAGCGCGACATCGCCGCCAAGGTGTCCTCGCTGCTGGCGATGCTCGGGCTCGCCGGCTACGAAGATCGCAAGGTCACGGCGATGTCGGGCGGGCAGCGCCAGCGTGTGGCGCTGGGACGCGCGCTTGCGGTCGACCCCGGCATCCTGCTGCTGGACGAGCCGCTCTCGAACCTCGACGCCAAGATCCGCATGACGATGCGTCACGAGATCCGCGCCATCCAGCAGCGGCTCGGCGTCACCACGATCCATGTCACGCATGACCGCGAGGAGGCGATGACGATGGCCGACAGGCTGGTCATCATGAATGCCGGCAGCATTGCGCAGATCGGCACGCCCGAGGAGGTCTATGACCGGCCGAACAGCGCCTTCGTCGCCAATTTCATGGGCGCCGAGAACGTCCTGCCCGTCCATGTCGCCACCGGTGCGGGCCGGACCACGATCACGGCTGGCGAGGCGCGCCACGTGCTCCCCGGTGAACGCGGCCTTGCTCTGCCGGCGGGCGAAGCACTCGCCTATTTCCGCGACGACGCAGCCAGTCTGGATGCCCCCGATGCCGAACCGGGCGAGGATCTGGTGGTGCCGGGGCGCATCGCGGCGCGCAGCTATCCGGGTGGGCTCTACCGCTACAGGGTCGAGGCCGCCGGCCGCCAGCTGACCGTGGATCACACCATCAGGCATGAACCCGGCGCGGCGGTCGGCCTGCGCATCCCGCTTTCACGCCTTCACATCTTCCCGGCCGCACAGGCCTCCATACAGGCCTCCATCCCTGCCTGAGCCCTTGCAACGATCCGACACGGAGCCAGACCATGCGCCTTCTCACGATCGCCACCTCGCTCGCCGCGCTGATCGCGGCTTCGCCGCTCGCAGCGCAAACGCTCAACGTCGCCTCCGCGGGCGACCAGAACATGGTCGACTATGTCAAGGATTACCTGGCCCCGATGTTCGAGAAGGCTCATCCGGGCGTCAAGATCGTCGCTGTCGGCACCGGGCCGGGCGATGCCGGCTCGCAGAAGATTTACGAGAAGCTCAACGCCCAGAAAGGCGCGACCGCATCCGATTTCGATGTGGTGGTGATCCACCAGAAGGCCGCCGGCCAGATGGTCAGGGAAGGCCTGCTCGACAAATATTCGGCCAATGTCGATACCGCCAGGCTCGCGACGGGCGATTCGTCGAGGAACGCGCTCGGCACCGACGTGAGCGGCTACGTCATCCCGATGTTCCAGTCGCAGACCGCGCTCGCTTACAATGCCGACATGGTCAAGACGCCGCCGGCAACCTTCGCCGAGCTCGCCGATTGGGCCAAGAAGAATCCGAAGCAGTTCGGCTATAACGGCATCAAGGGTGGCATGTCGGGCGTCGCCTTCGTCGCCGGCTGGGTCTACGCATTCGGCGGCGATGCCGACAGACTGATGAAAGGCCCCTATGATGCCGCCACCAAGGCCAATTGGGACAAGGCCTTCGCGGATCTGAAGGCCTTCAACGCCAACGCGACCATTACCCCCGGCAACGCCGGCACGCTTGACATGTTGAACCGCGGCGAGATCGCGATCGGCCCGGTCTGGGTCGACATGTTCTATTCCTGGCAGGCCGACGGCAAGCTGCCGCCGAACATGAAGCTGAAGCTGATCTCGCCCGGCATGCCCGGTCAGCCGATGTATTATTCGATTCCCGAGAAATCGGCACAGAAGAAGCTGGCCGAGGCCTTCATTGCGCTGGCAACCTCGCCGCAAGTCCAGGCCGACGGCATCGTCAAGAAGTTCAACTGGTATCCCGGCATCGACGCCAGGAACCTTGAAGGCAAGCTCGACAAGGCCGCCTGGGACAAGCTCTTCAGCGACGTGACGCCGGCCGAGCTCGCCAGCAACGGCAAGCCCTTTCCGATAGCCCCCTACTTCAATGACATCCTCGAGGGCTACGAGAAAAAGGTCGCGAATTGAGGTTGGTTGCGGCGCGCCGCTGTCGGCAGGTTCGATGTCGATCTCCCAACGCCAGCTCGCTCTGCTGCTCATCGCGCCTGGCCTCGCGCTGGTGGCGGCGCTGTTTCTCTATCCGCTGAGCTTCTCGCTGATTTCGGCCTTCACGGGGCCGAAAGGCGGAGTCTCGCTGGATGCCTTTCGAAAGGCCTGGGAGCTCTATTCCGGCGACATCCTCTTTACCGTCGTGATCGTGCTCGTCTCCTGCTCGTTCACGGGGCTCGCCGCCATCGTCATCGCCGGTACGCTGACGCTCGGCGAGAATCGCCTGATCGTCGGCACGCTGAAAGCGCTCTATCGCTGGCCGCTCTTCATCCCGTTCATCGTCGCGGCACAGTGCATGCGCACCTTCCTCGCCAAGAACGGGCTGATGAACAATTCCTTCGTCGCCATGGGGCTCATGGAGCCGCTCCAGGCGGTCAGCTTCCTCGACTGGCGCGGCATCATCGCCACCTTCGTCTGGAAGCAGACACCCTTCGTTGCCCTGCTGCTCGCGGGCGCGCTCGCCGCGATCGACCGCGCGACGCTGGAGGCGGGCCGCAATCTTGGGGCCTCTCGCTTGCGCGTGCTGCTCGAGCTCGCCTTGCCTCAGGTGATGCCGCAGCTGCTCGTGGCGCTGGTGCTGTCGTTCGTGACGATGCTCTCGGTGCTGTCGGTACCGATGATGGTGGCGGGATCGCAGCCCACCTTGCTGACCGTCGACATGGCCTTCCGCATCAACGCCTATGGCGATTACGCCACGGCGAATGCGCTCGGCGTCATCACCTATCTGCTCTCGGCCGGCGCTGCGATCATCTATCTGAAGCGCGGCATGGCGAAGGAGGGCGCGCCATGATGCATCTAGCATCTTCGTTGCGCACGGCTTTGGCCGCGTTCCTGCTCGCGGCCTTTGCCTTCGTGCTGATCGGCCCGCTCGCCAACCTCGCGCTGTGGTCCGTGGCCGAGCGCTGGTACACGCCCTATAAGCTGCCGGTGAGCTACGGCACGCGTTACTGGGAGCAGGTCTTCCGCCCCACAGGCGACGCCATGGCCTCGCTCGGCACATCGGTCTTTATCGCGGTGCTGACGGTCGTCGTCGCGCTCGCGCTCTCGATCCCGGCCGGCTACGCGCTGGCGCGCTTGAGGCTGCCGGCGCGCGCCTTGTTCATGGTTGTGTTCCTGCTGCCGCAGGCCTTTCCGTCGGTCGCGATCTACATCAACGTCGCCCGCGTCTTCTACCAGCTCGGCATCAACGGCACGATCCTCGGCGTGGTGCTCGTCCATGCCGCGCACGGGCTGGTCTATTCGGTCTGGATCGCAGCCGCCGCCTTCGGCGCGGTCGACAAGGATCTGGAGCTGGCGGCGCGCAATATCGGCGCCTCGCCGCTCAAGACGTTTGTCTCGGTGACGCTGCCGCTGGCCGCGCCCGGCATCGTCGCCAGCGGCATCTTTGTCTTCCTGGAATCGCTGGACGAGTTCACCGGCACCTTCTTCGTCGGCGTGCCGCAGGTCAGGACCCTGCCGCTGCTGCTCTACAATGCGGCGATGGGCGGTAACTATCAGGTTGCCTCGATCACGGCGCTGATCCTGCTCGTGCCATCGGTGCTGTTCATGCTCTTCATCGAGCGCTTCCTGCGCGCCGACGTGCTGGCCAAGGTCGGGGCCTAGCCCATCGTCATTGCGAGCCACCGGTCCGCGCAAAGCGCGGCCCGGTGGCTCGCAATGACGTGGTTAGAGCGTCGTATGTGACCAAACGTCGGTGGCTGTAGAGGCAGACGTAATAGCATCATTGGCTGCGCATCACGCCGTTGGGAAAGAGGCCCGCCATCGTCACGGCTCAACGGCTCCGCCTTGCTTGCGCGCCGCCGGTGCCTGGCAATGCTAGCCCCGATCCCTGGCGAGCTCGGCAAACACCCGCCGGAGATTGCCGTCGCCGTCCTTCAGAATGGTCTCCGCTTCGGCCCTGGTGACACCGAGCGCCAGAAGCACCGCCATCTTGACGTTGCCTTCGGCCTGCTCCAGCGCGCGTGCCGCGTGCGATGGATCGCGCTCGGCGATTTGCGCCACCATGGCCTCGGCGCGCCGCTTCAGCTTGGCATTGGTCGGCTGCATGTTCACCATCATGCCGCGATACACCCGGCCAAGACGCAGCATGATCCCCGAGGAGATCAGGTTGAGCACGACCTTCTGCGCGGTGCCCGCCTTCATCCGCGTGGAGCCGGCGATCAGCTCGCGGCCGGTCTCGATCAGGATCGGAAACTTGGCCGATGCCAGCAGCACAGTGCCGGGATTGTTGGCGACACCGATCGTCACTGCACCGCAAGAGCCTGCCTGCTGCAGCGCCGCGACGGTGAACGGCGTCGTGCCGCTGGCCGCGACCGCGATCACCACATCATGCGGCGTGAGCCGCGCGGCGTTGATCTGCGCGACCGCATCGTCGATGTCATCCTCCGCGCCCTCGATGCTGGTGACGAAGGCACTGTCGCCGCCGGCGACGATGAAGCGGACGCGCTCTTTGGGCCAGGCGAAGGTCGGCGTCAGCTCGGCGCCGTCCTGGACCGCAACGCGCCCCGAGGTGCCGGCGCCGACATAAACAAGGCGACCGTGGTCGCCCAGCGCGGTCTTGGCCGCTTCGGTCGCCGCGGTGATTGCGGGAAGGGCATGGCCGATTGCGGCAATCGCCGCAAGCTGCCCCTCCCACATCGCTTCCATCGCCGACGCCAGCGGCCATGCATCAAGGTCGGCAAATCTGGGATCGACGTCTTCGGTTGCCATATTGCTGATCCCAGCCTCAAACGCGGAACTTCGGAGCCTGTTCATGGTCAGTTTCTCTCTCCTGGGCAGGTCCAGCTTGGCTAGGTCAGCGCGGCAGCGGGTGTCGCCCCATCGATGCCCGATACCCGGTGCCTTTGTTCCCATGGGACGTTAACGCGAGGAACTAGCTTCGGGTCCCGAAACCCCTGCGTACACTAAGGAGCCGGATGGGGCGGGAGGCGCCTCACGAGTCCGTGACTGCGATTTTCGGATCAGCACCGAGGCGCCAAGCCGGTCTTCCGCCGCAAACCTTTGATGGTGCCGACATGCCCGGGCGAGCGGCACGACGCCCTGGGAGTCGTCGGCAAGGTTTATTGCATCGGACAGCTTGGAACTTGCTTGAAGAGGTCAGACCTGTGCGAAGCCACCGTCAACGAACAGCTCGGCGCCATTCACGAAGGAGCTCTGGTCGGATGCCAGGAATAGAACTGCCTCGGCGATCTCGCTCGGCAGCCCTACCCTTCCGACCGGCGCGACATCGCTGTGACCTTTCAAGAAGCCAGCCATCTGGTCTTCGGTCATGCCGAAACCGTCGTAGGCCGGCGTCGGCACCGTACCTGGGCTCACGACGTTTACGCGAATTTTCCTATTTCTCAGATCGACGCTCCAGCCGCGCGCAAACGACCTGATCGCGGCCTTGGTCGCTGCGTACACGCTGAACGCCGGAGTTCCCTTTATGGCCGCGATCGAAGCGTTTAGCACGATCGCAGATCCCTCGCCCATGAGGGGCAGGGCCTTCTGTACGGTGAACAGGGTTCCACGCACGTTAACGCCAAAAGCCTTGTCGAAGTGGGCCTCGGTTATCGTCCCTAAAGGGGCGAATTCGCCGAGGCCAGCATTTGCGAAGAGAATATCCAATCGTCCTTTGTCCTCTTTGATCTCCTCGAAGAGGCGATCAAGGTCGCCGAGATTGGCAATATCGCCCCTAATGCCCTTGGCGTTCGATCCGATCGCTGCGACAGCTTTCTCGAGTTCTGCCTGTCGCCTTCCTGTAATGAAGACAAACGCACCTTCCTTCGCGAACAGCTTGGCAGTTTCCAACCCGATGCCGCTGCTACCTCCGGTTATCAGTGCGATCTTCCCTGACAATCGATCCATGTCCGCCTCCGATTTCGGAGTGATTGGTGAATCCGATGACGCTTGCGGTCACACCCCTTCGTAGACCAGTCGGGTGAAGAAGGCGGGATCGATGACGAAGTTGCCGAACTTGGCGTCGAAGGCCGCCGTCGGTTTGGCCGCGACCGTTTCGTCCCGCGAGCGTCCCTGCTTCTTGAGTGCGGCGACGTTGTCGCGGATGCCCGCCAGCATGTCGCGGAATTCGCGGAGCTCGGCCCTCGTGCCGAGCGCCTTGCCGTGGCCGGCGATGATGATGGTCTCCTCGTTGGTCGCCGCGAGATTGGCATCGGAGGCTGCGATCATCCCGTCGATGCTGCCGCCGGTGGAGTAGTCGATGAATGGATAGATGCCGTTCCAGAACGTATCGGCTAGATGCGCGACATTCGCTTCGGGAAACGTCACCGAGATGTCGCTGTCGGTATGCGCGGGACCGTAGTATTTGAGGGCGATCGTCGAGCCATTGAGCTTGAGGCTGCGCTCGCCGGCGAACGTCTCGGTGGGAAGTCCGGCCGGCGGCAGCGCGAGAAAATTGTAGTCCCATTCCTCCACGCGCTGCACCTGGGACAGGTATTTTCGCGTGTTGTCCTGGGCGATGATCTTCGCGCCGGCCGCGTTGAGCCAGGCGTTGCCGTCGGTATGGTCGAAATGCCAATGGGTGTTGATCAGGTGTGTGATCGGTTCGGCGCCGAGTTCAGCAAGGGCCTTCGTCATTTGCGGGCGGGAGACGGCGATGCCGGCGTCGATCAGCACCTTGCCATCGGGGCCCGTCAGCACGGCTACTGTCCCACCGGAGCCTTCGAGCGCACAGATGCTGCCGCGCAGCTTGTGCGTGACGATCGGCGCCGAGGCGGCGCTGTCCTTGATCAGGCTTACGATGCCGCGCGCCTCAGCGAAGGCCTGTCGCGGCGTCAGCCAGGGTCCCGCGGCTGCGGAGGCCGCGCCTCCGATGCAGCACAGACAGAAGCCGCGCCGCGATATGGAATGCTGTCTCGAGATCATGGCGGCCTCAGCTCTCGATGAACGCGAGAAGATCGGCGCTGATGGTCTCGGCCTGCGTGGTCGGCATGCCGTGAGGGAAGCCCTTGTACGTCTTGAGCGTGCCGTTCTTCAGAAGCTTGGCGGACAGCGGTCCGGCATCGGCGTAAGGAACGATCTGATCGTCCTCGCTGTGCATCACCAGTACCGGGATGGTGATCTTCCCCAGGTCGGCGGTGAAATCGGTCTGCGAGAATGCAACGATGCCGTCGTAGTGGGCCTTGGCGCCGCCCATCATGCCCTGGCGCCACCAGTTCTGGATGATCGCCTCCGAGGGCTTCGCGCCCGGTCGGTTGTAGTTGTAGAAGGGTCCCGCCGCCACGGCGCGGTAAAACTCCGAGCGGTTCGTGGCGAGCTGCGCCTGGAAGTCGTCGAACACTTCCTTGGGAAGGCCGCCCGGATTGGCGTCGGTCCTCACCATCAGCGGCGGCACCGCGCTGATGATGGCTGCCTTGGCGACGCGGTTCTCGCCGTGACGCGCGAGGTAGCGCACCACTTCGCCGCCGCCCGTCGAATGACCGACATGGATCGCGTTCTGCAGTTCGAGCTGACCCGTGACCGCCGCGAGGTCGTCTGCATAGTGGTCCATGTCGTGACCATCGCCGACCTGGGAGGAGCGGCCGTGGCCGCGCCTGTCGTGAGCGATGACGCGATAGCCCTTGCCGAGGAAGAAGAGCAGTTGCGCGTCCCAGTCGTCGGCCGATAGCGGCCAGCCGTGACTGAAGACGATCGGCTGTCCCTTGCCCCAATCCTTATAGAAGATCTCGACGCCATCTTTGGTCGTGACGGTGCTCATCGTTGAACTCCCGTTTTCTGCGGCCGATCGGACCGGACTTCTTCACGGGTACCGCGTTGCAGCGCGGTCGCGCAGCCCCTAAGATCGAGAAGGAACTTCTCAAAGCTCGGAAAGGTGAGCCTTCCGTGGACCGCCTTGAAGCGATGTCGGTGATCATCGCTGTGACCGAGACGGGCAGCATCTCGGCCGCTTCGCGTCGCCTTAAAACCCCGGTGGCGACGGTCAGCCGCAAGGTCGCCGAGCTGGAAGCCCGGCTGAAAGCCCAATTATTTCAACGTACCTCCCGTCGGATGACGCTGACCGATGCCGGACGGTCTTATATCGACGCCTGCAAGCGTATAATCGAGCAGGTCGACGACGCCGAGCGGGAGGTGTCGGGGGAGTACCGAATTCCTAAGGGGGGCTTGGCCGTGACGGCGCCATGGGGTCTCGGCCATACGCATCTGGTGCCGTTGGCCATCGAGTTTCTCCAGGCCTACCCTGAGATCTCGCTGCGGCTGATGTTGACCGACCGCATGGTGAATACGACCGAGGAGGATATCGATATCGCGATAAGGATCGGGGCACTGCCCGACAGCAACATGATCGCGACCCGGATCGGTTCGATCCGCATCGTCGTTTGCGCAAGCCCTTCATACCTCGAGGCTCGGGGCCGCCCGCGGCAGCTCGCCGATCTGGCCGACCACGATTGCGTCACCATCGCCGATCGCGTTGCGCCGTCTGGCTGGCGCTTCGTGCGAGGCAGTCGGGCCAAGATAGCTCCGATCAAGTCGCGGCTGTGCGTCAACACCTCGGAAGCAGGCGTGATGGCCGCGATCGCTGGCGCCGGATTGACACGGGTGATGTCGTACAAGATGGACGCGGCAAAGCAGGCTGGAGCGCTTGCCATCGTGCTCGACGACTTCGAACCTGAGCCGCTTCCCGTCCATATCGTCTATTCTCCGCGAAAGCCCGTACCGATGAAGCTACGAGCATTTCTGAATTGGATGACGCCGCGCCTCAAGACGCGACTGGCGCTGGACTGACCTTCCGGCCGCGAGCCCCGGCTACGGGAGCCCTCGCTGACGAAAGCTCCAGGATCGCGGCAGACGGCGAAGCCGCCGGCGCCGTGCCTCCGTTGCGCGACCGCCTTCGCGAGAACGAGGTGGTGCAGACCTAGTTCATGCTGGTCTTCGACAACGAGCTACATGAACTGCACACCACCAGACGCTGGCGTGACCTGGCGCGGATGCCGCGTGCCGACTTCGAGGCGCAAGTCGAGGCATTCCTCAAGCCCGGCGGCACCTTGTCGGCGCGCGGGCGATGGCGGGCAAGGCCTAACGAATCGACTGATTTTGGTCGCACTACGGCTCGGATAAAGTCGGGAAATCGAGTCACTCTTATTCCGGAATCGAGTCACTCTTTCGGTGTCCGCACAACGAGCGAAGGCTGGTGGGCCCGGCAGGACTCGAACCTGCAACCAGACCGTTATGAGCGGCGGACTGTCGATCACCTTCGTTGATTTTGCTACGGATTCGCCTCCGTTCGATCGCGTTTGTTGCGTTTCGATGAGGTCGTTTCTGGTGCGAAACTGGTGCGGTTGCCAGTTCGCGGTTCCGAGGTGATTGGCCCACCAATCTCACCTTGGCGTCGTCCTCTCAAGGCTGAAACAGGGGTTCGATTCCCCTAGGGAGTGCCATTTCTTCCTAAGCGCCTGACATCGCTGGCACTACTCGGTGCTGCTTCTCCGTTTGCTACGTCTTCGTGCTACGGGAAGCGATGAATGCCGCGTGTCTCTCATCTGATTAGACGTAACGGAATCTATTGGTTCAAAGTTGACCTGCCCGACGACCTTGCGGGCCAGCCGCTTCCACCCTCGATCCCCGATACGATCAAGCGGTTAGAAAGCCCGGTCCGGCGTGGCCACCTCAAGACTGCGGTGTGGTTGTCGTTGAGAACTACGGTAGAGCGAGAAGCCAAGCAACGCCTTGGTGTTCAGATCGCGCAACATGAAACCGTGTTTGAGGTTGCGCGAGCCTTCTTGACCAATGGCAAGCGTGGCTCCCTACCGGCGACACAACTGGCTTGGATTGATGGCAGGGCTAGCCTGTCTCCTCTGAACCCCACTCCCGGCCTTAGCCCGAGCAGGACCACCAGCGCGGGACCTGTTGCGACCGAGGAGGGATTGACGATAACCCAAGCGTTCCATTGTTGGTCGCGAGGCGGCGGAGTGAAGGGCGCGAGGTCGCCCGCTCCGAACACGATCACCGAGGCTGACGCTGCCCGCCGCAGGTTCGTTGAGTTGTTCGGAGACCTCGCCATCCACCGCATCAACAAGGCTCATGGCCGTGAGTATCGAGAGGCAATTTCTCGCATGCCCAAAGGTCTACCAGCAGACATGAAGCAGCTCTCGCTGCCGGACCTCCTGCAACGCGATCTGAGTGCCTACGAACCGCGCTCTGCAACGACTATCAACAAATCACTGACTTTGCTGGGCGCAGTGCTTGCCCGTGCCGAACAGGACGGCCACTTCGATGGGACGGGATGGCGCAATCCGTTTGACGTGGCGTTCGACATCGATCCCGCCGATGAAGACTATTACGAGCCGTTCACCAGAGATGAGTTAAAGCTGTTGATGGCCAGCCCCGTGTTCACTGCGGGTGTGCGCCCTAAGCGGGGCCGTGGCGAGACGGCAAGGTGGGCACCCTTACTCGCACTATTTCAAGGTGCCCGCCGAACCGAGGTGATCCAGCTATTAGTTCAGGACATCGCCAAAGACCCGGACACCGATCTCTGGACCCTCCGCTTCGACCGCGAAGGTGACAAGAGGATCAAGACCCTATCGTCAATCCGGCGCGTCCCGATCCATCCTGAATTGGTGCGCCTCGGCTTCCTGTCATTCGTGGAGGAGCGCCGCAGCATAGTTGGCCCGCTGTCGAGCCTTTGGCCCGGATTTGAGGATAGGAGCAAGCTGGCGAGCCGCGCCAACAAGTGGAGCGAGTGGTTTAACGCCTACCTAGCTCAGCATGTCGTTGATGATCCGGTGAAGAAGTTTCATTCGTTTCGAGGCACGTTCAAACGGTTTGGCCGCGCTGCGGGTATCGATGAGGTCGTGATCAATCACCTTGTCGGGCATTCAAACCATGGTGTTGGCGCTCGCTACGGGCGTAGGCGTGACACTGATGGTGTCCGGGATAGCGGCTATCCGCTGCCCCGGCTAGCAGAGGAGCTTAGCAAAATAAGGTTCGATGGAGTGAGATTGTAGAGTTTGGCATTAACCCGCCTTCGGCAACGGATTACGAGCAAAGCGGCCTGGATTACCCCGGCCTTTTCCGACGACGAACCCGAACCCGGTGTCGTTCATTGCCTTCTGTACGAGAGGGTTTGAGAGATAACGGTTCTTGTTCTTTTGGAATGAGATGCCCGTCAGCCTTTCAAGGTCGGTGGTCGTTATTTCCATCGCATCCGTGCTGTAAAGAAGCGACATCAGGCCCTTTACGCCTCCATCCTTTCTCGTCCCCGGCTTGCGTTGGCTGACCAGCTTGGCACCGGGGAACATCCGCTCCTTGTGTCCTATCAGCCGGTCGAAGTCTGCCGTAACGTAAAGGCGTTGTTCGCCGCAGACGCCATCGCCGTCGATGTTTCTCGCATTGCCTCGCATCGCAAGCTGTTTCATGTGCCGAGACAGATGACCCTCTCGTATCCAGCGAAGCTCGCCGCTTCTTGGGTTAGGGGTTTGATAGGGGGCAAGGGCAGATGTCGTCGCCTGCTCCTCTTTCAGCCCCAAACTGGTGCCGACCATCGCTCGCTTGGGGACATGAAATTCGCCGAACAGGAACACCGCGGTAGCGTCTTTCCAGCGGTTCGAGCCTATGCCTGATCCCCAATGGATGAAGCACACCTTTCGTCCATCAAGATCAAATGGATCGGAGAAATCCCGATGGTCGTTCGGGAGGTATTCGTGATCCAATAGCCCCTTGTGGACTACGGCCAGCACCTTCTCACCAGGCTGACTGTTCTGTCTGATGGTGTCCACGATCCAACGGGCATACGGCTTTGCTAACTTTGCGTGCTTGATGATCTCACTGACGGTATGACCCTTCGGGATGTCCGGCTCGATGTGGGTGATGGTAAGATTGCTGAAATCGACTCGTGGCACCCGCACATGCTTACGGTTGTTGACAAGAAGCGAGACTCCATCGATGTCCGCTGTGGCATCGAGCAGTATTGTTCCCGGTCTTAGCGGCATGTTCATCTCGTAACCGACGAACCTCGCTCCCTTTCCAAACTCATCATAACGGGACAAGAAGGCGAAGCCCTTAGCCAGCGCTCGTCCGAAGCCAAAGACGTGCTTCACCTGGTCATCGGATGACGCGATGTAATCGTTGGCCTGTTCTGAGTTGAACCAAGCAAGGTCGATCTTCCCGGCTTGCAGTATCTCATCGAATGAAGCCTTACCGGCTGCGGACTGCCATACCGCCTCAAGGTGGTCGTGCAGTCTGGTCAGTTGAGCAACATGAGTTAAATTCGAGGTGTGCTTCTCCGCCAGCCTATCCCGGACTGTTTTGATCAGCCCGGTATCTACGTCGAAGATCGTAACGTCAGCCGCCTTTTCATCGACGAACGTCAGCCTGCGAGGTTTGCCGCGATACGTTGTCGCTTTTTCCGCTCGCGAGCCCATGTAGAACCTGTGGGTGGCAATGACGGCAGGGTAGTTCCCAAGATCATCCACCGAAAAACGGTGTTCGGGGACGAACCCGTGTTGTTGTTCGACGGCATCTCGCGAGGCCCGGCTGTCGTGGGCGCTGGTCCAGATGGCGACGTTCGCCTTGCCGAGAAGGGCTGACATCTCGCGGTAGATGTCCTCCGCCTGCTGGATCGTTTCGACAAGGAACAGTACCGAGCCCTCTGGGCAGACCTTGATGAACGCCTTGGCGAAAGCCTGCGTATAACTGGACTTGCCGCTGCCTGTCGGGGCGGACACGACCCTGTACTGAGCAACACCCCGGTCACTGTCCTCGATTGCGAGGAGGCCAGCAGCGAAAACGGACTGAGAAACCTCCCTGTCAAACTTCGTGATCTTGCGGTTGCGCAGTCTCGCCTGCTTCTGAATGGCCACTTCGTATGCGTTCTCTAATTGCGTGAGCATTAGTTGGTCCGGAGATGAACGGGATGAAGGGACGCGACAGCTAGGGTTTCAAGGTTGGGCCGCAAAACCTCCTCACCATGCTAAAGAAGATCAGCACGCTGAGGGGTTTTATGGCGTTCGTCTCCAGACAGAAGCGTGGCTAGGTGGCTGACTGCCACGGGTCAGCAAGGGAGTAGTGGGCCGTTTTCACTTAGACCAATTGGATATGCTTTCCTCTGCTACTCTGAACGTCTGAAAGATGCAGAACTCGACCGCATTCGACATCGTTGCGTGGAGGCCTTTCTCTCGCCAGGAAGACTCCAGCATCTTGCGAAGTTCCATGAGCTTTACATAAGTGACGTCGTCTAGCTCGGCTGAAATCCGGTGTGGCTTGAAAGCTGAGTTTGCCTCGCTGCTCATGAACTCTTTGATCTGGTTGTCCAGCACAGTGTTATTCCTAATGATTGATGGGATTGAAGAGCGTGAACCCTTGTTTCGCGCCCGCTCACGGCAGGGTGGATGCCTGCCCGTCGAAGTCGTGAAGCGCCGACATTCGTCTTTGAAAACGCAACTAGCTCATTCGACCTCCCCAAGCGCCTCGTAGTAGGCCAGCCGCTCCTTGCGCTGATCCTCCTCCTCACGCTTCTCAACTTGCGCCACCCGCACTCCAGCAGGGCCGAATAGTTCCACCAGCAAGCCACTGAGGTACTCGGCGGTTCTCGGCTCTAATTCCTTCATTGCCCGCCGCTCGCGACCATCGCTGGCCCCGCTCCAATGGGAGAAGCTGGTGCTGGAAAGAGTTCGCACCCGCCTCACAAGCTGAGTACGAAAGCCTGCCTCGTCCTTGAACAGGCGAGGGTCGTAATCCTGGAGCAGGTACATTGCGATAACGGTGACCGCGACATCCCGGCCTGACACCGTGTCGGCAAGTCGCAGTAGTTCCTTCATCCCTGCCCGCACATAGCGGTAGAGCGTTGTGGGAAGCTCTGCTCGCCATTTGGTGGTTACGATGTCCCACCGCTGGTCGAGGACGGCCCAGAGCTTGGCGTCAGGCCGCTTAGCGATCCGCGCCTGAACCTTCTCAATGAACGGCTTGAGGTCGCCCTTGCTGATCGTCCGTTGTTCTTCGTGACCGTGACGGCGTTTGCGAGATCGGTGTTTGGAGCATAGGAGTGAATGACCGGCGCGAGGATTCGCGCAGCCGTTCACACGGCAGCGTGGTTTCATTGTGGACCTGTTAGTTGCCCGGAAATGTGCGGCCATACCCCAACAGACAGACGCAACTGTCGTGGTAGGCGGGATCCAAGTTCCCGTTCGCGCGGGAGCTTACCTTTGCCCGGTCGATAGCATCAACGCAGGCAGTCGTCCAGAAAAATGTTGAAGTATCAATGACTTGTATCCATGTGTGGATAGCCTATCCATACGTGGACAGCATTTTCCAAATGAAACGATTTAGCTAGAGCGGCCGGGAAACGTCGCTCCAGCGGAGGGGCCTTCGACTACGCATGCCATCCTGATAATCGCCAAATGGACGAGCATAGCTAGCTTTCGCAAAATAAAATCAAGCAATCGGAGACAAAAATTCCGTTGCGCCGGAAAATCTCTTGTATTAGAAGAATAAAATCGAGCGGCGCTTGATATTTCTAGCTTTACGTAATCCAACTCACCAATTGAAAGGAACTGCACATGACGGACTATTCACAGAGGGAAATGGACCTGCTGACGGCCTTTTCCGAGCGTCTTAAGACCAAGCGAATTGGGGCCGGATACAAGTCCGCAAAGGAGTTCGCTGAGAAGTATGAGACCCGTATTGGAGTAGGGCCGGGCGGATATTGGCGGTGGGAGGCAGCGAAGGGCTGGCCCTCTCAGGCGCAGATCACCGTGTTGGCCGACATCCTCCAATGCGCGGTCTCAGACCTTAGGGAAGGTGAGCAGGCGGATGGGGTCAATGCCGACGCGGTCGAAGCAGAATTTCACCAGTTGGTGCAGCGTCTTCAGCGCATGCGGCCTAACGCAACGGTTACGGTGACGGTATCGTACGGGAAGGCGGCTTAACCATCGCATTGATTGGCTCATAGAGAACTCCGCTGATGCTGCTCAGTTGATCGCTCAGTGCTGTCTTAGAGCGAGGTTGAGCACGTCAGCGGCCTTGAGCGCTCGTCCCGCGCTGGAGGGTGCCGTGGCCTGGAACACGTGCGGCAAGCGCTTCGGCGTGTCGTGGCCCGTTTTAAGAAGTGATTTGTCTAACGGCCATCCTCTGCAAGCCAACTGCCTTCGCGACCTGACTGATGTTAATCGTGCCTTGGCTCGGGAGGGCCAACACCCCGTGAATTCCCTCATGTCCGCGGTGCTGTACCGACAGGGACCTTGAAGGCCAAGAGCTTCCGGACGACTAAGCGCCCTTGGCGAGAGGCAACCACCTTCGCAGTCGCTCTCTTCAATGAGATCGACGGGAAGTATCGACCGGGCCAAGATTGGTCATTAGAGGTGGCCGATGCAGCCAATAGGCCGGTCTTCTTCACCACCATATCTTCTAAACGAATGCCTTAGGACGCCCTCTACTCCCGCACCGACCCCGCTCCACCACTGTCAGGCCGCTTCGCCAAGCCCCTCAGCCTCTCCAGAAGTCCTTGAACCGCGTGGGCGATAGCTCCGTGTACCTGACGGTGTGCTGGATGTTCTTGTGGCCGAGATAGGCTTGCAGCGCTCGCGTGTCGTGACCCTTGTTCGCGAGGGTGAACCCGCAAGCATGGCGTAGCATGTGCGGATGAACCTTGAACGGCATCCCTGCCTCAACGCCCGCCCGTTCCATCATGCGAGCGAACCCCGCCGTGGTGAACGGAGCCGCTCGCTCGCTGGTGAACACGAACGACGACTTCGGCTCCTGCTCGCGCTGCAATCGCCGCAAGGCCCGTAGTTCATCGCCCATGATCGGGTGAGTGCTGGGTGTGCCTTGCTTGACCCTGCGAACGTGCAGGATGGCGCTGGCGAAGTCGATCTGATCCCAGCGCAGGTCCACTAATTCCGATACCCGCAGGCCGTGCCGCCATGCGACAAGGATCATAGTGCCGTCGCGGTGTCCCCAACGGTTGCCCTTGGTCGCTTGGATGAGCTTGTCCACTTCGGTTTCGGTCAGGTGTTCGCGGCTGCGCAGCTCGGCGTTGGGAGGGCGCTTGGGTGTAACTGTTCGTTTTTCGGTAGTTGGCGTGACCAACTTGAGGTGCGATTTCACCATGATTCTCTGCATCTATGCCGGAAGACTGTTCGTATAATAACCATTTTACGAACAGTTAGTCAAGGCATGGCGGCCACACTCCAGTATGCCCGTTGCGGACTGGTACAGCTTGGTAGAAAGCTCTTACGGGTTTGTACCAGCGGGAATAGATTTACCCGGCCATTGACATCCTTCGCCTCGGCCCACGGGGGAAAACCACCCCGAGAGCACGGACGCGACCTTCTGGCATTTTTGCCAAAAATCTGAGGCCACTTACGATTTAAGCAAAGGCTGTGGCGCGAGAATCTGATCCAGCACTTTCTTCATACCCGAGGGCTGGTAAGCCTTGTCCCTCATTCGGGCAATGATGACGTTTCGGAAGTTTTCATACTTGACCCCGCCACCGCGTCGCCCGATGAAAAGCCTCAAGATATCGCGCCCCCTGAAGGATGCCCTCCAGTTCCCATTTTCCAGATCACCTCGGAAACGCTCTTGATGCGACTTGCTCATTGCTTCCAGCGCCGTATCGGAAAGAGTGTTCTTGATCAATTCGTCGATCCTGTTCCGAGAAGCGGCAATGGCTTGAGAAATCGCCTGGCTTGGATTTGCCGATCTGGGGTCGATCTTCGTGTTGATCGCGGCGATTAGTTCGCGGTTGGCTGCATCTGAAGCATCATGCACCACAAGCGATGACAGGGTTTCCTCAGCGCAATTTAGAAGCTCTTTCTCGATTTCATGTTCTGACGGGACGGCCCTGCCTCCCAGAAGATCGTTCAATGCGCTCTTGATGAACTCAGGTACCAGCAGGTAATTTTCAATGTGATAGACATCCCACTGAAACTGTGTAGCTGCGCCACTCTCGCTCTTGTCTGAATCCTTGTCGGTTATCGAGTAGATTCGCATCGGCGGAAGCCGGTCTGCTTCCATTAGCGATTCCAGAAGCGCATGAAGTCCTCGTACTCGGGCCTTATTCGTTCCTGAGACGATGTTCACTCTTCCAAGTAACTCCGGAAACAATTCAGACGTCATCCGCAAGTCGAAATCGGAATCTTGCCCTTCAAGGATCACCACCTTAGCGCCCGGATTATACGCAGCTAGGTCGCCGACCATGTCGATGACTGCCCGTTCGAGGTCATGGTCAGCTTCAATTCGATGCGCTTGGTCCCGCTCATTTGGCGTGTGGGCGCTGGGTGTCATGTGGAAAACGGAGACGCCTTTCCGCCCAACGCTTTCCCGGAGGATCGCATCCGAATGAGTGATTAGCCAAACCTGATTGCTCAGCTCCTTCGCCAGATGTCGGTGATAGAAGTCGGGAAGGTTGCGTGTGAGCCTTGGGTTTAGATGTAACTCTGGTTCATCGAGGAGGACGACAGAATGTTTAGGGGCAGAACTGCGCAGTCGTAGGTAGCCGTACAGAATTTCCTTCTCCCCGGAGCTGAGGTCGTCGAGGTCGTGTGTTTCGCGGCCGCCTACTTTGACCGGAAAATGCAAGCTGCCATCTGGACGTGGCTGAGGTCCAAGAAATTCTTTTTCGGGAAAGAACGTTGCAAAGAGTTCTTTTAGTGTATCGGTGAGGGAGTTTTGCCCTTGCAGTTTGTTTCCGGCTTTCTCAGCGAGCGCCTCCCGCACGTACAAAGCCGCCATCTCACTTTTTACGTTCGCGTATTTTGCATTGTAGTTGTACAGCATGCTCTGCGCTCGCTGCTGCTCAATCGCCTCCAGGTTTACGTTGATCTGGTGAATTTGCTCGCGATTGAACATGCGATGAGGGCCATGGTAGTCAATGAGACCAACATGGTCGGGATCGAAATTAGTGAAGGCCAGTTCTAGGATTTTTGACGGATTGAATTGCGGTAGCTGACCCGGATGGATCGTTAGACTTGCAGCGATTGTCGGCTTTTCGATTTCAGCGTTGAACAGGTCCAAGTCAGCCTTTGTAGTTGCTTCAACCTCCGACTGGCGGCTCCTAAATTGAGCAGTAAACGGAGCAGCGTCCAAGCTACGCCAGCCGCCAAGCTCGGGGACCAGCGTCCTCCACACCTGCATCGTGATGAGCTGTTCCGCTCGCTCCTTCAGGTATTTCCGCTCTTCTTCGTGAAGTTCTATCTCGATTTCCAAGCGCAACGGCTTGGCGGGATCGTTGAACATCCTTGCAAACGCCAGCGGATCATTCGAGAAGTTGATTTGAAACTCGCCGAACCACTGATGAAATTCGTTGGGTTGGTAGCCTCCATAGACAGACTTGAGGAGGCGAATGGCGTCAAGGATGCACGATTTGCCCGACCCGTTCTGGCCAGCCAGAACGACCATTTCTCCGAGATCGCTCAAAATCGCCGACCGAACACCCCGGAAGTTTTGGACTAATACGCTTTTCAGCCTCACCCCAAAGTCCTTTTCATGGAATGCAGAAGGCGCATCGCGAAGGTCTAATGTGCCAAGTTTGTCATAGCACCTGCCTCGTTGATCAGACGGCTTTGTCCTCGCTGAATGGGGAATTAACCCTTGGTTGTCCACCGGAAATACACCTTTAACGATATTGCGGTCCCAAATTGGTCCCACTCAACCGAAGAAAGGTGCGACTTGCGCCCTTGGTAACCTGGGCATCCCGTGCAGCGTTAGAGGAAAGAGATTTTTGCTCAGAATCTATGGTTCCACTCGCGAATAACTCACGCACAGGAGTCGCCTAGTGATAGGGCTGTTGAGAATCGTTGGGTGGCGAGGGCGCTGTGGACGGCAAAGTCTATCTGATTACCAACAACCGGAACTCCAAAGTCTATGTCGGAATAACAAGACGTACGCCCGACTACCGGATGTCGATGCATGTGAGAGCGGCTGAGGCAGGCAAAGGGTCAGCCGCCTCTTTGCAGCAAGCAATTCGAGATTTTGGAGCAAGCGCGTTCGCAATTCAGCTCTTGGCGACCGCGAAGACTGTAAAGAAATTGGCGTCGCTCGAAGTTCATTACATTGGCATTCACGGTTCTCTCGCTCCCAACGGCTACAATCTGAATAGGGGCGGAGCCTTTCAGGAAGGTCCTCAGCTCAGGATCGTTGAGGGCGAGGAATACTGGAGTTTAGCAGAGCTTGCGGACGCCTATGACATCCTGCCTGTGACGCTACACAAGCGTATGCAGTCGGGCCGCTGGACTATAGAACAGGCGGTAGGAATTGCGCCACCTCCTAACCGGGAGAGAGGAGGCAAGGAGGTTACAATCGGCGGGACGCTATTCCCGTCACTGTTGGCGGCATGTAAGCATTTTTCAGTGGACAAGCGTATTGTTGACATGCGCATCAACCGGATGGGCTGGTCGCTAGACGAAGCTTTCGGCGTCATCAGCCGAAACACCAACGCCATCGTTGTCGCTGGCGAGGAATTTGCGAGCAGGCTGGAAGCATGTCGCGCATACGATCTAAATGACAAGATGGTCGACAGCCGATTACGAGGGGGTTGGACTATTGATCAGGCATTTAATCTTTCGGCTCCGCCCTTTTTTGAGAGAAAACAACCTAGCCGAAAGCCACGTTATTCAGTCGAATACGAAGGGAAGCTGTACCGAAGCTCGGCAGAATTGGCCAAGGCGTTCAATATAAATGCGTTTACGCTTGCATACCGGCTCAGACAAGGTTGGTCGTTGGATGCAGCCCTGGGCAAAGAGGCCGCTCCAGAGCGCAACGAGCGAGTGTCCTCGTTCGAGATAGACGGAAAGAAATACGTAGGCGCGGTAGAGCTGTCTGCCGCTTATGGTGTGTCCGTCTCCTCTTTCCGATTTCGCCAGAAGGCAGGATGGACACTGCGCCAAGCCCTCAACCTTGATCCGCCCCCCTCGAAAGCCAATGTTCACTACCTAGTCACGCGTCCCACTGGCGAGACCATCTATGTCGAGGACTGGACAGCGTTTGCCGTTCGGGAGGGCCTGCCGCGCAATGGGAGCGCATTGAGAGTCGTGGCCTACCGGGACAAATCGCATAGCTGGAAGGGTTGGGGCTGCCGCAAGGTTGACCGAGCTTCCGAAGATACTGAGACCGGCCCGCCTGACTGAGTCGGCGAGATAGGCGCGGTCCTCAACGGGTGCTGGCCACCTTCTTTACGTTGCTACGCTTCGCTGCTACGTTCTGTCCATTGGTGGACGGCTCAGACGAGAAGCACTCTGGGAAGCAAGGGCGGAGGGCCGTTTTCGCGGCTATGTCCTCTCCCTCACGCTCCCTTCGTCTAGCGGTTAGGACGCGGCCCTCTCAAGGCTGAAACAGGGGTTCGATTCCCCTAGGGAGCGCCATGATTTCAATAAGTTGCCAGCGCTCAGCCGAGATCGTCAAATATTCGTCGAATAAACGGTCGCGAATTTTGCATGTGACCGGCATGCGTGAAGATGGACGGCGATTCGTTCGCCGAAGGCGGACGGGCGTCAGGTGATCAGCCGGCGATCGTCGGCCAATCGAAGTCCAGCTTCGTCGCCCAAGAGCCCCGGACCAGGTCGTAAACGCCGTTTCCCCGCTTGAAGCGCAGCGTCGGTTGGCTGCGGACACTCGTCAGCTCTACCCGGTAATAGATGCTGTTCAGTTGGTGCGTGAAAAACTTGTTCAGGTTCTCCGCATTCTCCCGGGTGTAAAAGGACGCCAAGTCCTTAAGGCGAGCCCGGAGCTTGGCGACATTATCCTCAACATCCCGGAGAATGACTACGGCGGCGTGGCGCTGCCTCTCGGTCATCGAGCAGATGAAGTCCAGAGCTTCCTGCCCGTAGCTGCTGGCCGCCACCGAGGTCAGCAGTCGGTGGATGTGTTCAAGCTCCTTGGTCGGGTTGAAGTCCCTGACGACGGCGATGTGGCCGCTGAATGAACCGAAGATGTGGTCGCGCGTCCCAAGTTTTGAAGGAACTCAATACAGAAGCGTCCGAGTTCACTGCGGTATAAATCGTCAAGGTCATTCAAATTTGTCAAATCGCCGAGCTGCCCATCAGGGTTTAGCCACGATGAGACCATTTCGGCCGCGCGCTTTGATCATGTAAGTATCCAAGTCGGCGAGAGAACGACCGGGCTAGGTCTGATCTTATTTACTTATCCGGGGGAAGGCAAGGTGCCGTCCACTCTGCGCCAAATGACGGACGACGAAGCCAATCAGCTCGCCGATCTCATTATCGATTTTTGCTTTTCGGTAGCGCGCGCTCGGATCGAAGAAGCTCGCAAGTCGCGAAATTAGCCCCTAAGCGCGCCGATGTCGTGCTCCTCGTTGTGCATCCGGATGACACGGGCGACTTGTGGCTCGACACGGCAGCGGTTGCGCTTCAGATCATGACCAAGCGAGACATGGTCGCCGGGGCGGTGGTGTTCGAGCAGGATATTGCCGACGTTATCGGCATGGGTTTCCCTCTTGTCCCGATCGGCAAAGAAGATCGTGTCGTCTACATGTTTCGCGAAGGCTGGCGCTTTGGCTTGTTCTTCGATTTCAACCCTGATGCCGATTTTTCCGTAGAGGAAATGCAGCGCGACCTTGGCACGCTGCATCGCAGGCTGAAGTACCGAGACCTTTACGATGCGATCGCCGACCAGGCCGTGTTTTCACGGCTTATCGCCGCTGGCTGGTTTCCATTCGTAGAAATTCTCGGTCCCGAATTTGGGGAGCTCCTAAAGTTCAGCGAAGCCGGATTTGAGCTCGATGAAGTGGAAGCGAAGATCCTTGCGAAGTTCGACTCTGAGCGGATCGAGCGGATGTTCAGCCGGTGGATGGCGAAGGCGCATTTTGCCGGCAAGGAACGGCTTTTGCGCTCGGCGCTGAAATCCTTCGCGGAAGGCGACGCCGTGCCCGTGCTGAAAATTGCCTTGACTGAGATCGAAGGAATTTTGGGTGACGCCTATCGCAAGGTTTATGGGAAGGGCGCGCGGATCAAGAAGCTGCTTTAATTCGCGGTCGCGTCGGCGGAGGCAAAGGCGGGGCACCCGGATACACTCTTGTTCCCGGCCGCTTTCGCTCATTATTTGAGATTGCATACCTTTGCTGACTTCGATCCCGCGACTCGGACCGCCAATGCCAGCTCGCGCCATGCCGTCGGTCACGGTGCGGCAGCACCTGAAACCTATACGATGGTACGGGCACTTCAGGCCCTGCTTACCCTCGATCAATTGGCTTTTTACACTTGAAGCGCCCCTTTGTGAGAGGATAGGCGTGCTGGATGATCTATAAATAGATCACAAAGGCCGGAATGATCTATTTATAGATCATATACTTGACATCGGTTCTATTTTGGTCTATAAATAGATCATAAGGCTGCTTATGGCCTATTTATGGATCAGACGTGCCCAAGACCAACCGCCCTATCTCGCCCTATGCTGCGGATGCCGCGATCCGGCTGGGGCAGCTTATCCGTCGAGGACGCATTGACCGCCGCATGACCGTGGCTGCCTTGGCGGAACGGGCAGGGGTCTCGCGTGGCCTCATGCAACGCATCGAGGCGGGTGACCCCGGTTGCACCATTGGCGCCGTGTTCGAGGCCGCTGCGATTGTCGGCGTGCGCCTGTTCGATGCGGGCCGGGTAACGATGTCGCGCGACGTCGAGTCCACCCGCGAAGTGATGGCCTTACTTCCCAAAGCAATCCGCCGCCACCGAACCGAGCCTGACGATGACTTCTGAGCAAAAACATACTCAAGCCTATGTATGGGTTTGGTTGCCGGACAGCACGCAACCTGTCGTCGCGGGTCTTTTGTCCGCGAGCGGCAAGCAACTCGTCTACAATTACGGGCAGAGCTATCTCCGCCGCAACAATGCCATCCCGCTTTATGAGCCGGAATTGCCGCTCAAGAGCGGCGTCCTTCCGCTCCTGAACGGGCTCAACATGCCCAACTGTATTCGCGACGCCGCGCCCGACGCGTGGGGCCGCCGCATCATCATCAACCGCAAATTCGGATCGGGCGGAAAAGATGTCGATCCCGGCCCCCTTGACGAACTAACCTATCTTATGGAGTCCGGGTCGGACCGCATCGGCGCGCTCGATTTTCAGGCGTCGGCGTCAAACTACGTGCCGCGCGAGAGCGCGGAAGTGTCGCTTGATGAACTTTTGAACGCCGCCACGCTGGTTGAAAAAGGCGTACCGCTGACGGCTGAACTCCATCGCGCGCTGCTCCATGGCAGCTCCATCGGCGGAGCGCGGCCAAAAGCCATGATTACGTCCGGCAACAAGAAATTCGTGGCGAAGTTCTCGTCCCAGAACGACCTCTTCGGCGTGGTGAAAGCCGAATTCATCGCCATGCGCCTCGCATCCCTCGTCGGTCTTACCGCCGCGCCCGTTGCCCTCAAGCGCGCCGCCGGAAAGGACGTGCTGCTGATCGAGCGCTTCGACCGTGAAAAAGCCCCGGAAGGCTGGCGCCGCAAGGCCATGGTGTCGGCGCTCACGCTGCTGGAGCTCGACGAAATGATGGTCCGCTACGCGAGCTACGAGCAGCTTGCGACCGTCATTCGTCACCGCTTCACGTCGCCCAAAGAGACCTTGAAAGAACTCTTTGGCAGGCTCGTGTTCAACATCCTGTCCGGCAACACTGACGACCACGCGCGAAACCATGCTGCGTTCTGGAATGGTACGGAGCTTACGCTCACGCCCGCCTACGATATCTGTCCGCAGAACCGCACGGGTGGGGAGGCATCGCAGGCCATGCTCATCATGGGGCAGGAGCGTGCGAGCCAGATCGCACTTTGCCTGCAAGCCGCGCCCTTGTTCCTGCTTAATGAGGGGGAGGCGATCCTTATCGCGACCGTGCAAATCAAGACCATCAAGGAACGCTGGACGCAGGTATGCGACGAGGCCACGCTCAGCGAGGTTGACCGGAATTTCCTGTGGCGCCGCCAGTTCTTCAATCCCTATGCGTTCATCGACGCGCCGGAAGCTATCACGCGCCTCGTCGGTTAGCGGAGCAGCCCGCGCATCGTGCGACTGGCGAATCGCCCCGGTCGATCCGAGCCATGCCTTACCGCAAACGTTCAATCGTAGGCCATGCGATAGTCCCGGAGCACAGGATTTGACCCAACGCGCGAGCGGCCTTGTTCAGGGATTGGCAGCTCTAGGGCGGTCAAGAGATAGCAGAGCGATTCCATCGCTCGCGTCGATTTTGAGAAGGCGCGGAATTGCGCGTCGCTCTCCGGATTGAAGTGGCCGTGCGCGCTCTTGCCGCGAAAACTGATTGCGCGCTTGAGATGCTCGACGGCCTCCTCGGGGATGACGCCTTTGCCGAACCTGGCTTCGACGGTGCCGATAAGACGCTTGAATTGCTGCTCGGCGGTTTCCGCCCTGATCCACCGGATCGCGCCCGCGACGCGCTCGCCGATTGTTGGATCGTGACCGAGCTCCTGGGCTTTCGCTGCGGCAACGGCGGCGATCGCGTCGACATCCGAAGCGGAGAGCACCGGCTGCGCCTTGCCGATCGGGATGTCTTCAAACCATCGGCACGCGTTCAGAAGCCGTTCCGAGGAGACGACGTTCTTCAAGCCGAATGCGGTCATCATAAGCGCGCTAGGCCGCCGCCACGACGATGCCCGGTTCATCCACGCCACAAGGCATGCGCGGAAGGCGCCAAGTTCCTGATCGTCCCAACATCGTACCGGCGAACCGCCGACCCAGAGATCGCGATTGTCGACCTCGGCTTCCGGCCAAACGTAGTGGACCTTATGGTCGCCAGGATATTCGTGCTTTTCGATGGCTTCCATCATCTCTGCGAAGGAAAGGCGGTCGATCCGGATCGCCGATGGCGTGAGCTGCACGCCGAAGCAGAACGACAGGAAATTCACGTAATCCGACACGAACCCTATGTAGTCCCGGATGTTCTGCGGTTGCTCGAATTCGAGCCCGAAGGTCGGCCAAATCTCCTTCGGCCCCTCCAGCTCCATGCCGTAGGTCGCGCCATACCAAGCCCGCACCGTCATGCCTTGTGCCGCATCGTTGAAGATCGTTAGCTCATCTTCCCCGGGAAACCGCGTGCGGCCGATCGTCTTGACCTTGCCGTTGTGGCGCATCAACTGGTTCGTGTGCTTCACGTTGAATGAGACCTGCCTGACCCCGTCTTCCGCCGTCCACGCGTCGTGGCCGACAACCGCGACATTGGAGAGGATCTCTTGGTGGTAGGTGCGCCGCTGCGGCGGCATGTTCCGCGTAGACGTTCCGGCGATGGTTGTGACGTTCGAATGCAGCGAGACGATTTCGTTCGTCGCGGTTTGCAAGAAGACAGGCTCTTCACCTTCGATATGGAAGTGATCGGTATAGCTATAGATATCGGCGCGGAGCTCGTCGTCTGAAACGAGGACCGTTCCGGTGAGCCTCTCGCCGGTAACAAGCTCGACACAGTGCAGAGGCTTTGCGCTTTCGATCTTCGGCATGGACCTATCCTGGAATCAGGACCTCCTCTTCAGTTATCAATTTTGTCTTCGCTTTCAAGCCAACGGTCAACTCGCTGCTTTTAGGGCGCGTGCGGCGGGGCCGCACCGGGAGGCTCTCGTGTTGGGGTGGACGGCCCCCTTCCGCCATACTGCGTGGCAAGATGAGGTCGTCGCTGACCTCGCACGAAGGAGCCTCCCGTGGAAACGATTGTTCGCATCGGTTTGGATACGTCAAAGAGTGTATTTCAGCTGCATGGCGTTGATGGCACCGAGCAGCCGGTTTTGCGGCGTAAATTGAGGCGCGGGCAGGTTTTGGAGTTCTTCAGGCGTTTGCCGCCTGCGCTTGTGGCTCTGGAGGCCTGCGGGGCATCGCACTATTGGGCGCGGGAGCTGCAATCGCTCGGGCATGAAGTGGCGATGATCCCACCGCAATATGTCAAACCCTATGTGCAGCGCGGGAAATCCGACGCTGCGGACGCGGAAGCGATTTGCGAGGCGGCAAGCCGGCCGAAACTGCGCAAGAACTTTGTACCTATCAAAAGTCCTGAGCAACAGGGCGCACAAATGTTGGCGCGTGTGCGCAACCAGTTCATCGGCAGGCGGACCCAACTCGCCAACTCAATCCGCGGCTACGCCGCGGAATTCGGCTTTACCGCGCCCAAGGGGCTTTCGCGGCTTCAACAATTGCTGATCAATATCAAGGCCGATGCAACAGTCCCCGACTTGGCGAAGGAGTTGGTGGACGCCTTGGCAGCAGAACTGGCGCGCGTCGACGACCAGATCGCCAAGCTCGACAAGAAGCTCATGCAACTCCACCGAAGTAACGAGATGAGCCGACGGCTGGCGGCTATCCCGGGCGTCGGTCCGATCGGTGCGACGCTGCTTTCGATCAAGGTCGTGGATGCACGCGGGTTCAAGTCGGCAAGAAACTTCGCCGCCTGGCTCGGCCTGACACCAAAGAATCACTCGACGGCCGGAAAGAACAGGCTGGGCGTGATTACACGCGCCGGCGACGGCATGTTGCGAACCGTTTTGGTGGCTGGCGCGACGGCTGTGATCGCAGATATGCGCCGACGGGAGACACGCTCCTGGCCCTGGCTGAAAGACATCATCGCACGCAAGCCGCCGAAGCTCGTGGCCATAGCCTTGGCAAACAAGCTGGCGCGGATTGCCTGGAAACTGATGGTCAGCGGCGAGCGGTATCGGCCCGCAAGCAACGTCGCGCAGATGCCGACATAGACTTGAACGAAATGCAGAGCTTGGCGCCAGACCGGCAGGTTTGACGCTGAGGGCGGAACTTGCAGGACAGGAAGAGGTGGTACGTTCGGCGCAAGCCGGTCAGTGAAATGCTCCGCTCGGTTTACCGGCAGAAAATGCCGCTCTCGTGTTTGGATCTCACTGTCCGCGAAGCCCATCTTGGCCGGTGGTCGCAAGACCCGAAAACAGGTCGGACATATGAGCGCAAGCGATCCGAGCATGCTGCCAGAGCCGTTCTTGCAAGTCGGGGGCCAATGGTATGGACCCCGCCCTTGCCGCGGTGGAATCTCGAGCGTCAAGTGCAGTGAAGGAGGATATCAT
>NZ_LBJP01000080.1:0-141942 GCF_028128715.1 Bradyrhizobium sp. CCBAU 51745 | reverse complement strand
ACGCCTACCAGGCGTATCTGTCAAGCCTCCCGGCGAAGGGCGGGTGAAAAACAGCCTGTGCGCGGCGGCCCCTTCCGGAACTCTCGACCCAACGTCAGTAGTTCTGGGGATACCGGCGGTACCGTAGCCGCATCAAGTGCCGCGCAAGCTGCCGATGTCCTTCGTCGATCCGCTCCGCGAAGTGAGCAAGCCTTTGCTTGCCCGCGATGGCGAGCCGAGCCCGCTCGTCGGCCGAGCCGACCTTGGTGATAGCTCGCGCGAGCGAGGCGGGATCGTCGTAGTCGAACAGGATGGCCGCGTCGCCGGCCTGCGCCTGGAAGGCTTCCGGATAGATCACCGGCGTGCCGATCTCCCATGCCTCGAGCGGAGGCAGATTGGTCGGGCCGAAATACGTGGCCATCACCAGCGCGCTGGCGCCGCGATAGAGCGCGCCGAGCTCCACGGAGGGGACAAAGCCAAGTATTTGCACGCAATCGCCGAGACCGTGCTGCATCACCAGCGCCTCGAATCCGGCACGCGCGCCGCGATCGGAACCGCAGAGCACCAGCCTGTGCTTCACGCCTTGGTCCCTGAGCAGACGCATCGCAAGCAGGATGGTTGCATGGTTCTTGTGCGGCCAGAACTGCGCCGGATAGAACAGATAGCCCGGCTCGATGCCGTGCTTCTTGAGGACCGCGCTATCCCCGGCCGCGTCCGATCGCGACACGTAGGGTGACGGTGAGAACGGGATGCAGACGGCGTGATCGCGCTCCATGGCATAGCGCCGGCACAGCATGTCGATCAGCTCGTCGGCGTTGGTGACGACCACCGAGGCTTTGATGACGCCGTTGCGCCATACCGTGTCGCGGCGCTCGAACTGGGCGAACGCGCGCACCTCGTCGAATTCAGGACTGTCGCGGAAGCAGCCGTCGAAGATTGTGATGATGAACGGCAGTTGGTAGAGCGCCAGGTTCCAGTTCGACGTGGTGGTGAAATAGACGATGTCGACGCCGGCTCTGATCAGCTTTCTCTCGAATGGCGCGCGGATCCGCATGGTGTATTGCAGCAGGTCGAACGGTCCGAGATATTTCAGAAACAGAATCAGACGGTCGAGCCAGCCGAGCTTCAGACACACACTGTCGATGCCAAGACCGGCGAGGATCGCAACATTGTCGGGAAGGGTCGTGAACACAGTGACGTCGATGTCGGCGGTCCTGGCCCAGTCGCGCATCCAGATGATCTCGGTAAGCGACTGCTGGAAGCCGCCGCCGACATCGAGCGGCAGCTCGAGGAAGATACCGACGTGGTAGCGCTTCACGGCTGCGTGGCCTTTCTCGCGGCGGAGGAGGCGGCGCTGTCCTGTTCGATGGGCGCGTCGTGCGCGAACACCGTCACGGCAAAATCTCCCTGAGCGCCTGCGCCGACCGGGCGATTTCTTCCTCGGTCAAGGCAAGCCCGCTTGGCAGATAAAAGCCGCGGCGCGCGATATATTCCGCGTGAGGATGCCTTTCATTCAGCATCAAGCCCATGCGGCGCAGCACCGGTTGCTCGTGCATACACCAGAAGAATGGCCGCGTTCCGATGCCCTTCTGCGCCAGGCGCCGCATCGCCTCCTTGGCGTCGAAGGCGACGTCGTCGTTCAGCACGACGCCATAGACCCAGTAGATGTTGTCGGCATAGTTGGTTCTGGCGACGGGACGGCGGATGCTGGTGACATCAGCGAGATGCTGGTCATAGAGCTGGCCGATGCGGCGCTTGATCTCGACGGTCCGTGGCAGGCGCTCGACCTGGGCGACGCCAAGGGCGGCTTGCAGATTCGTCATGCGCGCGTTCCAGCCCAGCTCCTCGTGGACGAAGCGCTGCTGCGGCTGGAAGCAGAGATTGCGAAGGCTTGCGAGACGTTCAGCCAGGGCATCGTCGTCGGTGAGGATCATGCCGCCTTCACCGGTCGTGACGTGCTTGTTCGGATAGAAACTGAAGGTCGAGACGTCTCCGAAGCTGCCGCAGGGCGCGCCGCGATAGGTCTGGCCGTGCATTTCGGCGGCGTCCTCGATCACCTTCAGGCCGCGCGTCTTGGCGAGCTCCATGATCGGTTCGAGATCGACCGGCAGGCCGTAGATGTGAACCAGCATGATCGCTCGCGTGCGCGGCGTGATCGCGGCCTCGACGCCCTCGATCGTCATGTTCCAGGTTGCGGGATCGCAATCGACGCCAACCGGGACCAGCCCCGCCCGAATGACGGCGGCGGCGCAGCTGATGATCGTGAAGGTCGGAATGATGACCTCGTCACCGGGCTGAAGTCCGAGCGCATGCACGGCGATGTCGAGCGCAACAGATCCATTGCTGACGGCGATGCCGTGGCGGCGACCGGCAGCTTCCGCCATCGCTTGCTCGAAGCGCTTGATGAATGGACCTTCGGACGAAATCCAACCGGTCCGGATGCACTCCGCCAGATACTCAGCCTCGTTTCCGTCGAGCAGCGGCGTGTTAACGGGGATGAACGCTTCACTCACATGCTTTTCAGTCACAGGGCTGGACCTTTGATCTTGGACGGCGCGGCTTCGGAAAACGAGTCTTGTCGTTCTCGCCGGCATGGGGGCTTTGCTGCGGCAGCTCGGGTGGTGAGTAGAAATAGGGTTTGCGGAAGGAGGCGCGCTCGATCATGGCATGAAGATCGCCGAATCGAATCTGTTCGACGTGTTTCATCGTTTGTCTCGAAAAAGTCTAGGAATTAGAGCGACATAGCGTCATGTTGCGATACTCTGGCCATTTTGGCTGGCACCGTCAAGGGCGGACCGGCCAGCGTCGGGACGCGCTCGATCTTAGACTTGACCGGCCAAGCGGAGGAGGTGGTCGATCCGCTGCCTGAATGTGTGCGTCGACAGCGTCCGCGCCTGTCCGGCCGCGGCAATCGCGCGGCGCTCGTCCGCGTTCGCGAGGTAACGGTCAATCAGCTCGAGGCAGTGGTCCACCGAGCGCCAGGCCGCGACCTCGCGGCCGTCGTCGAACAGCGTATGAAGATTGTCCTTGTAGTCGGTCAGGAGGAAGGTTCCGACGCCGGTCGCCTCGAACAGGCGCGCATTACCGGCCTCGCGCCCGGCCATATCGATATGTGAATTGAGCGTGACGTGCGACGCGCGCAGCGCTTGGTACATTTCTACGCCCCAGACCTCGCCCTGATAGCATCGGTGCAACGGCGAGGAGGCGGGGAGGCTGTTCAGGCCGCTGCCGTAGAGTTTCAGATCGTACTTTTGCGCCACCGCTTCGAGTAGCGCGACCCGCTGCTGGTGGTCGGCCGAGATCGCGCCGACGAAGGAGACGTCGATGTGTCGTTCAGGCGCCGGCGGCAGGACGTCGAGGATGCCTGGCTCGAACCCCAGGTGGATCAGCTCGGAGCGCGCGCCCTGGGCCCGAAAAGAATCGACCACCGCCGATATCTGCGAGACCAGGAGATCGTAGACCGCCCAATCCTCGCCGCGCGACGGCACGATTCCGACCTGGCCGAGCAGGATGGGGCGGCCCATCTGCTTGATCCGGCGGGCCAGGCGCGTGTCGACGTGGAAGAGATCCTGATTGAGGATCAGGTCCGGCTTGAACTCCTCGATCTGCGCCAGCAGGACGCTCTCGGCCTCCGGATCGAGCCGCGGGCTGAGACCCACTTTGCGCGCGAGCGGCCGGAGGACCGGCTTGAACGGTGCGACGGCGCGCAGCAGCCAACCTGGAATCGCGGGCTGCTGCACCGACGCATCGGGTGATGGCGGCTGCTCGACGGCAAGTCCACGCTCCCGCGCCCACGCCGCCCGCATCCAGGGATTGTTCACGTGGATGTCGGCGGCGACGTGTCCCGCCGCGGCGAAATTGCGCGAATAGAAATTGGCAACGCCGAACAGGCTGGCATTGCGCGCCGCCATCTGCGTGTCGTAGGGCGCGCCGTCGAGGCCTGGATGGCGCCGGTAGAGCCAGGCGAGGAAGCGCGGATAGTCGGCGTTGAGGATGAGGACACGCACGAGACTTGGGGCTCCGTTCGCTGGATGCTGCGTGGCGTCGTGTACCACGAACAAAGGAGCACCACTGCTCTGCACGTGAGCCCTCCCACAGACGACTATCCCGGGAGCGGGGGAATTTCAACGCGGGGGTGGAGTGGCCTCAGCGAGTTTCAGCGCCTCGCGCACGAAAGTCGCAAGATTGCCTTCCCGAAACAGTAGGCCGCGGATGCCCGCGGCGCGCGCCGCATCCAAGTCGCGCGGCTGGTCTCCGATCAGGATGCTGCGGTCGGCTGCGACGGGAAATCGCTTCATCAGATCGATGATCATGCCGGGCCCGGGCTTGCGCCGGTCGCTGTCGCGCCGGTAGCGCTCGATCACGCCCTCGGGATGGTCGGGGCAGTACTCGAATGCATCGATACGCGCACCGACCGCGGCCAGCTCGTCGGCCATCCAGCGATGCAACGCCTCCACGTCGCGCTCCCTGTAGAAGCCGCGGGCGACGCCGGACTGGTTGGTGACGACGAAGGCGAAATAGCCAGCTTCGTTCACGAGCCTGACCGCCTCGCGCGCTCCGTCCATCCATTCGAACTTGCTCGCCTCGAACAAGTAGCCGGCGTCGTGATTGAGCACACCGTCGCGGTCGAAGAAGACGGCCGGGCGTGTCGAAGTCGTCATCATGGCGTACCGAAACAGGTGTTCTGCGGTCCTTGTTCACCGTTCGGGCGGCAACTTGTCAAGCAGATCGTTACCGTGCCGCTACCTCTCATCCGCGATCACCTTGCCATCGTTCGGCAGCGCGCCAGGGCTGACCAGTTCGACGGCGCCGCCGAGCTTGGTCACGGCCCGCAGGCTGCCGGCGATCTCTTCGCGCAGCGCATCGCTCGATGCGCCCGTCTCGGCCTTCAGCGTCATCGCGTCGGTCTCACCCTGGCGGGTGACGACAAGGCGTAGCCTTCCGAGCGCGGGATGGCGCTTGCCGATCTCGGCGATCTGCTCGGGGCGGACGAACATGCCCTTGACCTTGGTGGTCTGGTCGGCGCGGCCCATCCAGCCCTTGATGCGCATATTGGTGCGCCCGCATGGGCTCGTGCCGGGCAGCGAAGCGGTGAGGTCGCCGAGCGCCAGCCGAATCCAGGGATGATGCGGATCGAGCGAGGTTACGACGATCTCGCCGACGTCGCCCGGCGCCACCGGATCGCTAGTGCCGGGTTTGACGATCTCCATGATCAGATCCTCGTTGACGACCATGCCGTCGCGCGCCTCGGTCTCGAATGCAATGAGGCCAAGATCGGCCGTGCCGAACGCCTGGTAGGCGTCGATGCCGCGCGCCTTGATCTCGGCCTGGAGGGAGGGCGGGAATGCTGCGCCCGAGACCAGCGCGCGCTTGATCGAGGAGACGTCGCGGCCCGCGGTCACTGCGGCGTCGAGCAGGATCTTCAGGAAATCAGGTGTGCCGCTGTAGCCGACGGGGCGGTAGGCCTCGATCAGCTCGAATTGCTGCTCGGTATTGCCGGGACCGGCGGGAATCACGGCGCAGCCGAGCGCGCGTGCGGAGGAATCGAAGATGAAGCCGCCGGGGGTGAGGTGGTAGCTGAATGTGTTGAGCACGATGTCCTGGGGCCGGAACCCGGCGGCAAACAGGGCCCGGGCGCCGCGCCAGGGGTCGGCCTGGCGTCCTTCCGGCTCGAAGATTGGGCCCGGGGAAGTGAACAGGCGTGCGAACGACCCAGGCGCCGCGGCGACGAAGCCGCCGAAGGGCTGGGAGGCCTTGTGCAGGGCCGGCAGTTCCGACTTGCGCAGCACCGGCAGGCGGGCCAGCGCCGCTCTGGAGGTCACCGAGGCCGGATCGATGCCCTTGAACCGCTCGGCATAGGCCGGTGCGGCCATGGCGCTGCTCAGCACGTCCGGCAGGCGGGCGAACAAATCGGCCTCGCGCGCCGCATGCTCGCGCGTCTCGAGGGTGTCGTAATGGGCGGTCATGGCAGATCTTTCCGGGTTGGCATCCGTTGCACGCAGCCGCTCGCATGGGTATCAGACGGCCATTGACTGGGCGCGGAGAGGGCGCGATGGCGGACGAGAGCATCATTCCGGTGGAGGAGACGGCTGGCGTCGTCGCGCGCCTGAAGCGCCGCATGATCGAGGACGCGATCCCGCTGTGGTCGACCGTCGGCTGGGACCATCAGACGGGCGGTTTCATCGACCGCCTGCACCGCGACGGCACAGCTGACGTGGCCGCGCCGCGTCGCGTGTTCGTGCAGGCGCGGCAGATCTATTGCTACGCCAAGGCGGCGCAGATGGGGTGGTATCCGCAAGGCCGCGCCATCGCGCTGAAAGGGCTCGAGCACATGCTTGCGAAGGCCAAGGCGCCCGACGGCAAGCCCGGCTATGTGCACCGGCTGACGCCCGATGGCGCGGTGCTGGATGCGCGGCGAGATGCCTATGATCACGCCTTCATCCTGTTTGCGCTGGCGACTGTCTATTCGCTCGACCAGGACGCGCAAATCCGCGCCGAGATCGACGCGTTGCTTGCTTTCCTCGACGGCCATCTGCGCTCGCCGCACGGCGGCGTGCACGAAGGCCTGCCGGTGTCGCTGCCGCGCCGGCAGAACCCGCACATGCATCTGTTCGAGGCGATGATCGCGTGTTTCGACGCGACCCACGATCTGTCGTTCCAGAACAGAGCCGGCGAGTTCTTCGCGCTGTTCCTCGCCAATCTCTACGACAAGCGCAGGTGCGTGCTCGGGGAATATTTCGAGGAGGATTGGTCGAAGATTGAGCCCGTCAGCGTCGAGCCGGGGCATCAGGCGGAATGGGTCTGGCTGCTGAAAGGGTTTGAACGCATCACGGGCTGCCCGACGGGCACGCGGCGCGCAGAACTGCTGGCGACCGCACTGCGCTATCGCGACGCCACCGGCTGTGTGGTCGACGAAGGCAACGATGCCGGCAACATCCGTCGCGCGACGCGCCGGCTGTGGCCGCAAACCGAGCTTGCGAAAGCGTGGATCGCGCAGGCCGAGTCGGGCGAAGCAGGCGCGGCGGAGGAAGCGCGCGCGGCGCTGGTGCGGCTCGAACGTTACTATCTCAGCCATCCCGTGCGCGGCGGCTGGTACGACCAGTTCGACGGCGACGGCAAATCGCTGATCGACACCATTCCTGCGTCTTCGTTCTATCATGTTCTCTGTGCGGTCACGGAAGCAGAGCAGGTGCTCGAAAGTTAAAGCCACCTTTTGCGCCGCTTGAAGCTCTTGAGGTTCTTGAAGCTCTTGCGCTGGTCGCCGGCGCCGCCAAGATAGAATTCCTTGACGTCCTCGTTGTCGCGCAATTCCTCGGCGGTGCCGTCGAGCACGACCTTGCCCTGCTCCATGATATAGCCATGGCTCGCCACCGACAGCGCGGCGCGCGCGTTCTGCTCGACCAGGAGGATGGTGACGCCGAGGTCGCGGTTGATCTTCTGGATGATGGAGAACACCTCTTTCACCAGCAGCGGCGACAGGCCCATCGACGGCTCGTCCATCAGGATCATCTTCGGGCGTGCCATCAGCGCGCGGCCGATTGCCAGCATCTGCTGCTCGCCGCCGGAGAGATAGCCGGCAAGGCCCGTGCGCTCTTTCAGGCGCGGGAAATAATTGAAGACCATGTCGAGATCGACGTCGACCTCGCGGTCCCTGCGGGTGAAGGCGCCAAGCCTGAGGTTTTCCAGCGACGTCATGTCGGCGACGATGCGCCGGCCCTCCATCACCTGGAAAATGCCGCGGCGGACGATCTTGTCGGGATCTATGCCGGCGATGGGCTCGCCCTCGAACAGGATCTGGCCGCGCGTGACCTCGCCATCCTCGGTCTTGAGCAGACCAGAGATCGCTTTCAGCGTCGTCGACTTGCCGGCGCCGTTGGCCCCGAGCAGCGCCACGATCGCGCCCTTGGGCACGTCGAGGCTGAGGCCGCGCAGCACCAGGATGACGTCGTCATAGACGACCTCGATGTTGCGCACGGCGAGGAGGGGCGGTGCGGGGACGATGCTGGGCGAGGGGCGCTCGATGTGAGCCGTTTCACTCATGGTCAGTTACTTTCTCGGTGTCGTCACCCGCGAAGGCGGGTGACCCAGTATTCCAGAGACGCCTGAGGTTCCTCGAGAAGCCGCGGCGTACCGGATCCCCCGCTCCAGTGCGCAATGCGCACAAGGCGGGGGATGACAGTTGTGGGTGTGGGGGCGGCGCCGCTCACCACCCCAGCAATTCCGGCTTGCGCGGCAGCTCGACCGTCTTGACCTTTTCGAGCTTGATCGTGCCCTTGGCCATGAGGTCGTTGAGATCGGCGTCGGTGCCGCCTGATATCTTGGTGCGATAGAGATCGACCTTCAGCGTGCCGCGGTGGTCCTTGTCGGTCCAGGTCGAGGGATTGCAGACGCCTTCCATCCCCGCCGGCACCCAATCCTTCTTCTGATAAAAGCCCTTGGCGACGTTCTCGCCGGTGGCGCCGCCGTTCTTGGCGGCCCAGTCGACTGCCTCCTTCATGTAGAGTGCCGAGCAGACCGCTGCGACGTAGTGCACCGGGCGATAGACCTTGCCCGTGGGGTCCGACATCTTGGAAATCTCCATCAGCGTCTTCATGCCGGGCGCATCGCCGTTCCAGCTTACGGCGGTGCGCAGCGGGAAGATCACGCCATCGGCGGCGTCGCCGGCCGTCTTGGCGGCGTTCTCGTCCATGCCCCAGACATTGCCGAGGAACTGGATCTCGACGCCCGCAGTCTTGCAGGCCTTCATCACCGAGATGTTGGAGGCCGCGGTGTTGCCGAGATAGGCGTAGTTGGCGCCCGAGGATTTCAGGCTCAGGCACTGTGCGCTGTAGTCGCCCGGGGCGAGTGCGAACACCAGTGGCGGCAGCACCTCGAAGCCGAGCTCCTGCGCCATGGCTTCGCCGGCGGCCTTCGGCGCGTTCGGATAGGGGTGGTTGGCGCCCATGTGCACGAATTTCGGCTTGCCGGGCTTGCCCTTGGCCTTCCAGTCCTCGGCCGCCCACATCAGCATCGCGCGCAGCGAGTCCGAATAGCTCGGGCCGTAGAAGAAATTGTAGGGCGCGGGCTTGGCCTTGCCGCTGGTGCCTTCGGGATCGGTCAGCGCCGCGGCATAAGAGCCCGACATGTCGGGGATCTTGTCCTGGGCGAGGAAGCCGGTCAGCGCTTCGGTGTCGGCGGTGCCCCAGCCCATGATCGCGGCGACCTTGCCGTCCGGTGCCGACCATTTCTTGTAGAGCGCGATCGCGCGGGGCACCTGGTAGCCATAGTCGTTGGTGTCGAGGTTGACCTGCTTCCCGCCGATGCCGCCGTTCTTGTTGACCCAGGCGAAGGTGTCGGCGACGGCCTGTCCAAACGGCGTGCCGACGTCGGAGGTGCCGCCGGAATAATCGGCGAGATGCCCGATCGCGATCTGCGCCTGCGCGCCTGCGGAGTATGCGGCAATCGCGAGCGCGAGCGATGCGGTGCTCAAAAGAGACTTCATCAACTTCATGGGTCGGTTCCTCCTGTTTATTGTTTAAGTGAAGTTGCCCGTGCTCAATGCGAGAACGGGTAGAGTTTCCAGTACGCCTTGATCTGCCGCCAGCGATGCGCGAGCCCGTCAGGCTCGAACATCAGGAATGCGATGATGATCACCCCGATCGCGATCTCGCGCAGGAAGGTGATGTTGTTGTTGAGCGACAGCGCCTTGTCGATCGCCCCGCCCTTCAAGTGCAGGCTGATGAATTCCATGGATTCCGGCAGCAGCACCACGAAGGCGGTGCCCATCAGCGTGCCCATGATCGAGCCGGTGCCGCCGATGATGATCATGGCGAGGAACAGGATCGAGCGCTCGATGCCGAACCCTTCCTGCGAGACGACGAGCTGGTAATGCGCGTAGAGCGCGCCGGCGATGCCGGCGAAGAAGGCGGCCAGGCCAAACGACAGCGTGCGATATTTGGTGAGGTTGATGCCCATGATCTCGGCGGAGAGATAGTGGTCGCGGATCGCCACCAGCGCGCGGCCGTCGCGCGTGCGCATCAGGTTGGTGACAAGGATGTAGCTCGCCAGCACGTAGGCCAGCACGACGTAGAAATACTGCCTGTCGCCGCGCAGCGTGTAGCCCAGAATCGAGAACGGCTCGGCGCTCGCAGGTACCGAGCCGCCCGAAAACCATTCCGCGCGGGAGAAGAAGTCGAGCAGGATGTATTGCGCGGCCAGCGTCGCGATGACGAGGTAGAGTCCCTTCAATCGGGCCGCGGGGATGCCGAAGATCAACCCGACCATCGCGGTGACGACACCGGCGAGCGGGATCGCGAAGAACACCGGAATCGGCGCGTTGTTGGAGAGATAGGCCGAGGTGAAGGCGCCGAGCAGGAAGAAGGCGGCATGCCCGATCGAGATCTGCCCGGTGAAGCCGACCAGGATGTTGAGGCCCAGCGCCGCGATCGAGAAGATGCCGATCTGGATCAGGATGCTGAGCCAGTATCCGCCGAGGACCTGCGGCACGAGACAGAGCAGCAGCACGCCGAGAATCGCGAAGTTGCGGCTGGTCGTGGTCGGGAAGATCGTGGTGTCGGCCGCGTAGGAGGTGCGGAAATCACCAGCAGGGATGAGGGCAGGGCCGGCCATGGGTCAGATCCGCTCGATGTCGTGGGTGCCGAACAGGCCGTAAGGCTTGATCATCAGCACGATGATGAGGACATAGAAGGGTGCGATCTCGTAGAGATTGCCCCAGTGCAGGTACTGGCTGTCGACATATTGCGCGACGTTCTCGAGCAGGCCGATGATGATGCCGCCGAGCACCGCGCCGCCGACGGAATCGAGCCCGCCTAGGATCGCCGCCGGAAACACTTTGATGCCGTAGGCGGCAAGGCCCGAGGACACGCCGTTCACCACGGCGACGACGACCCCTGCGACCGCCGAGACGGTGGCCGAGATCGCCCAGGCCATCGCGAACACGCTCTTGACGGAAATGCCGAGCGACTGCGCGACTTGCTGATTGAACGCCGTGGCGCGCATCGCAAGGCCGTACTTCGAGGCGCGGAAGAACCAGGCCATGCCGATCATCATCGCGAGCGAGACGACGAGGCTCATGACATAGACGGTCTGGATCTGGAGGCCGAACAGTCCGACGGACTGGCTCTCGAACACGCGCGGGAACGGCTGCGGATTGACGCCGAACATCCATTTCAGCGTCGCCTGGAGCACGGTGGAGAGGCCGATCGTCACCATGATCACCGAGATGATCGGCTCGCCGATCATCGGACGCAGGATCAGGACCTGGATCGCGATGCCGAACACGAACATGAACACCAGCGTGATCGGCATGCCGATCCAGAACGGCACCTGGTACTTGGCGAGCAGCGCCCAGCACACCCAGGCGCCGACCAGCAGCAATTCACCCTGCGCGAAATTGACGACCTGGGTCGCCTTGTAGATCAGCACGAACGACATCGCGACCACGCCATAGAGCGTACCGACCACGAGACCGTTGACCAGGAGCTGGATGAGGAAGGCGGTGTTCATTTATGGTCTCCTGCCGCACCCTCATCGTCATTGCGAGCGCAGCGAAGCAATCCAGCATCTTGCCGCGAAGTCAGTCTGGATTGCTTCGCTGCGCTCGCAATGACGGAGTGCATGTAGCAAAGCCTTGCCGCAAGCGGGGAGAGGCGAAGGGTAGCGGCGGGCTGGGCTGGAAGTGAATTCACTCCGCAGCCTCCGCGATGTGGCCGTGCCCGCCGAGGTCCACCACGCGCAGCGTCGTTCGTACACGCTGCGTGGTGCCGTCCTGGAAGCGAATCACGGTGTCGACGGGGATGTCGGCATCGCCGCGGTAGATCGCGTCGATGATTTCAGCGTATTTCTCGTTGATGACGCCGCGGCGCACCTTTCTTGTGCGGGTGAGCTCGCCGTCGTCGGCATCCAGCTCCTTGTAGAGCAGCAGGAAGCGCGAGATGCGTTGCGCCGGCGGCAGCGTGGCGTTGACGGTCTCGACCTCCTTCTGGAGCAGCGCGTAGACCTCGGGGCGCGAGGCAAGGTCGCTGTAGGTCGTGAAGGAGAGGCGGTTCTTCTCCGCCCATTTCGAGATGATGGAATAGCGGATGCAGATCATTGCCGCGAGCGCGTCACGTCCGGCGCCCAGCACCACGGCCTCGGCGATATAGGGCGAGAATTTCAGCTTGTTCTCGATGAACTGCGGCGAGAAGCGCTCGCCGCGCGAGGTCTCGGCGAGATCCTTGATGCGGTCGATGACCACGAGCTGCCTGTTTGCGTTGAAATAGCCGGCATCGCCCGACAGCATCCAGCCGTCCCTGATATCGGCGACGCTCGCTTCCGGGTTCTTGTAATAGCCCAGGAACATGTTGGGGTGCCGCACCACGATCTCGCCGACGCCGTGGATGTCGGCATTGTCGATACGGATCTCGATAGTGTCGGCCATTGGCACGCCTGTCGTGTCAGGGTCGACCTTGCCCTCGGGATGCAGCGTGTAGGCGCCGAGCAATTCCGTCTGGCCGTAGAGCGTGCGCAGCGGCACGCCCATGGCCTGGAAGAACTTGAAGGTATCGGGCCCGAGGGCCGCGCCGCCGGTGGCAGCCGAGCGCAGGCGGGTGAAGCCGAGGCGGTCGCGCAGCGCGCGGAACAGGATCGCGTCGGCAAAGCCGGAGCGCTTGCCCTGTTCGAGCGCGGCAAGTCCCGACTTCATGCCGATGTCGAACAGGCGCTGCTTGAAGGGCGTCGCATCCATGATCTTGGCGCGGACATCGGCGGCGATGGATTCCCAGACCCTGGGGGCAAAGAGCACGAATGTCGGCGCGATCTCGCGCAGATCGTTCATCATCGTATCGGGCTCTTCGACGAAGTTGATCTTCATCCGGCAAAGCAGGCCTTTGCCGAGCACATAGACCTGCTCCATGATCCAGGGCAGCGGCAGCACCGAGACGTATTCGTCATCAGGGCCTTTGGGGTCGAAAGCCAGATAGGTCGCGCAATGGCCGAGCACGCGGCCGGCGGCGAGCATCGCGAGCTTTGGATGCGAGGTCGTGCCTGACGTCGTGCAGAGGATGGCGACGTCCTCGCCCTTGGTGGCATCGACCAGGCGATCGTAAAGCTCCGGCTCGCGGGTCGCGCGAGCGCGGCCGAGCTCGGCGAACTTCTCTGCCGACATCAGCCGCGGGTCGTCATATTTCCGCATGCCGCGCGGATCGGAATAGATGATGTGCTTGAGATCAGGCACGCGCTCGGCCAGCGCCAGCAGCTTGTCGACCTGCTCCTCGTCCTCGGCGAACACGAGCTGTGCCTCGCCATAGTTGAGGAGATAGGAGGCTTCTTCATCCAGCACGTCGCGATAGAGCCCCAGGCTCAATCCGCCGATCGCGTGGGTTGCTACTTCTGCCGCCACCCAATCCGGCCTGTTATCGCCGATGATGCCGATGACGTCGCCGCGACCAAGGCCGAGCTCAACCAGGCCGAGCGCGAAGTCGCGCACGCGGGTCTGGTAATCGTTCCAGGTGAACGGGCGCCAGAGGCCGAGATCCTTTTCGCGCAGCGCAATCTCATTGCCGTGCTCCTTGGCATTGAGCCGCAGCATCTTCGGATAAGTGTCGGCCTGGGCGACGCGCCCTGCGTAATCCATCATGCCGCGCTCTCCTGCGCCGGCGGCGCATCGTCGGGGTCGACCAGCGCCTCGTCCTCTTCGCCGAGATAGGCGCGCTTGACGTGGGGATCGGCGAGCACCGCGGCGGGATTGCCCTCGGCGATCTTGCGGCCGAAATCCAGCACCATGACGCGGTGGGAGATATCCATCACCACGCCCATGTCGTGCTCGATCATCACCACCGTCATACCGAACTCCTCGTTGAGGTCGACGATGTAGCGGGCCATGTCCTCCTTCTCCTCGAAATTCATGCCGGCCATCGGCTCGTCGAGGAGGATGAGGCGCGGCTCCAGCGCCATGGCGCGGGCGAGCTCGACGCGCTTGCGCAGGCCGTAGGGGAGGGTGCCGGCGGTGGCCTTGCGCACCGACTGGAGGTCGAGGAAGTCGATGATCTCCTCGACCTTGCGGCGGTGTTCGAGCTCTTCCCTGCGTGCGCCGGTGAGCCAGTACAGCGATCCGGTGAAGAAATTGTTCTTCAGCAGGTGATGGCGGCCGACCATGATGTTGTCGAGCACGCTCATATGGTGGAACAGTGCCAGATTCTGGAAGGTGCGGCCGATGCCGAGCTTGGGGCGCGCATTCGGGGTCAGCCCCGTGATGTCGCGGCCCTGGTAGAACAGCTGGCCTTCGGTCGGCTTATAGCGGCCGGAAATACAATTCACGATGGAGGTCTTGCCGGCGCCGTTGGGGCCGATGATCGAGAACAGCTCGCCCTCGTTGATGGCGAAGCTGACGTCGGTCAGCGCGCGAACTCCGCCGAACCGCAAGGACACGCCGCGCACTTCGAGACTGGTAACCACCAAACAAATCCCTCCCGGTGATGGCGCATTCTGCGGCGCTCTTCGTCGGTACCTTCCGGGCGATCCTAGTACGGCTGTGTCGGTGAGGCCATGCAGCACATGGTCCCGACCGGAGCCGCACCGCCTTCGCCCCGTTTGGGATCAAAAGCCGCATCGCCCGAGGTGGTTCTCAATAGGGGAAAGCGCTATTTTGAAATGTCTCCGGCCTGACAATTCTGGGACAAAGTTTTTCGGACCGAGGCGGCCTTCATCTTTCGTCGGATGGGAGCCTGGACGATGATGTTGCGATGCAGCATAAGAACGGGGTGACGACACGGTGCGGCTGACTTCGGGATCATGATTTCAGAGGGTCAACTGAGGCGCGTCGCCGCCTGGTCGCGCGAGCTCACACCAGCGGAGATCGAGGTCGCCCGCGCCGGGATCACCGAACGCTCCTATGGCACCGGCGAATCCGTGTTCATGCGCGGCGACAAGTTCGACTATTGGGCCGGCATGGTGAGCGGCCTCGCCCGCATGGGCGGCGTTTCGCGCGACGGCAAGGAGACGAGTCTTGCGGGGTTGACGGCCGGCGCCTGGTTCGGCGAGGGCAGCGTGCTCAAGAACGAATTGCGCCGCTACGACGTGGTCGCGCTGCGCGACAGCCGAGTCGCGCTGATGGAACGTAGCGCCTTCATGTGGCTGTTCGAGAACAGCGTCGGCTTCAATCGCTTCCTGGTGCGCCAGCTCAACGAGCGGCTCGGCCAGTTCATCGGCATGCTCGAGGTCAACCGCACGCTGGACGCCACCGCGCGCCTTGCCCGCAGTATCGCCTCGCTGTTCAACCCGATCCTCTATCCGGAATCGACCGCGCATCTGGAGATCACGCAAGAAGAGATCGGAGCGCTCTCCGGCATGTCCAGGCAGAACGCCAACCGCGCATTGAACCTGCTCGAGAAGGAGGGGCTGCTGCGGCTCGAATATGGCGGCGTCACAATCCTCGATGTCGAGCGGCTGCGCGGATATGGGGATTAACGCGCATTGGAGTGGGTAGACCGGTCGCCCGCTTGCTCTTCCGCCCCGCCGGGACCATTGTGGACCACATCGTGGGCCATTCAGTATGGCCCATCAAATCGTGCGATCGCGGCTTCCGCGAGGTCTTGAGCCATGACGTGCTCGGGTTGCGGTTTCGAGGTCCAGGCCGGCTTTGCCTTCTGCCCGAAGTGCGGCACGAAGCAGCCGAACGCATGCCCTGGCTGCGGCTTTCCATGCGCGCCGGATTTCGCCTATTGCCCGAAGTGCGGCGTCCTCGTCTGTGAGGTCTCCACGGGCAGCGGGCAGGCATCGGCGCGGACGAGCCCGAGGACGGTGCCGATCCGGTCCTCCTCTCCGCCGCTCGCGCCGACGGCCGAAGCTCAAGCCGCATTTCGACCTCTCTCGGGCGAGGTCGAGAGCGAAGCGAACCGCCGCACCATCACCGTGCTGTTTGCCGATCTCAGCGGCTTTACTGCGATGAGCGAGCGGCTTGATCCGGAGGTTATGCAGACCCTTCAGAACGAATTGTTCGAGGAGTTGACGGCCGCGGTGCAAAGCTTCGGCGGCTTCGTGGACAAATTCATCGGCGATGCGCTGCTTGCTCTGTTCGGTGCACCGGCCGCACACGAGGACGACCCGGAGCGGGCGGTCCGCGCTGCCCTCGATATGATCGGCCGGACGGCGCGTCTCAGCGAACGCGCAAAGGCATATGCCGGCTCACCCCTGCTGCTCCATGTCGGCATCAACACCGGGCACGTCGTCGCGGGCGGGCTCGGTGTGGGCGCCGCCAAATCCTATTCGGTGACCGGCGACACCGTGAATACCGCCCAGCGACTGCAGTCGATGGCGGCGCCGGGCGAGGTGCTGGTCGGCCCGTTGACCCACCGTTTGACGCGGCACGCGTTCTCCTACGACTCGCTTGGCGAGGTCTCGCTCAAGGGCAGGATGGGCAGCGTTCTGATCCATCGTCTGAAGGAGCCGCTCGACACGCCGCGTGCGGCACGAGGCCTCGACGCGCTGGGCCTCAATGCGCCGGTGATCGGCCGCGACGCAGAGCTTGCGCGCATGATCGGCAGCCTTGATCTGGCGTGCGGCGGCGCGGCTCAACTGGTGCGCCTGGTCGGCGAAGCCGGCATCGGGAAAACCCGCCTGGTCAGCGAATTCGTAGCCCGCATCCGCGATGACGATCGCTTCGCAGGCGTGGCGATCCGGCAGGCGGCCTGCTCGCCGCTCGGCGAACAATCCTATGGCGCGCTCGCCGCGGTGCTGCGCAGCGCCTATGGCATCGCGCAGAAGGCCGGCGCCGCGGAGGCAGAGGCGAAAGTCGCGGAAGCGCTGTCGGAACTTGGCCTCGCGACGGACGAGGCCGAGCGCCTGATGCCCCTCTATCTGCACGTGCTCGGCCTCGGCGACCCCAGTGCCGTGCTGAGGCACGTCGAGCCCGAACAGCTCCGCCGGCAAATATTTTTCGCGATCCGCACCATCTTTGAACGCCGCCTGGCACTGTCGCCGCTGCTGATCGTCGTCGAGGACCTGCACTGGGCCGACGCGGTGTCCCTTGAAGCGTTGCGGTTCCTGATGGACCGTTTGGAGCGGACGCGGCTGATGCTGCTGTTCACGCATCGGCCGATGCTGGAACTGGACCAGTTCGGTTCGAGCAAAATCAGTCACGCAACCCTTCGGCTACCCCAACTTGGCGAGGTTGACGGACAAAGATTGCTCGCGGCCTATTTCATTCACGGTTGGCGTGAACCGCCGAGACGCCTGTTCAGTCGTATCCTCGATCGCGCCGGCGGCAATCCGCTTTTCCTCGAGGAGATCATCCGCGGCCTGATCGAAGCCGGCGCCCTGGAGCGTGACGGCGCGCTATGGCGGGTGAAGTCGGATGAAGCCGCCGCGGACATTCCGGCGAGCATCCAGGCTTTGTTGCTAGCGCGCCTCGACCGCTTGCCGCACCAGGTGCGCCGCCTGGCACAGGAGGCAGCGGTGATCGGTCCGCGCTTTGATGCGGCTGTTCTCGGCGCTGCGGCAACCGATCCGGCAAGGGTTGATGCAGGGCTCGAACTTCTGTGCGAGGTTGAGATCATCGAGGAGATCGCGGGCTCGAACTCGATTTCCCTGCGGACCTACCGCTTTACGCAAACCATGCTTCAGGATGTGATTTATCAAAACCTGCTCCTGCAGCGCCGGATCGAGCTTCATGAACGGATTGGTGCCGCGCTGGAGCGGCTTTATGGTGATGAGCCGGAGCGCCTCGAAGATCTCATACTGCTCGGACATCACTTCAGTCTGAGCGCGAGCAGGCCGAAAGGGGCGCGCTATCTGCGCGCTGCCGGCGATCGCGCACGCGCAAGCTACGCCAATGACGATGCCCTTCGATTCTACCAGCAGTCGCTCGACGTACTGTCGACCGGCAGCGAATGGGAGCCGGAACGCCTCGTCCTGCACGAGCGCATTGCCGACCTCTGTCGCGTGGCTGGCCGCCGAAGCACGGCCGAGGAGCATTATCGATGCGCGCTGGAGCGATACCGCGCGGCAGAGGACCGCGTCGGCGAGGCGCGAATTCTTCGCAATCTCGGCCGATTGTTGTGGGACGCCGGCAAGCGCGTCAACGCGGAGGCGCACTATGCCGAGGCGGCAGAGCGGCTTGCGGGGGTCGACGCGCCGATCGAGTGGGCACACCTCCTGCAGGAGCGCGGCCGTCTCGCGTTTCGTGTGGGTGATCACGTCGCTGCCGCGCGATGGGCCGACGAGGCGCTCGGTTACGCGCGCTCTGTGTCGGTGGACGCGGACGGTCAGGCCGGCATCGAGGCGGCGCGCGCCATTGCGGAGGCGCTCAACACCAAAGGGGTTGCGCTGGCGCGGCTTGGGCGACACCAGGATGCAGTGCATGAGGTGGAGCAAAGTGTCGCGTCTGCCGAAGCCGCCGGCCTCCTCAATGTGGCGTGCCGCGGCTACACCAACCTCGGAGTGCTCTACACGATCATCGACCCGGCGCAAGCCATCGACGTATGCCGGCGTGGGCTCGATGTCGCTCATCGCATTGGCGATCTCGGCTTCCAGGCGCGCCTTCTCGCCAACTTTTCCGTCGCCTGTTGCACCTTCACGGACAGATGCACCGATGAGGGGGTGCCGGCTGCCGAAAAAGCGATCGAGATCGACCGTGCGCTCGATCAGCGCGAGCATCTCCCGGTACCCTTGATCGTGCTCGGGCAGATCCATCAATGCCATTTCCGGCCTGACCTTGCCGTGCGCTGCTACCACGAGGCCATCGAGGTCGCGAGTGAGACCGGTGAGCCGCAGCAGCTTTTTCCATGCTATGATGGTCTTGCGACTTTGAATCTTGATCGAGGCGACCTGCCGGAGGCCGAGCGTTATTTCGCGCTGGCCCATGATGTCTGTGAGCGGCATGGGCTCGATCCTGCTGGGCTGATCGTACTGCCGTTTCTTGACTAGCCAATGTGAGGGAGTTCAACCATGTCAGATCGTCATGTCGATGGACCGCTTCAACCGGGTGATCGCGCACCAAACGTCGTGCTGGAGGCCATCACACGCGAAGGGAAGATCGCACTCGAGGATTACCGCGGGCAACGTCCGATATTGGTCGGCTTGTTTCGGGGCCTGCACTGCCCATTCTGCCGGCGCCACATCGCGGCGCAGGCCCAGCTCGACGGCGCGCTGCGCGGAAGGGGCATTGAAAGTCTCACGATCGTCAATACGCCGGCCGACCGGGCGCGGCTCTACTTCCGCTATCATCCCCTGCCGAACTTGCTCGCTGCCTCCGACCCCGAGAGGGTCTCGCATCGTGCGTTCGGTTTGCCCAATCTCGAGTTCACGGAGAACGAGACCGATTGGCCGCGCAAGGTCGGCATGGATGTGCTCATGAGCATGCCACCAGTCGATATGCCCGGCGAATTGCCTGGTCCGATGGCGCGTCCGGCGGCCGCCGAGTACCTCAACAACAAGGATGGCTATGAGATGACCGAAGCCGACCAGCGCATGGCGGCAGGCGGCACAGGCCAATTGTTCGGCCAATTCCTGCTCGATCGGGAAGGGATCGTGCGCTGGACCTTCACCGAGGTTCCGGATGGCGGCCGGCGCATGTTCGGAGCGCCGAGCCATCAGGAGCTGATGTCGGCCGCCTCGCAGGTGGCAAGCTAGGCAAGGAAGATCAGCTCGCCGTCCTCGGCTGCCTTTCCGCCAACGCCGCCGCCATCGCCGAGATCAGCGGGCGCATGAAGAAGGCTTCGTCGGCCGGCGAAACGTCGGTGCGCAAACCATGCGCGGCGAGTTCGCCGGAGACGGCCGGTCCGACTGAGGCGATCAATGTCCGCTCAAGCCCCGCGCGCAGCTTCGCTTCGCTGCCATGCGCCTTGGCCGCCTCGATCAGCCGGCGGACCTGGCCAAGATTTGTCAGCGCGATGGAGTCGATGCGCCCCTCCGCCATCTCGTCGATGGCGGCGACGATATTGGCGTTCGCGGCTTTGGAGTCGTAGACGTAAGGCAGCACCGTATCGACCTCCGCACCTTGCGCCGCGAGTGCGCCGGTCAGCGCGCTGTGGTCCTTGTCCGGATAGAGCTGGAGGCCGAGGCGGTGCCCCTTCAAGTCGAGCTTGCCCAGCATCTCGATCACGCCTTCGGTGGTCGGCTTCTCGGTGGTCTGCTGCGCCTCGAGCGCGATTTCACGCAGCGCCTTGCCGGGTTTCGGCCCGCGGGTAAATTTTCGCGTTTTGGCCAGTGCCGCGACAAAGTCTTGGTCGAGCCCGCGCGTGCGCGCGAGCTTCATGATCCGCCGCAGGCCTTCACCGGTCATCAGCACGAGGTCGTCAAACGGCTTGTCGATGGCGCGGCGGATCCAGGCTTCGACGGGGGCCGGGTCCGGCGCATCCTGAATGGTGAACATGGGGCATTGCACGACCTCGGCGCCCTGCTCGGCCAGGAGCTTCGAGAACTGCGCCTCCTCGCGGGTCTCCAGGATCAGGATGCGGGTGCCGTTCAAGCGGTCGGCCATGGGCGTGCTCCGGTCAGTCCAATATCGCAATCGTCCGTTCATCCTGACTCCGTCGTCGGGATTGGCGCAAGGCCAGCCACAGTGCTAGAGCAGGGCGCAAATCGCGGGTCGTTCCGCGCCGCTGCCCAATCTTTCGTCAAGAGCCATCTCTTCAACAGCCATCTCTTTAACAGCCATGCCCGATCATCAATACGTTCTGACCCTGTCCTGCCCGGATCGTCCCGGCATCGTCTCGGCGGTGTCGACCTTCCTGGCGAACTCCGGACAGAACATTCTCGACGCCCAGCAGTTCGACGACGTCGAGACCAAGAAATTCTTCATGCGCGTGGTGTTCACCGCGGCTGATCTCGCCGTGGAACTGGCGGCGCTGCAGACCGGCTTTGCCGCGATCGCCGAGCGTTTCGGCATGGAGTGGCAGATGCGCGATCGCGCCGCGCATCGCAAGGTGATGCTGCTGGTGTCAAAGTCCGACCATTGCCTGGTCGACATCCTCTACCGCTGGCGCACCGGCGAATTGCCGATGAGCCTGGTCGCGATCGTCTCCAACCACCCGCGTGAGGTCTATGCCGGGCTCGATTTCGGCGAGATACCGTTCCATTATCTGCCAGTCACCAAGGAGACCAAGCGCGAGCAGGAGGCCCAGATCCTCGATCTCGCCGCCAGGACCGGGACCGATCTCGTGGTGCTCGCCCGCTACATGCAGATCCTGTCGGATGATCTGTCGGCAAAACTGTCCGGACGCTGCATCAACATCCATCACTCGTTCCTGCCGGGCTTCAAGGGCGCCAAGCCCTATCACCAGGCCCATGAGCGCGGCGTGAAGCTGATCGGCGCCACCGCCCATTACGTCACGCGCGATCTCGACGAAGGCCCGATCATCGACCAGGACGTCGAGCGCATCAGTCATCGCGACACGCCTGAGGATCTCGTTCGCAAAGGCCGCGACATCGAACGCCGCGTGCTCGCGCGCGCAATCCGCTATCACCTCGACGACCGCGTCATCCTCAACGGCCGCAAGACCGTGGTGTTCGTGGATTAGCGAATGGTGAGTGGCGATTAGGCGAATAGAAAAGGGCGCATATTCGCCACCTCAGTGCACCGCCTCGCCCGACGTGGATCCGGTCGCGCCCTTCTGCGCCTGCTCTTCCTTGTCGCGATCCGCCGCCGGCATCAGCCGCTTGCGCTCGCGTTCCTTCATGTAGGCGTCGTATTGCGGCGTGCCCGGCCGGGGCGGGGCATCCGCCGGCAGGCCGCCGGCCCATTGCGGGATGTAGTCGCCCATGCCGGCCGAGAGCTTTTCGTTGACCGTGCCGCAGCCGGACAGGCCCGCGGCGAGCGCGAGCAGGGAGACGATGAAACGGAAACGTCTGGACATGGTCGGGTGCAGCAATCGGGACGAGGGACCGGGCGCCGGACGAGCGGCGCTGTCGGAACGGTAGCCTTCAACAAGGTAAAATAGGCTTATTCGAGATAGGTATAAAAATACCTGGATGATATCGGCGGATCGGCTCTCACCGATGTCCGGATTCTGCAAATGAAAGACGAAATTCTCCATCCACGCCGACGGACGCATTCCTAGACTGCAGCCGTCGGCTCGCGACAATCTGCTTGGCTGGCGCGAGGGCTTTTTCGTTGACAGCTCCATTTCATTTGTACAATCGTACAAATGAAATGGAGCGAACTCGGGGGCTCGGGTTACCTGACGTAACCGCGACATCGCTTCCAATCTTGGTTAACCGAACGCGCGGGCATTGCGCCGAATGGTCGCCAAACGTCCGATTGACAATGACGGCCCGAAAGACGCCATGTGGCGCGCGATATCGCGCATGCGCGGGTCAAAGTGAGGCAAGGATCGGGGCACTCGGTCCACCGCGGGAATGAAGGGGAGGGACATCTGATGTTCGAACACAAGACGTTTTCTCGGGCGGCTGCCATTGCCGCCATCGCGGGCCTTGCGGGCCTCTCACCGGCCAAGGCGGAAGACACCGTCAAGATCGGCCTGATCCTGCCGATGACCGGCGGCCAGGCCTCGACCGGCAAGCAGATCGAGAACGCGATCAAGCTCTACATGCAGCAGAACGGCGAAACCGTCGCAGGCAAGAAGGTCGAGATCATCGTCAAGGACGATGCGGCGATCCCGGACAAGACCAAGACCGCCGCGCAGGAGCTGATCGTCAACGACAAGGTCAACTTGATCGCCGGCTTCGGCGTCACGCCGGCGGCGCTCGCCGCTGCGCCGCTTGCCACGCAAGCGAAGATTCCGGAAATCGTGATGGCAGCGGGCACCTCCATCATCACCGAGCGCTCGCCCTATATCGTGCGCACCAGCTTCACGCTGGCGCAGTCCTCCACCATCATCGGCGACTGGGCGGTGCAGAACGGCATCAAGAAGGTGGCGACGCTGACCTCCGACTACGCGCCGGGCAACGATGCGCTCAACTTCTTCAAGCAGAATTTCACTGCCGGTGGCGGTGAGGTGGTCGAAGAGGTCAAGGTGCCCCTGCAAAATCCTGACTTCGCGCCGTTCCTCCAGCGCATGAAGGATGCCAAGCCCGACGCGATCTTCGTGTTCGTGCCGGCGGGCCAGGGCGGCAATTTCATGAAGCAATATGCCGAGCGCGGCCTCGACAAGGCCGGCATCAAGGTGATCGGGCCGGGCGACGTCACCGACGACGATCTCCTCAACAACATGGGCGACGCCGTGATCGGCACCGTGACCGCACATCTCTATTCCGCGGCCCATCCCTCGCAGATGAACAAGGACTTCGTGGCGGCGTACAAGAAGGCCTTCAACAGCCGTCCCGGCTTCATGGCGGTCAGCGGCTATGACGGCATTCACCTGATCTACGAGGCACTGAAGAAGACGGGGGGCGACACCGACGGCACCAAGCTGGTCGAAGCCATGAAGGGTCAGAAATGGGAGAGCCCGCGCGGCCCGATCTCGATCGATCCGGAGACCCGCGACATCGTCCAGAATATCTATATCCGCAGGGTCGCAAGGTCGAAGTCTGACGGCGAACTCTACAATGTCGAGTTCCAGGTCTTCGAGGCCGTCAAGGATCTCGGCAAGACCAAGAAGTGACCCGCGAAAGCGGGTCATCCCGGGGCGCGCTTAGCGCGAACCCGGGATCTCGAAGTTGTTGAAGCGAGATTCCGGGTTCAGCGCTGCGCGCTGCCCCGGAATGACGAATGTCTATCAGGATCGATCCAGTCTCGATGACCTCAATCCTCACCAACCTGTTCGATGGCGTGGCCTACGGCATGCTGCTGTTCGTGCTCGCCTGCGGGCTCGCGGTCACGCTGGGCCTGATGAACTTCGTCAATCTCGCCCATGGCGCCTTCGCCATGGCCGGCGGTTATGTCTGCATGCTGCTGGTGAACCAGCACGGCTGGCCCTTCTTCGCGGCCCTGCCGCTCGCCTTCGTCTCGTCCGCGGTGATCGGCATCGTGCTCGAGCGCACGCTTTATCGCCACCTCTATGCGCGTGGCCATCTCGACCAAGTGCTGTTCACGATCGGATTGACATTCATGTCGGTCGCGGCTGTCGACTACATCCAGGGCTCCTCGAGGGTCTTCATCAACCTGCCGGCTGCCCTGCAAGGTCAGTTCGACGTGTTCGGCGTCGGCATTGGCCGCTACCGGCTGATGATCATCGTGATCTGCGGCCTGCTCACCATCGGTCTGCAGATGGTGCTGGCCAAGACGCGCTTCGGCAGCCGCCTGCGCGCCGCCGTCGATGATCCCCGTGCCGCGAGCGGTCTCGGCATCAACGTGCCGCAGGTGTTCGCCTTCACCTTTGCTTTCGGCTGCGGGCTTGCCGGCCTTGGCGGCGCGCTCAGCGCCGAGATCCTCGGCCTCGATCCATATTTCCCGCTGAAATTCATGATCTACTTCCTGATCGTGGTCACCGTCGGCGGCTCCTCCTCGATAACAGGCCCGTTCCTGGCCTCGCTGCTGCTCGGCATCGGCGACGTCGCCGGCAAATATTATGTGCCGAAGATGGGACCCTTCGTGATCTACACCATGATGATCGTGATCCTGATCTGGCGCCCGAACGGCCTGTTCGGCCGCACGGCCGCGCGTTGAGCTTGCCGATGAGCGCTTCGTCCGACGTCGGTTATCACGCCCAGCGGCAGGCGCGCTGGCACTATGGCGAGGCCGTCTTCTGGCTCGTCGTGCTCGCCTGCGGCTTTCTGTTTCCCTCGCGTTATCTGATCATGACCGACATCCTGCGGCTGGCGCTGTTTGCGATCTCGCTCGATCTCATCCTCGGCTATGCCGGCATCGTCTCGCTCGGCCACGCCGCCTTCTTCGGCGTCGGCGCCTATGCCGCAGGACTTCTTGCGCTTCATGGCATCATCAACGAGCCGGTGCTGGCGCTGATCGCGGCGGGCCTTGCCGCGATGGTGCTCGGCTTTGCCACAAGCTTCCTGGTGATCCGCGGCGTCGACTTGACGCGCCTGATGGTGACGCTCGGCATCGCGCTGCTGCTGGAGGCGCTCGCTGAACGTTTCTCCAACATCACCGGCGGCACCGACGGCCTTCAGGGTATCGAGATGCAGCCGATCCTTGGCGAGATCCCGTTCGACATGTTCGGCAAGGCCGGCTTCTTCTATTCGCTGGCCGTGCTGTTCGTGCTGTTCCTGCTGGCCCGGCGCATCGTGCATTCTCCGTTCGGCCTGTCGCTGCGCGCGATCAAGAACAACCCGCTGCGGGCAGCGGCCATCGGCATCCCCGTCAACCGCCGCCTGATCGCGATCTATACACTTGCGGCGTTCTATGCCGGCATTGCGGGCGCGCTGTTCACCCAGACCACCGCGATCGCCTCGCTCGACGTGTTCGCCTTCGACCGCTCCGCCGACCTGATGCTGGTGCTCGTCATCGGCGGCACCGGCTATCTCTATGGCGGGCTGATCGGCGCCGTGATCTTCCGCATGCTCCAGGAAGTGTTCTCCACCATCACCCCGCAATATTGGCAGTTCTGGATCGGGCTCGTGCTGGTCGTGATCGTGCTGGTCGGCCGGCAGCGGCTGCATTACGGCGTGCTGTTCCTGCCCAATTTGCTGATCAAGCAGATTGCGGGACGCAAGGCGGTCGTGACAGTGCCGGAGAGCGACGCATGACCATCGCGCTCGAAACCCGAAACCTCGAAAAGACCTTTGGCGGTCTGCGCGTCACCCGCGACCTCTCGCTCAGGATCGAGCAGGGCGCCCGCCATGCGCTGATCGGACCGAACGGCGCCGGCAAGACCACGGTGATCAACCAGCTCACCGGCGTGCTCAAGCCGAATTCGGGTCGCATCCTGCTCGAAGGCCAGGACATCACCGATCTGCCGGTGCACAAGCGCGTGCTGCGCGGCCTGTCGCGCACCTTCCAGATCAACCAGCTCTATCCTGATCTCACCCCGCTCGAGACCATCGGCCTTGCCGTCTCCGAGCGCCTCGGCCATGGCGGCGACTGGTGGCGGCGCATGGGCACGCGCAGCGACGTCAACGGCGAGATCGCCGATCTCCTGAGGCGCTTCCATCTGCTCGATGCCATGAACGAGCAGACCGTAAAGCTGCCCTACGGCAAGCAGCGCCTGCTCGAGATCGCGGTCGCGATCGCTGCCAAGCCGCGCGTGCTGCTGCTCGACGAGCCCGCGGCCGGCGTGCCGGAGAGCGAGCGCCACGACATTCTCGCTGTCGTCGGCAGCCTGCCGCGCGACGTCACGGTGCTGCTGATCGAGCACGACATGGACCTCGTGTTCTCGTTTGCCGACCGCATCTCGGTGCTGGTCTCCGGCGCGCTGCTGACTGAAGGGGCGCCCGAGCAAGTCGCGCGCGATCCGCAGGTGAAGGCGGTCTATCTCGGCGAGGAGGCGGTCAATGTCTGACCTGCTCGCAATCGACCAGCTTCGCGCCGGCTATGGCGAGGCGGTGGTGCTGCCCAACATGTCGCTGCGCCTCGCCGAGGGGCAGGTGCTGGCGCTGCTGGGGCGCAACGGCACCGGCAAGACCACGCTGATCAACTCCATCGTCGGCGTCACCCGCCGTTTCTCGGGCTCGGTCGCGCTCGCCGGCACCGACGTCACGAGCTTGCGGCCTGACCAGCGGGCGCGTGCCGGCATCGGCTGGGTGCCGCAGGAGCGCAACATCTTCCGCTCGCTGACGGTGGAGGAGAACATGACCGCGGTGGCGCAGCCCGGTCCCTGGACCGTCGAGAAGGTCTACGAGATGTTCCCGCGGCTGAAGGAACGCCGCAGCAATTTCGGCAACCAGCTCTCCGGCGGCGAGCAGCAGATGCTGGCGATCGGCCGCGCGCTGACCCTCAACCCCAAGGTCCTGCTGCTGGACGAGCCGACCGAGGGCCTCGCCCCCATCATCGTCGAGGAGCTGCTGAAGGCGATCGGGACCATCACCCGGGCCGGCGGCATCTGCTCGATCATCGTCGAGCAGAACGCGCAAAAGATTCTGGGGCTCGCCGACCGTGTTGTGATATTGGAGCGCGGAACGATCGTCCACGACGCCCCGAGCGCCGCCCTGAAGGCCGACCCGTCGGTCCTGGAGCGTCACCTCGGTGTCGCTGGGGCGGCGGCCCACTAGAAAATCCTCGGGAGTTCAAGAATGCAGCGAACCAAAGCCCCCTTCCGTGCCGACGAGGTCGGCAGCCTTCTGCGCCCTGCCAAGATCAAGGACGCACGCGCGAAACTCGAGAAGGGCGAGATCTCGGCCGACGATCTGCGCAAGATCGAGGACATGGAGATCGAGAAGGTCGTGCACAAGCAGGCCTCGATCGGCCTGAAGCTCGCAACCGATGGCGAATTCCGCCGCTCCTGGTGGCATTTCGACTTCCTGGCCAAGCTCACCGGCTGCGAGCTGTTCCACCCCGATACCGGCATCCAGTTCGCGGGCGTGCAGACCCGTCACGACGCAGTGCGCGTGATCGACAAGCTCGATTTCCCCGACAATCACCCGATGCTCGACCATTTCCGCTTCCTGAAAAAGGTCGCCGACCAGGCCCACGTCACCGCCAAGATGACGATCCCCTCGCCAGCCGTGCTGCACTTCCGCGGCGGCCGCAAGTCGATCTCCAAGGACGTCTATCCCGACCTCGAGCCCTTCTACGAGGATCTCGGCAAGACCTACCGCAAGGCCGTGAAGGCATTTTACGACGCGGGCTGCCGCTATCTGCAGTTCGACGACACCGTCTGGGCTTATCTCTGCTCGCAGGACGAATTGCATAAGGCGCGTGAGCGCGGCGACAATCCGGACGGCCTCCAGCAGATCTACTCCCGCATCATCAACTATGCACTGGCCGAGAAGCCTGCCGACATGGTGGTGACGACGCATGTCTGTCGCGGCAATTTCCGCTCGACCTGGATTTCCTCGGGTGGCTACGAGCCCGTGGCCGAGACCCTGCTCGCCGGCACCAATTACGACGGCTACTTCCTGGAGTACGATTCCGACCGCGCCGGCGGCTTCGAGCCGCTGCGCTTCCTGCCCAGGGGCAACAAGGTCGTCGTGGTCGGCGTCATCACCTCGAAGTTCGGCGAGCTCGAGAAAAAGGACGACATCAAGCGTCGACTTGAAGAGGCCGCCAAGTTCGCGCCGCTGGAGCAGTTCGCGCTGTCGCCGCAGTGCGGCTTTGCCTCGACCGAAGAGGGCAACATCCTCTCCGAGGAAGAGCAGTGGGCCAAGCTGAGCCTTGCGGTCGAGATCGCGAAGGAAGTGTGGGGCAACTAAGCCTCGATGCGTGAGTGACGCCGAGTCCTCACCTCACACTCACTGTCATTCCCCGCGAAGGCGGGGAATCCAGTACGCCGCGGCCCATCGATTCAATCAGAACTATTTCGGATTACTGGATCGCCCGGTCAGGCCGGGCGATGACACCTGAGTGTTGGGCGAATAGCCGACATTCAACTTCAGCCCGCCAGCCTCACTTCTCCGCCAGATAGACCTCGCCCAGCAGCGACGAGTTCGACCACGGCACCTGCTTGTTCTTCGTGGCCGACACCACCTCGGCCCGCACCCGCGTCAGCATCTGCTGCACTTCGAGGCCCGGCGTGCCGAGATGACGGGACAGCGCCGCGGAGAAGGGCGAGTTGGCGCCTTCGCCATCGAGCGCGACCTGGCCGGGCGCGGTTGCGAACGCGATCAGCGTGCCGGCCCCCAGCGTCGCACCGGATCCGAGACTGGACGGTGCGGCGAGGCCCGACGCGCCCTCGATGCCGCGACTGCTGCCGGCGCTTGCGACTTGCTGCGCCATCGGGTTGTTGCGGCAGGCATCGAAGATCAAAATGTTGGTGCGAACCTGGTCGTCTAGGCCCGCCATGATCGTGTCCATGTCGATCATGGCCTCGGTCATGCTGCTGCCTGGCTTCAGCGCGACATCGACGGGAATGAGATAGTTACGGCCGTCGATCTGCACGCCGTGGCCGGCATAGTAGACGAGGGCCACCTGCGCCCGCGCGGCCTCGCGCAGGAAGTCGCGCGTCATCTTCTGCATCGCGGCGCGGTCGAGGTCGACGCCCTCCGATACCGTGAAGCCGATGTCGCGCAGGCTCTTTGCGACCGCGCGCGCGTCGTTGGGCGGATTGGGCAGCGCCTTCACATGGGCATAGGCCCCGTTGCCGATGACGAGCGCCATGCGGCTGCCGCGAACGGCCGGTGCAGGCGAGGGCGCAGGAGAAGGCGCCGGTGCCGCGCCCGTCCGCTGCGGGGCTGGCGCTGCCGCCGGTTGCGTCGGCGGCGGTGGCGCATCGCGCGGCATCGGCGCGGCTGCGTCGGTCACCAGCGACAGCCGCACCTTTGCGGTTGCCTGGACCGCCTTGCTGCCGGCGTCGGAGGCCGTGATCGCCAGTGACGCGTTGTAGTCCTCGCGGGCATGCGCGTAGTCGCCCTTGGCCTCATAGGCGAGCGCGCGATGGGCATAGCCGGAGATCAGCACGCTGTTCGGCGGCGTCATGATGTTGGCTGGGGGCTTGTCCTTGGCCAGCCGGATCGCCTCGGTGCCATCGGCGATCGCGCGATCGAGATCGCCCCTGGCGCGCCAGATCGCGGTGCGCTGGATCAGCGGCTGCGGCAGCGTCGGGTCGATCCGGATCGCCTGATTGAGGTCGGCGAGCGCGCCGTCCAGATCGCCGAGCGCCTCCTTGGAGATGCCGCGATTCTGGAATGAGAACGCCGACCTGGGATCCGCCTTGATCGCCATGTCGTAGTCGGCGATCGCCTTGGCGTAGTCGCCCTTGCCGCGCCAGGCATTGCCGCGGTTGTGGAAGATGATGCCACTTGGCGGACCGAGCCTTAGCGCATCATCGAAATCGGCGATCGCGATGTCGTAGTCGCCCTTGTCGAAATAGGCCGAGCCCCTGAGGTTGTAGACCGCCTGGCTCGGCTGCAGCCGGATCGCCTCGGTGGTGTCGGCAATGACCTTGGCGTAGTCGCCTTTCTTGTTCCAGCCCACCGCGCGCCAGAAATAGACGGTCGCGAGCTGCCCGCCCTTGAAAACCTTCAGGGCGATGATCTTGGTGCAGGCGTCGACCATCTGGTCTGCCGGCGTGGTCTCGGTGGTGCAGAGCGGCCCCAGCTGGCTGCGCGACTGGGCGGAGCAGGGCGCCGACCAAAGGGTCGCGGCGAGCAAAGCGAGCACGACGAGCAGGCGGCTCATGGGGTGTTTCCTCGAGGAGACGTGCTTGTTTGTTGTCCGGCGGCAGGTCGGGGTTCACGCGCATGTCATCGGCTGTGGGGTAACGCAGGCAGCGGTATTCCCTCGGTGGGCAGAATTTGCTACGAGGTTGGTCCCAACTTTCCTGCCCACCGCTTGCCCATCGATGAAGAACGACGAAATCCTGAGCCAAATCACCGAGTTCTGCCGCAAGGCTGACATGGCGGAATCGACGTTTGGCCGGCGGGCGGTGAACGATGGGAAGCTCGTGCAGCGCCTGCGCGAGGGCAAGCGCATCACCATCGACACGCTGGAGCGGATTCAGGCCTATATCGCGGCATCGACGACCGGTGGCCTGCCGCCGCCGCGGGGGCTCCAGGTCCCCCCGGAGAAGCGCGATCCGCGCGGCAATTTCCGCTTCTTCGAGAACCGGCAGAAATATCTGCTGTTCGTCCACACCTGCAGCGAAAAGCGGGTGATCGCCGACCGGGTGGCGCTGGAGCTGTCCACCATCCATCCGCGCCCGCCGGCGCTGCGCATTTTCGATGCCGGTGTCGGCGACGGCACGGTGCTGGCGCGCGTGCTGCGCGCCACGCATCAGCGCTACCCGCATATGCCGTTCTATGTTGCCGGCAAGGAGCTTAGTCTCGAGGATCTGCGGCTGACGCTCGAGAAGGTGCCGGACCGCATTTTCGAGCATCCGGCATCGGTTTTCGTCTTCACCAACATGTTCTATTCGGAGGCGCCGTGGCTGACGCCGGCCTCGCCTGCTGCAGCCGCGGCCACCGTCTGGCACGAGGTCCCGCTGAGGGGGGCCTCGTCGGGCGAGTTCGAGCAGCAGATCGCCGAGCTGCGGCCATTCCTGGAGCAGAATTGGCGGGCCGCGATCAGCCCGCGTACGGCAATGCCGCTTTACGAGCGGCCGGTCGTGCTCGTGCTCTACCGCGACGACCATCGATTCCTGCTCGATTCGACCATTCCCCGGCCGGGGCAGACCGAGGCCAATTTCGACCTCGTGATCGCATCCCAGCCATACCGGGCCCTGTCCTCGGTCAATTTTCGGGCTAAGCGGATCATTGCACCGCTGGCGCGGGCGTTGCGGCCGGGCGGCCGCCTGATCGGAATCCACTCTCATGGCCACGATCCCGGCATGGAAATGATCCAGGCCATCTGGCCCGGAGAAAACCCTTTCTCGGTGAGCCGTCATGAGCTATTGCGCGCCGTTAAGTATGAACTCGGATCGTTGGGCCGCGACCTAAATTTTAATGCTTACGCGGACAACCGTTCGATCTTCAGGTATGATATGGAAGCGCTGCCCAACGAGGTGACGGGTACCATCGGGACCTCGACGGCCTTTGCAGCGTGGAATGCGGCGGTGTATGTCGCTCAGATTGAGGACGACCGGTTGACAGATATGACTCAAAACGGCCGCACTCTGGATGCCGCCAGAGATGTGCTGCGGAAGTACAACGGGCTCTGGTTTCTTGACGAATCCTACGTCATCTCGCGCCGGCGTGATTGACATAATCCAACTGTAAACATCGCAAACGTCCGCCGGTAGCGGTGGAACAAGGGGTTTCTTGATGCGCGCGTCCTATCTCTTCACCAGCGAGTCCGTGTCCGAAGGCCATCCGGACAAGGTTTGTGACCGGATCTCGGATGAAATCGTCGACCTGTTCTACCGCGAAGGGCCGAAAGCCGGCATCGATCCCTGGCAGATCCGTGCCGCCTGCGAGACGCTGGCGACCACCAACAAGGTGGTGATCGCCGGTGAGACTCGCGGTCCGAAGTCCGTGACCAACGAGCAGATCGAGAGCGTCGTGCGCGGCGCGATCAAGGACATCGGCTACGAGCAGGAAGGCTTCCACTGGAAGACCTGCGACATCGAGATCCTGCTGCACCCGCAGTCGGCCGACATCGCGCAGGGCGTCGATGCGCTGCAGCCGGGCGAGGTCAAGGAAGAAGGCGCGGGCGACCAGGGCATCATGTTCGGTTACGCCACCAACGAGACGCCCGATCTGATGCCGGCGCCGATCTTCTACGCCCACAAGATCCTCCGCCTGATCTCGGAAGCCCGCCACTCCGGCAAGGAGAAGGTGCTCGGCCCCGACTCCAAGAGCCAGGTCACCGTGCAGTACGAGAACGGCAAGCCGGTCGGCGTGCGCGAGATCGTGGTCTCGCACCAGCACCTGGTTCCGGACCTCACCTCGAACCAGGTCCGCGAGATCGTCGAGCCCTATGTGCGCGAGGCCCTGCCGAAGGACTGGATCACGCCGAAGACCATCTGGCACATCAACCCGACCGGCAAGTTCTACATCGGCGGTCCCGATGGCGATTCCGGCCTGACCGGCCGCAAGATCATCGTCGACACCTATGGCGGCGCCGCCCCGCACGGCGGCGGCGCGTTCTCCGGCAAGGATCCGACCAAGGTCGATCGTTCGGCCGCTTATGCTGCGCGCTACGTCGCCAAGAACATCGTCGCCGCCGGTCTTGCCGATCGCTGCACGCTGCAGCTCGCCTACGCCATCGGCGTGGCGCGCCCGCTGTCGATCTACATCGACACCCACGGCACCGGTAAGGTGTCGGAGGATCAGCTCGAGAAGGCTGCCGCCAAGGCGATGGACCTGACCCCGCGCGGCATCCGCAGCCATCTCGACCTCAATCGCCCGATCTACGCGCGCACCTCGGCCTACGGCCATTTCGGCCGCACGCCCGACAACGAGGGCGGCTTCTCTTGGGAGAAGACCGACCTCGTCGAGCAGCTGAAGCGCGCGCTCTAGTTCTCTTGCGTCGTTCCGGGGCGCCGCCACAGCAGCGCCCCGGAGTGACGAGCCAAACAGACAGGAACCCCCAATGAACGCGAAGCCCGGCTTCACCGATTACATCGTCAAGGACATTTCGCTCGCCGATTTCGGCCGCAAGGAGCTCTCGCTCGCCGAAACCGAGATGCCCGGCTTGATGGCCACCCGCGAGGAGTTCGGCCCCAAACAGCCTTTGAAGGGCGCGCGCATCGCCGGCTCCCTGCACATGACGATCCAGACCGGCGTGCTCATCGAGACGCTGGCAGCGCTCGGCGCCGACATCCGCTGGGTCTCCTGCAACATCTATTCGACGCAGGACCATGCCGCCGCCGCGATCGCGGCCGCCGGCATTCCCGTCTTCGCCGTCAAGGGCGAGACGCTCAAGGATTACTGGGACTACACCGCAAAACTGTTCGACTGGCACGGCGGCGGTCATCCGAACATGATCCTCGATGACGGCGGTGACGCCACCATGTACGTCCATCTGGGTCTGCGCGCCGAGAAGGGCGACACCGCGTTCCTGGACAAGCCGGGCTCGGAAGAAGAGGAAGTCTTCTTCGCGCTTCTGAAGAAGCAGCTGAAGGAGAAGCCGAAGGGCTACTTCGCCGCGATCGCCGAGAGCATCAAGGGCGTTTCGGAAGAGACCACCACGGGCGTGCATCGTCTCTACGACATGCAGAAGGCCGGCACGCTGCTGTGGCCCGCCATCAACGTCAACGACAGCGTCACCAAGTCGAAGTTCGACAACCTCTATGGCTGCCGTGAATCGCTGGTCGACGGCATCCGCCGCGGCACCGACGTGATGATGTCGGGCAAGGTCGCGATGGTCGCGGGCTTCGGCGACGTCGGCAAGGGCTCGGCGGCCTCGCTGCGCCAGGCCGGGTGCCGCGTGATGGTGTCCGAAGTCGATCCGATCTGCGCGCTGCAGGCCGCGATGGAAGGCTACGAGGTCACGACCATGGAAGACGCCGCGCCCCGCGCCGACATCTTCGTCACCGCGACAGGCAACAAGGACATCATCACCATCGACCACATGCGCGCGATGAAGGATCGCGCCATCGTCTGCAACATCGGTCACTTCGACAACGAGATCCAGATCGCCGGTCTGCGCAATCTGAAGTGGACCAACATCAAGCCGCAAGTCGACGAGATCGAATTCCCCGACAAGCACCGCATCATCCTGCTGTCGGAAGGTCGCCTCGTGAACCTCGGCAACGCGATGGGCCATCCTTCGTTCGTGATGTCGGCGTCCTTCACCAACCAGACGCTGGCGCAGATCGAGCTGTTCGCCAACAACAAGGACGGCAAGTACAAAAAGGAAGTCTACGTGCTGCCGAAGACGCTCGACGAGAAGGTCGCGCGTCTCCACCTCGCCAAGATCGGCGTCAAGCTCACCGAGCTGCGCAAGGACCAGGCCGACTATATCGGCGTCAAGCCGGAAGGTCCCTACAAGAGCGATCACTACCGCTACTGAGCCGCAGGCCTGTCGATCAACAACGCGAAGCCCCGGAGCGATCCGGGGCTTTGTCGTTTCGGCCCGTGGAATTCAACCCGTTTGGTGGCTTCCGCACGCCCCGATTGCCGATTGACGCCCAGCGGTGTCGAGCGGACAATCCTCGCGCGGCGGAGGAAACCATGCAACAAGAACATTTCGACGTGCTGATCGTCGGTGCCGGGCTATCAGGCATTGGCGCGGGCTATCATCTTCAGAGCAAGTGCCCGGGCAAGAGCTACGTCATTCTGGAGGGGCGCGACTGCATCGGCGGCACCTGGGATCTGTTCCGCTATCCCGGCATCCGCTCCGACAGCGACATGTTCACGCTCGGCTATTCCTTCAAGCCGTGGACCGATCCGAAGGCGATTGCCGGCGGGCCGCAGATCCTGAACTATGTGCGCGAGACCGCGGTAGAGAACGGTATCGACAAGCACATCCGCTTCCATCATCGCGTCAAGCGCGCGGCGTGGTCGACCAGTGACGCGCGCTGGACCATCGAGGCCGAGCCCGCGGGAGGCGAGGGCGCGGCTGAGCTCGTGCGCTTCACCTGCAATTTCTTGTTTTTGTGCGCGGGCTACTACAAATACGAAGCGGGCTACACGCCGGAATTCGCGGGCGCTGCCGACTTCGCCGGCCGGATCGTGCATCCGCAGAAATGGACCGAGGATATCGACTATGCCGGCAAGCGCGTCGTCGTGATCGGCTCCGGCGCGACCGCGGTGACGCTGGTGCCGGAGCTTGCCAAGACGGCGGCGCAGGTCACCATGCTGCAGCGCTCGCCGACCTATGTGGTGTCGCGTCCGGCGCAGGATCCCCTCGCCAACAAACTGCGCCGCAACTTGCCGGCGCGGCTGGCCTATCATTTGATCCGCTGGCGCAACGTGATGTGGGGGATGTTCTTCTTCCAGCTCAGCCGGCGCAAGCCGGCGAAGGTGAGGGACCTGATCCTGACGGGCGTGAGGGCTGCGCTCGGGCCGGATTACGACATCGCAACCCATTTCACGCCGCGCTACAATCCCTGGGACCAGCGGCTCTGCCTCGTGCCGGACGGCGATCTTTTCAAGGCGATCCGCGAGAAGCGCGCCGCCGTGGTCACCAACGAGATCGACATCTTCACGCCCGATGGCATCCGCCTCAAGGACGGCAGCGAGCTTGCCGCCGACATCATCGTGACCGCGACGGGCCTGGTGCTCCAGGTCGTCGGGGGCCTCGAGGTCAGCGTCAATGGCCGTCCCGTCGATTTTGCCAAAACTCTCACCTACAAGGGCATGATGTATGCAGACGTGCCCAACATGGCGTCGGCCTTCGGCTACACCAATGCGTCCTGGACGCTGAAATGCGATCTCACTTGTGAATATGTCTGCCGGCTCATCAACTACATGGACCGGCACAATTTCCGGCAAGCCATGCCGCACAATGACGATCCCGATATCACCGCACAGCCGTCGCTGGATTTTACCTCGGGCTATGTGCAGCGCTCTGTCGCAAAAATGCCTAAGCAGGGCTCGAAGCGACCGTGGCGGCTGTATCAGAACTATGCGCTCGACATCGTTTCCTTGCGCTTCGGCAAGATCGACGACGGCGTGATGCGGTATTCCTGATCGCGCCACGCAGGATAGCGGGATGGTCTCGCGTTCGCTTGAGACGAATCGCGACTTGTGGTAGTATCTTGCGCTGCAACAGGTTCGTTTCCGACAGCACCTGAGTTCCACGTCGTTGCCGTCCTTGGGGAGCGCAGGACATGCACGTCCTTGCCCTGGTCACGCAAAAAGGCGGAAGCGGCAAGAGTACGCTGTCCGTTGGACTGGCGGTGGCAGCAATGCAGCGCGCCGAGCGCGTCGCTCTTATTGAGGCGGACGCGCAAGGTACGATCTCGAAATGGAAAGAGCGCCGCGAGAATCCCTATCCTTGCGTCGAGCGCGTTACCGATCCTGCCGAGATCGAACCGTTGATCGCGCGCCTGAGCGCCGAAGGCGTCTGGCTCGCCATCATCGACACAGCTGCGACGACCAACAGCCTGGCGATGCGCGTCATCGCCTGCGCCGATCTCTGTCTCATCCCGGCGCGCCCGAGCCCGGCCGATATCGAAGCCGCAATCCCTACGCTGATCGCCATTCGCAGGCTCAACCGCCGCTTTGCCTTCATCCTCAATCAGACGCCGACGCGGGGCTGCCGGCTGAGCGAAGCTGCGACATCGCTGAGCTCGATCGGTGCGCTTGCGCTCCCGTTTATTGCGCAGCGTAACGATCACCAGGATGCGCTCGGAGCGGGGTTTGGCGTCACTGAGTTCGCACCCGCGGGCAAAGCTTCGGACGAAATTGGCAGTTTGTGGGGTTGGATCGCGGGGCACTTGGAAGAGTTGGACGATCATGGGAAAGGCACGCTCAAAGCGGCCTGCTGATGTTGCACGCGCCGGGCGTCGCTCGCTGCTGGAATTGGCGGCGGAAGTGAACCGTGCGGTCGATGAGGGTCTGGCCATGCCACCGGGCTCGGTCGCCGTCGCCCAAGATGCGCCGCAGATCGTGCAAGAAGAGCCTGCTCCGATGACCGTTCCGGTACACGGAAAAGCCGGCGTCACCCTTGCAAGTCCTCAACTTCCGGGCAGTACAACCACTGATCTCATTGTGGATATGGCCAAGGCGTATCAAGCCCGCGCCTTGGACGGCATGAGCGCTACGTTCAACTACGCCAATGACCTCGCAAAGTCACGGCTGGCCGGTGTGACATCGGAGGCCAATGGAACAGTCGTCGTGGGAAGCGACATCATCGACGCGATTGGAACGGCATCTGAGTGGCGCGCCGTCGTGCTCGAACTGATGAAAGTCAATGCTGGCGCGACCCTGGAGTATGCGCAGGAGCTGGGCCGTGCAAAAACGCTGGCGGAGCTGGTGGAGCTGTCGGCCACGCATGCACGAAAACAATGTGAGTTGGTCCTCGAGCAAACCGAGTTGCTGAGGTCAGCTGCTCAAAGGATGACCAAGCCCAGCGCCAGGTAGTGCCGCTCGCCTGCCATCATGGCGCTCAGGATCTGCGCGGGACGACCAGGGCGAGCCGAGATCGATCGCGAGCGCCAGCACCACGGCGCCACCGCCGAGAGCGAACAGGACGAGATAGTCGCCGCCGGTCTGCGCATAGATCCAGGAGAAGCCGTAAGCTGCGGCCGCCTGGAACAGCGCAAAGCTGGTGGTGGCGTGGCTCCACGTCGAGCGCTGCTGCTCGCCGGAGTGCGGGACGAGCTCATGGATGCGGCCGAGCACCAGCGGCACGATGCCCGGCGTGAAGCCCCCGATCACCACACTCGATACGATCAACGAAACCGGTGCGGTGCTGATGGTCGGAAGCAGTACGGCCGCCGCTTCAATCAGGAACGCAGCGCGTAAGGCCGGTCCGAATCCGGAGCGGTCGCCGAGATGGCCGGTGACGAGCGGGCCGACGATCGCGCCGAGGCCGTACAGCACCCAATAGTGCGATCCCGCTGCGATGCCTTGGCCGAGGCCCCGCGCGACGAAGTCCACCATGAAGACCATGTGCGGGACCAGCGCCACGGCATTGAGGCCGTACTGGATCAGCAGTTTACGGGCGGCAGGCGAGGCGTGATGCTGCTTCGCCTGGTGCAAGGGTGCGACATCGGAATTGCCCTCGCCAGGCCAGCTCCACCAACTCGTCGCAGTGAGCACGGCCGAGAGCGCGCCAAGCCCATACCAGCTCTGCTGCAAGCCTTGTTGCAGGAGCAGCGGCATCAGCGTGCCCGATGCGGCAACGCCGAGGCCGACGCCGGCAAAGATCACGCCGCCGACGATGCCGCGCCGGCCGGGCGAGGTGCGCGGAAGAATAACGGAAGCAGCCAGCACCATGATGATCCCGCCGGTGAGACCTGACAGGAAGCGCCAGGCGAAGAACCAGATGAAAGACACCGGCGCAGAGCTGGCAAAGAAGGAGAGGGTTGCAAGCAGCATCATCGCCCGCAGCGCGCCGACCGCGCCGATGCGGGCGGCGACTGCTCGCGCTGCGAGCGCGCCGGCGAGGTAGCCGGCAAGGTTCGCAGCGCCCAGATAGACCACCTCGGAAGCGCTGAACCACTTTGCTGCGATCAGCGCCGGGATCAGCGGCGTGTAGGAGAAGCGGGCAAGGCCAAGCCCGACCAGCGATGCGGAGAGGCCGGCGACGGCATATCGCCAGGTCGGCTCTGACGCCGCGTTCGGCCGCTGATGCGGCCGGGCGTGGCGCCCAGGATTTGCATTGAGTTCGGTCATTGTCATCCTCATGGGCGGGCTCAATGGCCCGCGATCTGGCCGCCGTCGACATGCAGGATCTCGCCGGTGACGAAGGACGCACCCTCCAGATAGAGCACGGCATCAACGATGTCGGACATCTCGCCCATGTGGCCGACCGGGTGCATCGCGCCGTACTGGGCGTGCGTCGAAATCGGGTGCATCGGCGACTTGATGATCCCTGGCGCCACCGCGTTCACGCGGATGCCGCGCCTGGCGTATTCGATCGCAAGCGACCTGGTCGCGGCGTTCAGCCCGCCCTTGCTGAGCGAGGCCAGCACTGAGGGTACGTTCGAATTGGCCTGATCGACCAGCGTCGTCGTGATCTGGACGATGTGGCCAGAGCCCTGCTTCTCCATCTCGGCGATCGCAAGCTGTGTGATGTTGAAGAAGCCGGCGACGTTGGTGCCCATCACGGCCGCGTAGTCCTCGGCCGTGTATTGCGTGAACGGCTTTGCGACGAAGATGCCGGCGTTGTTGACCAGCGTGTCGATGCGCCCGAAGCGCGCGACGGCCTGCGCAACGACGCGCTCGGCAGTCTTGCGGTCTGCGATGTCGCCGGCGACGGCGAGAACATCATCGTCGCCTGACGGCTTGATCGACCTCGCTGTGGCGACCACGCGATAATTGCGATCGCGAAAACCCTGGACCAGGGCGGCACCGATGCCCTGCGATGCACCGGTGATGATGGCAACCTTCTGCTCGATACCCATGACGGGCTCCTGTTGTTGATCCGTGCCAGCAATCGCCGGCTTCAGCTCCGACATAGGCCGCGGCGGGCCAGCTGCGAATGCGCGCTGTCCGGCAGACACTCTTTCGCGGCGCGTATGAATGCCGTGCCGGCGCCTCGCGGCAGTTGTCGCGGTTGTGGCAAACGCCTAGCTTGCCGGGGAATTTCAGAAGGACCGCGGCACAGCATGGATCGTCTGGATGCAATGAAGGTGTTCGTCCTTGCGGTGGATGAGGGCAGCCTTGCCGCCGCGGGGCGAAAGCTCGGTCGTTCGCCGGCGGCGGTCAGCCGCGCCATCGCCTTTCTGGAAGAGCGGGTCGGCGCCGAGCTGCTGCATCGGACGACGCGATCAATCAAGCTGAGCGAGGAGGGCGAGCGCTATGTCGCGGTCTGCCGCCGCGTGCTGGTCGAGCTGGAAGAAGCCGACGACATCGCAGCCGGCCCGCGTACCGCGCCGCGCGGCCTGCTGACGATCACCGCTCCGGTGGTGTCAGGCGAGATGGTGCTGCGGCCGATCCTGGATGCGTTTCTGGACGCCTATCCGACCGTGTCGGCGAAGCTCCTGCTGTTCGACCGCGCGGTCAATCTCATCGACGAAGGCGTGGATGTCGCGCTTCGCATCGGTCCGCTGGCGGACTCGGCGATGGTGGCGACGCGGATCGGCGAGGTCCGCCGTGTCGTCGTGGCAGCTCCGCGCTATCTCATGCAACATCCGCGGATCGAAGAGCCCGGCGACCTTGCCAAGCATCAGGTCGTGGCGATGGCCCATCTGCCCAATTCATGGACCTTCAAGCCCCCGAAAAACTCGTCAGCGGCCCGCACGGTCCGGTTCACTCCTCGTCTCACGGTCAACAGCACCTATGCCGCCGTGGCTTCCGCCGTCGCCGGGCGCGGCGTGGCGCGAATGTACTCCTATCAGGTCGCCGAGCAGGTCGCGCGCGGCGAGCTCGAGATCGTGCTTGCTGGTGACGAGGACCCCGAGATGCCGGTTCACCTGATCTGCCCGCAGGGTCGCCTCTCGGTGCCGAAGGTGCGGGCTTTCACCGACTTCGCAGTCCCCCGGCTCAGGAAGCAGTTTGCACTGCTCAAGAAGAGTCTTGGTGCGCGCTAGAGATCGTGGCCACGCCGCGACCGCCAATGCGTTGTTTTGCGTATGCGGCCGCCCGGCTGAATCGGCGATGGTTCCCGAACGGTTAACGCCGATTTAACGGATGGGTCCTAGCCTGTCTCGGCCGGGGTTACTCGCAAGCCCGAGGTGAGCCCAATGGAAGCCCAGAAGATCGCGGTCGACGCCGTTGTGGCGCTGACCGATTGTGACCGCGAAGCCGTCATTGCATTCATTCGCCGGCTCTATCTTGCCGGCGTCACCGATCCCAAGCGCCTGACTTTCAAAGGTCTGCAGGCGCTGTCCCGGGCGTGATTCGGCTCGTTTCGGTCCGTTTTCGCCCCCGTTCCATCCCGAACCTCTCCCGAGCGTGACCGCAACCCCCGGTGAATATCTTGCCGCTGGGGGCCCCGCGGGTTACACGACACCCCGGCTGGGTCACTCGGGATTGGGGAAATGCTGAAACAGCTTTTTGCGCCGCAACTTGTCATTCTGTACGTGCTTGTGGCATCGACGATTTACGTTCACTTCCGCGGCAAACAACGGCTGCGCTTTGCGCGCCAGCTCGGCGATCACTCGACCTACCTCGCGCCCTACAATGTGCTGATGTATGCGGGCTCGGCGGTGCCGAACAAGCCGGTGATCTCGGTCGAGCAGTTTCCGGAGCTGAAGCCGCTCAGCGAGAACTGGGAGACCATCCGCGACGAGGCGGTGCGCCTGTTCGACGAGGGCTTCATCCGCGCCGCTGCCAAGAACAATGACTGGGGCTTCTATTCGTTCTTCAAGAGCGGTTGGAAGCGGTTTTACCTGAAATGGTACGACGACTTCCTGCCTTCGGCGAACGCGCTGTGTCCGAAGACGGTGGAGCTGCTCAAGTCGATCCCGAGCGTGCACGGTGCGATGTTCGCGATGCTGCCGCCGGGCGGCAAGCTCGGTGCCCACCGCGATCCCTTCGCGGGCTCGCTCCGCTACCACCTCGGCCTCGTCACGCCGAACTCGAACAAGTGCCGCATCCTCGTCGACGGCGTCGAATGTGTCTGGCGTGACGGCGAAGCCTTCATGTTCGACGAAACCTTCATCCATAGCGCGGAGAATGCGACCGACGTCAATCGCATCATCCTGTTCTGCGACGTCGAGCGCCCGATGAAGTACGGCTTCATGACCGCGATCAACCGCTGGGTCAGCCATCACATCGTCAAGGCGTCGGCGACCCAGAACGTCGATGGCGAGCATGTCGGCGCGCTCAACAAGGTATTCGGCAAGCTCTACGAGATCCATCTCGGCAGCCGCAAGGTCAAGGAGTGGAACCGGAACGTCTACTACACGCTGAAATATTCGCTGACAGCGTTGGTGCTCGGACTCATCGTGTTTTCGGCGCTGCGTTGAATGGCCGTGGAGCCCTTGCCGACGGCGAGCGCTGATGTCGTGGAGTTCTTCCAGGGCTGGCTGGAAACATTCGCGGGCTATGTCCGCGAGGTCGACTACGCCTCGGCGCGGCCGCTCTTTCACCCTGACGTGCTTGCCTTCGGCACGCACAACGATGTCATCCGGGGCCTCGACCAATGGGTCACGACGCAATGGAATAACGTCTGGCCCAGGACGACCGGCTTCCGTTTCGTTCTCGATCAGACCGCTATACTGGCGTCACGCGATGGCGAGATGGTGACCGTGATCGCGCCATGGACGAGCACGGGCTATCATCCCGATGGCAGCGCGTTTGTGCGGCCGGGCCGAGCCACCATGGTGTTTTCAAGGAATGGCGATGGGTGGCTGTGCGTACATTCGCACATGTCGCTCAATCGCGGTGTGCCGCAGGCAAGCCACGCCAATCGGTCGGTGAAGGCCTGGTAGACGTTGAAACAGAAAAGGCCCCGGACAGGTCCGGGGCCTTTTGATTTCGGGATATTGGAGGCTTACTCCGGCTGGCCGATCGAGACCTTCAGCGTGCCGACGCCGTCGACGCCGCATTCGAGCTGGTCGCCGGGCTGGAGCTGCGACACGCCGGCCGGCGTGCCCGTCATGATGATGTCGCCGGCGGCGAGCTTCACCTGCTGCGAGAGCTGCCAGATGATCTCCGGCACGTTCCAGATCAGCTCGGAGAGGTCGCCCTTCTGCGCTTCCTTGCCATTGACGGTGAGCCAGATCTTGCCCTTGGAGGGATGGCCGATCTTCGACGCCGGCTGCACCGCAGAGCAGGGCGCCGAACCATCGAACGACTTTCCGATCTCCCACGGCCGCTCCTTCTTGCGCGAGGCGATCTGGAGATCGCGGCGCGTCAGGTCGATGCCGACGGCGTAGCCGTAGACATGATCGAGCGCCTTGTCGGCGGGGATGTTCAGCCCGCCGCTCTTCATCGCGACCACGAGCTCGACCTCGTGATGCAGATCCTTGGTCAGCGGCGGATAGGGGATGGTGGCGCCATCGGGCACCAGCATGTCGGCGTGTTTGGCGAAGAAGAACGGCGGCGCGCGCTCGTCATTGCCCATCTCACGGATGTGCTCGAGATAGTTGCGGCCGACACACCAGATGCGACGCACCGGGTAGCGGCCGCTCTCGCCGACTACGGGAAGCGAAGCCTGGGGCGGAAGCGGGATCACGTAGGAGGCGGCGTTCATGAGGCGGTCTCGCTGCTCTTGAGGTGGAGGGAACTCTAGGCGGTGGCGCTGATCGGCGCCAGAGCGCCGGCGTCGTGATGTTGCAGGCGGAAGAACGAGGCGTAGCGCCCGGAGCGGCGCAGCAACTCGTCATGCCGGCCTTGCTCGACGATCTCGCCGCCCTCGACCACCAGGATGCTGTCTGCGTGCATGATGGTGTGCAGGCGATGCGCGATTACGATGGTGGTGCGGTTCTGACAAAGATGCTCGATCGCCTCCTGCACCTGGCGCTCGGACTCGGAATCCAGCGCGGCGGTTGCTTCATCGAGTAGAATGATCGGCGCATTCTTGATCAGCGCGCGCGCCACCGCAATGCGCTGGCGTTGGCCGCCGGAGAGCTGGGTGCCGTGCTCGCCGACCGGCGTATCATAGCCGAGCGGGAAGCTCGTGATGAAATCATGCGCGCAAGCGGCTTTCGCGGCCTCGATGATCTCGTCCTCGCTTGCGCCCGGCTTGCCGAAGGCGATGTTGTTGCGGATGGTGTCGCGGAACAGATAGACATCCTGGCCGACATAGGCGGTCTGGGCCCGCAGCGATTTGCGCGAGACCGCGCCGATCGACTGGCCGTCGATCAAGATGTCGCCTTGCGTCACCTCGTAGAAGCGCAGGAGCAGCGCCAGCACGGTCGACTTGCCGCCGCCGGACGGCCCGACCAGCGCGGTGACCTTGCCGGGCTCGGCCGTGAAACTCATGCGGTTGAGCACGGTCTCGCCCGAGCGATAGGAGAAGCTGACGTCGCGCAGCTCGATCCGCGCGTCGGTGAGCTTCAGCGCCGGCTTGTCGTCGTCGGAATGCTCGCTCGCCGGGCTGTCGACGACCTCGAGCAACATGCGCGCGCCGACGAGCTGGCTGTTGAGGTCGATGTTCAGCCGCGCCAGCCGCTTGGCCGGCTCGGTCGCCATCAGGAACGCGGTCATGAACGAGAAGAACGCGCCGGGCGTGGCGTTGAGCGCGACCACGCTGTAGCCGCCGTACAGCAGGCAGCCGGCGACGGCGAAACCACCGAGCATCTCCATCAGCGGATTGGAGCGGTTGGCGACGCGGGCCATCTTGTTGGCGTTGCGCTCGACGATCGCGATGTTCTCGTCGATGCGCTTCTGCATCGTGTCTTCGAGCGTGAACGCCTTGACAGTGCGGATGCCTTGCAGCGACTCCTGCATCGTCTCCATGATGTCGGCGGTGCCGGTGAACTGGTTGAAGGCGAGGCCCTTGATGCGCTTGACCAGCTTGCGCAGCACCAGCATCGCCGGCGGCACCGCGACGAGGCCGATCAACGACATCAGCGGGTCCTGCCATACCATCACGCCGATCATGGCGAGCAGCATCAAGAGGTCGCGCCCGATGGCGTTGACCAGCATGTTGAGCACGTCGGTAATCGATTTGGCGCCGGCCGTGAGCCGCGCCAGGAATTCGGACGAATGCCGTTCGGAGAAGAAGCCGACGCTCTCGCGCATCAGCTTGGCGAACAGCTGGCGCTGGTTGGTGGCGAGGATGGCATTGCTGATCTTGGTCAGGATCACCATGTGGCCGTAGGTCGCCACGCCCTTGATGAACAGCAGGATCACCGTGATGGCGGAGAACATCGCGATGCCCGGGATGTTCTTGTCGACATAGGCCTGGTTGATGACTTGGCCGAGCACATAGGTCGCGCCTGCGGTCGCACCCGCGGCAGCCGCCATCAGCGTGAAGGCAACGAGGTAGCGCCGCCAGTAGACGACCCCCTGTTCCATGACAAGGCGGCGAATGAGGACCATCGCCGCATAGGGATCGTCGGTGATTTTCTTTGGAAACTGGGCCATCCGGTGTCCATTGACGGCGCTGGGAAAAGCCTGCCCGCGCGTCAGGGATCGAATGGCCTCTGTGCCCGCTAAAGCTCCGCTTTTCAAGCCCAATTAAGGGCTTGCACAGGATGTGATTTTAGGCCGAGACGGCGTGGCGGAGCTCGCCGTGGCGCTCCCGGAACAGCTTGTCCTCCCAGGCCAGCGCGTGGGCCGCGATGGTCTCGAGGTCTTCGTATTGCGGCCTCCAGTCGAGCAGGCCGCGGATACGGCCGGTGTCGGCGACCATAGTCATGATATCGCCGGGCCGGCGCGGGGCGTATTGCACGGCGAAGCTGCGGCCCGACACCCGGCGCACCGCGTCGATGGTCTCCAGCACCGAATAGCCGCGGCCATAGCCGCAATTCAGCGTCGTCGAGGCGCCGCCGTTGCGCAAATAGGCCAGTGCAGAGTGATGCGCCTGCGACAGGTCGGTGACGTGGATGAAGTCGCGAATGCAGCTGCCGTCCGGGGTCGGATAGTCGGTGCCGAACACGTCGATCTTGGCGCGCTGGCCGGTCGCGGCCTCGACCGCGATCTTGAGCAGATGCGTGGCGCCGACGGTGGCAAGGCCAATGCGCGCCTGCGGATCGGCGCCGGCGACGTTGAAATAGCGCAGGGTCACGTACTGCATGCCGTAGGCGGCGGCGACGTCGTGCAGCATGATCTCGGTCATCAGCTTCGACGAGCCGTAGGGCGACAGCGGCCGCGTCGGCGCGTGCTCGGGCACGGGCACCTGATCCGGATTGCCGTAGACGGCGGCGGTCGAGGAGAAGATGAAACGACTGATGCCGCGCTTCACTGCGACGTTGAGCAGATTGCGCGCGGTAGTGAAGTTGTTGCGATAGTAGCCGAGCGGATCGCGCATCGAATCCGGCACGACCACCGAGCCGGCGAAATGAATGATGCTCTCGATGTCGTGCTGGGCGATCACGCCCTCGAGCAAATTCTCATCGCCCGCATCGCCGATGAACAGCGGCACGCCCTCGGGCAGATAGGCGGAGAAACCGGTGGAGAGATCGTCGATCACGACGACGTCCTCGCCGGCTTCCGCCAGCGCCAGGACCGTGTGACTTCCGATATAGCCGGCACCGCCGGTGACTAGCACAGTCATGATCTCACCCGTCCTCGATCAGCGCGCCAAGTTAACGTTTGCGCGGTGAAGAGGGGGTTTCGGCAGCCCTGAACTGGTCACTATGCTTAATGTTGCGTATAGGGGACCCACCAACGGAGCGTGACGTGGCGAATTCCCCTGATGATCTCGACGTGATCGTGCCAAATCTGCACAGGCGCTATTCCGGGGTCACCGCGACCAACCGGATGGTGGCGCCGCTTCTGGCAAAGCTCTATCGCGCTGGCTGGTTCGGCTCGGATGCGCCGGAGGGGATTGCGCGGCTCGCCGTCGGCGATGTCCTGAAACTGTGGCGCCGCAAGCGGCCTGTGATCTGGCACGCGCGGCGCAACAACGAGATGATCGCAGGCGTTGCGCTGCGCGCACTGGGCTGGCCGCTCAAGCTGGTCTTCACCTCGGCGGGGCAGCGCCATCACACCTGGATCACGCGCTGGCTGATCCGCCGGATGGACGCGATCATCGCGACATCAGACATCTCCGCCTCGTTTCTGAAGGTGCCATCGACGGTGATCCCGCACGGCGTCGACACCGACGTCTACACGCCTCCGGTCGATCGCGCCGCGGCGTTCGCGGAAAGCGGCTTGCCCGGCCGTTACGCCATCGGCTGCTTCGGCCGCGTCCGGGCGCAGAAGGGCACCGACCTGTTCGTCGATGCGATGTGCCTGATGCTGCCGCGCTATCCGGACTTTACGGCTGTCATCGTCGGTCAGGTCACGGCCGAGCAGACACCGTTTGCCAATGATCTGAAGCAGCGCATCGAGGCGGCAAACCTGCAATCGCGCATCGTCATGACCGGCGAGCTGCCGATCGACGAGGTGCAGCGCTGGTACCAGCGGCTGACGATCTACGCCTTCACCTCGCGCAATGAAGGCTTTGGCCTGACGCTGATCGAGGCGATGGCCGCGGGCAGCGCGCTGGTTGCCGCGCGCGCAGGAGCCGCGACGCTGGTGGTCGAAGATGGCGTGAGCGGCGTGCTGATCCCGACAGGTGATGCCGAGGCGCTGGCGGCCGCGCTCGAGCCGCTGATGCGGGATGTGGCGCTGGCGACCGCGATGGGCGAGCGCGGGCGGGCACGGGTTCTCGAGAAGTTCAGCCTCGGTGCGGAAGCGGCCCGGATCGGCGAGGTCTATCGGCCGCTGCTCTGAGCTGGTTTCCGAAACGCGAAAACAACCCCATGCACAGTAGCCGGTGCCAGCCAAATCAACGGCTTGCCGGGCGCGTTCGGTCAGAATACGGATTTTACGAATTTTGCTTGAGGCGTCGGGCAAAACAGGTGTAGATTGGCATCATCCCAAACTCCCCAACGACATTTCGCGGGGGTGCCGGCGGTCACTGAATTTCGGCGAACCCAATGGTCACGCCTTCATCAAGCCGTCGTCTCGCGGCTCGACTTCTTCCGGGCCTTCTGACGCAGGAAGCTGACCTCGAGCTCGTCGCCGTTGACGCGGTCGAGCTGGCAACGCCGATAGGCAAGTCCGGTCGAGGAGAGCAGAAGGAAAAACTCGGTCAGCGCCAGACCCTCAATCGATGTCTCGACGCGAAGCGTTGCGTCGCCCTCCGATACGTCCTTGACCAGGCAGGGGCGACGCCAGGTGCCGTCGATCGCCATCATCTGCGCCGGCAGCGGCCGCTCGAACGAAACGCGCTGGCTCTCGCGCTCTTTCTCCTTGGGCATGGCTAGCGCTTCATCTGCGGCTGCGAATGTCCACCTGCGAGTCTTGGCGCGGCATGGGGCGCCGGGTGAAGCCTGCGCTCGTAGGTGTCAGCAAGATCGAGCAGGCGTTTTCTGGTGAACGGGTCCGCTTTCGTCGCGAGCTCGCGGATGTCTTGAGCGCGTCCTTTGATGAAGTCTTCGTCCATCGGCTGTATCCCCCGGAAAGCGAGAGGATGCCAAGCCTTCCCGAAGGTGTAAGCAACATATGTTAGGTCAAGCGCCATGCACGGTGGCGCCACTCAGGTCGTCGCGCGTGCTGCAGCCTCACCCAGCACCCGCTGCGCAATCGCCACCACCTCTTCGGCCGCAATATCCCGCATGCAGCGGTGGTCGTTCATCTTGCAGACCGTGCTCTGGCAGGGCTGGCACGACAGGACGCTCTTGTTCTGGACCACGGTCGCGGCAAGGCCGTTCAATGGCGCCCAGAGATGTGGGCTGGTCGGGCCAAAAATGCCCATGGTGGGCGTGCCCAGCGCGGCCGCGATATGCATCAGGCCGGAATCGTTGGAGATGGCGACGCCGGCCGCGGCCATGGCGAGGACGCCGTTGCGTAAGTCGTTACCGGTGAGGTCCCGCACCCCCGGGCCGCCAGCGTTCACGATCTCCTGGGCGAGACCCTTTTCCGCGGGGCCGCCGACCACCCAGACTTCGAGGCCACGCTCGACCAGCAGCCGGGCGGCCTCGGGATATCCAGTCCAGCGCTTGGAGACCCCGACCGAGCCGGGGGCGAGCGCCACGGCCGCGCCGGCGCTGAGGCCGTTGGCCTGGCGCCAGCGGGCAATCTCCTCAGGCGGAACCCGCAATTGCGGCACCGGCCATTCCGGCGGCAGCGGCGCGCCGTCGGGCTGAGCCAGGGCGGCATTCTCGTCGATGAAGCGGGGGAGCTTGCTCTCGCCCCAGCGCCAGCGGTTGATCAGTCCGAACCTGAACTCGCCGACCCAGCCGACCCGCTCGGGAATGCCGGCCAGGGTCGGCGCAATGGCGGCCTTCCAGGTGCGCGGCAGCACCAGGGCCGTGCCGTAGTTCCGCTCGCGCAGAAGCTTGGCGAGGCCGAACTGGCGGCGTAGCGCCAAGCGGCTGCGGGGCAGGTCCCAGACGATTCCGGCGCGCACGCCGGGCATGTAGTCGACCAGGGGAGCGCAAAGGGTGGTGGTGAGGAGATCGACCGGCCGGTTCGGCCATCGCTCCTTCAGGACCCGGACCACGGTATGATTCCTGACGAAATCGCCGATCCACATGTAGGGGACGATCAGAATCGGGCGCGTGTCGTCCCGTTCCTCATTCCCGCCAAAATGTGAATCAATATTCATTCGTTAGTTGGACCGCAATGCTCCAGACGGCGGTTCGGTTAGCCGCTCCGGGCCGACAGGTAAAGCCGGCAAACGCGCGAGTCCAAAAGGGTCGGCCCAAAATGCTTACACTTTGGCGGATGATGCGCTACGGCAGGTGTCGGGCCGCACAAGATCGGGCAGGGTGGTTGGAATGTTGCTGGTGACCGGCGGTGCCGGTTTTATCGGATCGAATGTCGTGGCTGCGCTGAACGATTCCGGCCGCAGCGACGTCGTGGTCTGCGATCTCCTCGGCAGCGACGGCAAGTGGCGCAACCTCGCCAAGCGGCAGCTTGTGGATATCGTGCCGCCGGCCGAGCTCGCTGACTGGCTGAAGGGCCGCAAGCTGGATGCCGTGATCCATCTCGGGGCGATCTCCGAGACCACCGCGACCGACGGCGATCTCGTGATCGAGACCAATTTCCGCTTCTCGATGCGTCTGTTGGACTGGTGCACGGCGGGTGCGGTGCCGCTGATCTACGCGTCATCGGCAGCGACCTATGGTGACGGTGCGGAAGGTTTTGACGACGATGCCTCGCCGGCTGCGTTGAAGAAGCTGCGGCCGATGAATCTCTACGGCTGGAGCAAGCACCTCTTCGATCTCGCGGTCGCCGAGCGCATCGCGCGCGGCGAGAGGTTGCCGCCGCAATGGGCCGGCCTGAAATTCTTCAACGTGTTCGGCCCCAACGAATACCACAAGGGCCCGATGATGAGCGTGCTGGCGCGCCGCTTCGACGACGTCAAGGCGGGCCGCGTGGTGCAGCTGTTCAAGTCGCATCGCGACGGCATCGCCGACGGCGACCAGCGCCGCGATTTCATCTATGTCGACGACGTCGTGCGCGTCATCCTGTGGCTGCTGGCGACGCCCTCAGTGTCGGGCCTCTTCAATGTCGGCACCGGCAGGGCGCGCAGCTTCAAGGACCTGATGCTCGCGGCCTATGCTGCGCTCGGCACCAGGCCCAACATCGAATATATCGACATGCCCGAGAACATCCGCGGCGCTTACCAGTACTTCACCGAGAGCAAGGTCGATCGCCTCTGCCGCGCCGGCTATAACGGCGGCTTCACGACGCTCGAGGATGCGGTGAAGGCCTATGTCGGGGATTATCTCGACCGGCCCGACCGTTTCCGCTGAGGCTTTGTTGATCATGGCGACGCCCATTCTCGATTTCGATGCCCTCGCGCAAGCCATCGCCGGCCGCACGGTGCTCTGCATCGGCGACATCATGCTGGACGAGTTCGTCTATGGCGAGGTATCGCGGATCTCGCCGGAGGCGCCGACCCCTGTCATTGCGGCCCAGCGCAGCGAGATCCATATCGGCGGCGCAGGCAACGTCGCGCGAAACATCGCGTCACTCGGTGCGCGCTGTGTCTTCGTCGGCCTCGTCGGCGAGGACGATGCCGGCAGGCAGCTCGCCTCCGCGCTCGCAGACCATGCCGGGATCGAAAGTGCGCTGGTGTGTGACCCGTCACGGCCGACCACGCGAAAAGTCCGCTTCGTCTCCGAGCATTTTTCCACGCATATGCTGCGCGCGGATTGGGAGCAGGCGCAAGCTGCCTCCGACGAGGTCGAGACCAGGCTGATCGAGGCGATCCTGCCACAGATCGCGCGCGCCGATATCGTGCTGCTGTCCGACTATGCCAAGGGCGTGCTGACCGCGCGCGTGATCCGCCATACTATCGATGCCTCGCGCACGGCCGGCAAGCCGGTGATCGTCGATCCCAAGAGCCTGAACTGGGCGATCTATCGCGGCGCGACGCTGCTCACGCCCAATCGCAAGGAATTTGCGGAAGCCACCCGCAGCCGCGCCGACACGCCACAGAGCATCGTCGATGCCAGCGAGGACGTGATGCGGCTGGCCGATTGCGAGGCCATTCTGGTGACGCAGGGCGAGCACGGCATGACGCTGGTGCCACGACAGGGCGAGGAGGTTCATGTTCCGGCCTTTCCGGTGAAGGTGCGCGACGTCTCCGGTGCCGGCGACACCGTCGCCGCTGCGCTCGCGGTCTCGATCGCGGCGGGCGCGGACTGGGACACGGCGCTGCGGATCGCGAGTGCCGCGGCCGCGGTCGCCGTCGGCAAGCAGGGCACTGCCAGCGTCAGCGCCGCCGAACTGCGCCGGAAGATCCTGCCGCACGCGACACTGGCGGCCGAGGAAAAGGTCGTCAGCGCGCCAGGTCAGCTCGAGGCCCAGCTCGCCGAATGGAAGCGGGAGGGGCTGCGGATCGGCTTCACCAATGGCTGCTTCGACATCCTGCATCCCGGTCACGTCAAGGTGCTGACCGCGGCGCGCGCCGCCTGCGACCGTCTCATCGTCGGGCTGAACAGCGACGCCTCGGTGCGGCGGCTGAAGGGCGCGGATCGCCCGGTCCAGGACGAGCGGGCGCGCGCGGAGGTGCTGGCCGCGCTCGAGGCCGTCGATCTCGTCGTCGTCTTCGAGGAGGACACGCCGATCGACCTGATCAGGCGGATTACGCCGAGCGTGCTGGTGAAGGGCGGTGACTACACCCGCGAGCAGGTGGTCGGTCACGAGGTGGTCGAGGCCGCGGGCGGGGTGGTCGTGCTGGTCGACATCCTCCAGGGCTTCAGCACGACGGCGCTGGTCCATCGTGCGCGCGGAGGCGGCAAGTGACGCACCAGGCGACCGCGCTTGCCCGGGAGACAACCGCCCAGATGTTGTGGCGGCGTTTCCGCAGCCCGGTGGCGTGGGGCGAGACGGTGGATCTGTTCGCGATCCTGACGGTCGCCTCGCTGCCGTGGTCGACCTCACTGACGGCGATCTTCAACACCGCGTTCCTGGTCTGCATGGTGCCGTTCCTCGACATCAAGGCATTCCTGCAATCGCTGACCCGTCCGATCTCTGCGGCGCCGATCGCGCTGTTCGTGCTCGCGCTGGTGGGAACGCTGTGGTCGGACGCAGCCTGGGGAGCGCGGTTCTATGCCGTCGGTCCGACCATCAAACTGCTCGTGCTTCCCGTGCTGCTCTACCATTTCCAGCGATCGCCACGCGGCTCCTGGATATTCGTCGCCTTCCTGGTGTCCTGCGCGCTGTTGTCGGTGATGTCGTGGCTGGTTGCTTTTTATCCCGACCTGGCACTGAGGCCCTATGATCCGCTCGAGCGCGGCATCTTCGTCAAGAACTACATCGACCAGAGCCAGGAGTTTACGCTCTGCGCGGTCGCGCTGGCCTATCCGACCACCCTGCTGCTGCGCGAGAAGCGGTATTGGCTCGCGGGATTGCTGACGGCGCTGGCGCTGAGCTTCTTCGTCAACATGGCTTTCGTGGTGGTGTCGCGCACCGCGCTCGTCACCGTTCCGATCATGCTCGGCGTGTTCGCCCTGCTGCATTTGAGATGGCGCAGTATCGCGATGATCTCCGTCGCACTGATCGCAGGCGCTGCGATCGCGTGGCAGGGCTCGCCGCAATTGCGCAAGACCGCCGACACTTTCGTCAGCGAGTATCAACTCTACAGCCAGAGAAACATTCCGACTTCGATGGGCGAACGCCTCGAGTACTGGCGCCACGCCATTCAATTCTTCAAGCAGGCGCCGCTTGCCGGGCATGGTACCGGCTCCTCGCAGGGACTGTTCGAACGGGCCGCCGCAGATCCCTCATGGATACCGGGCGTCAGGGTGTTTCCAAATCCGCATAACCAGACGCTGCATGTCGCCATCCAGTGGGGCATCATCGGCATCGTCATCCTCTACGCAATCTGGATCTCACATCTCCTGCTGTTTCGCGGCGACGGGATTGCCAATTGGATAGGCCTTCTGGTCGTGGTGCAGAACATCTTCACGTCCCTGTTCAACTCCCATCTGTTCGACTTCCACGAGGGCTGGATGTACGTCATCGGTGTCGGGGTTGCCGGCGGCATGGTGATCCGGTCACAACAGGCCAAGGCGAAGGTTGGGGGAGCTGGTTCCTGAACGGCCGCGCGGCTGGCAAGTCTTGTCGAGATGGGCTATCAGCGCGGTCAGGTTGCGGCCATTGGGATATTCATCGGTCAGCGGATGACGCGTCTTTCGCATCTTACCTTGCGCAATTTCCTGATCGCGCTCCACGACCTGCTGGCGACGACAGCGGGGCTGTTCGCGGCCTTCTACCTGCGCTTCGAGGGGGGCGACGCTTTCTATGACCGCCTGCCGTTGCTGTTCCGGATCCTGCCCTATTTTCTGACCTTCAGCGTGGTCGTTTTCTACGTCTTCAACCTGACCACGGCGAAGTGGCGCTTCATCTCGCTGCCGGACGCGCTGAACATCATCCGCGTCGCGACCGTGCTGACGGCCGCGCTGCTGGCGCTCGACTACATCTTCGTTTCCCCCAACATTCGCGGCGCCTTCTTCCTCGGCAAGGTGACGATCGTCCTCTACTGGTTTCTGGAGATCTTCGCGCTCAGTGCGCTGCGCATGGCCTACCGTTATTTCCGCTATACGCGGGTAAGGCGCCACGCCCGCTCCGACGATGCCGCGCCGACACTGCTGATCGGTCGCGCGGCAGACGCCGAGGTGCTGTTGCGGGGTATCGAGAGCGGGTCGATCAAGCGGATCTGGCCGGTCGGCGTATTGTCGCCGTCGGGCGCGGATCGCGGGCAGCTGATCCGCAACGTGCCGGTGCTGGGCGGGCTCCACGATATCGAGGACGTCGTCGCCGACTACGCCAAGCGCAACAAGCCGATCGCGCGCTTCGTCATGACGCCGTCGGCGTTCGAGCCGGAATCCCATCCCGAATCGATCCTGATGCGCGCGCGCAAGCTGGGTGTGATCGTCAACCGGATGCCCTCGCTCGACAGTGGCGATACGCCGCGACTGACGGCTGTCGCCGTCGAGGATCTCCTGTTGCGGCCGAGCGAAAAGATCGACTATGCGCGCCTCGAAGCCCTGATCAGGGGCAAGGCAGTGATCGTCACCGGCGGCGGCGGCTCGATCGGCTCGGAGATCTGCGAGCGCGTCGTCGCCTTCGGCGCCGCGCGCCTGCTGATCCTGGAGAATTCCGAGCCGGCGCTCTACGCGATCACGGAGAAGCTCGCCGCGCAGGTTACGGCTGCGATCGAGGGGCGGATCGCCGACATCAGAGACCGCGAGCGCGTGATGCGGTTGATGGCCGAGTTCAAGCCCGACATCGTGTTCCACGCGGCGGCCCTCAAGCACGTGCCGATCCTCGAGCGCGACTGGAGCGAGGGCGTCAAGACCAACATCTTCGGCTCGATCAACGTTGCCGACGCGGCACTTGCCGCCGGCGCCGAGGCCATGGTGATGATCTCGACCGACAAGGCGATCGAGCCGGTGTCGATGCTGGGCCTGACCAAGCGTTTCGCCGAAATGTACTGCCAGGCGCTCGACCATGATCTTGCTGCGGGAGCCGCTCGCGCCAAGCCGCCGATGCGGTTGATCTCGGTTCGGTTCGGCAACGTGCTGGCCTCGAACGGCTCGGTGGTGCCGAAGTTCAAGGCCCAGATCGAAGCCGGCGGCCCGGTGACGGTGACGCATCCCGATATGGTTCGCTATTTCATGACCATCCGCGAAGCCTGCGACCTTGTCATCACCGCGGCGACGCATGCGCTTGGTACGGTGCGCTCGGACGTGTCGGTCTATGTCCTCAATATGGGCCAGCCGGTGAGGATCGCCGATCTCGCCGAGCGCATGATCCGTCTCTCCGGCCTGCAGCCGGGCTATGACATCGAGATCGTGTTTACGGGGATGCGGCCGGGCGAGCGCCTGAACGAAATTCTGTTCGCCTCGGAGGAGCCGACCCGCGAGATAGGCGTCGCCGGCATTATGGCGGCGCAGCCGAACGAGCCGCCGATGCAGACCCTGCGCAAATGGATCACGGCGCTGGACCAGGCGATCGCACGCGACGACCGGGCGACCATCAGGACCATCCTGCAGGAAGCGGTCCCCGAGTTCGGGTCGACCGCGGCCTGACCATGCAGTCGCAAGACAGGATCGCTGCCAAGATCGTCGTCGCAAGCCAGCATTATCCCCCGGATCCGAGCACGACCGCGGCGATCATGTCCGAGATAGCCTGCCACCTCGCCTCGACGCACGAGGTCGTCGTGCTGTCGGGCTCGCCCGGCGCGCTGCCGGCCGCGCAGACCGGCTCCGGCAAGCCGCGCGTCGTTGCCATCAAGAACCGGATCGCGGGCAAGGGGGCGCTGGTGCGCCGCGGCTTGTTCGAATTCCTGTTCGTGTTGCGCATCTTCGTCGCGCTGATGCGACAGCTGAGGCGCGGCGATGTCGTGCTGACCGTCACCGCGCCGTTCATGCTGCCTTACGCCGTTGTCGCGGCGGCGTGGATGAAGGGGGCGCGTTCGGCGCTGATCATGCACGACCTCTTCCCTGATGTGCTCGTGATGGCCGGCATGCTGAAGCCTGGTTCGTTCGTCGCGGGGGCGATGCGCGCCGGCAACAGCCTGATGTTCCACGCGCTCAATGCCGTCATCACGATCGGTCGCGATGCGGAGCGGCCGCTGCTCAGCTATGCCGGCATGACGCGCAACAAGATCCGCTTCGTCCCGAACTGGGCGACGCTGGTGCCGGCGGTGCGGCCGGTGACATCGGACAATCCGTTTCGTCAGCCGCTCGCGGCTCGCTTCATTGTCGGCTTGTCGGGCAATCTCGGTTTCACCCACGATCCGGAGATCGTGTTCGAGGCGGCCCGGCTTTTGACGGACCAGCCTGACATTCATTTCCTGCTCTCGGGCTGGGGGATCGGCTTCGACAGGCTGACGCAGTTGCAGGCGAATGCGAAATTGCCGAATGTGACTTTCGTGCCGCGGGTCGAGGATGCCGAACTCGAAAAATTGCTGGCTTCCGCCGATCTCTGGATCATTCCATACCGAAAGAACGTCGCGGGGGTGTCGGTGCCGAGCCGGTTCTATAATCTGCTTGCGGTCGGCCGTCCCGTCGTATTGGTCTCCGAGCCTGAGGCCGAAGCCGCGTTGACGGTGGTGGAGAACGGCCTTGGCTGGGTGGTGGCGCCGGGCCGACCCGATCAGCTTGCTGACGCAATCCTGATGGCGGCGACCTCCTGCGATGCTGCCATGGCCGAACGTGCGGTGAAGGCGGCATCGAAGTTCGATCGCAGCGTTGCGATGAGCGCGTATGCCGACCTGATCGAAGAATTGCTGCGTCATCCCAGCCTCTCGGAGCAACGATGACCGAGAGCAAGGGGATCGTGCTGGTGACTGGAGCGAGCGGCTTTGTCGGGCGTCACGTCGCGCCGGCGCTTGCGCGCGCGGGATGGTCGGTCCGCGCAGCGGTTCGCAGCCCGAAAGGCCTCGAGGGCGAGGTCGTCGTCGGGTCGATCGGCCCCGACACCGCTTGGGAGGCCGCGCTCGACGGCGTCGATGCCGTCGTGCATCTCGCCGCCCGGGTGCATCACCCGCGCGAGGAGCACGCGGGCGAGCTCTACCGCAACGTCAACACCGCGGGCACGCTGCACCTGGCACACTCTGCGGCGACTGCCGGCGTGCGCCGGTTCGTCTTCCTCAGCACCGCCCTCGTGCACGGCAGCAGCAATGAAGGCCGCGCCCCATTCAGCGAGGAGGACACCCTGACCCCGCGCGGCGTTTACGGCATGTCCAAGGCCGCGGCCGAGGCAGGCTTGCGCATCCTGGCGCGCGACAGCGACATGGAGATCTCGGTGATCAGGCCGCCGCTGGTCTATGGCGCCGGCGCCAAGGGCAATTTCGCGCTCCTGACGCGCGCGGTGCGTTTGGGATTGCCGCTGCCCCTTGCTGCGATCCGCAACCGCCGTGCATTCCTGTCGGTGCAGAACCTGTCGTCCTTCATCCTGCGCCGGCTGGCTGTCGCGGATCCGGCGAGCAATTTCGAGACATTCCTTGTCGCCGACAACGAGCAGGTCTCGACGCCCGAACTTGTCGAGCGTCTGGCCCGCGCGTCCGGCAAGAGCCCGCGATTGTTCGGCGTGTCGCCGGAGCTGTTGGGCCGGCTGCTCGGCCTGGTCGGCCGGCAGGACACGCATCACAGTCTCTTTGGCTCGTTCGAGCTCAACGTCTCGAAGGCGATCGCAACGGGATGGCAGCCGGAGGTGTCGCTTGACGAGGGCTTGCGGCTGGCGCTCGCCGCTCAGGAAGCCTGAGGGCGCGAGAACCGCCGTAGTATGACAGCGACCGCGATCACGCCCGCCAGGAGCGCGAGCAGCGTGACCGTCGTCGAGCCGGCGCGAACGGTCAGGATGGCCAGCCCCGCCAGCCCAAGGTTGAGCGCGAAGATCTCGCCGACCACGCGGGGGACGGTGAAGCCGTTGTCGGTGGCGCGCTGGTAGAAGTGCGAGCGATGGGCCAACCAGAATTGTTCGCGGCGCGCGATGCGGCGGAACAGCGTGATGGTGGAATCGACGAGATAATAGGCCGGCAATAACAGCGCCGCCGCGATTTGTCCGCTCCAGGCGAGCTCAAGCAGGCACCAGCCGAGCAGAAGGCCGATCGGCAGGCTGCCGACATCGCCCAGGAATACCTTTGCGACCGGCTTGTTGAACGGCGCGAAGCCGAGCAGGGCGCCGCAGAGGGCCGTTGCGAGCAGCGCTGCGGAGGAAGGGAGGTCGCCCCACCATCCGAGCAACCCGAGCGCGGCCGTGACGGGCACCACCTCCGCCACCGTCATCAGGTCGAGCCCGTCCATGAAGTTGACGAGATTCACGAACCAGACACCGCCGAGCACAATCACGCAACGCTCCAGCGCCAGCGGCAGGGCCGGCACGATGCGCGCGTCCCCGGGCGCCGTGAACACGACCGCACCGACGCAGGCTGTCTGCAGCAAGAGCCGCGTGAACAGCGGAAGCGATACCAAATCGTCGACGAACCCGACCAGGGCGATCACGATCGTCGCGAGGACGAGTGCCGCCGGGATCGTCACGAGGCCCCAGGCCGCCCAGCCCAAAGCGACCACGAGTGTCGCCAGGATGACCGCAATGCCCGCGCCCTGCGGTGTCGGAATCGTGTGCGAGGAGCGTGCGTTCGGCCGCGCCAGCGCATAGCGCTGCAGCAGGGGATGGCTGGTCCAGGTGATGAGCGCCGAGATCAGCGCGGCGACCGCAACGGCAAGCAGCGACGGCAGGATTGGAAGCGCGGTCACTCCGGGACCCCGAGCTGCGCTGAGCCCTGCGTGGCTTTCTCCGCGCTCACGATCCAGACCAGGCCGCCGACGGCGCCGACGATGAAGGAGACCGCGCCAAACAACAGCGAGACGTTGACGCCTTCGCTGGCGGCGAGCCCGGCGAAGCCGAAAGCCAGGCCCATGCTTGCCTCGCGCACGCCCCAGCCGGCGATCGAGATCGGCATCAACGTGATCAGGATCACCGGTGGCACCAGCAGGAAGACCTGGGCGAAGCTGATGGGGGCGGCGATCGACTGCACGACGCACCAGGCGATGACCGCGGTGAGCACGTGAACGAGGAGCGACAGGATCGCCACCCGCGGTCCGCGCGCCGCGTTGAAGATGACGCGATTGGCGATCACGGCACAGGCGTGGAGGTGATGGGTCGCCCACCAGGTCTTCAGCCACGACCATTTCAGCGCGCCGAAGATCAGGAAGCCGATGCCGCCGGCGAGCGCGGCGAAGTCGACCAGCAACAGCGCCGAGCGGCCGTGCGGGTCGGTGATCAGCCGATAGCTCCAGGGCAGGCTCGCGACGATGAGGATCGCCAGCGCAATCAGGCCAATCGCGCGATCGACGAAGATCGAATAGGTCGCCGCGCGCCATCCGGCGCCGGCGCGCGCGACCAGCCACAGCCGGACCGCGTCGCCGCCGATCGCGGAGGGCAGGGTCTGGTTGAAGAAGGAGCCGATCACGTTGTAGCGCATGGCGCGGGCGAGCTCGAGCGGCGCGCCGCATGCGGCGCTGACATCGCGCCAGCGCAACACGCCGATGAAGATCTGCAGGAATGTCACCGCGATCGCCAGGCCGATCCAGAGCAGGCTGGACACGGTGAAGCGCGAGACCAGCTCGGTCAGATCGACCTTGCGCAATGCCAGATAGAGCAGGGCCGCGGAGATCAGGATTTTGGCCGTCGACAGCAGGATTCGGCGCATCTCGTCCGCATGAACTGGGTTGGCGAAGGTTGAGGTCACCCGACGCCAGGCGCCGAATTCGGCCGCTTTGGTATGGTTTTGGCGCCGATCTTGCAATAGCCCTCTTGAAGCTCTCTTGAAGCCCTCTTGAGCTCTCTTGCAATGGCTCTTAAGCCCTTGTGGGGGGCCCTTTACTGTTAAAATGGCTGGCTATTGCGGCCCCCTCGGGACGCCGTCTAAAGAGACTGGCATGGCCAGTGTGGCGAAGCATGTCCTCGGATTTGCCTTCGCGGATTTACCTTGGGAACAGGATGACGGATCAGGCGATTTTGGTCACGGGAGCCGCGGGCTTCATCGGCTTTCACGTCGCCCGGCAGCTCCTGGCCGAGGGCAGGCCTGTCATCGGATTGGATAATCTCAACACCTATTACGATCCGGCGCTGAAGCAGGCGCGGCTGGCGCTGTTGCGGAGCGAGGCCGGTTTCTCCTTCGTGCAGGCCGATCTTGCCGATCGCGAGGCGATGGCGGCGCTGTTTGCGCGACATCGATTTGCCAAAGTCGTGCATCTGGCGGCCCAGGCCGGCGTCCGCTACTCGATCGACCAGCCCCACAGTTACGTCGATTCCAACCTCCAGGGCTTTCTCAACGTGCTGGAGGGCTGTCGGAACAATGGCTGTCGTCATCTCGTCTACGCCTCGTCATCCTCCGTTTACGGCGCGAACACGAAACTGCCGTTTTCCGTGCAGGACCGGGCCGATCATCCCGTGAGCTTTTACGCCGCGACCAAGAAGGCGAACGAGGTGATGGCGCAGTCCTACAGCCATCTGTACCGGCTGCCGGTCACGGCCTTGCGGTTTTTTACCATCTACGGCCCGTGGGGACGGCCTGATATGGCCATGTTTCTGTTCGTAAACGCCATCCTGGCCGGCAAGCCGATCCGGCTCTTCAACCATGGCAGGATGCGCCGCGACTTCACCTATATCGACGACGTGACCCGGGTCGTGTCCAAACTGATCGATCTTGTGCCTGCGGACAATCCGGCTGCCGCAAATGCGCCGTCTCGAACCTACAATGTCGGAAATCACCGCCCCGAAGAGCTGATGCATGTCGTCGGACTTCTGGAGCGGGAGCTGGGCCGGACGGCGATCAAAGAATTGCTGCCGATGCAGCCGGGAGATGTGGTGGAAACGTTCGCGGATGTCGAGGATTTGATGCGCGACACCGGCTTTGCACCGTCAACGCCGATCGAGCACGGGGTCCACAATTTTGTCACCTGGTATCGCGACCACTACAAGGTTTGAAACGACGATGGACAAACGCATTATCCCCCTGATCATGTGCGGTGGTGCCGGCACGCGGCTGTGGCCGGCTTCGCGCGAGGTGCGGCCAAAACAGTTCCTGCCGCTGTTCGGCCCGCGCTCGACCTTCCAGGACACGCTGCTGCGTGTCTCCGATGTGTCGCTGTTCGAGCGGCCTGTTGTCATCACCAATGCGGCGTACCGCTTCATGGTGCTGGAGCAGCTCGCCGAGATCGGCATCGAGGCCGACGTGATCCTCGAGCCGATGCGCCGCGACTCCGGTCCTGCGATCGCCGCCGGCGCGGCATTCGCGCAAAACCGCACCAGTGAAGCGATCGTGCTGGCGCTCGCCGCCGACCATGTGGTGCGGGACAATGCCGCCTTCATCGCGGCATGCCGCGAGGGCCTCAGCGCTGCGAGCACGGGACGCATCGTCACCTTCGGCGTCAAGCCGGAGCGGCCGGCGACCGAATACGGCTATATCAGCCCGGGTGAGGTGATCTCAGGCGAGGTCCACGCAGTCGCGCGCTTCGTCGAGAAGCCGGATGCGGTGAAGGCTTCGGATTACGTCAATTCCGGCTATCTCTGGAACAGCGGCAACTTCATGTTTCCCGCAAGCCTCCTGCTCGACGAATATCGCAAGGTCGATGCGGCGAGCGTGGATGCGGTGTCCGCGGCGGTGAACAATGCCGGTCGCGATCTCGGCTTCGTGACGCTGGAGCCGCAGGCTTTTGGCGCGGCCAAGGCGATCTCGATCGACTATGCCGTGATGGAAAAGACCTCGCGCGCGGCGGTCGTGCCGGTCTCGTGCGGCTGGTCCGACGTCGGCTCCTGGCGCGCGGTGTGGGAATTGTCCGACAAGGATGCGCAAGGCAATGCGGCGCACGGCACCGCCGTGTTCGAGGATTCGCGCAACTGCAACGTCACGACCGATCATGCGCTGGTCGCGCTCGAAGGCGTCGACGATCTCGTCGTGGTCGCGACCGCGGATGCGGTGCTGGTCTCGCGCCAGCAGGACGCCAACGGGCTGAAGCGCCTGATCACCAAGCTGAAGGCGGTCGCGCCCAAGGTCACCGAGGAGCATCTCAAGGTGCATCGCCCCTGGGGCAGCTATCAGTCGGTCGACAATGGCGAGCGCCACCAGGTCAAGCGCATCGTGGTGAAGCCGGGCGGACGGCTGTCGCTGCAAAAGCATCACCATCGCGCCGAGCACTGGATCGTGGTCCGCGGTGCCGCCCGCGTCACCGTCAACGAGACGGTGAAGACGGTGCACGAGAACGAGTCCATCTATATCCCGATGGGCGCGGTGCACCGGATGGAGAACCCCGGTAAAATCATGCTGGAGCTGATCGAGGTCCAGACCGGGTCCTATCTCGGGGAAGACGACATCATCCGGATTGAAGACGACTATCAAAGGTCGTAACCAGCGAACTCCGAATCACGCGATCCGGGCCCCAAAGCCTGCTTTCGGCGGCTAAGGCCCGGAGAACGTGTAACTTTTTGAATCAAATCGTGTCCGGTCAATTTGGCCGGCGTTCGCCACATCTGTGGCGCCCGTGCTAGAAGCAGCCCGGGGATTTGCGCTGAATCGGGGGTTGCTCAGATGAGTTCCATGGGATCACAGCCGGCAAAGGCCGGCCTGCGCGTCGGTGTCATCGGCGCCGGCGTGATGGGCAGCAACCATGCGCGGGTGCTCGCCGGTCTGCCCGGCGTCACCCTGGTCGGCGTGGTCGATCCTTCACCCGCGCATCGGACGCGCGCGACGGAGCTCGCCAATTGCGACAGCTTCGAGACGCTCGACCAACTCCTCGCCGAGGGCGTCGATGCCGTCACCATCGCAGCGCCGACGCATCTGCATCACGAAGTCGCGCTGGCCTGCATCGCCAGGAATATCCACGTGCTGGTCGAGAAGCCGATCGCCTCCACGGTGGAAGAGGGTCGCGAGATCGTCGCCGCCGCGCAAAAGGCCGGCGTCACGCTGATGGTCGGCCATGTCGAGCGCTTCAATCCGGCCGTTGCCGCGGTCAAGCAGGCGATCGCGGGCGAGGACATTCTCTCCATCGCGATCACCCGCGTCGGCCCGTTCCCTCCGCGCATGTCCAATGTCGGCGTCGTCATCGACCTTGCCGTACACGACATCGACCTGATCCGCTGGTTCACCGAATCCGACATCGTCGAGGTGCAGCCGCAGCTGTCGAGCGCGGTCGCCGAGCGCGAGGACATCGCGCTGCTCCAGTTCCGCACCGCCAATGGCGTGCTTGCCCACATCAACACCAACTGGCTGACGCCGTTCAAGGCGCGCAGCGTCACGGTCGCGACCCGCGGCAAATACGTGATGGGCGATTTGCTGACGCGCCAGGTCACCGAATGCTTCGGCTTCAAGCCTGACGGCAGCTATTCGATGCGGCATCTGCCTGTCGGGCATGACGAGCCGCTGCGCGCCGAGCTGATCGCCTTCCTCAAGGCCGTTCGCAACGGCGAGACCCCTGCGGTCACCGGCGACGAAGGCGTCGCCAGCCTCGAGATCGCGACGCAGTGCCTCGAGACGCCATCGCGGCCCGCAGCGACGTCGCCCGCCCGCAAAGGCCCGCGCCGCGTCGCCGGCTAACTCCCTTTCCATGTCGACCAGGCAAGAAGGCGCCAAGAACCAGATCATGAACCAGCATCTTCGTTCCGAACCGATTCCCTTCATCGACGTCGCCTCGCAGCGCCGCCGGCTCGGCGCGGAGCTCGATGCCGCCGTCAAGCGCGTGATGGACCATTGCCAGTTCGTCAACGGTCCTGAGGTCTTCGAGCTCGAGAAGCAGCTTGCGGCTTATTGCGGCGCCAAGCACGTGGTGGCGTGCTCCAACGGCACCGATGCGCTGCTGATGGTGCTGATGGCGAAGAGCGTCGGGCCCGGCGATGCCGTGCTGTGTCCTTCCTTCACCTTCATTGCGACCGCCTCGCCGGCGGCACGGACCGGCGCGACGCCTGTTTATGTCGACGTCGATGAGACGACCTTCAACATGGACCCGGAATCGCTCAAGCGGGGCATTGCGGCTGCGCGCAAGGCCGGCTTGAAGCCTGTGGCGGTCATTCCGGTCGATCTGTTCGGACAGCCGGCCGACCACGATGCCATCGCCGAGATCGCCGCGTCCGAAGGACTCTTCATCATCGATGACGCCGCGCAAGGTTTTGGCGCAAGCTACAAGGGTCGCAAGCTCGGCACCTTCGGGCTCGCCACCACGACCAGCTTCTTCCCGGCAAAGCCGCTCGGCTGTTTCGGCGACGGCGGCGCGATCCTGACCGATGACGACGAGCTCGCGGCGACGCTGCGCAGCATCCGCGTGCATGGGCAGGGCGTCGACAAATACGACAATATCCGCCTCGGCCTCACCGGCCGGCTCGACACCATGCAGGCCGCGATCCTGATCGAGAAGCTGAAGATCTTTGACGACGAGATCGCCGCCCGCAACAAGGTCGCGGAGCGCTACGCGCGCGGCCTCTCCAATGTGGTCACGGTGCCGCGTCTGGCGCCGGGCAATACCTCGGTCTGGGCGCAGTACACGATCCGCCTGCCTGAAGGCACCGACCGCGACGGCTTCGCGGCTGCGCTGAAGGCGCAGGGCGTGCCGACCGCGGTCTATTACGGCAAGTCGATGCATCAGCAATCCGCCTACAGGCAGTATCCGATCGCGGAGGGCGGCCTGCCTGCCTGCGAGAGCCTGTCGCAAGACGTCATCAGCCTGCCGATGCACGCTTATTTGACCGAAGCCGATCAGGAGCGAATCATCGCCGCCGTGCACGGCGCGCTCGCTAGGTGAGGTTCACCTCTCCCGCTTGCGGGAGAGGTCGGATCGCGCGAGCGATCCGGGTGAGGGCTCTCTCCTCTGGGAGAGTCTTCGTTGTCGAGACACCCTCTCCCCAACCCTCCCCCGCAAGCGGGGGAGGGGGCGCACTTCCGTCGCGGTTTGCATCTAGACCTAATCGCGCCATGCTCTAGAACAGTCCGCATGCTCGGACGCATCTTCACGGTTGGTGGTTACACGCTGCTCTCGCGGCTGACGGGGTTTGCCCGCGACATCATGCTCGCGGCGATCCTCGGCGCCGGCCCTGTGGCCGACGCCTTTTTCGTGGCGCTGCGACTGCCCAATCATTTCCGCGCAATCTTCGCCGAGGGTGCCTTTAACGCCGCCTGGGTGCCGGCCTATGCACATGTCCATGGCGAGAAGGGGGAGGCTGCGGCACACCTGTTCGCCGACCGCATCTTCACGCTGCTGCTGGCCTCTCAAGTTGTGCTGCTGATCGTCGCCTGGCTGTTCATGCCTCAGGCCATGAGCATTCTGGCGCCAGGCTTTTCCGAGGACGCCGAGCAGCGCAAGCTCGCGATCGAGCTGACCCGGATCACCTTTCCCTATCTGCTGCTGATCACGCTGGTGACGCTCTATGGCGGCATGCTGAACGTGATGCAGCGCTTTGCCAGTGCCGCCGCCGCGTCGATCTTCCTCAACGTCGCGATGATGATGACGCTGGCGGTCGCCGTCTGGTTTCCGACCGCCGGCCATGCTGCGGCCTGGGGCGTCCTCATCTCGGGCTTCCTGCAATATTTCCTGCTCGCCGGCGATCTCGCCCGCCATGGCGGTCTGCCGCGCTTCGCGCCGCTGAGGCTCGACGAGGACGTCCGCAGCTTCTTCAAGGCGCTCGGGCCGGCCACACTGGGCTCGATGGGGACGCAGATCGCGCTGTTCGCCGACACCATCATCGGGACCTTCCTGCCGGCAGGCGCGCTGTCGGCGCTGTACTACGCCGACCGTCTCAATCAATTGCCGATCGGCGTCATCGGCATCGCCATCGGCACGGTGCTGCTGCCGGAAATGTCGAAACGGATCACGGCCAACGATCACGACGGCGCGATGAAGGCGCAGCGCCGCGCCTTCGATTTCACGCTGCTGTTCTCGATCCCGTTCGTCGCGGCCTTCCTGACCGTGCCCGACGAGATCATGCGCGCGCTGTTCGCCCGCGGCGCGTTCTCCAAGGCCGATGCAGTTGCCGCCGGCGGCACGCTCGCAGCCTATGCGATTGGCCTCATTCCCTTCGTGCTGATCCGCAGCGCGGTCGCGACCTTCTACGCCCGCAAGGATACGGCGACGCCAGTGCGCGCTTCACTGACCGGTATTGCGGTCAACGTCGCGCTGAAAGTCGCCCTGATGGGCTCGCTGGCCCAGATCGGCCTTGCGCTCGCGACCGCCGTCGGCGTCTGGACCAATCTCTTGCTGGTGCTGTTCTTCGCCGTGCGGCGCGGTTTTCTCGTGCTCGACCGCGCCTGGCTGATGTCGCTCGGCAAATTCCTGCTGACCGGGATCCTCCTCGCCGCGGCGTTCTGGCTGATCGCGCGCGCCAGCGGGTCTGCGCTAGATGCGATGCGCTTCCACGATGAGGTGACTCTGGTCCTGCTCGCCGTTGGCGGCACGATCGTCTACGCGCTCGCGATCCTCGTGCTGTTCGGCCGCAGCTGGCTGGTCTCGCTGGTGCGCGGTTAGACCCGAGCGAATGGTCGGCATTCAACTCGCCAGTTTTCTCTCCTTGGCGAACGGGCTGAGACCAAGCCAGGTTTGCATCGAGGACGCGATTTGCCGGTCGCCGGTCAGAAGCATCCGACGACTGTCCACGGCCGCCCGGACCGTGTCGAGCCCCATCCAGATTGCAGTCATGCTGCGCAGATCGACGGAAATATAGAGGTCGACGTCAAATCCGGGATCGACCGAGCACAGGTCGACGCCCTCCTTGGGATCGACGATCAGCCACCAGTGTCGTTGCGTCGCCGAAAGCTCGGGGTAGACGAACTGGATGATGTTTCGCCGCCTGGGCATCGGCGTCGGATTCAGATTTCGCCGCATATCCCACATCAGCAGTTGAACGTCGAGGTGCTGGAGCGACAGGTCGGCCTTGATCCGGCGTTGGCCCCAGATTCCAAATCCTTCGACGATGGGAGTGAGTTCACGTCCCGCCGGGGTCAGCCGATATTCATAGAGGCCAGGCTCCGAAGCCAATGCTTCCCGCGCGACAATCCCCGCCGACTCGAGATCCTTGAGCCGCTGCGATAGCAGCGCGGGCGACATCCGGGGAACACCACGTCGCAGATCATTGAAGCGCGTCGAACCGGCCATCAGCTCCCGCAGCAGCACCACAGTCCAGCGTGTACACAGAACCTCGGCGGCCATCGCGACGGGACAGAACTGCTTGTAGCTGCCAGCAGCCATGTTCTCTCTCCTGGTGGACCATTTGCGAACGTACTGCGGAATTCGCAGGGGCTTCCAGTTCAAAATCTGTACCGGCATCGATTCAGTTCGTGAACTAGTGGCGCGCAGAGGGCCCTTGCTACCTCTCAGCATGCGGATTTGGACCGCTCCACCGGGCTTGAAGGACCGCCGCGTCGCGTCGGCCGGGAGCCTCATGGCATCAACTCACAATGACAGGGTAATTGCGATGACAAGGATTTTCTGCAGGCCCAGGCTCTCCATGGCGAGCGTTGCGATGTTCGGCACGGTGTTGCTCCACTCGGGCACAGCATCCGCCGCTGTGGCCACGATCAGCCGCAGCGTTGACGTGAAGGCGGCTGCCCGGGACGTCTGGTCGCTGATCGGGCCGTTCTGCGCGATCAAGGATTGGCTGCCCCCGGTGGGTCAGTGCATCGAGGACGGCAAGGCGCCATCGACGCGCATTCTCGTCACGAAGGACGGAAAGGCCGCTTTCGTCGAGACGCAAGTCGCCCGGAATGAGGCCGAGTACAGCTACTCCTACAAGTTCCTGACGAGCCCGCTGCCCGTCTCGAACTACACCGCAACGATCAAGGTGACCGCGAAAGCCAATGGCGCTTCCACCATTACCTGGGAACGGCTCCTATACGCCCGAGCCAGGGCAGGAGAAGGCCGCGAGCGAAGCGTTGCTCGGCGTCTATGAAGCGGGCCTCGCTGAAATCCAGGCAAGATTCGCGAAATAGGTCCGAAGCTTCAGACGTTCAACAGATCAGATCAAGGAGATCGACATCATGACGATTTACAGCGGCAAATGCTTTTGCGGCGCGGTTGAAATCGAAGCGGAGGGCGCACCGGAGGCCATGGGATATTGCCATTGCTCGTCGTGCCGCTCCTGGTCGGCCGCCCCAGTGAACGCATTCACATTGTGGAAGCCGCAGAACGTGCGGGTGACCAAGGGCGCCGAATTCGTCGCCACCTACGCACAATCGGAGCTGAGCCATCGGCAATACTGCAAGGGGTGCGGGGGGCATCTCATGTGCGACCATCCGCCGCTTGGGCTCGTCGACGTCTACGCAGCCACATTGCCGACGCTGAACTTCGCGCCGGGCGTGCACGTCAATTATTCCGAGACGGTGTTGCCGATCAGGGACGGCCTGCCGAAACTGAAGGATTTTCCCGCCGAATTCGGAGGCTCAGGTGTCGCCGTTTCTGAATAGCCCCCTGGTCTGGACGTTGATCGCGCTGATCTTGTCCATGGCCGGAATCCTTCATGACCTCAGCTGAACTTCTTAACAGGAGAGCAGCCGTCTGATCGTCCGGCGATCTTTTTTCCGCGGCGTGCAGCCGCGGAAAAGAAGCCTGATTGTGAGTGGGGTGAGCGCTTGAAGTTGTTCTGCGCCAGATCGCAGAGATGCACCGACCAAAATGATGATGCCTGCAAATAAAGAAAACAGGATGCGCATCCTGCAGAGCTACTACTCAAATGTATGTTTCTCGTTCGTGATGCTCTGGTAGATTTCGCCGGAAATCAAATGGCCGACGCCGCTGACATCGCCGGGACTGCCGATATACCGCCAGCCCGTAAGTTGTTTGCCGCTGGAGACGTCCCAAAACCGAAACTCGACCTTGATGCGGCCATCGGGTTGACGGCCGATGCGGCCAACGACCAATCCCTGTGTGCTGGTTCTGCGCCAATCAGCAAATACAGGCGGCAGATCGACATTCACGTTCTTGTTCAGGAAAGCCACCTGATCAACCAATTCGACCACGCTGGTTTGTCTCAGGTCTGATGCAATGGTCCGCACGATCGTATCGGAGAGCTCGGTCTCCGAAGGGCCGCCTACGATAAAGTCAGGCAGCGCAATCCGGAGCGGCTGACTCGTTCGAATAACCGGACGCTGAAGGAAAGGATCGGCGGCCGCAGGTACGCTTATCGCAATGGCAATGGCAGCAGCGATGGTTCGAACGCGCATCAAGAATGCCCCGGAAGACAATGACCGCGAGTGGAGGTGAGCATTCGGGCGGAATTTGGGGCGCGACCGCAGAGGCTCGGAAGTCGCCGCGGGAGGGGCTCGCCTGCAGGGTGCAACCAGCTCTTGCACATCTCTTGATTTTGCGCGATTGCCGTGCTATTGGCTGCTCATGATGAAATGCTCGCGCAAAGTCAACTTCTGGAACATGACCCGCTTCGGTTGGGCCGTGGAAGGAGTCGTGCGCTAGCAATTCGACGACGACATCTCTTCCACCAGGCCCCGCCGGCATCGGACGGGGCCTTTTGTTTGGCCACGCTCCCTGCCGGCACGACAGCAGGAGCATACGATGCCACCACAACTCACGGATATCTCACCCGGAATTGAGGGAGAGGCCGCAAGGCGCGGCCTCACGCTCTCGATCGTCCAGGCAAAGAGCGCGATCGACCAGGCGTTAGCGGAGCGCCTCAAGGCGTCTGCCTCGGCGCTGGATGGCGCTTTGCCGGATGCTGCCGGACCAACGGCCGCACCAAGGCCAAGCCTCCTCGGTCTGCTCAAGCGAGCCTGGCTTGCGTTTCTGGCGCGGCGCCAGAATCCGCAGGTCGCCTTGCAAGATCTGAGCGACAGGGAGCTGATGGATATCGGCCTGACGCGCGGCGAGGTCGACTATCTCTCGCCACAACGCGCCATCGACAAGTTGAGGGATAGCACGATGTATCTATGGAGCGGCCGTGGGATGTAAATGACCATGCCGCGCTAAGATAAGAGAAGGACTGATATCATGGTCTCAAACGCGGTCATTTCTCAGGCGGATTGTGAAATCCGACGATTGACTGTCGATGATCTGGATTGTCTCCGCGAGATTCGCGCGGAGGCAATTCGGGCGCATCCTCAGACGTTTGGATCTCCTGAAGAGGACGAAGGCGGCGATGTGATGATGGCGGCCTATCGCCAATGGCTCGGCGAGACGATCCTCGGCGCGTTTGGATGTGAGGGTCTGATCGGAGTGGCGGGCTTCTATGTCTCGCGATACAGGAAATCGCAGCATAGGGGACATATCTTCTCGGTCTATGTGCGGGAGAACGAACGCGGCAAGGGTGTCGGAGATCGGCTCGTCAAGGAGCTTCTTGCCCAAGCCGAGGCGCGTGTCGAGCAGGTGCACCTTGCCGTGGGATCGACGGCGGTTGCTGCCATCAAGACTTATCAGCGAAATGGTTTCGAGATCTATGGCACCGATCCCAGTGTCATTCGCATCGGTGATACCACCTATGACCATTACCTGATGATGAGGAAATTCAGCACTAGCGCCGGCCCCGACAGCCCGGCTTCCATTGGGGCCTGACGCACCAGGCCCCACAGGGAAATGACCGCGCTGCGGCCGTTCCGTCCGATCCCGCTCTGAGGCGCTAGGCACGGGTCATTTTTTCGCGGGGGCCGCCTGCCTAAACCCGTTTGCACTGCCTGTTTTTCCACGGCAATATGCCGGCAAAACAACCATAGGACGGGACAAGACAATGGCAGCCCCCATCAAATTCGGCGTCGGCCAAAGCGTGCTGCGCAAGGAGGACGACGCGCTGATCCGCGGCAAGGGCCGCTATACCGACGATTACACGCCGCAGGCCGCGCTGCGCTGCCTGGTGCTGCGCTCGCCGCATGCACACGCCAAGTTCACCGTCGATGCGAGCCGCGCCCGGACGCTGCCTGGGGTCGCACTGATTCTCACCGCGGCCGAGGTCGGCGATCTCGGCAATCTGCCCTGCCTCTTCAATCTGGAGACCGATCCGTTCACCGGCCCGCCTTACCCGATCCTGGCCAAGGACGAGGTGCGGCATGTCGGCGATGCCGTCGCTTTCGTGGTTGCCGAGACCATCGACCAGGCCCGCGACGCGATCGAGGCCATCGACGTCAAATGGAGCCCGCTGCCGGCGGTGACCGGCGTCGTCAACGCCGTCAAGAAAGGCGCGCCGCAGGTCTGGCCGGACAAGCCGGGCAATGTGCTGTTCGACGTCTCGATCGGCGACAAGAAAGCGACTGAAGCCGCCTTCGCCAAGGCGCATACGGTTGCCGAAATCTCGATCGTCAATCCGCGCGTGGTTGCAAGCTTCATGGAGACGCGCGCGGCGGTCTGCGAATACGACGCCAAGGCCGATCATCTGACCCTGACGGTCGGCAGCCAGGGCAGCCACCGTCTGCGCGACATCCTCTGCCAGAATGTGCTGAACATCCCCACCGACAAGATGCGGGTGATCTGTCCCGATGTCGGCGGCGGCTTTGGCACCAAGCTGTTCCCGTACCGCGAATACGCCCTCATGGCCGTCGCCGCGCGCAAGCTGAAGAAGGCCGTCAAATGGTCGGCCGATCGCTCCGAGCATTTCATGGGCGATGCGCAGGGCCGCGACAACGTCACCACCGCCAAGATGGCGCTGACTGAAGACGGCAAGTTCCTGGCGATGGATTGCGACCTGATGGGCGACATGGGCGCGTATCTGTCGACCTTCGGGCCCTATATCCCGCATGGCGGCGCCGGCATGCTGCCGGGCCTTTACGACATCCAGGCCTTCCACTGCCGGGTGCGCACCATCTTCACCCACAGCGTGCCGGTCGATGCCTATCGTGGCGCGGGCCGGCCTGAGGCCGCCTACGTCATCGAACGCCTGGTCGATGCCTGTGCGCGCAAGCTCGAGATGACGCCGGATGCGATCCGTCGCAAGAACTTCATCCCGCCGAAGGCGTTGCCCTACAAGACCGCGACCGGCAAGGTCTACGACTCAGGCGATTTCGCCGCGCATCTGAAGCGCGCGATGGAAATCGGCGAGTGGAAGGAATTCGGAAAACGCGCCAAGGCGGCGAAGAAGCACGGGCTGATCCGCGGCATTGGCCTTGCGAGCTATGTCGAGATCTGCGGCGTGATGGGCGAGGAGACCGCCAATGTGCGGCTCGACCCCAATGGCGACGTCACCGTCCTGATCGGCACGCAGTCGAGCGGGCAGGGCCACCAGACCGCCTATGCGCAGATCGTCGCCGAGCAGTTCGGCGTTGCGCCGGAGCGCGTCCACGTCCGCCAGGGCGACACGGCAGAGATCGCCACGGGCCTCGGCACCGGCGGCTCGGCCTCGATTCCATCAGGCGGCGTCAGCGTCGAGCGCGCCACGCGCGAACTCGGGCAAAAGCTCAAGGAGATCGCGGCGCAGGCGCTGGAAGCCAGCCCCGGTGACCTCGAGATCACCGACGGCATCATCAGGATCGCCGGTACCGACCGCTCGATCTCGTTCGCGGATCTCGCCAAGCGGCCCGGCGTCGATCCGTCGAAGCTGAATGGCAGCGCGACCTTCGCCAGCGCAGACGGCACCTACCCGAACGGCACGCATCTGGCGGAGGTCGAGATCGATCCGGCCACCGGCATCATCAGAATCGTCAACTACGTGATCGTCGACGATTTCGGCAAGACGCTGAATCCGCTGCTGCTGGCGGGCCAGGTGCATGGCGGCGCCATGCAGGGCATCGGCCAGGCGCTGATGGAGCAGGTGGTCTATGGCGCGACCGATGGCCAGCTCATCACCGCGACTTACATGGACTACGCGCTGCCGCGCGCGGCTGACGGCCCGTCCTTCGTGTTCGAGACCCACAACATTCCCTGCACGACCAATCCGATGGGTGTGAAGGGCGCGGGCGAGGCCGGCGCGATCGGGTCCTGCCCGGCCGTCGTCAACGCCATCGTCGATGCGCTCTGGCGCGAATACAAGATCGATCACATCGACATGCCGGCCACGCCGGAGCGGGTGTGGATCGCGATCAACGAGCACCACCGCCGCCACAGCCTGTAAGGCGTGGCGCCCGGCTCGCGGTGGGAATAATCGCCCGCGGCCGGGTTCTAACCATCAATGGCCTGTTCCCCCAACCGACTTGCGAGCCGGAGAAGAAGACTCATGAAACGAATGTTTGTTGTCGCGGGCGCCCTGTTTCTGGGTGCAGGCGCCGTGATGGCGCAGCAGGAGGTCGCCGTCCAGCAGGACAATCTGATGCGCTCGCAGGCCAAGAGCATGTACGGCGTGATCCTCAAGATGGCGAAGGGCGACATTCCCTACAACCAGAAGCAAGTCGACGAGGCAATCGCCAGCCTGGAGGCGGACGTCGCCAAGATTGCCAAGACCTTCGAGGTCAATCCCAAGCAGGACGTGGTCAACGCCACCTATGGTTCGTCGCCAAAGGTGTGGCAGCAGAAGGCTGATTTCGAATCAAAAATCCCGCCGGTGCAGAAGGCGATCGCCGACGTCAAGGGCAAGATCCACAATGTCGCCAGCCTCAAGGCGGCCTACACCACCATCAACGACCGCTGCAATGATTGCCACGAGACGTATCGGCTGAAGCTGAAGTAAGGCGACGTAGGTTGCGTCAACGATAGCTACAAACTCAGTGCATCGCCCGCCTTGTGCGCGCTTGCGCACTGGGGCGGGCGATCCAGTACGCCGCGACGGTGCAGGGAACGTTTGACGTCTCTGGAATACTGGATTCCCCGCCTTCGCGGGGGATGACAGCCGTGAGTGCCGCAAATTCTCCTCCCACGCCCTGACGGATCGCCGTCGGAAGGACTATGTTTGGTCGCGCCGCCGCGGCGTTGATGCCTGACGCTATCGAGAGTCGCGCCGCGGGCGGCGATCGCAGGCAACAGCGAGACAGGCCATGGCAAAACCGTTCCCGTCGAAAACCCATATCGGCAACCATATGCTGCATCCGGAAACGCTGATGCTGACCTATGGCTATGATCCGCAGCTGTCGGAAGGCGCCATCAAGCCGCCGGTGTTCCTGACCTCGACCTTCGTGTTCAAAACGGCCGAGGACGGGCAGGACTTCTTCGACTACGTCGCCGGCCGGCGCGAGCCGCCGGAGGGGATGGGCGCCGGGCTCGTCTATTCGCGCTTCAACCATCCCAACAGCGAGATTGTCGAGGACAGGCTCGCGGTCTATGAGCGCACCGAGAGCTGCGCGCTGTTCTCCTCGGGCATGGCGGCGATCTCGACGACGATTTTGGCGTTCGTCCGCCCGGGCGATGTCATTCTCCACTCGCAGCCGCTCTATGGCGGCACCGAAACCCTGCTGACGAACACGCTGTCGCGCTTCTCGATCGGCGCGGTCGGCTTTGCCGACGGCGTCGATGAGGCGGTGGTCAACCAGGCCGCGGAAGAGGCCATGCGTCGAGGGCGGGTTTCGATGATCCTGGTCGAGACGCCGGCCAACCCGACCAATGGGCTCGTCGACATCGCGCTGATGCGCCGCGTCGCCGACAGCATCGGCAAGGCCCAGGGCTACACGCCGATCATCGCCTGCGACAACACGCTGCTCGGCCCGGTGTTTCAGCGGCCGATCGAGCACGGCGCCGACATCTCGCTGTACTCGCTGACCAAATATGTCGGCGGCCATTCCGATCTGATCGCGGGCGCAGCGCTCGGCACCAAGGCGGTGATGAAGGGCATCAAGGCGCTGCGCGGTGCCATCGGCACCCAGCTCGATCCGCATTCCTGCTGGATGATCAACCGCTCGCTCGAGACCCTCAGCCTGCGCATGGAGAAGGCCAACAGCAATGCGCGCCTCGTCGCGGATTTCCTGCGCGATCACGCCAAGGTGGCGAAGGTTCATTATCTCGGCCATCACGAGGAGACCTCGCCCTCGGGGCGCGTGTTCGCGCGGCAATGCTCAGGCGCGGGATCGACGTTCTCGTTCGACATCGTCGGCGGCCAGGCGGCGGCGGAGAAGTTTCTCAACGGCTTGCAGATCCTCAAGCTCGCGGTCAGCCTCGGCGGCACGGAATCGCTGGCGAGCCTGCCGGCGACGATGACTCATTCCGGCGTTCCCGCCGATATCCGCCGCAAGATCGGCGTGCTCGATTGCACCATCCGCCTGTCGATCGGCATCGAAAATCCGTCCGATCTGATCGCCGATCTCGAGCATGCGCTGAGTGCGGCTTGAGTGCACGGGCATCACCTGTCGTTTCGGAATCAAAAAGGCCGGACGCTCGCGCCCGGCCTTCAACGATGAGGTCGTGATGATCTCTACTTCGTCACCTGGCCGCGGATTTCGCCGCCCGGGTTGGCGGCGGTGTGAATGTTGACATAGAGCTTGCCGGACAGGAGATCGGAGGCCTGCGCGTCGGTCAGCGTCGCCGAACCTTCGGCCGGGCTGTTGGCGATGCCCGGGATCGGGATCGCGACGCCGGCGTTCTTGCCGACCTCGGCGGGGCCGTGGAAATGAGCGGCAGTGGCGGGGCCGGAGAGGCCGGAATAGGTCACCTTCCAGGACAGCTTTTTCGTTGGGGCGTCATAGTCGATATCGGCGGTGCCGGTGCCACTGGTGGTGGTGGCGGGCACTTCGGACTTGCCGTCCAGTGTCGCCTTCAGCTTCTCCGCGCTGGCCGGGCCTGCGAATGCGACGGCGGCTCCGAGTGCCAGCGTGGCAAAAAGCGCTTTGTTCATGGGTCTCTCCCTGTTGACGCCTGATTGCTGTCACCTTGCAAACAGTGCGACTGCGATTTTATTCCCGGATTACAGTCACACCATCTAAATTATTCGTGGCTGGAGCTGCGGCGGGATGACCCGTAAATACGCTTGAGCTCAATGGGATTCTTCATGCTGCGACGAACAATTTACGTTACTTTGATCGCTGCTGTCGCAGCCTTTGCCGTCTATTGGTGGCTGACCGCGCCGAGCGCCTCGGCGCTGCCGGCGCCGACGCGCAAGCCTGATCTCGCCAATGGGCAGGAGTTGTTCAATGCGGGCGGCTGCTCCTCCTGCCATGCCGTGCCCAACCAGCCGGATCGCTTGAAGCTCGGCGGCGGCCTCGCGCTGGGCTCGCCGTTCGGGACGTTCTATGCGCCGAACATTTCGCCTGACCCCACCGACGGCATCGGCCGCTGGAGCGAGGCTGATTTCGTCAATGCGGTGATGCGCGGCATTTCGCCCGAGGGCAGGCACTACTTCCCGGCATTTCCCTACACGTCCTATCATCTTGCTGACGTCGACGACGTCCGCGATCTCTTTGCCTATCTGAAGACGCTGCCGCCGGTCTCGGGTCGCGTGCGCGACCACGAACTGCCGTTTCCCTTCAATATCCGCCGCAATGTCGGCATCTGGAAATTGCTGTTCATGGATCTCAGGCCGTTCGTGCCTGACGCAACGCGCTCCGCGCAGTGGAATCGCGGCGCCTACCTCGTGAATGGTTTTGGCCATTGCGCCGAATGCCACAGCCCGCGCAATGTTCTCGGCGGCGTCATCAGCTCGCAGCGCTTTGCCGGCGGTCCCAATCCCGAAGGCGAGGGCTGGGTGCCGAACATCACGCAGAAGGGCTTAGGTGACTGGAGCGAGAAGGATATCGCCGACTTCCTCGAGACCGGCGACATGCCCGAGGGTGACAGCGCATCGGGCGCGATGCGGCCGGTGATCAAGAACCTCGCGCAGTTGCAGCCGGAGGATCGCGCCGCGATGGCGGCGTACCTGAAGTCGCTGCCTCCGGTCGATGGCCCGACGCCGCCCAAGCGCAAGGAGGACGGCGGCTGAGCGCGTCCGGTTAAAGCGCGATGAGATCGGGTTGAATCGTCATGGCGCTTTAGCTCTTTGTTTGAGCATGATCTCCGCGCAAACGCGCTCCGCTGATGTCGCGAGGGAAAACCGCTTCACACTTTTCCGGATCATGCTCTAGCCGGTGCCGAACGCCTTGAAGGTGATGATGGTGAGCGTGTCCTGGATGCCGGGCAGCACCTGCACCTTCTCGTTCACGAAGTGGCCGATGTCGGTGTCCTTGTCGACATAGAACTTCACCAGCAAATCGTATTGGCCGGCGGTGGAGTAGATCTCGGAGGCGATCTCGGCTTCGGCGAGCGCATTGGCCACCGTGTAGGACTGACCAAGCTTGCATTTGATCTGGACAAAGAAAGGAACCATTGCAGTCAACTCCGAAGACATGTCTTGGCGGCTAATAGGCCAAAACCGGCGCGATTTAGCAAGCGGGCCGGCCGACCGCCAGAGAGCCGTCCGGGGTTTACGACGCCACCACCGCTGCTGCGAAGGCATCCCTGAGCCGCTGGGCCAGTTCGGCCTTGCGATAGGGCTTGGTCAGGACCACGGCCTCAGCCTGCGCGCGGCCCTGCTCGACCAGGGTCTCCAGCGCATAGCCCGAGGTGAACAGCACCGGCAGGCCGGGCCTGATACGCCGGGCCTGCTCGGCGAGCTCCCAGCCGCTCATGCCGCCGGGCATGACGATGTCAGTGAACAGCATGTCGATGCCGGGATCCGCGCGCAGCCGGTGCAAGGCCTCCTTGCCATTGACGGCGGCGACGACGCGATAGCCCAGCGCCTCCACCCGCTGGATCACCGAGGAGCGTACGAACGGATCGTCCTCCGCGATCAGGATGGTCTCACGGCCGCGCGGCGCAGCCTCGTCAGTCTCGAGCATGTCGGCCAGCGATTGTCCGCCGCCGGGGCGGGGCAGGTAGATCCGGACCGTCGTCCCCAGGCCCCGTTCGCTATAGATCGAGACATGGCCGTCGGATTGCTTGGCAAAGCCATAGACCATGCTCAGCCCGAGGCCGGAACCCTTGCCGACCTCCTTGGTGGTGAAGAACGGCTCGAACGCGCGCTCGATGACCTCAGGCGCCATGCCTTCGCCGTCGTCGGTGACCGAGATCAGCGCATAGCTTCCGGATGCGACCTCCGGGTGAAGGGCGCGATAGTCGTCGTCGATCACGGCGATCTCCGTGCTCAGCGTCAGATGTCCGCCTGACGGCATCGCGTCCTGCGCGTTGAGCGCAAGGTTCAGCACGGCGGATTCGAGCTGGGCGCGGTCCGCAAAGGCCTGGATGGTGCCGGGACCGAACGTCGTCCTGATCTCGATGTTCTCGCGCAAGGTGCGCTGGAGCAGTTTCAGCATGGACAGGATCAGCTCGCCGCAATCGATCGCGCGCGGCTGGAGCAATTGGCGGCGGCTGAACGCCAGCAGCCGCTGCGTCAGCTCCGCACCGCGTTCGCCTGATTCGCAGATGTCGTCGGCAAATTGCCGCAGATCGGGCCGCGCCTTGAGCTGCTCGCTGAGATGCTCGGCGTTGCCGATGATGACGGTGAGGAGATTGTTGAAGTCGTGGGCGATGCCGCCCGAGAGCTGGCCGACCGTCTCCATCTTCTGTGCCTGCTGGAGCTGCTGCTCGGTGAGCTTGCGCGTGGTCAGATCGTGGATGATGCCGACGTGGATCAGCTCGCCATCCTGCCATGCCTGGCCCACCGAGAGGTTCATCGGAAACGTCGAGCCATCCTTGCGCAGGCCGACGGCTTCGCCGGTTGCGAAACGCCGCGCATGAGCTGCGGAGGAGGGCCTTTCCTCATTGGACATCAGCATGCCGATGTCGCAATTCATGATCTCGTCAGCGCGATAGCCGAACAACCGCTCGCAGGCAGGGTTGAACAGCAGAATGCGGGCTTGCGCGTCGAACAGGATGACGCCGTCGACCGCAGTCTCGACGACAGCGGTGAGTCGCGTCATGCTTTCGCGCATCGCGCGCTGGGCGTCCCCCACCTGTTTGAGCAGCAGCGCCGCGTCCCGGCTCTTGATCTCTTCCTCCTCGAGCGCGGCCTGGACCTTTTGCAGGTCGAACGGGGACGGGATCGTCAGGATCTTCGGCAGCAGCGGCCATAGTGCACCGGCGGTGAAGATGGAGGCCGCGGCCGTGACCGCCTTGACCATGCCCTCAATGCCGTAGATCGGAACCCAGAGCGTGTAGATCGACAGCACATGCGTCAGGCCGCAGGCCATGATGAAGATCGCGAACGCCCAGTAGACCCAGCCGAACTGGAGGTCGCGCCGCTTGGTGACGAGAATGGTGAGGGCGAACGGGATCGAGAAATAGGCGGCGGCGATGATGGCGTCGGAGGCGACGTGGAGCCAGATCAGCTCGGGCTCCCACAACAGGCAGATGCCGTGCGGTGAAAGCGTCGACGAATCGAGCAGACGTTGAAAAAAGGCCCACATGATTTCTTCCCGAGAGGATTGCGGCCGAAGCCGGACCGCAATTTGGCGTCGCTGAACGAATCCACTCACTAACGTGTCATTCGCACAGTCGGGCGCCAAGGCCGGGCGATGCCGTGGTCATATTTTCTCAGGATATGCACGCCTACGGGACGACAATCCCGCGCAGCACCGGCTCCGCCTGATTCGCCGGCTTGCTGGGGCTGCGCCGGCGCGCTAGGACAGGCGATGGCCAATGTCCTTTTCGAGCAGGAATATCCTGCGATGACGACGCCCGTGGCGCTCACCATTGCCGGCTCGGATTCGAGCGGCGGGGCCGGGATTCAGGCCGACCTGAAGACCTTTGCTGCGCTCGGCGTCTACGGCGCATCCGCAATCACGGCGCTCACGGCACAGAACACCAAGGGCGTCACCGGCATTCACGCGGTGCCGGCAGCGTTCGTCACAGCGCAGATCGATGCCGTGTTTTCCGATCTCGATGTCGCCGCGGTGAAGATCGGCATGGTGGCGCAGGCCGCGAGCATCGATGCGATCGCTGCTGCGCTGGCGCGCTGGAAGCCTCGCCATGTCGTGCTCGATCCCGTGATGGTCGCAACATCAGGCGACCGCCTGCTCGCCGCAGAGGCCGTCACGGCGTTGCGCGCGAAACTGATGCCGCTCGCATCCGTGATCACGCCCAATTTGCCGGAGGCGGCCGCGCTGCTCGAAGAACCGATCGCGCGAAGCGAGGCCGAGATCGAAAGCCAGGGACGCCGCCTGCTGTCTGTTGGCTGCCGCGCGGTTCTGATCAAGGGCGGGCACGGCGAGGGCGCGGAGAGCACCGATTATCTCGTCGCTGCGGACACCACGCTGGCGCTCGCCGCACCGCGCGTCGCCACCCGCAACACCCACGGCACCGGCTGTTCGCTGTCGTCAGCGGTGGCGGCGGGCCTCGCCAAGGGCGAGGATCTCGCGACGGCGGTACGCAACGCCAAAGGCTGGATCAGCGCGGCGATCGGGTCTGCCGACCGTTTCAGCGTCGGTCATGGCCACGGGCCGATCCATCATTTCCACAAGTTTTACTGACGCCGGCGTCCTGCTGGCGCCGTCCGTACCGATATTAACCAATGAGGCCGGGGGGGCCGCGGTCTTGCGGGCCATCATCGGCTGATCATGTCGCCTGATTGTCGCATGTGACTGATATTCGCGAGGAGGGCGAGGCAAGGTTCGATTCGTATCTGAGGGGCCTCAAGGGTTCAATCGGTCATCCCCCTGTCACGGGACACGGTTACAGGCTGGCGCATGGGAAGTTACGATGTGAGTGACGAGAGCCCGGAGCGGCGCTTTCGCACGTTGTTCATCTCCGACGTTCATCTCGGAGCCCGCGGCTCTCAAGCCGATCTTTTGCTGGACTTCCTGCGCTACCATGATGCCGATACGATTTATCTCGTCGGCGACATCGTCGACGGCTGGGCGCTGAAATCGAGCTGGCACTGGCCGCAATCGCATAACGACCTGGTGCAGAAGCTGCTGCGCAAGGCGCGCAAGGGCGCCAAGATCATTTACGTGCCCGGCAATCACGACGAGTTCCTGCGCAACTATTACGGCACGCATTTCGGCGGCATCGACGTCGTCGAGAACACGGTGCACACCGGCGTAGACGGCAAGCGCTATCTCGTCATCCACGGCGACATCTTCGACCTCGTGGTGCAGAACGCGCGTTGGCTCGCCCATCTCGGCGACAAGGCCTACGACTTCGCGATCCAGATGAATCGCTTCGTCAACTTCTTCCGCCGCCTGTTCGGCGTGCCCTATTGGTCGCTGTCGCAATGGGCCAAGCAGAAGGTCAAGAACGCGGTCAATTATATCGGCGCGTTCGAGCAGGCGCTCTCGGCCGAAGCGCGGCGCCATGACGCCGACGGCGTGATCTGCGGCCACATCCACTATGCCGTGATCCGCGACGAGAACGGCATTCGCTACATGAACTGCGGCGACTGGGTCGAAAGCTGCACCGCGCTGGTCGAGCATGACGACGGCCATTTCGAGATCATCACCTGGGCGGATCATCTGCAGAAACCCGCACAAGTGCCGCAAGTGGCAGCAAGGGCAGCTTGATGCGCATCCTGGTCGCGACCGATGCCTGGCACCCGCAAGTCAACGGTGTGGTTCGGACGCTGACCAAGCTCGCTGACGCCGCCAAATCGCTCGACGCCGAGTTCATGTTCCTGACGCCGCAATCATTCCGCACCTTCGCGATGCCGAGCTATCGCGACGTTCGGCTGGCAATGCCGCGCCCGGCCCGCATTGCAAAGCTGATCGAGGACGCCCGGCCCGACAGCATCCATATCGCGACGGAGGGGCCGATCGGCCTGATGGTCCGCCGCTATTGCGGCCAGCGCAAGCTGCCATTCACGACCAGCTTCCATACCCGCTTTCCTGAATATGTCCGCGCCCGCGTGCCGGTGCCGGCTTCGCTGATCTGGCGGGCGCTGCGCCGATTCCACAGCCCGAGCCGGGCCGTGATGGCGGCGACGCCGGCGCTGGCCCGGGAACTCGGCGAGCGCGGTTTCGACAATGTCGTGCTGTGGCCGCGCGGCGTCGACACCCGCCTGTTCCATCCTCGCGCTGTCGATCTTTGCCTGCCGGCGCCGATATTCCTCTCGGTCGGCCGCGTCGCGGTGGAGAAGAATCTCGAAGCGTTCCTCGATCTCGATCTGCCCGGCACCAAGGTGATCGTCGGTGACGGCCCGGCGCGCAACGCGTTGGAGGAGGCCTATCCCGAGGCGATTTTCCTCGGGGAAAAGCACGGCGAGGAACTGGCCGACATCTATGCGGCGGCTGACGTGTTCGTGTTTTCGAGCAAGACCGATACGTTCGGCCTGGTCCTGCTCGAGGCGCTGGCGAGCGGCCTGCCGGTCGCGGCCTTCCCGGTCAAGGGTCCGCGCGACGTCATCGGCGATGCGCCGGTCGGCGCGCTGGACCATGATTTGCGCAACGCCTGTTTTGCCGCACTCGACATCTCCAGGCAGGCCTGCGTCGAATTCGCCGCCGCCTACACCTGGGAGGCCTCGGCGCGGGCCTTTATCGACAGCATCCGCGCCGCCGGCGCCGTGTTGCCGGGCCGGGACAGGGCGGAACAGCCGCGCTTCGTGGCCTAGATTCTTGTTTTGACGCGTTTTCTTCAGGCGAACCGGTCCCCACTTCGCTCGAAAACGCTTTGGGAAAATCCTCGCGCGGAGGTGTCTTGCCCGCGCCGCGCCGGGCGCGATAACATCCCGCCATGTCCGAACAGCCCCTTCCGATCGGCCCCGCCGATATCGACGCCGCAGCGCGCGTGCTCGCGCCCTTCGCCGTCCGCACTCCGCTGTTGTCTTTCCCCGTGCTCAACGAGCGCGTCGGCGCAAAAGTGTTCCTGAAGCCGGAGATGCTCCAGCGCACCGGCTCCTTCAAGTTCCGCGGCGCCTTCAACAAGGTGTACTCGATCCCGCAGGACAAGCGCGCCGGCGGCGTCGTCGCATTCTCCTCCGGCAACCATGCCCAGGGGGTGGCGGCGGCGGCAAAAATCCTGGACATGCACGCGACCATCGTGATGCCGGCGGACGCGCCGCTGTCGAAGCGCGAGCGCACCAAATCCTATGGCGCCGAGGTCGTGCTGTACGACCGCTACAACGACGACCGCGAGGCGATCTCGCGCGGCATCGCCGAGAAGCGCGGCGCGACGCTGGTGCGGCCCTATGACGATCCCTTCGTGATTGCAGGCCAGGGCACCGCCGGCCGCGAGATCGCGGAGGACATGGCAGCGCTCGGTCTTGCACCCGATATCGTGGTGGCGCCGGCATCCGGCGGCGGCCTGATCGCGGGCGTCGCCACCGCCGTGAAGGCGCGCTATCCGCAGGCCCAGATCGTGGTGGCCGAACCGGAAGCGTTCGACGATCACGGCATCTCGCTGACCGCAGGCCATCGCGAGCCGCACCCGCCCGCCGGCCGCACCATCTGCGATGCGCTGATGGCGCTGATCCCTGGTGAGATGACCTTTGCGATCAACAGCAAGCTGCTGGCGCGCGGCGTGACCGCGTCGGACAAGGAAGTCGGCGCGGCGGTTGCCTTCGCCTATCACGAGCTGAAGCTCGTGGTCGAGCCGGGCGGAGCGGTCGGCCTTGCCGCGCTGCTGGCGGGACGTCTCGATGTCGCCGGCAAGAGCGTCGTCATCGTGCTCTCGGGCGGCAATGTCGATGCGGATCTGTTCGCCGAGCTGGTGGCTTAGGCGTCATTCCGGGGCTCGCGAAGCGAGAGCCAGGAATCCATCCCGTTTCTCTGCCGCACAATGGATTCCGGGTCTGCGCCTTACGGCGCATCCCGGAATGACAAAATCCAAGAGCTGATACCAAGAAAGGGGCAGAGCGTTGCCGCTCTGCCCCTTATATCGTGCTTGCCCCGCAAGTGGGGGAGGGAGCGCTCCCTCTGCGATCAATGCATGAAGCCGCGGTGGTTGTTGCCGCCGTTCATCGCGGGCGACTGGTTCATCGACTGGCGGAAGTTGTTGTTGCCGCCGCCGTTGCCGATCGCATTGAACTGCGGGTGGTTGTTCACCTGGCCGTTCTGCACCTGCACCTTGTTCACCGGGTTGTTGTTGAGCTTCACGATGCCGGTGTTGCCGTTATTGACCCGGATCGGCTGGTTCTGGGGCTGAACATTCGTCGTCTTCACGTCGGTGCTCTTGACATCAACCGTCGAGCCACCCTTGGCGACATTCACCGGCATGCTCACGATCTTGCCCGCCGGGCCGGCATTGTTGTTGCCGGTGTTCGGCGTGGTGTTGGTCACCGGCAAGGTCACGATCTTGCTGATGCCGGCATTGTTCGTCGTGGCCTTGGTCGGCGCCGGCAGGGTGACGATCTTGCTGATCACTTTGCCATCGACCGGCTTCTGCACGACCGGCAGGTTGCCGTTCGTCGGCGAGCCGCCATTGCCCTGCTGCTGGATCAGCGGCATGTATTTGGGCTGACCGAGATTGCCGATCTTCAAGGTCGGGGCAATGTTCTGCGGAGCCAGGAACTTCGTCGCCTGCAGCAGCGGGATGATTTTGGGTTGCGCCTCGAGCTTCAGCGCGGCTTGTGCATAGGGGCTGTTGCTGTAGTGGCTGTAGAAGGTCTGGTAGCCGATCGGCGAGTTCGCGAGCACCGCTTCGTGCCAGGCCTGCGAGATCAAGAGGTTCGCCAGCAGCCAGCGGATATGATCGCATAGCGGGTCGTGCGGATACATCGCGACGAACTCCTGATAATATTCCGGCTTGCCCTCGGACAGCACGTAATCATAGGCCTGGCGCGCCGAGCGGCTCGGCAGGTTGGAGGCCATCTGCACCACCGGCGCATGCACCGGCGCACGGCTCGCGGCCACGGCCGTGTCGCCGAAGAAGGTGAAGTCCGAGGTCAGCGAGGAACTCTCCCAGGGGACCTGCGCACCGCTGGTGGTCTGGTTCACCGCGAGCCGCACGCGCTTGAACAGCTGCTCGATCGGCACGTTGGGCTCGCGCGCGACGTTCAGGAAGGCCTGCGTATAGGGGCTGTGGCCGCCCGTGCCGTCGAGCGCTTCGGCGCCCGGCGCGGTCGAATAGCCGACAATCGAGCCGTTCGGCGCGTCGACGATGGCAAGGCCCCGGCCGGCGTCGTTCACGTTGGGGAACGGGTTGTTGCGGCAGGCGTCGAGAACGACGATGCGCATCCGGCTTGGGATCGTCTCCAGCGTCGACATCACGTCGACCAGGCGAACCGAGTCGTTGACGAGGTCAGTCTGGTTCGAGACTTTGGCATCGACGGGCACGAGGTAGTTCTCGCCGGCAAGCTGCACGCCGTGACCGGCGTAATAGACCATTGCCACCGTGTTCGGTCCGCGCGCGGACACTTTCGCGGAGAAATCCTGCACCACGCGCAGCATGTCGTTCTGGCCGAGGTCGGTGGCGGAGATCACCTCGAAGCCCGCGGAGTTGAGGAATTGCGCCATCGACTGGGCGTCATTGTCGGGGTTCGCAAGCTGCGGCGCGTTCTGGTAGTTCGAATTGCCGATCACCAGCGCCACCCGCTGCTCCGGGCCTTGCAGCGTGGTCGGGGCGGGCGTGACGGGGGCAACTTGCGCAGAAACAGGCCCGCAGGCGAAGCCGAACAGGCTTCCCAGCAGGCCAACAGTCATCACGGCGGATTTCAGGCGGAACATGGCGTGCTCCTTTGGCACTCATCTCGATGCGAGATTGGTTGCGAGGAGACTAGGTCGCGTTCGAAGGCGTGGTCCGTGATCGCGATCACCCTGGACGGGGCGTGATCTAGATCACGCTGGTCTCAGCTACTCGCCAAGTGCTTGGAAATTGTAGGGTGGGCAAAGGCGCGAAGCGCCGTGCCCACCATCTCTTTCGATCACGGACAATGGGTGGGCACGCTTCGCTTTGCCCACCCTACGGCAGTGGTGCAGGGGTGCGTCAAACGCCGCTACGAGAAGAACGCGATCTTCTCGGCCTGGGTCATGCGGCGGATCGGGGCGAGCGCGTCGTTGGCGGCGGGGCGGGGCTTCTGCACGATGCCGCTGGCGAGGATGGTGGCGCCGAGCGAGGGCTCGGGCAGGGGCGACGGCAACGGCAGTGTTGCGCTGGGGGCTCCGCCAGAGAATGCTGCGGCCGCCATGGCGGGGGCCGGCTGCTCCATCACTTCGGCGGCGGCTTCCGCGATGGCATCGGTCAAGCGCGCGAGCGATTCCATCGCGATCGGCGCCTCGACGACGGGCTCCTCGACCTCGGGCTCCTCAATATGGGGCGCGATCGGCGGCTGCTCGGCGACCGGTTCCGCGATCTCCGCGGGCATCTGCTCCGGCATCGGCTCGGGAACTGCTGCACCCATCTCCATGGGCTCGACGATCGCGTCGAACTCCGGATCGGGCGCGGCCATCTCCAGCGCGATGGCATCGAGGATGGCGTCGTCCTCGGCCTCAGCGGCCGCGTGAAGGGAGAATTCGTCGGTGATCTCGGCAACGTCTGCGAGTCCGGCGAGGTTGTCCTCGACCGCGGCAAAGTTCTCCTCGACGGCGGGAGCGTGGCTTTCGACGATCTCGGGCGCGACCGCGACGTCCACCATCGCGTCCTCGGCGATGCCGCTGATGTCGGCGATTGCCTCGGGCTCGGGCGCGATCTCCTGCGGCGTCTCCGTAAAAGCCACGGGTGGTTCGCTCGCCATCGCCGATGGCGCTTCGGCAACAGGTGCCCCAGCGGCCGGTGGCGCCGGCTGCTCGGGCGCAGGTCGCGCCGTCGCCTGCGGTGCAGCAGCGTCCCCAGCGTCCGTCTGCTCGATCCGGTCCTTGAGTAGATCAAAGGCGGCCTTGAGGTCGCCGCGCGGATCGATCCCCGACACCTGGGCGCAGGCCGCTTCGATCGAGGCGAGCTGCGAATCAATCAGATCGCAGATTCGCCCGTCGGCGCCGATCTCGCGCCAGCGCCAGGAGATCTCCTTGATGATGCGCACGCCGCGCGTCACGGGCGCAAGGCTCGCTTCGATCGCGGCGGGATCGAACGCCCTGGCGACTGTGCTTTCTGTGTCCTCGACCGCGCGGCGGATCGCGACCAGCGCTTCCGGCAGGCGATCCTCGACGACGGGTTGTCGCTGTGCCGCAAGGGCTTCTTCGATTTTCGCGACCGCATCGAGCACCATGCTTGTGTCGGCGTTGCGGTTGCGCTTGGCGTATTCGCCGAGGAACCAGCGACCGCGCGCCGTCTCCATGAAGGCTTCGCGGATCGCGTCGTAATCCTGCTCGTTCGGCTCGGCCGCGCGGGCAGACATGGGCGAGAGGGCGAATGCTTCGTTGGCCATGACAATCTCGTCGCGCAAATCAGTGCGCGTTACTGTAACGATCACCACGATATCGACCGAATCGCAATTGGTTTGATGCAGAGCGAATCACAAATCCCCACGCCAGCGGCGGTCAAGCGGCGATTCGCCGTGAGTCTCGCGCTGTTCTACGGCACGTCCTACGGTGTCCTGGGCACCCATCTGCCGTTCTTCACGGTGTGGTTGAAGGCCATCGGGATCGAGCCGGGCTGGATCGGAATCATCAGTGCCGTCCCCGCCGTCACGCGCTTCACGACGCTGCCTGTCGTGACCGGCCTTGCCGAACGGCGCCGCGCATTGCGCGGCGCGATGATCCTGACGGCGTCGGCCACCGCGCTTCTCTTTATGCTGGTCGGCACCCAGCAGCAGCCCTTGCCGCTGCTCGTGCTCTACATCGTGACCTGTTGCTGCTGGACTCCGCTGACGCCGCTCACCGATGCCTACGCCTTGCGCGGCGTCGCCCGCTACAAATTCGACTACGGACCCGTGCGCCTCTGGGGATCGGTCGCGTTCATCCTCGGCGCGCTCGCTTGCGGACTGTTGATCGAATTGATCGCGGCGCGCCAGCTGATCTGGATCATTGTCGCGATGGCGACGATCTCGGCCGTGACAGGGCTTTCGCTGCAGCCGCTGGATGAGGTGCCGCGAACATCCGGGGTGGCGGAGGGCGGCAGGCCTCTGCTGCGCGACGCAGGCTTCCTCGCCATCATCGTCTCGTCCGCGCTGATCCAGTCCAGCCACGTCGCCTACTACACCTTCGCCTCGATCAACTGGCAGAGCCATGGTCTTGGCGGATTGACCATCGCGGGGCTGTGGGCGCTCGGCGTTTGCGCCGAGATTGTCGTCTTCGCGGTGTCGCCGCGCTTTTCGTTGCATCCCGCGCTGCTGGTGGTGATCGGAGGCTTGAGTGCGGTGATGCGCTGGTCGATCACCGCGCATGAGCCGCCGATCGGCCTGCTCGCGATCGCGCAGCTCGGACATGGCCTGAGCTTCGGCCTGACCCAGGTTGGCGTGATGACTCTCCTGGTGCATCACGTGCCGCCCCGTCAAATGGCGCGAGCGCAGGGATACTACGCGGCGACCACCGGGTTGTTGAGCTCGGCGACGTCGATCATCTCAGGCGCGATCTACGCACGCTATGGCGGGGGGCTGTACTACGTCATGGCGGGGATGGCCGCGGCCGGTGCGCTTCTGATCTGGTCGGCGCGGCATCGGCTGAAGGCTCAGCCCCACAATGCGGCGTCAGGCGGATAGACCAGGCTCTCGTCGTAACGAAGCCCATGATCGCGGTCGCGGGCGAGCAGCAAGGGACCATCGAGATCGACGAAGCGCGCCTGCGGCGTCACCAGCATGGCGGGCGCCATCGAGAGCGAGGTCGCGACCATGCAGCCGATCATGATCTCGAAGCCGAGTGCCTGCGCCGCATCGGCCATGGCGAGCGCTTCGGTGAGGCCGCCGGTCTTGTCGAGCTTGATGTTGACAGCATCGTAACGCGCGCGGAGCGGTGCCAGCGAGCTGCGGTCATGCACGCTCTCGTCGGCGCAGACCGCGAGCGGCCGCTTGATCCGCGCCAGCGCCTCGTCCTTGCCCGCCGGCAGCGGCTGCTCCACCAGGGTGACGCCGACGGCGGCGCAGGCGGCGAGGTTGGCCTCCAGATTGGCCTCGGTCCAGGACTCGTTGGCATCGACGATCAGCTCGGATTCGGGAGCGGCCTTGCGCACCGCCGCGATCCGCATCCCATCGCCGTCGCCGCCGAGCTTGATCTTCAATAGCGGCCGGTTCGCCGCCTTGGCGGTCGCCGCCGCCATGGCCTCGGGCGTGCCCAGCGAGATCGTATAGGCGGTGGTGCGCATTCCCGGCACCGGGCGGTCCAGCAGGTTCCAGGCCCGCTGGCCGGTCGCCTTGGCCTCCAAGTCGATCAGGGCGCAATCCAGCGCATTGCGGGCGGCTCCCGGCGGCATGGCGGCCTGGAGGGCCTGCCGCGTCAGGCCATCAGCCACGGCTGCCCGCATGGCCTCGATGGCCGCAAGGGCTGCCTCCGGGGTCTCGCCATAGCGCGGATAGGGCACGCATTCGCCGCGGCCGACGAGGCCGTTCCGGCTCACTTCGGCCACCACGGTCACCGCTTCCGTCTTGGCGCCCCGGCTGATGGTGAAACTGCCGGCGATCGGAAACCGCTCGATTCGCGCGGCAAGGGCAGGAACTTTGCTGGAAGTCATTTTGAACTCTGGCGAAATCTGAACCGGCTGGTTACCTCTAGCAACTAATATTAACCAAATGGGGATACCTTTTCCGGGTACGGGCGCGTGCGCAACAATCTGATTTCCTCCGCCCTGGTCGTATGGGAGCGGATACCTTGAGCGGCGATCCGAAGCTGGAACGGATTGCCAAAGGCAATGCGCTGGCCCTCTGCGCCACCGGGACCTGGACCGCGAGCTTTGCGCCGGCCCTGGAGCGGATGGTCGCCGATGCCGAGAAGCTCGCCGGCAGCCCGCAAAACATCTTCATCGACGTCTCCGAGGTCGCCAAGCTCGACACCTTCGGGGCCTGGCTGATCGAGCGGCTCCGCCGCAGCCTGACGAAAGGCGCCGTCGAGGCGCAGATCGCGGGGCTCTCCGCCAATTATTCGAGCCTGGTCGACGAGGTGCGCCGGGTCCGCGCGACCCCTGTGGTCGAGACGTCGGCGATCACCATTACCGGCATGCTGGAGCAGATCGGCCGCGCCGTGGCCGGCGTCGGCGGCACCTTTGCCGGCCTGATCGACATGCTGGGCGCCGTGCTTGCGGCGGGCGTGCATGTGCTGATCCATCCCCGCTCGTTCCGCCTGACCTCGACCGTGCACCACATGGAGCAGGTCTGCTGGCGCGCAGTGCCGATCATCGTGCTGATCACCTTCCTGATCGGCTGCATCATCGCCCAGCAAGGCATCTTCCATTTCCGCCGCTTCGGCGCCGACATCTTTGTCGTCGACATGCTCGGCGTCCTGGTGCTGCGCGAGATCGGCGTGCTGCTGGTCGCGATCATGGTCGCGGGCCGCTCGGGCAGCGCCTACACCGCCGAGCTCGGCTCGATGAAGATGCGCGAGGAGATCGACGCGCTGCGCACCATGGGCTTCGACCCGATCGAGGTGCTGGTGCTGCCACGCATGCTGGCCTTGGTGCTGGCGCTGCCGATCCTCGCCTTCCTCGGCGCCATGGCTGCCCTCTACGGCGGCGGCCTCGTCGCCTGGCTCTATGGCGGCGTCGATCCCGAAGCGTTTCTGCTGCGCCTGCGCGATGCCATCTCGATCGATCATTTCATCGTCGGCATCGTCAAGGCGCCCGTGATGGCCGCGGTGATCGGCATCGTCGCCTGCGTCGAGGGCCTCGCGGTGCAGGGCAGCGCGGAATCGCTCGGACAGCACACCACGGCCTCGGTGGTTAAGGGCATCTTCTTCGTCATCGTGATGGACGGCGTGTTCGCCATCTTCTTCGCCTCGATCGGGATGTGACGATGGCGCAAGACACGCAAAGCGCGATTCAAAACCCCATCATCCGCGTCCGCGACATCACCGTGCAGTTCGGCAGCACACGGGTGCTCGACGGGCTCAACCTCGACGTCAAGCGCGGCGAGATTCTCGGCTTTGTCGGTCCTTCGGGCGCGGGCAAGTCGGTGCTGACCCGCACCATCATTGGCCTCGTGCCGAAGATCGCGGGCTCCATCGAAGTGTTCGGCGTCGACCTCGATTCCTCCAACACCACGCAGCGCCGCAATGTCGAGCGGCGCTGGGGCGTGCTGTTCCAGCAGGGCGCGCTGTTCTCCTCGCTCACCGTCAGGCAGAACATCCAGTTTCCGATGCGCGAATATTTGCGCGTCTCGCAGCGGCTGATGGACGAGATCACCATGGCCAAGCTCGCCATGGTCGGCCTCAAGCCCGAGGTGGCCGAGCGTTTCCCCTCGGAACTGTCCGGAGGCATGATCAAGCGCGTCGCGCTCGCCCGCGCATTGTCGCTCGACCCTGATCTCGTCTTCCTCGACGAGCCGACCTCGGGCCTCGATCCGATCGGCGCCGGCGACTTCGACGAGCTGGTCAGGACGCTGCAGCGGACTTTGGGGCTGACCGTTTTCATGGTAACCCACGATCTCGACAGCCTCTACACAGCTTGCGACCGCATCGCCGTTTTAGGGAACGGTAAGATCATTGCGGCAGGGTCGATTGCCGACATGCAGGCCTCGCAGCATCCCTGGCTGAGGCAGTATTTCCATGGCAAGCGCGCCCGCGCGGTGATGAGTTGAGTAGCCGGAGCACCTGATGGAAACGCGGGCGAATTACGTATTGATCGGATCCTTCACGCTGGCGGTGATCGCGGCTGCGATCGGCTTCGTGCTCTGGTTCCAGTCCCTGCACACCACCAAGCAGCGCAGCCCCTTTCGCGTCGTGTTCGAGGGCCCCGCGGCGGGCCTGCGCAACGGCGGCAGCGTCAATTTCAACGGTATCCGGGTCGGCGAGGTGGTCTCGGTGAAGCTCGACAATCCGCGGCGGGTTGTCGCACTCGCCATGATCGAGAACAACACGCCGCTGCGCAAGGACACCCTGGTCGGCCTCGAATTCCAGGGCCTGACCGGCGTCGCCGCGATCTCGCTCAAGGGCGGCGAGGAGGCCGCGCCGCCGCCGCCGCTCGACGAGGACGGCATCCCGACGCTGACGGCGGATCCGAACAAGCTCCAGGACGTCACCGAGGCGATCCGCGGCACGCTGCAGAACATCAACAAGATCGTCGCCGACAATCAGGAGTCGGTGAAGAACTCGCTGAAGAATCTCGAGACCTTCACCAATTCGCTCGCGCGCAATTCCGAGAAGATCGATGGCGTGATGGCCAAGGTCGACGGCGTCATGCTGAAGGCCGACAACCTCATGCTCGGCCTCAACACACTTGCCGGTGGTAAGGATGGCGGCGAGCTGTTCCTGACGGTGAAATCGATCCGCGAACTGGCCGAGGATTTCGACAAGCGCTCCGGTGCGCTGATGACCGATGGTCGCCGCACGCTCGGCGACATCAGTCGCGCCGTGAATAATTTCGATCGCAACCCGACCCGCGTGCTGTTCGGTGCCAGCAACAGCGCACCAGCCGCGGCGCCCCCGCCGGCCGAGCCGGCGAAGCCGGCGCCGGCGAACGAGCGCAAGCGGCAGTAGGCGTCTCTCCCCGTCATTGCGAGCGAAGCGAAGCAATCCAGACTGTTTCCGAGGAGGCAGTCTGGATTGCTTCGTCGCAAGAGCTCCTCGCAATGACGAATTCAAAACAAAACGGAGGCCGCGAGGCCTCCGTTTTCATTCGTGGCTGCTGTTGCGAGCCGCTTTATCCCAACCGCCCCGCCGCATGTGCGAGCAGGGTGTAGACCAGGCCCGTCTCCGAGGTCAGGTGGCTGCGCAGCTCCTGCGGGCCGCGGCCGTCGCGGGCGACTTCGTCGAGCAGGCGTTCGAACTCGCCGATGTAGCGGTCGACCGTGCCCTTGAAGTTGCGGTCGGCGCGATATTTGCGGGCGACCTCGTCGAAGGCCTTCTGGCCGGCGGGCGTGTACAGGCGCTTGGTGAAGGCCTTGTTCTCGCCGCGCTGGTAGCGGTCCCACATCTCGGCGGCGAGGTTGCGGTCCATCAGCCGGCCGATGTCGAGCGACAGCGATTCCAGCGGATTGCTGCTCGCCTGCGGGGTCTGCGGCTGCGGAGCGGGGGCAGCCTGGCGGCCGCGCGGTGCCTCACGGCCGGTCGGAGCCGGCTGGCCCGCGTCCGTACGGTTCAAGAGATCCGACAGCCAGCCGTCGCGGCCCTGGTCGTTGCCACCAGGGGCGACCGGCGGAGCCTCGGTGCGACGCGAGGCGGCGGGCATGCCGAGGTCCGGCGGCGGCAGCGTCGAGGCGCTGCCGGTGTCGCGCATGCGGGTCTCGGTGCCACGACCGCCCACGCTTGCCATCACCGGCTCTTCCTGGCGCTGCACGGCGACGGAGGCGCGGCCCGCCGTGGTGACGTCGAGGCCGCGGCCGTGCTGGGCCACGATGCGGTTGAGCTCGGCGAGCGCCTCGATCTGGTCGACGATCACCTTGCGCATCTGCGCGGTGCTCTCGGCGGCCTCCTGCGGCATCTCGAGCACGCCGCGGCGCAGCTCGTTGCGGGTGGCTTCGAGCTCGTTGTGCATCTCGAACGCCATCTGCTTCATGCTGGCGACCAGGTTGCCGAACTTCTCGCTCGACTGCTTGAACATCGCATCCGCCTCGTCGGTGGTCTGGCGGTAGATGTCGTGCATGGCCTCGATGGTCTGGCGATGCTCCTCTTCGGACGCCGCGCGCACCGCCTCGAACTGGCGGGTGATCGCGGCCGAGCCTGCGCCGGCGGTCTCGGCGACCACGCGCGCGATGTCGCGGGCGCGCTCTTCGGCCGCAGCGAGCGACTCATCGAGCAGCCCGGTGAAGCGCGACAGGCGCTGGTCGAGATCGGCGGTGCGCAGGTCGATGGTGGTGACCAGCGATTCCAGCGCCGCCTTGCGTTCGGCAAGCGAGGCGGTGGTGTTCTTGTTGCTCTGCTCGACGACCTGTGCGGCCTCGACCAGCGCCTGGCCGTGCTTGTCGAACTGGGTCGACAGCTCGCCGAGATCCTGCAGCGCCCGGGTGGTCTTCGTGTTGAAGACGTTGAGCTGGTCTTCCAGGTTCTGCGTCGCCGCGCCGTTGCGCGAGGTGACGTCGTTCATCGCCGAGACGAAGTCGGCGACGCGCGTCACCAGCGCCCGCTCCAGCGAGTTGAGGTTGTCGTGCGCACCGGTCAGCACCTCCTGGAGCAGGATGTTGCCTTCGCGCAGGCGCTCGAACAGGGCGACCGTGTCGGTGCGCAGGATCTTGCTGGTCTCCTGCATCTCGGTGACCGCAGCGATGGAGACCTGGCGCGACTGGTCGATCGCCGCGCGCGAGGCCGTTTCGAGGTCCTTGAGCGACTTGCCGACGGCGCTGGTCGCGATCTCGCTCGCCGCGTTGATGGTGCGGGCGACTTCGTTGCCGTTGCCCATCATGCTCTGCGAGAAGGCCTGGCCGCGCGTCTCGATCGACTTCAGCGCGTCGGAGGTGACGCGGTCGATGTCGAGCGTGAGCTGGCTGGTCTTCGAGCTGATCGCGTCCACGAGCGAGCCGCGCTTGCCGTCGATCATGTTGGAGAGGCGGTCGGCCTGCTGCTGCACATAGGTGACGATCTCGTCGGTCTTGCCGGTCATGGCCTGGCCGAAGCTCGAGCTGGCGGCGAGCACCGAACGCTCGACGTCGGCCGAGCTCGACTTGACCCGCGAGCTCGCCTCATTGGAGGCGGAGATCAGCGCGTTCTGGGCATTGAGCGCGCTGGTCTGGATGTCGTTGGTCGCGTTCGTCGTGGCCGTGCTGAGCGCGCGCTCGATCTCGGTCGAGATCGTGCGGATCTGACTTGCGGCGTCCGCCGAAGTCGAGGTCAGCGAGATCTGGGCCTCACGCGCGCTGCTCAGGATGGTCGAGGCGGTGTCGGCGCCGACCGCGGTCAGCGTGCGCTCGATATCCGTCGTCAGCGACTTGATCTGGGTCGCGGCGTCGGTCGAGGCCGAGATCAGCGTGCCCTGGGCCTCGCGCACGCCGCTGGTGAGCGCCTCGATGGTGGCGCCGCCCGCGGTTGCCAGCGCGCGCTGCATCTCGGCGGCGAGCGAGCGGACCTGGCTGGTCTGTTCGGCCGAAACGGAGAGCAGGGTGCTCTGGGCGTCGCGGGCGCTGGCCGTGATCGTTTCGGCGGTGGTCTGGCCGACCTGCGACAGCGAACGATGCACTTCGGCCGCGAGCGACTTGACCTGGCTCGCCGCATCCGACGACGCGTTGACCAGGGTGCTCTGCGCCTCGCGCGCGCCGCTCACGATGCTCTCGGCCGTCGCGGTCCCCGCCATCGAGAGCGAACGCTGCACGTCGGAGGACAGTGCCTTGATCTGGTTGGCGGTCTCGGTCGAGGCCGCGATCAGCGTGCTCTGCGCATCGCGGGCACCCGCGGTGATCGATTCCGCCGTCGAGGTGCCGGCCATCGAAAGCGAGCGCTGTACCTCGGCGGTGAGCGTCTTGACGTGGTTGGCTGCATCCGAGGAGGCGGTGACGAGCGTGGTCTGCACCTCCCGGGCGCCGGCCAGGATCGAGGCCGCGGTCGCCGAGCCGGCTGCCGACAGCGTGCGCTCGACGTCGGCCGCGAGGCCCTTGATCTGGTTGGAGGCATCGCCCGAGGCTGCAACCAGCGACGACTGCGCTTCGCGGGCGCTGGTCAGGATCGAGTTCGCAGCACCGGTGCCGACCGCAGTCAGCGCGCGCTCGACCTCGGCCGAGGTCATCTTGAGCTGGGCGTTGACGTCGGAGGAGACCGTCATCAGCGACTGCTGCGCGGTGCGCGCACCGGTCTGGATCGTCTCGCTGGTGTTGACCACGAGGTTGGTGAGCGAGCGCTCGGCATCCTCGACATGCGAGCGGATCGCGGTCGAGATCATCTCGGCGCGGGACATCATGTCCTCGCTGGCCTGGCGGCCGCTGCTCTCGATGCGGCCGGCGACGGCCTCGACACGCGAGCCGAGCAGATCCTCGAACTGCGCTACGCGGACGTCGATGTCGCTCGCGACCGAACCGACCTTGGTCTCGATCGCCTGCTGGATGTCCTGGAAGCGCGCCGTGACCGTATCGGTCAGATGCATGCTGCGGCCGTCGATGAGGTCGGCAACGCTGGTGATGCGGCGATCGACCGCCTCGATCGCCTGTGCGGTGCCGTCGGTGAGCGTGGATGTCAGGAGGCCGAGGCGCACATCGATGGACTGCAGGGCCTGCGAGGCGCCGTTTGTCAGGGCGGTGTTCAGATAGGTGAGGCGGGTGTCGATGGTCTCGAGGGCCTGCGACGCGCCGCCGGTGAGCGTCGTGGTGAGATGGGTCAGGCGGCTGTCGATTGTCTGGATGGTTTGCGATGCGCCGTCGGTCAGCGTCGTCGTGAGGTTGATCAGGCGCGAGTCGATGGATTCGAGCGCCTGCGCCGCGCCGCCGGTGAGCGTCGTCGTGAGGTTGGTCAATCGCGCATCGATCGACTGGATCGCCTGCGTCGCACCGTCGGTCAGCGTCGTGGACAGCGCGTTGAGACGGCCGTCGATGGTCTCGGTGACGGACTTCGCACGGGCATCGAACGACTGCTCGAGCGCGCCGACGCGGCCGCCGAGCTGTTCGTCGAAGGTCTTGATGTGGCCTTCGATCGTGCCGTCGAGGCTGGTGATCTTGCCGTTCAGCGAGGCGTCGAGATTGGACACGCGCTGGCCGATCGTGGTCTCGAACTGCACCAGGCGCTGGTCGAGAATGGCCGTGATCTCGCCGCCGTTGGCGGCGAAGCGGCTGTCGAAATTCTCGACATAGGTCTTCAGCGAGTCATGAATGTCCTGCGTGCGCTGGCCCATACGCTCGACGATCTCGCCGCCGAAGGTCTTTACGGTGCGGTCGAACTCGGAGATGTGGCGGGTGATCAGGGCGCCCAGCGTGCCGGAATCGCGGGCGAACTTCTCGACCAACTCGGTACCCTGGTTCTTCACCAGCTCGTCGAACGCGCTCATCTGCAGCGACAGCGAATCGTGCGCGGTCTCGGTCTGGCTGACGACCTTGGCGACGAGAGTGTTGACCGTGGCCTCGAGCGCTTCGCTCGCCTTGTCGCCGGAGGTCATGATCTGGCCGGCGAGGCGGTTGCCGGCGTCGTCGATCTTGGCGGAAAGATCGTTGGAGCGCAGCTCGAGTTCGAGCAGCAGCGAGTCCGACGAGTTCTTGAGGCTGTCGTGCACCTGCTCGGTGCGCTCGGAGATGCCGTCGACGATCGCGGCGGAACGCTGCTCGAACTCGCCGGTGATGCGGTCGATGCGCTCGTTCAGCATCTCATGGACGCGGTCGGCGAGGTCGACGAACTCGTCGTGGACGTGGCCGGTCTTGAAGTTGAGGCTGGTGGTCAGCCGCTCGCTGGCGTCGAGCACAGCGCGCGTGGTCTCGGCACTGGCCTCCTCGAGGCGGTCGAGCAGGTCGCCGCCGCGCTCGCCGAGCGCCAGGATCATGTTGTCGCCGGCATGGCTCAGCGCGCCGGTGATGTGGGCGCCGCGCTCTTCCAGCGCGCCGGTGATGGATTTGGCGACCTCGTCGACGCGCGAGGCGATTGCATCCGAGATCAGCGCGATGTCGTGGCGGAGGTCGATCTGCACGCCGGAAATGGCGCTGCGGACCTGCTCGGCCTGGCCGACCAGGTTGTCACGCTGGTGGGCGATGTCCTGCAGCAGGGCGCGGATGCGCACCTCGTTGTCGGAATAGGCGCGCTCAAGTGCGGCGACCTCGTTGGCGACCAGGGTCTCGAGTTCGCCGGCACGCGCGATGGCGCGCTCGATGCCGTCGCCCATCGCCGCGACCTCGCGGCGGATGGCCTGACCGACGGTGACCATGGAATCGGACGCCGAGCCTTCCGGCTCGGAGAAGCGGATCGCGACCTGCGCCATCGCTTGCGCGACCTGGCTCATCTGCTGGCCGCGCCAGACCAGGCTCGCGAGGAAATAGAACAGCATGATCGGCGCGAAGAACATGGTGGCGAGGCCGGCGATCGCCAGCACGCCGCCGCTCTCGCCCATGGCGGCCCGAATCGAGGGCAGGAAGCCGACCGTCAGCGCGGCGCAGGCCGCAAGCCAGACCACGGTGAAGATGGTGGCGCCGGTGTAGATGTTGCGGGCAGGGCGGCCCGTCTGCAGCGACTGGAGCAACTGGCCGATGGTCTCGCGGTCATCATTGGCGGCGCGGCGCGAGGTCCGCGGTTCCTCGATGGAATCGAACACGGCGCGCTCGTTGGCGGCAGGCCGCGGCTCGAAGGCCGGATCGTCGAACACGGGCGGCGCGGGCGGTGCGACCGGCGGCACCGTTTCGTTGCGCATCGATGCGTTCCGGCTGGTGTCGGCAGCCGTGTCGCTGATGTTGAGGGCTTCCTGGATCGCAGAAAGCGCAACTTCTGTGGGGTCTTTGACCTTTTTGGGAGTATTGGCCATGTTCAGTCCGAGCCCTCGTTACTTACTTGTACGCGTCCCCCGCGAGCCCTGCGCGCGGCGCAAGCCCACAGACCGGATCATGCCGCTTGCGCGGATCTCCAAGCCGTCCCCACCCGGACGGCTTGTCCGCCAATTTCCGCAACATCCTATTGGCAGAGCGTCGCGAATGAAATGCCCGCGATTAAGACATTCTTAATCATCGTTAACAGGAATGGGCCGTAACACCTTAGGCCTAAATGAAATTCTCCACTGGACTCGGCCGATTGCGGCAACTTTTCGTCAAGAAACGGGCGGATTTGCGTAAAACGACCGAAACACTTCATTAACCATTTCCGTGCTTCGGTTGCGAGGAACCGCCGGACCGGCGGACCATCGCGCGATGCCGGGGCCCTGCGCCATGACGCCTGAACTGCAACGGATGGACTGGATGCCTTCGCCCCCGCTTGCGCCCATCGACAGCCCGCTCGACCTCGACCACCTCTCGCGCATGACGCTGGGCGATGCCGAGCTTGAGCAAGAGGTGCTGGCGATGTTTGCCGAGCAAGCGGTCCGCCTGATCGCGGCCATGGCCGCGCTGCCGGCCGAGACCGGCGCGCTGGCACACAAGCTCAAAGGCTCGGCACGCGGGATCGGCGCGTTCGCGGTCGCCGATGCGGCGGCCGGCCTCGAGACTGCGATCAGGACCGGCGACAACCCGCCGAGGGCCCTTGCTGCCCTGAAAGAGGCGGTGGCCGAGGTTCGTGCCGCGATCGCGACGATCCTCAAGCACTAAAGCCGGGGTCTCCAAAGGGCCGTGGTCTGCGCACTGCAGTGTTTTGTTTCGGCGCGCTTTCTCTCCGGCGAGCAGGTCCCCACTTCGCTTGAAAACGCTATGGCGCGGCCCTAAGCGACCCGTTATAGGACAGCCCAGACCTCCTTTTTCCCCCAGATCGCGGCAGCACGAGAACACATGGCCAAAATTCACTTTGTCGACCACAAGGGCGAAACCCGCACGGTGGAAATTGAGAACGGCGCGACCGTGATGGAAGCCGCCATCCGCAACAGCATTCCCGGCATCGAAGCCGAGTGCGGCGGCGCGTGCGCCTGCGCGACCTGCCATGTCTATGTCGATGAAGCCTGGCGCGAGAAGGTCGGCAGCCCGACGCCGATGGAAGAGGACATGCTCGACTTCGGCTTCGACGTGCGCCCGAACTCGCGCCTGTCGTGCCAGATCAAGGTCTCCGACGAACTCGACGGGCTCGTGGTGTCGACGCCGGAACGTCAGGCCTGATCTTCCTCTTTAAGAGCGCATGATCTTTCCGGAAAACCGCTACGCACTTTGCGCTAACGCGGCCCTGCGGGTCCGGATCATGCGCTAAGCGGCCGGCGGCGCGACTTCGATGCCGCGCTTGTGCCAGGGCTTGAATTTCTCGACCACCTCCGCAGTCAGCGGCGCCGGCCGCCGCGTCGCCTCGTCGAGCAGGACGCCGACCGACGTCGCCGATGCGATGCACGTTCCATTCGAGAACACGACCTGCTCGAAGGTCACTGACGTGCGTCCCAGCTTGACCACGCCGAGGCCGAGCTCGATCGTGCCGGGCCAGTGCAGCTCGGCGCGAAAATGCATGTCGAGCCGCACCATGATCCAGGCGAAGCCCGGCGGGGTCAGCCCGTATTCGGGAAGCTTCATCAAGGTGACGCGGCCGGTCTCGAAATAGGTGGCATAGACCGCGTTGTTGACGTGCTGGTTCGGGTCGAGATCGCCGAAGCGGACATTGTCGCTGAGGCGAAAAGGGAAGTCTTCCAGGCGCGGCGTTGTATCGAGGCGGCTTGGTGCGTTCACCGATTGATCTCCGTCAAATCCAGCCTCGTTACAGCCCAGTTATCTTGGCCCGGCAAGTGGGTGTGCCTGCGGGGCGCTCCCGCTTTTATGCCTTCCCTGATCCATCCCCGTTGGCTAGACAGGCAGGGTCACCTCTGCCCGCCGGGCGCCGTCCAACCGATAACGACCGATAAAGAGACGACATGAGCGACGTGATCAAAACCGATGTGCTGATTATTGGCGCAGGCCCCTGCGGTCTGTTCGCCGCCTTCGAGCTTGGCCTTCTCGACATGAAGGCGCATTTCGTCGACATCCTCGACAAGGTCGGCGGCCAGTGCGCGGAGCTCTATCCGGAAAAACCGATCTACGACATTCCCGGCATTCCGCAGGTTTCGGGGCAGGGGCTCACCGAAGCGCTGATGGAGCAGATCAAGCCGTTCCACCCGACCTTCCATCTCGGCGAGATGGTCGAGACGGTCGAGAAGATCGGCGACCCCTTGTTTCGCTGCACCACCGACGCCGGCAAGGTGTTCGAATGCAAGGTGGTGGTGATCGCAGCCGGCGGCGGCTCGTTCCAGCCCAAGCGTCCGCCGGTGCCGGGGATCGAAGCCTATGAAGGCACCTCGGTGCACTACGCCGTGCGCAAGATGGAAACCTTCCGCGACAAGAACGTGCTGATCGTCGGCGGCGGCGATTCCGCGCTCGACTGGACGCTCAATCTGCATCCGGTCGCGAAGCGCATCACGCTGCTGCATCGTCGCGACGATTTTCGCGCCGCGCCCCACAGCGTCGAGCAGATGCGCGCGCTGGTTGCCGCCGGCAAGATGGATTTGCGGCTCGGCCAGGTCACCGCGCTGTCAGGTGCTGACGGCCAGCTGACCGGCGCCACGGTCAAGGGCAACGACAACAATGTCAGCGAGATCGCCTGCGACACCATGCTGCCGTTCTTCGGACTGACCATGAAGCTCGGTCCGGTTGCGAACTGGGGCATCGCGCTGGAGAATAATCTGGTGCCGGTCGAGACCAGTGCGTTCGAGACCAACGTGTCAGGCATCTTCGCGATCGGCGACATCAACACCTATCCCGGCAAGATCAAGCTGATCCTGTGCGGTTTCCATGAAGGCGCACTGATGTCGCAAAAAGCCCACCGTTATGTCTATCCGGAGAAGCGGCTCGTGTTCCAGTACACGACCTCCTCCTCCAGCCTGCAAAAGAAGCTTGGTGTCAATTAGTGGCGCCGGTGTCGGGCGCGTAGCGTCCCATGGTTCTGGTGCTGGAATCGTTCGCGAAATCGCCGTAGTCTGCGGCCAATCCGGTCTTGACGAGCAAGGTGTTTGGCTTAGCAAGGTGATGATGATGCGGAATCCTTTTTCGAGCTTTCGGCTGCTCTCGCTTCTGACGCTCGCCCTCGCCCTGTCGATAGGCGCGGCGAAGCCGGCTGCGGCGCAAGTGCCGGCTCAGCAGCCGACCGCAGCGGGGCTCTGGCAGAAGGTCGAAGACGGCAGGCCGGTGGGCTGGTTTCTCTTCATCGATCACAACGGCATCTTCGAAGGCGTCATCGCCAAGACCTTTCCCCGTCCCGGCGACGATCCGAACGAGGTCTGCGCGAAATGCACTGACGATCGCAAGAATCAGCCGGTGCTCGGGCTCTCCTTCATCCGCGACATGAAGCGCGATGGGCTGAAATATGAGGGCGGCAACGTCGTCAATCCGCGTGACGGCAACATCTGGAAAGCCAAGATGACTGTCAGCCCGGACGGGCAAACGCTGACCATGCGTGGCTTCCTCGGCATTTCGCTGTTCGGCAAGGACGAGACCTGGCAGCGCCTGCCTGATGCCAATCTGGCCGAGGTCGATCCCGCGATCATCGCCAAATATCTTCCCGCGCAAGCCGCCGCCGCAAAGACACCGCCGTCCGCGACCAAGAAGGGCGGTGCGATGATGATGGCGCCGGCGGCGAAGAAGTAGGCTGCCGCGCGGCCGCTGCCTCACACAGCACGGCCATTTCTGCAGGCGAGCGCATTCGTCGAAAGGCCAATGCCGCCTACGACTGCGCCAGTAGTTCCCCGGAATGCGCCCTGGCGCCGGATTTGCATAGCTGTCGCAAAGCCGCTGGGGGAACGAGTCGTCGTTTCGCGCCTGTTCAAAAGGCGTGAGCGGCCTCGTCTGTGCCTCGTGGCGCAATTCGATCCGCGAGAAGTCGATATGAGACTTGCAAGATCGTGTCCGGCGATGGTGCCGGGACTGCTCCTGCTGCTGGCAACATCGGCGCTCGCGCGCGATGACGGCCGCTATGCCAACTCACCGCTCAAACCGTGGTTCGAGAGCCTGCGCAGCGAGTATGGGTTGTGCTGCTCGGACGCCGACGGCTATGTGGTCGCCGATGTGGACTGGGAGTCCGACAAGGGACACTACCGTGTCCATCTCGACGACGAGTGGGTCATCGTTCCCGATGGCGCCGTGATCACCGAGCCGAACAAGATCGGCCGCACCATGGTGTGGAAGCATTATCTCGACGGCCACCCGCGTGTGCGGTGTTTCATGCCGGGCAGCATGACGTGAAAATGCTTGCAGCGCCCGCACGGGATGCGAGCGCTGCGAATTGCGGATGATCTAGCGCGCTTCGCTGTCGGAGGTCGTGCTGGCGAGCCGCTTCACGCGTGGCGTGAGCACCGACATCTGTACGGGCGAGGCGGGCATTCCGGCGACGATCATCATGGGCGCGGTCGACTGTTCCTCGACACCGGCGCCGCCGAGCACCTGCACTTGCACCGCCGAGATCGGAAACGACTTTACTTCGTAGGAGGGGAGTTCGCCGGCAAATGCGCTGGCCGTGCTCGCAATCATCGCGCCGGTCACGGCAATCATCGAGAGAATACGCATTTCAAAATCTCCGTGAGAAAATGACAATCGCAGATTTGGTCGCGGCACGACCGCGCCAGGTTCGCTTCGGAACCAGCATTCGATGCGGATCGATGAGATATTTGATTGCGCGCGCCGACGGGACGAAACGCTCCGGAAACGCGCAGCTCATAGGTTTCAGCACCGTTTCGCCGGAAACTGTCGCGTGCGGCCAAGCGATGCGAGGGAGTGCGCTCTCAGCGAATCCGGAATGTGGCCGCGCGGATGTCGGACGGCGTCGCGCCATAGGCCCGGCGGAAGGTCCGGTTGAAATAGGAGATGTCCGAGAAGCCGCACTCGAAGGCGATTGCGCTGATCGTGTGGGCTGCAAAGGCAGGATCGCGCAGCATCTGCGATGCGCGCTCGAGCCGGCGCGCAAGCAAATATTCCGAGAACGTCGTGCCGTCGCGTTCGAACAGCTTGTGCACGTAGCGCGGCGTCACCGCGTGTCGCAGGGCGATCGTCGCGGCCGAGAGGTCGCCTGAGCCGAGTCGCTGGCGGATCTCCGCCTTGATCGACTGCAATCGCGCGGCGGCCACCCCACGCTGCTTTGCCTCATGCGCCGCATCGGCATTGGCGCCGATCGCGAGCGCGGCGAGATCGACGATGTGGCTCGCGGCAGCCTTGGCCAGCGACGCCTCGAGCGGGCCGTCCTCGTGCAGGGTCTGCACGTAGCGGACCAGCAGCCGCAGCGCGCGGTTCTCGGCGGGAAGCTGGCTCGCATAGGTCGAGTCGAGGTCGTGCACCAGAGCCGAAACGGCCGGCCGGGGCAGCACGATGGTGATGAAGCTGCCGAAGCTGTGCATCGTGTTCACCGAAGGATCGGTCCCGGAGATGATCGAGGCGGAGCCGGGCCGGCCGACGATCTCGCGGCCGAGCTGCTTGGTCGTTCCGGCTCCGCTCATCAAGACCGATAATCCGAAGCCGTCCCGCGCACTGGCGAGATGCTGACGGGTGACATGGTAGTGCGCCGGAGAGCGCGAGCCGGCGACCACCCCGACGCCGGGCAATCCCTGGAAGGTCACGCTGGCATGAAAGGGCGTGTCGTCGATCGTCTCGATGTCCACATTGGCGATGTTGCGGCCGTAGACCTCGCGCCACATGGCAAGGCGCCGGTGAGCTGGGAACGCGTCAGTCGAAGTGCGGATGGGAACGAAGGGCGGGGTCGGAGACGTCATGCTGCTTGGGTCGCGATCCATCGTTCGGCAGTTCGATGGCTCTGGCGCCTTGTTAGCGGATTCTCGCACCATTTCAACCGCGAGGGTCCGACTGTGGCCGCGATGCATCGAATGTCGGCAAAATGCCGATGAGTTCACACCGGTCCAATCCAGTTCATCCCAGTCCGAGCCTGCCGCGGCAGCCGCCGTTTAGGTGTTCGCACGAGCCGAAGCAGCCGCGTCGGCGTTGAGTCCCGACGCGTGCGGCGGAGACGATTTCTGGAGGAGTGGGAATGAGAATTGGTCTCGGATTTCGCAACGTGTTGCTCACGACGACATCCGTCGCGGCATCAGCGGTGTGCGGCGTCACGTCGGCCATGGCCGGCGACAACGAGGCGCTTCTGTCGCTGCTGGCCAGCAAGGGCGTGATCTCGCCAGGCGAAGTCCGCGCCGTCAGCTCGGCCCCGCCTGCACAGCAGAACGACCGTCTGGTGGCGATCCTGCGCAAGAAGGGCGTGCTCGCCGACGGCGACATCCAGGCGCTCAAATCGAAGTCGCGGCCGGAGAGCGTGGCCAGCACGGATGCCCGACCAGCCCCGGCGTCCACCGTGCCGCCTCCGGCCGCGGCGCCTGCCGGTCCCGCGACGATGCCGCGCAAGGCGGCTGTGCTCGAGGTCGGCGGCTTCGAGATCGCGCCGGTCGGCTACATTGCGCTCACTGGCGTCAGCCGCAACACCAACACGGGCAACGCGACCACGACCAATTTCGGCGCGATCCCGTTCGACAATACAATCGGCGGTAACATGACCGAGACGCGCATGTCGGCGCAAAACTCGGTGTTCGGCCTGCGCGCGCACGGCAACGTCAGGGGCGTCGATCTCACCGGTTATTTCGAGGGCGATTTCAACGGCAACGATCCTGCCAATGTCTTCGTCAATTCGAACAGCCATACCTTCCGGATGCGGCTTGCCTATGCCGACGTGAAGACCGGCCAGTTCGAGACGAGCTTTGGCCAGACCTACAGCTGGTTGACGCCGAACCGCTACGGCATGGGCCCCGATCCGTCGGACGTTTTCCTGACCAACAATATCGACCAGAGTTTCCAGGTCGGCCTGCCCTGGGCACGCCAGGCGGCGGCGCATTTCGCCTGGCACGCCACGCCGAACTTCACCATCGGTGCCGGCGTCGAAAATCCGCAGCAATATGTCGGTGCGGGTGAGGTGACCTATCCGTTCGCGTTCAATGCGCAGCTCCAGTCGCAGTTCGATACCGGCGCCGTCCCCGGCACGCCGAACCGGACGCCCGATGTGGTCGCGAAGGCCGCCTACGATAGCGACGTCTGGTCGGGCACGCGGCTGCATGTCGAGGCGGCCGGCATGTGGCGGCATTTCCGCTCCACGAATATCCCCTCGCTCATCGGATCGAGCTGGAGCTGGCATGATACGAACGGATGGGCGGCGACGGTGGGGGCGAACCTCGAATTCTTCAGGACCTTCACGCTTGTCGGCAATGCGTTCTGGGGCAATGGCGGCAGCCGCTATCTCGGCGCACTCGGTCCTGATGTCGTAGCGTTGCCGACCGGGGCTGCCGGCGGTGCGCACGATATCACGCTCTCGACGGTCAGTTCGCACGGCTTCCTCGCCGGCGCCGAGTGGCGCGTTCTCGATCCGACGATCCTGTCGGCGTATTACGGCCAGGCCCATTTCGATCGCAACTACACCCTCGACACGACCAACCCGTCGGCATTCCCGGCATACGCCGGCTTCGGCGGTCCGAACTCGCCGAACACCGCCAACAAGCAGATCGAGCAGTGGACGGTCGATCTCAAGCACACCTTCTGGGCCGATCCGCAATACGGCGCCATCTCCGGCCTCGCCCAATACTCCTATCTGCGGCGTGAGCCCTGGTTCGTGGCTATCGGCGCGCCCGGCGAGGCCCACACCCATCTGTTCTTCACCGAGCTGCGCTACCAGCTTCCCGGCACCTGAGCGAAACGAGGATACGAACAATGATCAAGCACGCAATTGGCCTCGTTTCGCTGATGAGCGCTCTCGCCGGCCAGGCTGCGGCCGCGGATCTCGCAGCGGTGCCCTACGCGGCTGCGACCGCGGCGGCGCCGTGGACCGGCTTTCACGTCGGTGTCGTCGCCGGCGGGGGGCGTGGAACGGCAAACCACGATTATCCTAATCTCCCGCTCATCGGCACGTCCGGCGACTTCGGGCAGACCGGCTGGAGCGGGGGAGCCACGGCCGGATACGACTGGCAGTTCGGCACGTTCGTCGTCGGCGTCGAAGGTGACCTTTCCGCTGCGAACATTGATGGCAACACATCGAACGGCTTCTGCGCCGGCACTCCGTGTCGGACGAAAATCACGTGGCTGCACACCGGCCGCGCCCGCGTCGGCGTGGCGCTCGGAGACGTCATGCCATACGTCACCGGCGGCGTCGCCGTCGCTGGATTGAAGTCCTGGAACAAGTTCAACCCGACCAATTCCGAGCCGAACGCCATTTGGGGCGGCGTCGTTGGCGGCGGCGTGGAATGGTCGTTCCTGCCGAATTGGTCGGCCAAGGCCGAATATCTGTTCGTGCCTTCGTTCACGACGGCCACCTCGACCGACCTGCCGGACGCCAAGGTGAACGAACGCAATGTCAGCCTGGTGCGGTTCGGCGTGAACTATCACCTCGGCGACGCACCGCTGAGGGCGCGGTATTGAGCGCCGCCGTCGCGGTTCACGTCACCGGCGCTGGATTGAACAGCGTCAGATCGTTGTGGATGCCCCAGCGATCCGACCACGGTTTGGTGCGGCCGGAGGCGACATCGAGGATCAGGCGGAACAGGTCCCAACCGGTTTCCTCGATGGTCTTGGCGCCGGTGGCGATGCCGCCGGCGTCGAAATCGATCAGGTCCTTCCAGCGGCGCGCAAGCTCAGTGCGGGTCGCGACCTTGATCACGGGCGCGGCGGCCAGGCCGTAAGGCGTGCCGCGGCCGGTGGTGAACACCTGCAGCGTCATGCCCGAGGCAAGCTGGAGCGTGCCGCAGATGAAGTCGGACGCCGGCGTTGCCGCGAACAGCATGCCTTTCTGCGTCGCCTTCTGGCCGGGCGAGAGCACGCCGGTGATGGCTGACGAACCGGACTTGACGATCGAGCCCAGCGACTTTTCGACGATGTTGGCGAGGCCGCCCTTCTTGTTGCCGGGCGTGGTGTTGGCGCTGCGATCGGCGCCGCCACGGGCGAGATAAGAATCGTACCAGGCCATCTCGCGCACCAGCGCGCGGCCGACATCCTCGTTGATGGCGCGGCGGGTGAGCAGCTGGATCGCGTCGCGCACCTCGGTGACCTCGGAGAACATCACGGTGGCACCGGCGCGCACCAAGAGGTCGGCGGCGAAGCCGACGGCAGGATTGGCGGTGACGCCGGAGAAGGCATCGCTGCCGCCGCATTGCAGGCCGATGACGAGGTCGGAAGCGGGACAGGTCTCGCGCTTGCGGGAGTTGAGCACCTTCAGCCGCGCCTCGGCCTGGGTCACGATCGCGTCGACGATGGCGCCAAAACCGTCGAAGGCCTCATCCTGCATGCGGACGATGGCATCGTTCACGCCCTCCGGCACCAGCCGTTCGGGTGCAAGCTTTTCGCAGCCGAGGCCGACGACCAGGATCTCGCCGCCGAAATTCGGGTTCAGCGCGAGGTTCTGCAGCGTGCGGATCGGCACGACCGCATCCGGCGCGGTGATGGCGACGCCGCAGCCATAGGCGTGGGTCAGCGGCACGACGTCATCGACGTTCGGGTACTTCGGCAGCAGCTCGGCGCGGATGCGCTTCACCGCGTATTCCATCGTGCCCTTGACACATTGCACGGACGAGGAAATGCCGAGGATGTTCTTGGTGCCGACCGATCCGTCCGGATTGCGATAGCCCTCGAAGGTGAAGCCTTCGAGCGGCGGCAGCGGCGCGGGGACGGCGGTCGAAATCTCGAGCTTGTCGAGGGCAGGGGCCTCCGGCATGCGGATGCGGGCTTCATCGACCCATTCGCCGGCCAGGATCGGTGACAGCACGTAGCCGATCACCTCACCATAGCGGATGATCGGCTCATCTTGGGCGATGTCGACCAGGGCAGTCTTGTGCCCTTGCGGCACAAAGGCGCGCAGCGTCAGTCCGCAGGCAAAGCGAGAGCCGGCAGGAAGCCCGAAATCATTGACCACGATCGCGACGTTGTCGCGCGCGTTGAGCTTGATGTAGCGGGGCTGCTCTTTCGCTGCGACGTGCTGGTCCATCGTGGACTCCGGATTTGTAGGGTGGGCAAAGGCGCAACGCGCCGTGCCCACCACTCTTCACGTCATGCGCAGGTGGTGGGCACGCTTCGCTTTGCCCACCCTACGATATCTCAACCCGGGAACGTATAGGCCGTCTTCACCGTCGTGTAGAATTCGCGCGCATAGGAGCCCTGCTCGCGGGGGCCGTAGCTCGAGCCCTTCCGGCCGCCGAACGGCACGTGATAGTCGACGCCAGCGGTCGGCAGATTGACCATCACCATGCCGGACTCGCTGTTGCGCTTGTAGTGCGAGGCGTATTTCAAGCTGGTGGTGCAGATGCCGGAAGCGAGGCCGAACTCGGTGTCGTTGGAGATCGCGAGCGCCTCCTCGTAGTTCTTGGCGCGGATGACGGCGGCGACCGGTCCGAAGATCTCCTCACGCGCGATGCGCATGTTGTTGCTGGCTTCGGTGAACAGCGCCGGCTGCAGGTAATGGCCGGGGTTCTCGCGCTTGAGCAGCTCGCCGCCGAAGGCGAGCTTGGCACCTTCGTCCTGGCCGATCTTGATGTAGCGCAGGTCCTGGTCGAGCTGGCTCTGGTCGACCACCGGGCCGATATGCACGCCGGCCTTGAGCGCATCGTCGACCGACAGGCTGTTCAGACGTTCGGCCACCGCGGCGACGAAGCGATCATGAATGCCTTCGGTCACGATCAGGCGCGATGAAGCGGTGCAGCGCTGGCCGGTCGAGAAATAGGCGCCATTGACGGCGACCTCGACGGCGGTCTTCAGATCGGCGTCGTCAAGCACGACCAGCGGATTCTTGCCGCCCATCTCGAGCTGGAATTTCTTCATCGGGTTCGAGAGCACGCAGGCCTGCGCGATCTTGCGGCCTGTCTGCACCGATCCGGTGAAGGAGATCGCCGCGACATCGGGATGCTCAAGCAGGGTCTGGCCGACCACCGAGCCGGAGCCGACCACGAGGTTGAACACGCCGGCGGGGATGCCGGAGCGGGTGATGATCTCGGCGAGCGCGTGGCCCGAGCCGGGCACCAGCTCGGCCGGCTTGAACACGACCGTGTTGCCATAGCAGAGCGCGGGCGCGATCTTCCAGGCGGGGATGGCGATCGGGAAATTCCAGGGCGTGATCATGCCGACGACGCCGACCGGCTCGCGGGTGATCTCGACATCGAGACCGGGACGCACCGAGGCACCCTTCTCGCCGATCAGCCGCAGGGCCTCGCCCGCGAAGAACGCAAAAATCTGGCCGGCGCGGGCGACCTCGCCGATGCCCTCGGGGAGCGTCTTGCCTTCCTCGCGGGCGAGCAGGCGGCCAAGCTCTTCCTTGCGAGCGAGGATCTCGGTGGAAATCTTGTTCAGCGCGTCGTAGCGCACCTGCGGCGTCGACTGCGCCCAGGCGGGAAAGGCGGCCTTCGCGGCGGCGATCGCCTTCTCGGTCTGCGCCTTGTCGGCCTTGGCATATTCACCGACGAGATCATTGGTGTTGGAGGGGTTGATATTCCTGGTGACGCCGGAGCCATCGACCCACTCGCCGCCGATGAAGTTTTTCAGGATCGCAGTCATACAGTCCTCCAAGTCATTTAAGGGGGCATGATCCAAGTCGGAAAACCGGTAACCCACTTTTCCGGGACCATGCCTCAGTTTCTTAGCGAACGAGGCAGGGACGCTTGTCGTCAAAGGTCCAGCCCGGGATCAAACCCTGCATGGCAATAGCGTCATCGCGGGCACCGAGTCCATGCTTCTTGTAGAGCTCGTGCGCGGCCTCGATGGCCGCCCGGTCGATCTCGATGCCGAGGCCCGGGCGATCCGGAACCGCGATCTTGCCGCCGCGGATCTGTAGCGGCTCCTTGGTCAGCGCCTGGCCATCCTGCCAGATCCAGTGGGTGTCGATCGCGGTGACCTTGCCGGGGGCGGCGGCGCCGACATGGGTGAACATGGCGAGCGAAATGTCAAAGTGGTTGTTGGAGTGCGAGCCCCAGGTCAGACCGTTGTCACGGCAGGTCTGGGCGACGCGCACGGAGCCTTGCATGGTCCAGAAATGGGGATCGGCGAGCGGAATGTCCACCGCTCCGAGGCGTAGCGCATGGCTGAGCTGGCGCCAGTCGGTCGCGATCATGTTGGTCGCGGTCGGCAGGCTGGTTGCGCGGCGGAACTCGGCCATGATCTCGCGGCCGGAGAAGCCGGCCTCGGCCCCGCAGGGGTCCTCGGCATAGGCGAGGATGCCGTGCATGTTCTTGCAGAGGCTGATGGCCTCATCGAGCGACCAGGCGCCGTTCGGGTCGAGCGTGACGCGGGCGTTGGGGAAGCGCTTGGCGATGGCGGTGACCGCCTCGATCTCCTGCTCGCCGCGCAGCACGCCGCCCTTCAGCTTGAAGTCGGCGAAGCCGTAATGGTCCTGCGTGGCCTCCGCGAGCCGGACGACCGTCTCAGGCGTCATCGCCTCCTGATGGCGGAGGTTGAACCATTCCGCCTTGCCGGTCTCGCCCTTGACGTAGTCGAGCTTGGATTTGCTGATATCGCCGACGAAGAAGAGATAGCCCAGCGTCTCGACGCTGCTCCGCTGCTGGCCTTCGCCGAGCAGGGCTGCGACCGGCAGATTGAGGTGCTGGCCGAGCAAATCGAGCAGGGCGGATTCAATCGCGGTGACGGCGTGGATCATCACGCGCAGGTCAAACGTCTGCTTGCCGCGGCCGCCGGCGTCGCGGTCGGCGAAGGTGGTTCTGATATCGGCGAGGATGTTGTTCATTGCGCCGACGGTCTTGCCGATCACGAGTTCGCGGGCGTCCTGCAGTGTCTGCCAGATCTTTTGCCCGCCCGGCACCTCGCCGACGCCGGTATGGCCGGCATTGTCGGTGAGGATGACGATGTTGCGGGTGAAGAACGGTGCATGCGCGCCGCTCAGATTGAGAAGCATGCTGTCGCGGCCGGCGACCGGAATCACCTGCATCGCCGTGACAATCGGTGCGCCAGATATATCCGTTTGGGCCATCGCGCGCTTCTCCCTGTTGTTGCCTGTTATTCTGCAGCCTGTTGTGACGATGGGATGGCGGGCAGATTCTTCACCAGCGCGGTCAGTTCCGCCATCTCCTGCTCGGTCAGGTCGGTCAGCGGCGGACGGACCGGGCCGGAATCGCGGCCGATCACCTTCATGCCGGCCTTGATGATCGAGACCGCATAGCCCTTCTTGCGGTTGCGGATCGCGATTAGCGGCAGGATGAAATCCTTCAGCCCGGCGTGGATGGTCGCATGATCGCGCTTGCGCACGGCGGCGTAGAAATTGGTGGCGAACTCCGGCACGAAATTGAACACGGCCGAAGAATAGGTCGTCACGCCCATGTCGAGATAGGGCAGTGCGAAGGTTTCAGCGGTCGGCAGGCCGCCGACATAGGTCAGGCGATCGCCGAGCTTGGTGTAGACGCGGGTCATCAGCTCGATGTCGCCGATGCCGTCCTTGTAGCCGACGAGGTTAGGGCAACGCTCGGCGAGGCGAGCGAGCGTGTCGGGCTGCAGGATGGCGTTGTCTCTGTTGTAGACGATGACGCCGATCTTCACGGCGGCGGAGACAGCCTCGACATGGGCGGCAAGGCCGTCCTGCTCGGAATGGGTGAGGTAGGGCGGCAGCAGCAAGAGGCCATCCGCGCCGGCCTTTTCCGCGCCAACAGCGATCTCGCGGGCGATGGCAGTGCCATAACCCGTGCCGGCGAGCACGGGCACGCGGCCCTTGGTCTCGTCGACGGCGACCTTGACCACCTCAGGAACCTCGGTCGGGGTCAGCGAGAAGAACTCGCCGGTGCCGCCGGCGGCGAACAGGCCTGCGACCTCGTAGCCGCACAACCAGTCCATGTTGGCGCGGTAGGTCGCTTCGTCGAAGGAGTAGTCCGCCTTGAACGGCGTGACGGGGAAGGACAGGAGGCCCGATCCGATCTTCTGGGCCATTTCCTGCGGGGTCATCTTGCTCACGGGGCGCTGCTCCCTGCTCTCGTGTGTGTCGGGGACGCTCACTGAGGCACTGAGGCACGCGTCCATGGCCGCTGTTTAGGAGACCGTTCGATGCGCGTCCAAGCCAAAGCCTATATCGACCGATGCGGATTGAGCATCAATCCTCCACGATCTCCGCGGACGATAATTCGCTGGCGATTTTGACCAGCGCCGACAGCAGCGGGTTCTCGTCGTCGCGGCGCCAGACCATGAAGAGCTCGACCGGGACGCGGTTGCGCAGCTTCAGCGGCCGCAGCCGCACGTCGGAGATCTTGAGGCCGGCGGCCGCGGCCGGCACGATGGCAAGGCCAAGGCCGGCGCGCACCATCGCCAGGATCGAATGGATCTGGCTGAGGTGCTGGACATAGCGCGGCAGAATGTCGGCGCGGGTGAACAGCGCAACCAAGAGGTCGTGGAAGTAGCGGCTTTCATAGGGCGAATACATCACGAAGGGCTGGTCGTCGAAGTCCTTGATGGTGATGTTCTCGGCATTGGCCAGCGGATGCTTCTTCGGAATGGCGGCGAGCAGGGGCTCGGCGACGACGCGGCGGCTGGCAAGCTCGGGCCGCGCGATCGGCGGGCGCAGCAGGCCGGCATCGATCTGGCCCGAGGTGAGGGCCTCGAACTGGTCACCGGAAACCATCTCCTTCAGCGAGAAGTCGACCTCCGGCAGCTTGGCCCGGCAGGCCGCGATCAGCTCAGGCAGGAAGCCGTAGGCGGCGGCGGCGGTGAAGCCGATCTTGAGCGAGCCGGTCTTGCCGAGCGCGATGCGGCGAGCCACTTGCGAGGCGCTTTCGGCAAGCTTCAGGATACGGCGTGCCTCGGGCAGGAAGCTGCGGCCCGCCGGGGTCAGGCGCACCGACCGGCTGGTGCGCTCCAGGAGCGGCGCATCGATGATGTGCTCCAGCACCTGGATCTGCCGGGACAGCGGCGGCTGGGTCATGTTCAGTCGCGCGGCGGCGCGGCCGAAATGCAGTTCCTCCGCCACCGTGACGAAACAGCGGAGCTGGTTGAGGTCGAACATCGATACATGCCTTAGATGAATAAGGCGTTTCCCCGGCACTTCTAGCATCGATCACCTCCAAAAACAAAGACGGCGGCTTTTGAGGGCCGCCGTTGAGTTGCCTGGTCAAGCTCCCATGGGAGCCCTCAGGAGGAACGTTTGAGCGTCACCCGCTCGATCTTGCCGACGATGACGAGATAGGCGAACGCCGCCACCAGCGCGTTGGCGCCGACGAACACCAGCGCGCCGTTGAAGGAGCCGGTCGCGGCGAGGATGTAGCCGATCACGATCGGCGTGGTGATCGAGGAGAGATTGCCGAAAGTGTTGAACAGGCCGCCGGAGACGCCGCCGGCTTCCTTCGGCGAGGTGTCGGAGACGACAGCCCAGCCGAGCGCGCCGATGCCCTTGCCGAAGAACGCGAGCGCCATGAAACCGACCACCAGCGCCTGGCCGTCGACATAGTTGCAGGCGATGATCGACATCGACAGCAGCATGCCGCCGACGATCGGAATCTTGCGCGCCATGGTCAGCGAGCCGGTCCGGCGCAGGATCGCATCGGAGATGATGCCGCCGAGGACGCCGCCGATGAAGCCGCACAGCGCCGGCAGCGTCGCGACGAAGCCGGCTTGCAGGATCGACAGGCCGCGCTCCTTGACGAGATAGACCGGGAACCAGGTCAGGAAGAAATAGGTCAACGTGTTGATGCAGTACTGGCCGAGATAGACGCCGAGCATCATGCGGTTGGTGAGCAGCTGGCGGATGTGGTCCCAGCCGGAGCCGGCCTCGGGCGCGCGTGCCCGCTTCAGATCGTCCTTGGGCGCATCGAGATCGACCAGCGCGCCGCCATCCCTGATGTAGTCGAACTCGGCCTCGTTGATGCCGGGGTGCTCCTTCGGTCCGTACACGGTCTTGACCCAGACCAGCCCCATGATCACGCCGAGACCGCCCATCACGAAGAATACGTAGCGCCAGCCGTAATCATGGGCGATCCAACCCATGAGCGGCGCGAAGATCACTGTCGCGAAATATTGCCCTGAGTTGAAGAACGCCGACGCGGTGCCGCGCTCGTTGCCGGGAAACCAGGCCGCGACGATGCGGGCATTGGCGGGGAAGGACGGCGCCTCCGCGACGCCGACCAGGAGGCGAAGCGCGAACAGCACGGCGACGGCAGCGCCGGCGCTGAGGAATCCGACCCAGCCCTGCATCATCGTGAACAGCGACCAGACGATGATGCTGAAGGCGTAGACGAGGCGCGAGCCGTAGCGGTCAAGCAGCCAGCCACCCGGCACCTGGGCGACGACATAGGACCAGCCGAAGGCCGAGAAGATCCAGCCCATGGCGACCGGATCGAGATGAAGTTCCTTGGAGAGGGCGGGACCTGCGATCGAGAGCGTGGCGCGGTCGGCGTAATTGACCGTGGTGACCAGGAACAGCATGGTCACGATGAATAGCCTGACGCGAGACCTCTTCACGTCCGTTGCGGACACCACTGCGCTCATCAGGCGCCTCCTCGAACTCGAATTGTTTCCTCGCTCCGACTCCTAGAGGCGCGCGCGGGAAAGTGTCCAAGTTGAAGGGGGTATCGATTGATGCCGGTTTTGAATTGATGGAACGACGGGGTGTGGAAACGAGCGTGAAATTGCGAAAATGCAGGCGCGATGTTGAGGGTGACGAGCTTGCGCCAGGCACACCACTGTCGTTCCCCGCGACCCGGCTACGCCGGCGTTGAGGTCCAGGGGCGCCGAAGCTTTAGCGTAGGCGGCAGGCGGGGAATCCCGCAGCTTCTCGATTCAATCAGCCTGCCGTGGAGTACTGGATCGCCCGCCTGCGGGCGATGACACCGCGTATGTGGAGAGTGCGAGTTCGCAACACGGCGCGGTGGGAGATTGCTTTGCTTCTACTGCTGCGTACCGCCCAGCAGCGGCGGCAGCAATCCGCGCGTGACACCCGGCGGCACCGCGTCCAGGCCAAGCACGGCGCTTGCGGCGGGCAGCGTGGCATCCGCCATCGCCGCGTGGCCTTCGGCGCTCGGATGCACGGCGCCGCCGTAAACCGCCGAGAGCACGCCCCAGGTCGCGTCGTGGATGTCATTCGGCTGGCTCGCCGCCGGCAATCCCTGCGGATAGGTCATCGCTGCGAAATAGCTGTCATTGGCATCGCGGATCCAGCGGGCGCGCGGTAGATAGGTGCGATACTCCGAGGCGCCGCGGCCGCACAGCATCGGCTGGCTCGCCGCCGACACGATGTCCGGATTGAAGCTCTGTCCGTTCTCGGCAAAGCAGGTGCGGTCGAATTCGGGATCGCCTCCGGCATGCGCGCAGAAGCCGTGATCGGCAAACGCGGCCTGGTGGGAATCGACAAAGGTCATCCGGTCGGCCTCGGGATCGCGGCACAGCGCACCCTGCGTGCAGGTGGCCAGCCCCTTCAACTGCGGCAGGAACTCGGTGTCGACGAAGGTCGAGACGCGGGCGAGGCGCTGCGGATCGGCGCTGAAAGCGGGGTGGATGTCGAAGCCGCTGCGGCCGCCGCGACAGGGCACGCCGCCGTCGGCGAGCGCCGGATTGGCGTAGGAGACATAGACCACGTGCGAGAGATCGCCGCCGAGCAGCGGCTTCAGCGCCTCGCGCAAGCGGACGAAATTCTGCGGCAGCTCGCGCTGGAGCGCGTCACGGGAATCGTCGACGCTCGCCATCACCCCGGAGCGGCGGAACAGTGCGCGTTCGGTCGCGGTGTCGACGATGACGTCGGCGACCAGGCCGGAGAAGTAGACGTCGTTGGCGCCGATCGAGAGCAGCACCAGATCGAGATTGCGATCCGGCTGACGCTTCTTCGCGGCGGTCAGTGCCTCGCGCAATTCGGCGACCTGCGCATTGACGCTGGTGTTGCAGACGCCCGACTTGCCGGGCGGGCACTCGCGGGCGCGCTGGGAGCCGAGCAGCCCGTCGCTGATGCTGGCGCCGGTGCAGGCGAGCGGCAGATAGGTGACGGCGATATGGGTGTAGCGCACCGCCAGCGCGAGCGCGGTGCGGGCCTGGTAGCTGTAGAGCGAGCGGTGGCACGGCGAGTTGAACCAGAGCGCGCCATAGCGCTGCCAGTTGGCGAGCGTATCCGGCGCCTCGCAGGCGCGTCCGCCCTTGAAGCCGGCGCGGCTCGGCCGGTAATACTGTCCGCCGCCGGTGCCGAGATAGGAGCGGAAGCAGAAGCCCTCGTCCGACAGCGCCAGCGCCCGGTCCGGATTGCCCTCGCCGGAGGCGATGCTGTCGCCAAGGCCGGCAATGAAGATGTCGCGGACCTGGATCTCGGTCTGAAGGCGCCGGGTCGGATCGGAGCCGGAAGAGACGTCGACGGTTGCGACCGTCTGCTTGCCGTAGCGGACCCGCAGATTGACCGGTTCGGCGCAGTCGAAGGTGGAGGATTGCGGCCCGTCACCGTCGTCGAACGACCAGGCGCAGGTGGCGCCGACCGGCACCGCGCCGGCCAGGCGCACGGCGATGGGGTGGTCGACCGGGGTGAGGTAGTTTTCTTTGACGTTGTCACGGGTGCAGGGCTGGTTGACCCGGCCCTGCAGATCGATGCAGAGCCGATTGACCATGTTGCGGGCCCAGCCACGGCCTTCGCTTTGCAGCTCCAGCGACTGCTCGGCGGCGAGAATGCTGCGGTTACGGGCATTTTCGACATGCAGCAGGAAGTCGCGTTCCTCGCGGAACAGTCGGAAGCGGTTGCGGACCTCCCAATTGATCTGCATGGCGCCGGCATCCTGCGCGAGGACGCGCTGAAGCGGCAGAACGGTGAGGAGCCCGGCCAAAAGCAGGGCACCCGCAAGGAAACGGCGAGGGGAAACTGGGGTCATGGCCCGCGTCTTCAACGGCAAAGTTGAGGCGGAAATAAGAGAGCATAGCCCCTGGCCGGCAATCCTCTCGCTGTGGCCTTTGCGGGCTTCCGGCGCGGCCGCTGGCCGACTTTACCGTTTGCTGGCCTGGCGCACCAACCGTTCGCGCTCCATCGGCGTCACCTCCTTGGGCAGGTTGGCCTGAGCGCAAGCTTCCGCCAGTCGTCGCCGTTCCTGCCAGGGCCGCACCACGTTCATCCAGAGCTCTCTTGTGCCCATAATGGAAATGGCGAGACCGAACGGGATCACGAAATAAAGGATACGGAAGACCAGCAGGGTCGCGAGCAGTTGCTCGCGGCCGAATTCGGGCAGCGCCACCAGCATGGCGGCGTCGAACACGCCGATCGAGCCGGGTGCGTGGCTGGCGAAGCCCAGCAGCGTCGCCAGGATGAACACCACCGCGAGCGACAGGAAGTCGATCGGCGGATCAGCCGGAATCAGCAGGTACATCGCGAAGGCACAGAAGCCGAGATCGACCACGCCGATCAGGATCTGGACCAGCGTCAGCGGCGCCGACGGCAGCACCACCTTCCAGCCCTTCTGGCCGAGTTCGCGGCGTTTCTCGCCCATGCTGAGCCAGATCAGATAGGCGGCGATCGAGGCGAGGCCGCCGCACGCGATCAGCCGGTTGATCGACGATGGCAGCTGGTCCATGTAGGACGCCGCATCCGGATGGATGGCCATGCCGATCGACAGCACAAAAATGTTACCGAGCCAGAAGGTCAGGCCGGAGAGGAAGCAGATCTTGGCGACGTCGATCGCGTTCAGCCCGTAATCCGAATAAATTCGGAAGCGGATCGCACCGCCCGTAAATACCGTGGCACCAATGTTGTGGCCGATCGAATAGGACGTAAAGCTCGACAGCGCTGCGATGCGATACGGCACGTGTTTCTTGCCAATCGTTCGCAGTGCAAAAAAGTCGTAGAAGGTCAGCGTACAGAACGCGAAGAAAACGCAGATCGCGGCGAGCCCGATATGTCCGCGGGGAATATCGGCCAATGCGGTCAGGATGACGCCGGTATCGATGCCTTTGAGGGTCCGCACGAGCGTCGTAACCGCGAAGGCGATGATCATCACGCTCGCGGCAACCCCCAGCCGTCGCCAGCCGATCCATCTCTTGAAGCCGCGTTTCAGCGCGGGCAGCAGTCCGTGCATTCATCCTCCCGGCGGGGGGCAAGGCCGGCCGGGCCAGACATTGGCCGGTCGGTTGCGATCACTTGCCCGAGGCGGGCGTGGATCACTAGGCATGATGTAGCCCATTTAAGGCAAAAACACCGACTTGTGCAGCCCTTGACAACAACAGGTTCTGGGCCGGACCCGCCGTTTTGTCATACGTGGTTCACATGGCCGGCGCGTTAGGCATATGAGTCGAGGGCCACGCCTCGACTGCGCCCCCGTTTTTGCAAATGGTCTCAAATCCTGCGCTCGCAAGCATTGTTCCGGCGCAAACGACGCAGACTTTTTTGGAACGACGGCGCTGCGCACCGGTTAGGCTCCATCAGCAATCGAACACGGCGAAATCGCGGCTTTTGTTCAAGCCGACGCTGTCGTGTTCCCCAAGACTTCTCGAGGATTGGAACGATGGGACTGTTCACCAAAGACATCAAGACCATGAACGACCTGTTCGTGCATCAGCTGCAGGACATCTATTACGCCGAGCAGCAACTCACCAAAGCGCTGCCGAAAATGGCAGATAAGGCCACAGATCCGCAGCTGAAGCAGGGCTTTTTGACGCACCTTGAAGAAACCAGGCAGCACGTCACACGGCTCGAGGAAGTGTTCAAGATGCACGGCGTTTCGGTGAAGGCGGTCGATTGCCCGGCCATCGACGGCATCATCGAAGAGGCGGAGGAAACCGCGGGCGAGGTCGCCGACAAGGCGGTGCTCGATGCGGCCCTGATCAACGCGGCACAAGCCGCCGAGCATTACGAGATCGTCCGCTACGGCAGTTTGATCGCCTGGGCCAAGCAGCTCGGCCGCAGTGACTGCGCCGCCGTGCTTGCCAAGACGCTCGAGGAAGAGAAGGCAACCGACAAAAAGTTGACCACGCTGGCCGAGAGCAAGGTGAACTTGCGGGCGGCGAGCTAAGCCGGAGTAGCCCTCAAGAGCGCCGCGCGGTTTTCCCGCGCGGCGCTTGCGTTTCGGGTATACATCATTCGGTCGTTGTCGAAACATGACAACGGGAGCGCGGCGTAGAGTTGGCATGGGGCTGCAACCGAGGCGTCTTGCTCGGTAGCGTCGAGAAGGCGCGCTTCACCAATCGCTAATCATATCGGCTGCGGTGCTGCTGCTGGCCGCCTGCGTGATCGGCCTTGGCGTCATCGCGCAGGGGCGAGAAATGTGAGCGGCCACACACATTCTCTGTTCACCAATCCGGTAACCGGCGCCGCGCCGGTTACCGACTGTCCATCTCTGCCGGCTCTAGTGCCTGATGGAACAGGGGCCGGCGATGTATCAAGTTCTGTTTTGTCTCACGGACCAGCATGATTGGCGGCTGGTCGCACTCGGCGGCGCCGTGTGCCTGCTGGCGAGCGCGGCGGCAATCAGTCTGTTTCATCGGGCGCGAGCGGCAAATGGCGGTGCCCGCCTCGTGTGGATCACGCTCGATGCTGTCGTGACGGGTTGCGGCATCTGGGCAACCCATTTCATCGCGATGCAGGCCTACGGGCCCGGCGCCGGTGGCGCCTACAACATCCCCGTGACGATCCTTTCGCTGATCTTTGCGATTGCGGTCACCTTCATCGGTCTCAGTATTTCGGTTTCGACGACGCGCGGAGCTCTGGTCGCGCTTGGCGGCGCTGTCGTGGGTGGCGGCGTGGCAGCCATGCATTACACCGGCATGATGGCGTTCGAGATTCCTGCCCATGTCGGTTGGACCGCCGGCACCGTCGCGGTATCGATTCTGCTGGGCATTGTCCTTGGATCGTCCGCCCTGTTCGTCGCGGGGCGGAGCGACAGCCTGTCCAACGCGTTGGGCGCCACGATCCTGCTCACCGCTGCCATCGTCTCACACCATTTCACCGCGATGGGCGCACTGCAGTTGACGCCCGATCCGACGCTTGCAATCAGCGGCCTTGCGATCCCGCCGGCGTCGTTGTCCATCATGACCGCCAGCGCGGCCGTTGCCATCATCGCTATCGCGCTCACGGCCGCCGTGCTCGACCGTCGCGCCAAGGGCGAGATCGGGCGCCAGCAGATCGTGCTCGACACGGCCCTCGAGAACATGTCGCAGGGACTGTGCATGTTCGATGCCGAAGGCAAGATCATCCTGTTCAACGAGCGTTACGCGGCGATGCTCCGCCGCTCCGACATGCAGCTGACCGGCCGCCTCCTGCTCGATATTCTCCGCGAGGAGGCGGCCAAGGGCCAGTGGAACGGTGATGCCGAACAATTCTTCGCGCGCCTCGTCGAGGATGCCCGGGAGGGACGGACAACGACGGACGTCGTTCGCCGGTTCGAGCGCTCGATCCGCGTCGTCAACCAGCCGATGCGGGGCGGCGGTTGGGTCGCAACCTTCGAGGACATCACCGAATGGTTGGACGCGCAGGCCAAGATCTCGCACATGGCGCGTCACGACGCGCTGACCAATCTACCGAACCGCGTGCTGTTCCACGAGCAGCTCGACCAGGGACTGCGTCGGGCGGCCGCGAACGACCAGCTCGCGGTGTTCTGTCTCGACCTCGATCACTTCAAGGACATCAATGATTCGCTCGGCCATCCCATTGGCGATGCGCTGCTGAAGCAAGTCGGCCAAAGGCTGAAGGCGACGGTCGGCGAGCACGACACCGTGGCCCGTCTCGGTGGCGACGAGTTCGCCGTGGTCCAGATCGGCCGATCGGAGGAGGCTGCAGCGCGGGCGCTCGCAAGACGAATCGTCGAGGTGATCTCCGCGCCCTACGAGATCGCGGACCATCAGATCGTGATCGGCGTCTCGATCGGCATCTCATTGTCGCCGCAGGACGGCAGCAATCCGGATGAGCTGCTGAAAAACGCCGACCTGGCGCTATATCGCGCCAAGGCCGACGGCCGCGGCACCTATCGCTTCTTCGAAACCGGTATGGATGCGCGCGCGCAGGCCCGGCGCCTGCTGGACATGGATATGCGCGCGGCGCTGCAGCGCGATGAGTTCCAGCCGTATTATCAGCCGATCCGCGACGTCGTCAGCGATCGCGTTGTCGCCTTCGAAGCGCTGTTGCGTTGGAATCATCCGGAGCGCGGCCTGATCTCGCCCATCAACTTCATTCCGCTCGCGGAGGAGACCGGCCTCATCGTCCAGCTCGGCGAGCTCGTGCTGCACCGCGCCTGTGCGGATGCCGCGACCTGGCCGGATGATATCGGCGTCGCCGTCAATTTGTCGCCGGTCCAGTTCAAGAGTCCGAACCTGATTGCATCGGTGACGGAGGCGCTGAGGAATTCGGGGCTCGCAGCGCGTCGCCTCGAGCTCGAGATCACCGAATCCGTACTGCTCCAGAACAGCGAGGCGACGCTGACCACGCTGCACGATCTGCGCGCCATGGGCGTGCGGATCTCGCTCGACGATTTCGGCACCGGCTATTCCTCGCTGAGCTATTTGCGCAGCTTTCCCTTCGACAAGATCAAGATCGACCGCTCCTTCGTGTCCGAGCTTGCCACGCGCGAGGATTCCGTCGCGATCATCCGCGCCGTCACCGGCCTTGGCCGCAGCCTCGGCATCGTCACCACGGCGGAGGGGGTCGAAAACGACGCGCAGCTCGAGCTGCTCCGGCGCGAGGGCTGCACCCAGGCGCAGGGCTATCTGTTCAGCCAGCCGCGGCCCGCCTGCGAAGTCGGGATGATGCTGGATCGGCCGCGGCTGCGCGCTTCGGCTTAGTTGGGCTTGCCGCCGCGCAGCGCGAAATGCGCGCCGCAGAAGGCCATCACGGCACCGAGACACAGCGCCGCGAGGCCCGCGAGCACGCCGGAGACGGTCGGAAGCGGGCTCGGCGCCGAGGCCGCTTGCCCGGCGCCGGCGAGCAGCAGCACGCCGACCACGATCAGGAACTGGCGCATCCGCTGCGGGATCTGGCCGGAGACGGCGCTCTGCATCAACGTCGCCGTGAAATAGCCGCCGGAAAATCCGACCGTCGCGATCAGCCACCAGGCGATCGCAGCGCCGGTCGGCATGAACTCGTGCGGGTCGGAGCGCCAGAGGCCGCCGAGGTCGAGCCCGTAGCGCGCACCCAGCATGTGGACCGCGAGCGCAAGCAGTACGCCCGCGATCGCAGCAGCCCCGAGAATCAGGCGGCGCGGAAAATAGATCGTCTCAGCCATGCCTCGCTTGTAGGATGGGAAAGGGCGATCGTGCAAGCGGATCGCAAGCGGGATCGGGTGATGCAGATGTCGGACGGGCAGGGCGGATCGGTCACGAGCTACGCCTACAAGGCGTCGCTGATCGGTTCGGCGCATCGCTTCGAGCTGACGGACGAAGGATTGTCCTGGCACATCGCCGGCCGCTTCGGCCTCTGGCGCTATGACGAGATCAGTGCCATCAGGCTGTCGTTCCGCCCGGTCTCGATGCAGCAGCACCGCTTTCGCGCCGATCTCAGCCATGCCAAGGGCGGTCGCATCGCGATCCTGTCGACGAGCTGGCAGACCGCGGCGCTGATGGCGCCGCAGGACAATGGCTTTCGCGACTTCATCGTCGCGCTGCACGCGCGGATGGCGAAGGCCGGCAGCCGGGCCGAGCTGACCGCCGGCCTTGGCCGCAAGACCTATGCCGCCGTGCTCGCCTTCCTGGCGCTGCTGGCCCTGGCTATGGCCGGGCTGTTGATCCGCGCGCTGCTGATCGGCGAGTTTGCCGGCGTGCTGTTCATCCTCGGCTTTGCGGCGCTGTTCGTCTGGCAGGTCGGCGGCTTCGTCCGGCGCAACCAGCCGCGCAGCTACAGTTTTGATCAACTGCCTCGCTCCTTGCTGCCCTAACGTCTGCAATGCGCCGCAATCAAAATTGACTTCGCCGCCGCGCGCGCTTCCCGCATCGTGCCGCGATGAGGTCAATGAATCGCAGCACGCGCCTGCCGACGGCGGACGAGATCGCCGAGATCAATCGCATCCATCTGATCGACACGCCGCTTGTGCCGGCCGATCTCTTGTTTCTGTTCGGCACCCGCGAGGATGTTGCGCTGCGTGTCGAAACCGCCGCGCGGCTGTGGCGCGAGGGCTTTTACCGCTGGTCGATTGTCAGCGGCGGCGTCACCCCGGGCTCGGAGCAATCCGAGTGCGCCATCATCAAGGCGGCGATGGTCGCAGCGGGCATTCCGGCGGACCGGATCCTGGAGGAGCACGCCGCGATGAACACCGGCGAAAACGTGATCTTCTCGCTGCCTGTTATCGATGCGGCGCTGGGCCTGCGCAACATCCGCAGCGTGATCTGTCTCGGCAACACCTGGACGGCGCGGCGCTATCCGATGACATTGCACCGGCATTGGCCCGAGGTGAGCAAGCTGCTGCTCACCGTCGACAGCTTTGCGACGCCGCGCACGCTCTGGCATACCGATGCCGAATTTCGTCGCCGTGTCCTGCACGAATGGGACAAGATCGAGCCGTACAAGGCGAAGGGCTTTATCGCGGAATGGCCGGAGCGCTGACGGCGAGGGGCTACTCCGTCGAGTCGAAATCCTCCTCCTTGGTGCCGAGCAGCGACACGATCGTACGCAGGCCGGAATCGAGCTGCTCGAACGAGGGTGGGGCAAGCGCGAGTCGCACCGCATTCGGTGCATGGCCGTGCGCGACCGCGAAGGTCGAGGACGGCGTCAATGCAATGCCGCGCCGTGCCGCCGCGGCGACGAAGGTCTGCGAGCGCCAATGCGGCGGCAGCGTCAGCCACAGATGATATGAGCGCGGATCGGCCGAAAGCTGGTAGCCGGCGAGCAGCCGTGCCGCGGTCTGCTGGCGCCGCGCCGCGTCGATGCGCTTCAGCCGCGTCAGCTCGGCGACGGTGCCGTCGGCCATCAACCGTTGTCCGGCGGCGAGTGCGTGGCCGGAGGCGATCCAGCCGCCGGTGCGCACCGCGCTCATCATGCTTTCGCGCAAGTGCGGCGGCGCAACGAGGATGCCGAGCGCCAGGCCCGGTGCAACCTTCTTGGAGAGGCTGTCGAGCACGATGCAGCGGTCCGGCCCGAGCGCTGCAAGCGGCGTATCGTCGGCAAGAAAGCCGTAGACGGTGTCCTCGATGATGGTGAGATCGAGCTTCTCGGCGACGCGCATGATGTCGGCGCGCCGCGTCGCGTTCATGGTGACGCCGAGCGGATTCTGGATGATCGGCTGCAGATACAGCGCCGACAGATGCGCTTCGCGATGCGCCTTCTGGATCGCATCGGGCCGCGCGCCGAATTCGTCCATCGGAATCGGCACCAGCGTGATGCCGAGCCGCGCGGCGATGCTCTTGACGTAGGGGTAGCTCAGCGCTTCGACGCCGCAGCGGCCGCCGGTCGGCACCAGCGCTGCCAGCGCGGCGGCGAGCGATTGCTTGCCGTTGGCGGTGAAGAGGATCTGCTCGGCCTGTGGCGCAAAATCCTTGCGGGCGAGATAGGCGGCGGCCGCAACGCGCGCGCTCTTGGTGCCGGTGCTGGTCGATGAGCGCAGCACGGCTTCCAGCGCATCGACGCGCTCGAGCCCGGCGAGGCTCTTGGCGATCATCGCCCATTGCTGCGGCAATAACGGATAATTGACCTCGAAATTGATCCGCGCGTCGGCCGGCTCGGCGATGGTCTCGACCTCGCGCCTGATGTCGCCGGAGATGAAGGTGCCGCGGCCGACCTCGCCGACCACGAGCCCACGGCGCAGCAGCTCCGTATAGACACGGCTGGCTGTCGAAACGGCAATGCCGCGATCATAGGCAAAATTGCGCTGCGGCGGCAGCCGGTCGCCGGGTCTTAACGTCCCTTTAGCGATATCTGCGGCAATGGCATCCGCAAGCTTCACGTATTCGAACTTGGACATTATTGCACCGAGAGCAATGTTTTTGTTGCTCCGAGAAATGTACTGGAGCATTTAAGTTCCATCAAGGTCCGCGATGGAGCCGAGGGGAGCGAGAGCAATCCGACGGCACATGAGGTGCAGGCGCTTCCAGCGTTTGCGCCAACGGCATTCGCTTCGCCGCGTAGGACCAATGGCCGGAGAAGAAACATGACCACGATCTCGCAAACTGCCGGGCGGAGCTTACGCCCATCCACCTCGAGCGGATTTTTTGCCACGCTCGTCAATGCTGCCTACGCGCTGTTCGACCGCCTGGAGCGCCGCTCCGCCGTCAAGACGCTGAACGAGCTCGACGACCGCGCCCTGCGCGACATCGGCATCAACCGCAGCCAGATCGAGGACGCCGTGTACGGGCAGTTCAAGGCCGAGCTGAGCCGGTTTCTGTGATCTTGCTCGCCTGCGTCCCGGACGCGCTGCAGTGTTCTTGCGCTGCCGCGCAGAGCCGGGACCCAGGAAGCCGCACGGTGCGCTGAGGCATGGGCCCCGGCTCTTGCTGCGTAGGGTGGGTTAGCGAAGCGTAACCCACCGCTTCTGCCTCCACAGAAGCATCAGTGGTGGGTTACGCCTTCGACTAACCCACCCTACGAGACCGTCCGGATCAAGCCAGTGCAACCTGGCCCCACACACCATAAATTCGATCGTCCTCGGATGCGCCAGGCTTGCGATGCGGCCGCGTTGGAGCGCTACGCTGACGCCCATGCCGGACATCCAGCCGCTGCATCCGTGCTGTGACGCTGCCCGCCAGCATGGCGATCCGCGCCGCCGCTTGTTTGACGACGAACACGACCGTCGTGATGCGACTCAGCACGCCGAGCAGGAACAGCACCGAGAAGATGTCGATATAGGCGAGGAAGTCGCCGATCAACATGAGCTCCGGCGGAATCGGGATGTTGTGATAGTAAGCGCAGATGAGGATGACGACGGGAATGAAGGCGATGACTTTCCGCACCGTCAGCCTGTCGAGCAGCGCAGCAAGTTGCACGACCAGCACCTCCCACAGCGCATCGCCGATTGCGAGCGGGATCTCGTAGGTCCATCTCCGCCAGAATTGCTTCACGCCATTGCTCCCGTTTTAGTGCCGCACCACCAGCACGGAGCATTTGGCATAACGCACCACATGCCCGGCATTGGAGCCGAGGAAATAGGTGCGCATCGCCGGCCGATGCGAGGTCATGACGATCAGGTCGGCCTTCATCTGCGCGGCTTCCTCCAGGATCTCGTGATAGATGCCGCCCTGGCGCACCACGGTGGAGATGTGGGCGGGGTCGATGCCGGATTCGCGGGCGACGATGGCGAGCGCCTCTTCGGAGGTCTGGCGCTGCTGTTCGTCGAAGTCGGCCGGGACATATTCGGCCAGCATCACCGGCGTCATCGGCAGCACGTTGAGCAGCCGGACCGATCCGCTCCAGTTCTGCGACAGCGTCGTCGCGGTCGCGATGGCTGGCTTTGCCAGATCGGTGTCGGCGAGGTCGATGGGCACGAGAATGGACTTGAACATCTGCGCCTCCAAATCTTCCGGTCAGCACGTTCTCCCGGCACGTCGCGCGATCATCCCAGTCGAAGCAGCTTGGGGCTGACGAACAGCACCAGTTTGCCGCGGCGGTAGGCCACGTCCCCCCAATCCTTGACATCAAAGTCGAGGACCGCAAGCCCCGCCGTGGGCAGATTGTCGGCGAGCGCCTTGGCACTGGCCTTGTCGCCGCTGCCCGTCAGCATCAGCGCCGCCTCGTGCATGCCGGGATTGTGCCCGACCAGCAGGAGCCGCTTGGGATTGGCCGGGATCGTTGCAGTGCGAATGGTTTCGAGAATCTGCGCGGGATCGGCGCCATAGAGTTCCGGCAGAACCTCAACCCGCGGCGCTGCGACGCGGTCTTTCATCGCTTCCCAGGCGAGGTCCCAGGTCTGCCTGGCGCGGACGGCGTGCGATACCAGCACGGTCTCGGGGACCGGCGGATGGGTGGCCATCCAGTCGCCCATCTCGGCGGCGTCGCGCTGGCCGCGATGGTCGAGACGGCGGTCCTGGTCGCGGCCGCTTGGCGCGTCGGTCTCGGTCTTGGCGTGACGCAGCAGCATCAAACGGCGCATGGCATTCTCGAATCGTTCCACGTCCAGGATAATCTACAGGTGCCTGTTGAGGACAAGGTGACAAGCGCCTGCTCGGTATCAAGTTGTTGTTTTGAGCATGATCTTGTCGGAAAACCGCTGCGCACTTTTCCGGATCATGCTCTAAGAAAACGACATGAGCGAGACTTTCACAAGCGCGTCCCAGGAAGAAGCCGGCCTTCGCGAGCGTGTCCGGCTGTCGTTCGATCTCGACGCCGATATTTGCGTGATCGGGGCAGGGCTTGCCGGCCTTTCCGTGGCACTCGAGGCGGCACGGCTCGGGGCCAGCGTAGCGGTGCTCGAGGGCCGTCACATCGGCTGGAACGCCTCCGGCAACCAGCTCGGCACCGTGATGCCGGGCTTCGCGCTGCCGCTCACCGATCTGATCGAGCGCATCGGCTTCGAGGATGCCAGGGAGCTGTGGGGGCTCTCGAAGGAGGGCGCCGAGCTCGTCCGGGCCAACGTCACCGAAGAGAACATGCCTGATATCGGCCTCACCAAGGGCGTGCTCGAGGTCTCCAACGTCGATGCCGGCGACCGGCTGATCAGCCGGCTCCAGATGCTGTACGAGGATTTCGATACCGAGGTCGAAGGCTGGCAGGTCGATCGCGTGCGCGCGGCGCTCAAGACCGATCGTTACTTCCACGGGGTCTATTATCCCAAAGCGTTCCAGGTCGACGGCCGCAAATATGTCCATGGTCTCGCCGCGCTGGCGCGACGCGCCGGTGCGCGCATCTTCGAGGACACGCCTGTCGTCAGCATCGACCATTCCGGCATCCGCAAGCGCATCGTCACGCCTTCGGCGCGGCTGCGCGCCTCCCACATCGTGCTGGCCGGCAACATTCATCTCGGTGCGCCATTGCGGCGGCTGTCGGATACGCTGCTGCCGGTCTCGCGCTATGCCGGCATCACCGCGCCGCTCGGCGAGCGCGTGCATGACATCATCCGATTCAAGGGCTCGGTGATGGATGACGACGGCGTCGATCATTTCCGCATCGTCGATGGCGACCGCCTGATGTGGGAGAGCCCGGAAACCACCTGGGCCGCCCGACCGCAGCGCTTTGCAGGCAGCGTCAAGCGCCGTATCCGGTCGATCTTCCCCGAGCTCGGCAATGTCGAGATATCGGAGACATTCGGCGGCGCCACCGGCCAGACCGTGCACGGCATGCCGCAGATCGGGCAGCTGCGCAAAGGCCTGTGGGTGGCGAGCGGGTTCGGCCGCCAGGGCATGAACACGTCGGCCATGGCCGGGCAATTGATCGCGCGCAGCATTCTGTGGGGTGAGGAGCGCTGGAAGCTGTTCGCGCCGTTCGAGCTGGTCTGGGCCGGCGGCACGACCGGGCGGGTCGCGGGCCAATTGGTCGGCCTCTGGGGCAGGGCGAGTTCGTCCGCCGCGGGGACGCTGGCCCGATACCGCGAGCGGGCGCGGGTGAAGGACAGGGAGCGTGAGGCGCGCCTCGCCGAGGCCAACCGGGCCGCCGGCACCGGTCCGCGCCACCAGCCCTCAGGGGTTCGGCCGCGACTGGCGCCGGCGCCACCGCAGGCGGCAGCGACGGAGCAGGCGGAACCGGCCGCGCGGGAGCAGGGCGTCTCGCAATAAGGGCGCGAAAAATCCCGACTGGACGTGTAACATTGTCCGTCAGAGCCCGTATCTCAGGGCGTAGACGCTCCCGTACGGAGAATGAGATGTTTGACCGCCGCATCCTGCTAACCACTGTCGCCGGCCTGTTCGGCCTTTCGGCCTTCCGCTGGCTGAGGGCAACGCCAGCGCAGGCTGGAGAGAAAGCCGCGCAAAAATTCGAGATCGAGAAGACCGACGCCGAGTGGCGGGCGCAATTGACGCCGCAGCAATATGAGATCCTGCGCAAGGAAGGCACCGAGCGCCCGGGCTCCAGCCCGCTGCTGAACGAGCACCGCAAGGGCGTCTTCGCCTGCGCCGGCTGCGACCTGCCGCTGTTTAGCTCGGAGACCAAGTTCGAGAGCGGCACCGGTTGGCCGAGCTTCTACCAGCCGATCGAGGGCAATGTCGGCAAGACGGAGGACCGCAGCTTCGGCATGGTGCGCACCGAGGTGCACTGCCGGCGCTGCGGCGGCCATCTCGGCCACGTCTTCGACGACGGTCCGAAGCCGACCGGGCTGCGCTATTGCATCGACGGCTTCGGACTGGTCTTCCACCCCGCGACGCCGTCGGCGACGTAGGGCGTTGAGGTGTCATTCCGGGCGGTCCGCAGGACCGAACCCGGAATCTCGAGGTTCCGGATTCGCTGCTCACGCAGCGCTCCGGTACGACAATGTGCCCCGGCAATTGTTGCCGGTCCGGCAATTATGCCCCGGTCCTTCGGCTGGGGCATTTCTATTTAAGCCATTGATTTCGTGAGGATACCCGCCTTGGCATAGGCCTTGCGACTGTCTCCCCGACTGCGGCCATGGTCGACCGGCCGCCGAGACCGGATTTGGAGACAAAGTTATGGGTATCTTCGATGCAATGAACACCTCGGTGGGTGGCCTGCAGGCGCAGTCCTACGCGCTTCAGAACATCTCGGGCAACATCGCGAACTCGTCCACCACCGGTTACAAGGGCATCGGCACCAGCTTCGTCGATCTCATTCCCGACGCCTCGGTCCCGAGCAAGCAGGTCGCGGGCGGGGTGACGGCCAACGCCAAGGCCACCATCACCACCCAGGGAACGATCTCGTCCTCCAGCGTCGCCACCAACATGGCGATCACCGGTGACGGCTTCTTCTCGATCCAGAAAGCCACCAGCATCGTCGACAACCTGCCGCAGTTCAGCGGCGTGACCTATTACACCCGGCGCGGCGACTTCCAGCTCAACGCCAACGGCAACCTCGTCAACGGCGCCGGCTACTATCTGATGGGCGTCACGGTCGATCCGAAGACCGGCAACCCGCAGGGCAACGTTGCGAGCGTCCTGAAATTCCAGAACAACTTCATCCCGGCGCAGGCAACCACCTCAATCCAATACGCCGCCAACCTGCCGAGCGTGCCGAACACGGTGGCGAGCTCGACCGCAGCGACCGGTACGCTTCTGGCAGCCGGCGGTATCAACCCCTCGGATTTCGCCGCGAACCCGCTGCCGGTCGGCACTCCGCCCGCGCCCTATACCAACGCGACGGTATCCGGCGCAGCCGCAACCGGCAATTTGCGATCGCCGTACTCGTCGACGACGGGGACGGGGACGGTTGCGCTCCAGAACAATTCGGCCGCGGTGGCATCGACCTCCACGTCGCTCGACAACACGGTGGGCACCCATCTCGCCTCCAGCATCCTCACCGCGCTGAGCGGCCAGACGCTGACCATCAACGGCAACACCATCACCTTCAACGGCGGCGCCACCGTCACCACGGCGGGCAGCAACACCACGATCGGTCTCGGCGCCGGCACGACGGCGACGGTTCAGAGTATCCTGACCGCGATTCAAACCGCAGGCGGCGCCGGTGTCACGGCGACCCTGACGGCGAGCGGCAACATTCAGATCTCGACAGGCACGACCACCGACGTGGCGGTCGGCAGTGGTACGGCGGCGACCGCGCTCGGCCTCAGCAGCGTGACGCGCGGCGGCAACGTGTTGTCCTCTCCAGCGATCACGGGTGCCACGGTGCTGAGCGGCACCGCGACCGCCGGCGGCGCCGAGGTGCTCACATCGGGGTTTATTGCGGGCGACACGATCACGGTCGACGGTCAGACGCTGACCTTCATGGCGTCGGGCGCGGCCGGCGCGAACCAGATCAACGTCACCGACAACATTACGACCCTGCTCGGCAAGATCGACGCTCTCTCCGGTGCGTCGGGATCATCGGTCAGCGCCGGTGGCGTGATCACGCTGAACACCGGCACCGTTTCGAACCTGTCGGTGTCGAGCTCCAACAGCGCCGCCTTCGCCGCGCTCGGCTTCACCTCGACCATCACCAAGAATCGCAACGGAGGTGGCACCGCAGGCACCGGCGGCGTGATCGGCAACGATATCGCGACATTCACCAAGGAATCGATCAGCGGCGGTGCGGTGACGGCCTACAACGCCGCCGGCACGCCGGTGAACCTGCAATTGCGCTGGGCCAAAACCGATAGCGCCTCGCTGGGGCCGGGTCATTCCGACAGCTGGAACCTGTTCTACCAGACCGACCCGAACGCGACCGGTACGGCGGTCGGCTGGGTCAATACCGGGCAGGCCTTCACCTTCGCGGCCGACGGCTCGCTGACGTCGCCAAGCGGCTCCGGCATCACAATCCCGAACGTCAGCGTCGGCGGTCAATCGCTCGGCTCGGTCGCCTTCAACATCTCCTCCGGCGGGCTGACGCAATATGCCTCGACCAGTGGCGCGGTGACTATCAACACCATCACGCAGAACGGCTACGCCGCCGGCCAGCTCCGCTCGGTCGCCGTCAACAATAACGGCCTCGTGGTCGGCACCTTCTCCAACGGCCAGAACCTCGACCTCGCGCAGGTGTCGTTGTCGCACTTCAACGGCACCAACTACCTCAAGGCTCTCGACGGCGGCGCCTACGCGGCGACGGACCAGTCGGGTCCGGCGATCGACGGCGCCTCGGGCACCATCAGCGGCTCGTCGCTGGAGGGATCCAACACCGACATCGCCGACGAGTTCACCAAGCTGATCGTGACCCAGCAGGCCTATTCGGCCAACACCAAGGTGATCACGACGGCGAATTCGATGGTCCAGGATCTCCTCAACGTGTTGCGCTGATCGGCGCGTAACGTAACCAAAGGCGGCAAGTAAGATGGGTTTGAGTTCAGCCCTTGCCAGTGCGATGAGCGGTCTGCGTGCCAACCAGGCTGCGCTGTCGATCGTTTCGTCGAACGTCGCAAACTCGCAGACGCCGGGTTACGTTGCCCAGACGCCGAACCAGATCGAAGTCAGCACCGGTGACTTCGGCGCGACGGCTAAGACCACAGGCGTCAGCCGCGACATCGACAGCTATGTGCAGAACCAGCTGCGCACCGAGACCGGCGGCAGCGGCTATGCCGACCAGATGGCCAACATTCTGAAGCAGCTTCAGAGTGTCTATGGCACGCCCGGCAACAGCGGCACGCTCGAAAACGCGCTGAATAATTTCACCTCATCGCTGCAGGCGCTCTCCACCAGCGCAGGCTCGTCGTCGGCGCAGCGGGTCGCGCTCGGCGCCGCACAGGCGCTGGCGACGCAGCTCAACGTCACCACCAAGGGCATTCAGTCGCTGCGTTCCAACGTCGAGCAGGATCTCAGCACCTCGTCGCAAGCCGCCAATGCGGCGTTGAACCAGATCGCCGACATCAACACCAAGCTGCAGGGCCTGGCGGCCACCGACCCGTCCGCAGCAAACCTGATGGACCAGCGCGACCAGGCCATCAACGCGCTGTCGAAATATGTCGACGTCCGCGTCACCACCGACGGATCGAACCAGGCCAACATCTACACCACGACAGGCATCCAGCTGGTCGGTGCGGGCCTCGCCTCGCAATTCTCGTTCGCGTCCGTTGGCGCGCTGAGTGCTACGTCGCTCTATAATATTGATCCCGCCAAATCAGGCGTTGGCGCGCTCAGCATCAAGCTGCCGAACGGCTCCTCCATCGACGTCGCCGGCAACAACGTCGTCTCCTCCGGGCAGATCGCGGCCGATTTGAAGCTGCGGGACCAGACGCTGGTGCAGGCGCAGAACCAGGTCGACCAGCTCGCCGCGACGATGTCGAGCGCGTTGTCGGACAAGACCACGGCGGGCACCACCGTTTCCGGTCCGCCCGCAGGTTTCGACATCGATCTTGCCGGCGCGCAACCGGGCAACACCGTCAACATCACCTATATCGACTCCACCAACACCCAGCGCCAGATCACGCTGGTGAACGTGACCGATCCGACCGCGCTGCCGCTCCAGAACGCCACCAATGCCAATCCGATGCAGATCGGCGTCAATTTTTCCAGCGGCATGGGCGCGATCGCATCCGCGCTCAACACCGCGCTGCCGGGCTCCCATTTGTCGTTTTCCCCGTCGCCCGCGAGCGCGACGGTGCTGCGCGTCACCGACGACAATTCCGGCCTCGCCAAGGTCACTGCGGCGTCGAGCAGCAAGACGGTCTCCTCGCTGACCTCGGGTGGCCCGCAGCTGCCGCTGTTCACCGACGGTGGCCAGGCGCTCTACACCGGCGCAATCACGGGGACGGGCTTGCAGATGACCGGCCTTGCCGGCCGCATCGCCGTAAACACGCAACTCACCGCCGATCCGACCAGGCTGTCGATCTACAATACGTCGCCGGTAACGCCCACGGGCGACACCACGCGCTCGGACTATCTGTACTCGCAGCTCACCAGCGCGGTGTACTCCTATTCGCCGCAGACCGGCCTCGGCTCGGCCAGCCAGCCGTTCACCGGCAGCGTTTCGAACTACCTCCAGCAGTTCCTGAGCGTGCAGGCCAACGCCTCGACCCAGGCGACCCAGCTGCAGCAGGGCCAGAGCGTCGTGGTCTCGACGCTGCAGGCCAAGTTCAACTCGACCTCCAGCGTCAATCTGGACTCGGAGATGTCGAACCTGATCCAGCTCCAGAATGCCTATGCCGCCAACGCCCACGTGATGTCGGTGGTGCAGAGCATGATGAACACGTTGATCCAGGCTCAAGGGTAATCAGTAGGGCTCTGAAACATGTCGATCAGCAGCATCAATTACGGCTCGTCAGTCCTCGGCGCGCAGATCCGCAATATCAACCAGCAGCTCACCGACCTGTCGACGCAGCTCTCGACCGGCAAGCTGTCGCAGAACTATTCCGGCATGGGCACCAACGAAGGCTTTGCGATCGCCTCGCGCGCGCAGCTTTCGAACATTGCCGCCTATACCGACACGATTACCAACGTCAACGTCAACATCAATCTCGCCAACACCGCGCTGCAGTCGCTGACGACGATCCGCAACACGGTGCAGACAGGCTCGGCCGGCACCTCGCAGGATCTCAACGTCAACGGCCAGACGGTGGCGCAGAACACGGCGGCCGCGCAGTTCGGCTCGATGGTCGGCGTCCTCAACACGCAGTCGGGCAACCGCTATCTGTTCTCCGGGACCGCCTACAACACGCAATCCGTCGCCAATGCCGGCGACATCATCAATGGCACCACGACGCAAGCGGGCCTGAAGACCGTCATGGCGGAGCGCCAGGCCGCCGATCTCGGCGCCAACGGCATGGGACGGCTGGTGCAGTCGACGTTGCCATCCGGCGCGATCCAGGTGCAGGAGGATTCGCCGACGTCGCCGTTCGGGTTGAAGATCGCGGCGGTGTCCTCGACGCTGACGGGCGCGACCGTCACCGGCCCGAGCGGCTCGCCGGTATCGTTCTCGGTCAATCTCAATGGCGTCAATCCAAAGAATGGCGACAAGCTCAGCGTGCAGTTCACGCTGCCCGATGGTTCGACCGAGCAGATCGACCTGACCGCGTCCACTGCGACGCCGACGCCGGTCGGGAGCTTTGCGATCGATCCCGGCAATCCCAATATCATTCCAGCGGTCCCATCCAACCCGGCCATCACCTCGGCGAACCTCAACACCGCGCTGAACACCGCAATCAAGAAGCTGGCGGGCACCTCGCTGGTGGCCGCATCGGCCGTCGCCGCCGGCGACAACTTCTTCAATACGGCGGGATCCGCCACCGCGAATGGTGCGGCCCTCGGCAATCTGGTCTCACCCTATACCTCGACGACCGGGACGGGGTCGGTCGCGTTGCAGGACAGCGCATCGGCGGCTGCCACAACGACGACGTCGCTCGATCCTTCGGCGACACCCCATCTCAACGGGGCCGTTCTCAGCGCGCTCGCCAACGCTCCGACCGGTACTACTTTGACCATCACCGGCGCGAGCGGCGCCCACACGATCACCTTCGACCCCAACGTCGCCACGGTCACGTCGGCCAGCGGCAATACCACGATCGGATTGGCGTCGGGCAGCGTCGCGAAAGTGTCCGACATCTTGAATGCGATCGCGACGGCTGCCGGCATCCCCGCCGCCAACGTGACCCTGAGCGCCAGCGGCAATATCCAGATCGCGACTGGCACTGCCACAGACGTGACGGTCACCGCCGGCCCGGCGGCCACGGCGCTCGGTCTCAGCAGCGTGACGCGAGGCGTCAACACGCCGTCGACGCCTCCGATCACGGGTTCAACCGTGCTGAGCGGCACGGCGACCCCGGGCGGCCCGGAAGTCCTCCAATCTGCGTTCCAGGCGGGGCCGCCTGCCGACACCATCACGGTGAACGGTCAGACGCTGACTTTTGTCGCCTCGGGCGCCACCGGGCCAAACCAGATCAACATTACCGACAACGTCGCAACTCTCCTCAGCAAGATCGATCAGCTCACCGGCACCACGAAGCCGTCGACCATCCATGGCGGCGTGATCACGATCAACACGGACGATCCCGGCAGCCTCAACATCACGAGCTCCAACAGCGCGGCGTTCGGGGCGCTCGGCTTCACGACGTCCCCGGTCACGGCGGCAAAGGCCCCGCTGCGCGTCGGCTCTTCGCCATTAGGCTCGGCGACGACGCTGGTGAACGGCTCGGCCACCACAGTGAAATGGTACACCGGCAATGACGGGCCGGGCTCGGCGCGCTCGACTGCGGTGGCGCGGGTGGATGACTCCGTCACCGTGCAATATGGCGCGCAGGCCGACGAGACCGCGATCCGCAAGCAGTTGCAGGCGATCGCCGTGTTCGGCACGTTCTCGACCTCGCCGACCGGGCAGTATGCGGGCGGGCAGGTGGCCGCGTTGGCCTTGCGCACCACGCAGGCGCTGACGCCGCAGGCCGGGCAACAGAAGATCGAGGACATCCAGACCGACATCGCGATGGCCCAGAACACGATGAAGGACGCGACCACGCGCCAGACCCAGGCCAAGGCGCAACTCCAGACCATCGTCGACCAGGCGGAATCGGCTTCGCCCGACCAGGTCGCGAGCGAGATCCTGTCGCTCCAGAACGCGCTACAGGCGTCCTACCAGACGACCGCCAAGCTCGCGGAGCTCTCGCTGGTCAAGTTCCTGTAACGGCGCATTAAGGCGCCGTTAACCATGCCTGTTTACCTCTTGGAGAGGATTGGAGCGGGCGGAGCCGTCAATGTCGGACAAGATGCAATTGGTGGTGGCGACGCCCTGCTTCGGCGGGCAGGTTTCGAGCATCTATGCGAGCTCCATCTTCGCGCTGCAGCGCGCCTTGCACGGCATGTCGAACCTCGCCCTCAAGGTACATTTGCGCGACGGCGATGCGCTGATCACGCGCGCACGGGCCAATCTGGTCGCGATGTTCCTGGACGACCCCGACGCGACACATTTCCTGTTCATCGATGCCGATATCGGCTTCAGGCCGGAGCAGGTGTTCCGCCTGATCGAATGTGGCGCCGATGTCGTCGCGGGCTGCTATCCGATCAAGCGCGTCAATTGGGGCAAGGCTGCGCGGGCGATCCAGTCGGGACGCATCGATGTGCCGGCGGCCTCGCTCGACTACGTCCTCGAGATCGAGGACCCCGATCGTATCGTGGTGGTCAACGGTTTTACCCGCGTGCGCTATGCGGGCACCGGCTTCCTCATGATCCGCCGCCAGGCGCTGGAGGCGATGTGCCGCCATCCTGATTACGCCAATCTGCAGTTCTTCCGCGAGCATTCGCACGATACGCTGGCCGCGAGTCGGAACCGGTTCGCGCTGTTCGAATGCATGATCGATCCGGCGACCGGCACTTACCTCTCCGAGGACTTCGCCTTCTGCAAGCGCTGGACCGATATCGGTGGCGAGATCTGGGCCGACATCCAGAGCCCGCTCGATCATGTCGGTCCCTCGGTGTTCCACGGCGACATCGCCTCGCAATTCGCTGCCGTGCCTGCGGCGGCCGGCGCGGCGTGAGCTTGTCGGGATGAGCATCGGCGCATCCCGCCCGGCAGACATCGCGCGCGCATCCGGAGGCGGCTCGCGCTATCGTCTGCGCGATCTGTTCACGCCGCTGGATACGCTGCTCGTCTCCGGCGGTGACGGGCGGCTGGCGCTTGATCCGAAACAGTGCGTCAACGCCTATGGCTGCGGATCCTCGCCTGAGCCCGAGATCTGGAATTTCGCCTCTTCGACCGCATCGACGATCTCGCAAGGAGCCTATGATCGCGCCGCGCTGGCGCGCGAGGAACTGGTCCACAAATCGCTGTTCGACGAGGTCGAGATCGCCTTCGACCGGCGCTGCGAGGACATGCGCGCGGAGCTGCGCGGCCACTTCCTGCTCGCGCCGAGCGTCGACGTCGTGTTCTCGCCATCGGGTACGGATTCCCAGCTGCACGCTCTGTTCCTTGCCCACGCGGTGCTCGGCACGCCGCCGGTGACGATCGTGGTGGGTGCCGACCAGACCGGCAGCGGCACTGTTCATACCGCGCGCGGGCACCATTTCAGCACGGTGACGGCGAGCGGCGTTGCGGTGCGCAAGGACGCAGCGATCTCGGGCCTTGCCGGCGACACGATCGCGGTGCCGCTGCTTGACGCCGCTTCCGGCTTCGCCATGCGTCCTGACGCGGATGATGCTGTCATCCGTGCAATCGAAGCCAGCCTCGCGCAAGGCCGGCGCGTTCTGTTGCACATCATGGATTCGTCAAAGCTCGGCTGGCGCGCGCCAAGTTTCGCCTGTCTCAACGAGATCGCGCGGCGCTGGCCGCGCGAGGTTCAGATCGTCGTCGATGCCTGCCAGGCGCGACTCGGCCGCCGCCGGCTGCGCCTCTATCTCGATCGCGGCTACATGGTGCTGATAACAGGCTCCAAGTTCTTCGGCGGCCCCGCCTTCAGCGGCGCGCTGCTGCTGCCGAAGGGATTGTCGCGGGCGCTCGACCGGATCGACCGGATCGCGCCTGATTTCTTCGATTATGCCGGCCGCTGTGACTGGCCGATGGCGTGGACGGCGCTGCGCTCGCGCTTCGAACGCCGTCCGAATTTCGGTCAATGGCTGCGCTGGGAAGCGGCCCTGGCCGAGATCGGCACCTATTATGCTGTGCCCGGCGCCTTCCGCACCAAGGCGATGGCCGAGCTGGCAGCCGGCATCGACAGCATGATCGCGCTGTCGCCGTCGCTGCGTGCCGTCCCGCAACCCGTCGGCACTGCTGATGCCGATGATGAAGAATTTATGCAGCGATCGATCTTTCCGTTCACCCTGATGCGCCACAATAGGCCGGTGTCGATCTCGGATACCAGCACCGTCCATCGCGCGCTCGCGCGCGCCATGAACGATGACATCGGCGGCAGCGCCGCGGACCGGCAGGTCGCGGCGCAACGCTGCCTCGTCGGCCAGCCGGTGCGGCTGCAGCAGCCGGACGGTGCGCCGCAGGCTGCGTTGCGGCTCTGTGTCGGCGCGCGAGACGTCACCGAGGCCTGGTCGGCCGACAGCGCGCAAGCGCAACGTAATGTGCAGCACATTCTCGATCGCATCGCCCACGTCCTGGTGAAGATCGAGCTGCTGCTTGACCGTACCGCCGCTGTGCCGGCGTAGCCCGTATAGGTGTGAAATGTTGCATCCGCTTGCCGCGCCCGACTATGCCGACCGTATCGGCTTTGCGCATTTGACGCGCCAGGCCTTCGAGGGTGTCGACCTGCACCCGCTGCGCGAGCATCTGCTGGCGCGAATTGCCGAAGGGACGGCGCAGGCTGGCGAGGGCCTGGATCTGTCCCTGATCGCCCAGCTGATGGGGGAAAAGGAAGCCGGGCTCGTCATCCAGTCCGAGGTGCTCTCGTTCCACCAGCTGTTTCGGACTCCTACCGCTGCGCCGAAGCCGGGCCTGCGCGTGCTGGCTCTGGCAGCGGACATCGACATGGGCGGCAACACGCCGATCGAATTCCTGCTCGAAGGTTCCGACATCGAGCTCCTGACGCTTTATGTGACCAAGGACAAAGGCCTGCCGGAAACGCTGCCCGAGCACGACGTTGCCATCGTGGTCGCATCTGATTCCGAGGAATGCCGCGAAGCGCTTGCGCTGATCGCAAAGGCTGCGCCGAACTGGCCGCGGCCGTTGCTCAATCGCCCCGAGCTGATCGGCAATCTCGATCGCGACAAATTATTCCGGCTGCTCGCCGGTATTCCCGGTCTCGACATTCCCGTGACCGCCCATGCGACCCGTGCACAATTGACCGCTCTGGCGGAAGGCCGGATTGCCTGCTCGGAGATCACGGGCGAGTTGCACTTTCCGATGATTGTGCGGCCGCGCGGTACGCATGCCGGCGTTGGACTTGCCAAGCTCGACGATGCCGCCGCGCTCGCGGCCTATCTCACCGAGCGACAGGAGCAGGACTTCTTCGTGGCGCGTTTTGTCAACTACGCGAGCCCCGACGGGCTCTATCGAAAAATCCGGCTCACCGTGGTCGACGGTAAGCCCTATGCCTGCCACATGGCGATCGCCGATCGCTGGGACATCTGGTATCTCAACGCCTACATGGCGTTTAGCGAAGAGAAGCGGGCTGAAGAGGCCATCTTCATGCAGGACTTCGATCGCGCTTTCGCCGCGCGCCACAGATCCGCGCTTGACGAAATGAGCCGGCGCGTCGGGCTTGATTACTTCATCGTCGATTGCGCCGAGAACCAGAAAGGCGAGCTGTTGGTGTTCGAAGCCGACAACACCGCCGTCGTGCACAACATGGATTCGCCTGTCGTGTTTCCATACAAGCCGCCGCAGATGCGCAAGATCTTTGCCGCATTCACAGCGATGCTGTCGCGGCATGCCGCGGGGACCGCAACGGCGGGCGTGGGAAGCGCAGCATGAACGAGATCATCCGCAATCCGAAGGCCGGCGCCACGAACGGGTCGCTCGATCCGCAGGACTGGAGCGCGTTTCGCGACCTCGCCCATCAGATGCTGGACGAGGCGATCGACGGCATTGCCAATGTCCGCGCGCGGCCAGTCTGGCAGCCGATCCCCAACGAGGTCCGTGCGGCTATTCGAACCGACGTGCCGCGCGAGGCAACCGATCTCGCTGACGTCTATCGCGAGTTCTCCGAGCACGTCGCCCCTTACGCGACGGGCAACGTTCATCCCGGCTTCATGGGCTGGGTGCACGGCGGCGGCACCGCCGTCGGCATGGTCGCGGAGATGCTTGCAGCTGGCCTCAACGCCAATCTCGGCGGGCGCGATCACATGCCGATCGAGATCGAGCGCCAGATCGTCGAGTGGATGCGCGGCCTGTTTGGCTTTCCGCAAGGTGCGAGCGGCATCTTCGTCACCGGCACGTCGATGGCCAATCTGATGGCGGTGCTGGTGGCGCGCACGAATGCGCTCGGCACGCTGGCACGGCAGCACGGCATCAGCAGCGACGGTGCGCTGCTCACGGCCTATGCGTCGAAGGCCGCGCATGGCTGCATCTCTCGCGCCATGGACATCGCCGGCTTCGGCACCGATGCGCTGCGCAAGATCGAAGTCGATGCCGATCATCGGATCGATGTCGCTGCTCTGCGCGCAAGGATTGCCGTGGATCGCGAAGTCGGTTTCAAGCCGTTCCTGGTCACGGCGTCGGCAGGCACTGTCGACATCGGTGCGATCGACGATCTCAGGGCGATCGCGGAGCTGTGTCGCGAGGAAGGCATCTGGTTTCACGTCGACGGCGCCTTCGGTGCGCTCGCGATCCTGTCGCCGGAGCTCGCGCCGTTGCTCGATGGCATCGCGCTTGCGGATTCGATCGCACTCGACTTCCACAAATGGGGACAGGTGCCTTACGACGCCGGCTTCCTGCTGGTGCGCGACGGCGAACGTCACAAGCAGGCGTTTGCGCAGCCGGCGGCCTATCTGAGCCGCGAGGCGAGGGGGCTTGCGGCCGGCACTGTCTGGCCTTGCGATCTCGGCCCCGATCTGTCGCGCGGCTTCCGTGCGCTGAAGACGTGGTTCACGCTGAAGACGTTCGGCACTGACCGACTTGGCGAGGTGATCGCGCGAAGCTGTGCGCTCGCAAGATATCTGGAGACGCGTGTTCTCGCCGAGCCTCGGCTCGAGCTGCTGGCGCCCGTCAATCTCAATATCGTCTGCTTCCGCTACCGCGCCGCAGACGCGGTCAATCGCGAGATCGTCGCCGATGTCCAGGAATCCGGCATCGCTGCGCCGTCGAGCACGATTTTGGACGGCAAGTTCGCGATCCGCGCCGCGATCGTCAACCATCGTACCGCCGAGAGCGATATCGATGCGCTGGTGGCGGCCGTGATCAGGTTCGGTATGCAGCGGACCGGCGGATTGATCGAGGTCGAGGCGCCGCCGCTCGCGGCGCAGTGTTCGTGATCAGCTGAAACGACAACGGCCCCGGAGATGATCCGGGGCCGTTGTCGTTTGCGCGAACTTCTTGCGGAGATCAGGCCGCCGTGCTGACGTGACCCTCGGGATGCGCAGCGTTGTATTGGTCGCGCAGCTTCTCTTCATAGGCGATCAGCTTGCGAGCGTCCTTCAGCGCCCTGTAGAGGTCGCCGTTCAGGATGTTGTTGTTGATGCCCTCGATGATCGGCCAGGAGCTCGGTACGGCGGTGACGATGTCGCGCACCAGGTTGAAATAGGTGCCGTGCTGGGTCTGCGGGTCCGGCGAGATGTACATGAGCTGGACCGCCAGATAGACGAGCTTGGCCGGGGTATCGGCGGTCTCGGGCGTGAGGATGTCGCGCTCACGCAGGATCGGCACGTTGTCGCCGTCGATCAGAAGGCGGGCCCGCTGGTCGGTGTTGGTGATGACGCAGTTCCCGACGATGATGCGTTCGTGCGGTCTGAGCTCGACCTTGAGGGCCATGCCTGTTCTCCATCAACGCTTTTGTAACGAGCGGCGCACCCTTCCCGAATAACGGCTGCCCGCCCTGATTTGGGTCCAATCCTTGCTGAATGTGGTTAACGGGTCGTTAACATTTTCGCGGCAGCCGAAAAATCAAGCGGTGCCAATGCGTTGCGCCCCTGCGACGACGCCGGTCAGAACCTTTGCAGCGAGGCGTTTCCGTCCGACGCGGAGAAACCACCGGTTTCATTTCACGGATTGTTAGAGGCTCGGAGGCACCGTCCGCCGGTCGTTTGATCAATGTCGGTCAAACAGGACGCGTAGCTACCAGAAAGGTAACAGTATGTCCGGTATCGTCCTCTCCTCTTCGGTTCGCCAGAACCTGCTCTCCCTCCAGTCTACCGCCGATCTCCTCGCCACCACCCAGTCGCGTCTGTCGACCGGCAAGAAGGTGAACTCGGCGCTGGACAACCCCACCAACTTCTTCACCGCACAGTCGCTCGACAACCGCGCCAGCGACATCAACAATTTGCTCGATGGCATCGCCAACGGCG